>CAWHKC010000001.1:0-23318 GCA_963829835.1 uncultured Pseudomonadota bacterium
CCATTTATTGCATTGTTAAATATGGTTTGTTTTATCGTTTTTTAAAACAAGAAACTTGTCACTTTATAGTTGAAGAAAACTGATCTCAATTTAGTTTAAATCACACGTTGATATACCCAAAGCAGATGATTTTCCCCCTCAAGGGAAACTATGTGAACACCGAGAATTCATCTGGGAAGGGTATATAGCTGATTAAATCCTTGTATTGGATAACCAGGAACACTCATCGTTCCACTTGCATCATTATTTGACAGTATAAGGCGATGGTTATAAAGGGCTTTACTTATTTTATCCATAGACATTAAACAAAAAGGAAAGGCCGCAATGCCATCTGTATGGTTTGCGGGCATTGGCCCTGGTCCACAGTCTTGAAACCGCGCTTTATGAATAATCCAAACATCTTTTTGGGTAAGATTTACACCTAATCGAAGAAGCGCTAAATAAGGCGCGTTGTGCCTACATAAAAACGCTAACGTTTTTTCAGGTTCTGGCATGTGCTGCAAAGTTCCAGAGGTTAATACTAAATCAAAATCTCCAACTGTCTTATCAAAATTTCCTTCAATATCCAGAAATTTCAATTCGGCGTTTTCAAATTGACGACCTCTCTCAATTACCTGAGGTAATTCAACAACGGTCCATTCAAAATCAAGATGAGCAAAGAAAGCCTTAGCGATGAAATAATGCGTCCCGAACGCTCCACCGAAGTCTAAAACCTTCAATTTTTGTTTTTGATTAATAATACCAACAATACTGAGCAAAAAGAGATTGTGCACTTCTAAAGGGCGTGAGGGATTTTGTATTATTTCCTCTATAAATCGCTTGGTTTTTAAAAAAATAATATCAATCAAAGTATCATCATCATAACCAAGATTTTTTACGGCTTGATTTGCGCTATTAAAGTCATCATAAACTTTAACGGGTTTAAGCAAATTGCGTATAATTTTTTTAGCTATCGGGGGGGCGAGTTGATCTAATAACACGTTTATTTTCTAGCCTATTGTATAGTTAAAGGAAATATTTCATTTAGTTCACTTTGGCCAATAATTCACTATCAACTTGTTTAAGTGAATATTGGCTTGATTTATCGCAACCCATTCCTAGAAAATCAATTTCTGGTTCATTAGTAATATCACTTAGAGGGATCATCGCAATATTGCGATAATTTTTCGTTATGGTATCAAGATATTCAGCGTTCACATACTTCTTTAACAAATTTTCATTCTGGGCAATATCAGCTAAAATCCGAGCATATAAAACATCTCCGCCGTGAGTTCCATCTACGAACTCACAATCATTTGCATGTATCGCTTGCGCATCATGATAGTCATAAAAGGCGATATCTGCTTGTTTTAATCTTTTTCGCAGATCTTCAATTAAAGAAAAATCTTTCATGTGATCTACTAGCGATGGGGCCAGCGGTGGTATAAACACAATAACTTGCACTTTATTCTGTTTGAAAAAATCTAAAAGATTTAATAAATTTTGAAAATGGATATCATTTACGAAAGAACCACTTTCAAATCTAATGTCATTCTGTTTGATCAGTTGAAAGTAATACTGAAATTTTTCATCTAAACTTTTTTCTTTGCCCGTAATATATTTTGTATAAAAATAGGAACCATCTGATGCAAATCCATTTTTGTTAAGATTACCATCAACTCCAATTCCCTCATCATATTTCTGATTAAAAAAATGTAACGGATTTACTTTGTTAATATATTGGGAGAAAGTGATTTTTTTTTGCCATAACCATTTATATGGTAATAAATAACTTCTTATTGAAATATGGTGGCTTAATTTTAATGGTGGCTTAATTTCTTGTGATGGATAATCTGCCCTCTCACTAAACCACCAATAATCTAACCCCAATATCACTGTTTCTGGCATGTGATCTTTGAAAACATCTTTTACAAAACTAAATCCTTCATTAATCGAGCCCATAGAGCCACCGACATTAAGCATTCGACGAGAAAAAAAATCCTTTCTAAATTCCATAACACGAGAAGAACCTAAAACCAATATTTCAGGTTTTATTCTTTGATACATCTCTTTTTTATAATAATAACCTTGATTACGTGTTGCCAAACCAACTATGCAATTATTATTTGAAGCTAATTGCTTTTCTACAATCTCTTCAATAGGCAATAACTCACCCGTATTAAATAAAAACAACCAATTCCCACAAATAGGTATGGCTAACAAAACCCAAATAAACAAAAATTTTCTTAAGTATTTTTTATGCATAGTTTAAAATTGAAAATATAAAAATTCGCTATCCTCTGATATCAACATGATTGACACTAAAACAATCAACGCTGTCATAATCGCCCAAAATGTTGTTGGCTTCCATGTCAAAGCTCTCACCAACATTGTTGGCTTTTGATTTTCTCTACCCGCAACTAAATAACGACGCATCATTTGAACAGTATTTGGCATGATAAGAGCAACCATCAAAAGTCCAATTATCCAAACCATCCCAAAATACCAATCAGCTAATCCATTATAAAACATGCCATTACTTTGAAAGCCCACTTTGGAAGCAATATCATTAAGAAATCCATATTTCAAAACTAAACTTTTAGGTATTGAAAGCGCATGAATAGAAAACATTGAGCTTAGCATCGATTTCGTAACATGAATATTCTCGGCCCTAAACGGCACCCAAGCCACAACAACAACCGTTAGGGTCAAAATATGACTTAAGTAACTAAAGAAAGGTTTTTTAAATACGGCAAAAAAAGATATCTTTTGACATAGCTGTTGCCATGTATGATTTATCATCAAATATAAACCATGTAGTCCGCCCCATAGAACAAACGTCCAGTTTGCTCCATGCCATAAACCACCAAGCAACATTGTTAACATCAAGTTAATTTGCCGTCTATAAGGTCCTTTTCGATTACCACCTAGTGGAATATATAAGTACTCTCTTAAAAAACTGGATAAGGTGATATGCCAACGACGCCAGAAATCAATAATATTTTTGGCCTTATAAGGAGAGAAGAAATTGATGGGTAGTTTTATACCAAACAAATAAGCAAGCCCAATAGCCATATCTGAATAGCCAGAGAAGTCAAAATAAAGTTGGAAGGTATAAGCTAAAGCACCTCCCCAAGCTTCAAATAATGTTAAGTGCACCCCAGCTGCTGCTGCGTCAAACGAAGCATTTGCGTACACAGCAATACTATCGGCTAATCCAATCTTTTTAAGCAAACCAATAAAGAAAATTGTGATGCCAACATTAAAATTTTGAGCAGTAACCTTTAGTTGTTTAGTGTTTGCAAATTGTGGAATTATTTGTTTGTGCTGAACAATAGGACCTGCGATTAATTGTGGAAAGAATGTTACAAACAAACAATAATCCGAGAACCTGTAATCTTTAAGTTGACCTCTACTTGCATCGACTAAAAATGCAATTTTTTGGAATGTAAAAAAAGATATTCCCAAAGGCAAGATGATAGGATCAAAATCAATAGCCGAGGGCGCAACTTGATTATAATTGGAGATTAAAAAATAGGCATATTTAAAATAACCGATGAACAGTAAATTTAATGTAATCCCAGAAAATAATAGGAGTTTATTATCCAAACCATTTGCAGCTCTTTTCCAAAGGGTATACCCAAAAGCATAATTAACTGTTATAGATAACAAAAGTAAAGTTAGGTATTTAGGATTCCACCAGCCATAAAAAAATAGTGATGCTAATACTAACCAAGAAATTGCGAGGTAATATTTTTTATATTTAGTTAATAAAAAATAGCCAAACAATGTGGCAGGTAAAAAGCAGAATATGAAAATATAAGAATCAAATAACATGGCGTTGAAAAACCTTCAGTCGACTACCAAAAACCGCCCCTCAGAAGATATGTAATCTGGATAACATCAAATTGCCCTTCATTAATCGCAAAGCATAACAAATCCCTTAGTTCCAATCAAAAGTGATTTATGGTAGGATTTTTGCCAATTCATGTTATGGCTTTTCAGGGATTTACTGGTAATTCCATGCAAAATTTGATAAAACGGCTAAAAACAATGCTTCGTTTTACTCGAGATGTTTTTCTACTTTTTTATGGACTGATCTATTATAATCTCAACTATAAAAAGCCCTTAAACCAGCGCACTCCTTCTTCGGCACATTTAAGTATGATTAGACTGTTCTGCCAAACATCCGGCTGGTCTAACGATTTAATATCTAAGTGCATTTCATTCTTCGATAAACCCATTAAGCTTGAAAATACTAAAGGAATTCTTGGTGATTTATCTCAAAGTAAATTGAATGAAATTAACCAATCACTTGAATCAAATGGTTATGTTACTTTTGAAAAAATCCTCCCGCAGAACCTAATTGAGTCTCTATATCAATTCGCATTAACTCAAGAATGTACTTTGAGGCCAATGGATGAGGCGCAAACTTACAATCCAATGGTAAAAGCCGTTTACAGTAAAGAAAAACCTCTATCATCAGTCTATGATATTCCTTTTGAGACCATGGCCTCGAACGCAGAGATTCAAGCATTATTGAGGGATAATTCCTTCATTGCCATTGCTCAAAACTACCTCAAAGCTTCTGCTAAAGTTGATTATGGTGCATTTTGGTGGAGCACCCCCTGTTCTAAAAAAGCACAATCTAATTCCGCACAAATGTATCATTTTGATATGGATAGGTTTAAATGGCTTAAAGTATTTATTTTCTTGACAGATGTCACTATTGAGAATGGTCCACATGTTTTCATCAGGAATTCACATCGTACAAATGCCATACCAAAATCCCTTCTAAAGGCTGGTTACACTCGCTTAGAAGATACAGTTGTTGAAGAACACTTTTCCCAAGATGACGTCAAAACTTTCATTGTTCCAGCTGGTACTATTCATATAGAAGACACCCGAGGCTTACATAAAGGAACCGCGTTAATCAGTGGTGAAAGACTTGTTTTAGAATTACAATATAGCAATTGCCTTTTCGGAGCAGCCAGCCCCTGCATTAAAAATGCAACAATTCAAGATGAAAAAATGCGACGGTACGCTAAATTGCACCCTAAGCTATTCAAACTGTATCCAGTTTGATTGATTGAATTTTTTGGCCCTGCTCAATGTAATATGATAACGTTTTATCAATACCCATTTCAAATATCGTATTTGGCATCCATTGAAGGTGCCTAGAGATTTTCTCATTTGAGACGGCGTATCTAAAGTCATGACCAGGCCTATCTCTGACAAATTGTACTAAGGTCCTATAATCAAATCCTGGAGATTGAGAGTATTTTTTATTTAGCCTGCTGCAAATAGTGTGGGCCAATTCAATATTTGATAACTCATGATCGCCTCCTATGTTGAAGTGTTCACCGGGTTTTGCTTTGTGAAAAACAGCATCAATTGCTCTACAGTGATCATCTACGAATATCCAATCTCTAACATTTTTCCCATTACCATAAATAGGAATAGGCTCATTAGCTAATGCTTTTCGAATCACTGTAGGGATAAATTTTTCTGCATGCTGATGGGGACCATAATTATTAGAACAGTTAGTAATAACGGTGTTTAACCCATAGGTTTTGAAATAGCTTCTAACTAAATGATCACTGCTCGCCTTACTGGCGCTGTAAGGAGAATTTGGTGCATAAGGTGTTTCTTCTGTGAAGACTCCTTCTTCACCTAAACTGCCGTAAACTTCATCAGTTGAAATGTGATGAAATCGATTTTCAGGTTTACCTTTCCAAAACTTCTTTGCCGCTTCAAGCAAGGTAAAAGTACCTAGAATATTTGTTTTAATAAAAATATCAGGCTTGGCAATTGAATTATCGACATGTGATTCAGCCGCAAAATGAATGACGCCAGAAATGTCATAATCAGCAAATATCTTTTCAACCAATACGCTATCGGTGATGTCTCCTTTAATAAAAAAGTGACGAGGGTTGTCCCAGAATGATGCCATGTTCCTTGGCGAGGCAGCATAACTCATGTTGTCTAAATTGATAATGGTATAATCTGGATAGTGAGATAAAAAATAAGCTATGGCATTTGAACCAATAAAACCTGCACCACCTGTTATCAAAATAGTTTTCATCGTATTAACCTACACACATTCTCTTGTTAAAATACTTTCTAAATACGCTCGATATTGACTTTGAGGATAATCCTCAATGAGCATCTGGTATTGAGTACGATTAATATATTTCAAAAGATAAGCAATCTCTTCAATGCACGCTATTTTCAAACCTTGTCTTGATTCAATGACTTCAACAAATTTACTAGCATCATGCAAACTCTCATGGGTTCCGGTATCAAGCCAAGCGACCCCTCTTCCTAAGACTTCCAGACGCAATTGATTTTTTTGTAGATAAATTGCATTCAAATCAGTAATTTCAAGTTCGCCTCGCTTGGAAGACTTCAAGGTTTTAGCTAACTCGACTACTTGGTTATCATAATAATATAGCCCCGTAATAGCATAATGTGACTTAGGTAGTTTGGGTTTTTCTTCAATACTAAGCACATTACCCTGTTTATCCAATTCTGCAACACCATAACGCTCTGGATCCTTCACATAATAACCAAACAAGCAGGCCCCAGTCTGCAATTGAGATATTCCCTTCAAATAAGCAGGAATCCCTTCACCATAAAAAATATTATCGCCTAATATAAGACAAACTGGTTCCTGTTGAATAAATTTTTCGCCAATAATAAATGCCTCAGGGATACCCCTGGGTTTATCTTGAACCTCATATTGGATATTAAGTCCTAAATGAGATCCATCTTGAAATAAAGTTTCAAAAGCAGGTTTGTCTCGAGGCGTTGTTATGATCAATATATCTTTGATACCAGATAACATTAATACCGATAAGGGATAGTAAATCAACGGTTTATCATAAATAGGAAGCAATTGCTTACAGATCACATTGGTTAGCGGAGCAAGTCTGCTCCCTGTTCCTCCCGCTAAAATGATGCCTTTCATAGTGATTCCTTATGAATAAATTGATTCATTATCTCGCAAACAATCAAGATATCTTCTTTAGTATGAAAATAAGATATCGGTAAACTCAGCGTAGTGGCGTGCAACTTATCGCTAAGTGGAAATGCATTTTGATCAAACATCCCCTGCAAAGCCTTCTGTTTATACGATGGAATAGGGTAATGGATCTCCGTGCCAATGTCGTACTCCTTTAGAAATTCACGGAGCCTATCTCTTTGCTGATAGTACACATTATAAATATGATAAACGCCATGAACACCTGATTGATGTTTTGGCTTTTGATAGCGCTCATCAAGATGTTCATCGTAAATTACAGCTAAACTTCTTTTATGATTGTTAATCAAATCCAATGAAGGCAATTTAACATTTAAAAAGCCTGCCTGAACTTCATCTAATCGAGAATTCATGCCTATATAATCATTATGATATTTAACATGAGAACCATAATTTCTAAGAGCACGCAATTTTGTTGCAAGTGCGTCATCATTTGTTAGCACAGCACCTGCATCACCAAGGGCACCCAAATTTTTGGTTGGGTAAAAGCTAAAAGCAGAAATCGTGCTAAAGGTACCTACATTATTATCAAAATATTTAGCACCATGTGCTTGAGCGCAATCTTCAACAATATGTAAATTATATTTTTTGGCAAGTCCACAAATGACTTCCATATCACAAGGATAACCATAAAGATGAACTGGCATTATCACTTTAGTTTTGGAAGTGATCTTTTGCTCAATTTGATTCACATCAATATTAGAGTGCTTAGCATCCGGCTCGACCAACACGGGAACCAGACCTGCATCAATAATACTCAAAACACATGCCACATAAGCATTCGCAGCTACAATCACTTCTGATTTGGGTGGTAAATCTAAAGCTTTTAAAGCCAATATAAGTGCATCTAATCCAGAGGCAAGCCCAATGCAATGTTTCACACCGACATACTCAGCAAAGGCCTTTTCAAAGCTCTGCACTTCTTTGCCAAGAATGTACCAACCTGATTCCATGACTTTTGTGAATTTCTGTTGATATTCTTCAAAAAAGGGTTTGTTGAGTTTTCCTAGATTCTCATATTCTACATTCGAGCTCATCATACTAGTGGCTCCTGAATATAATCATTAGCATCATAGTGATGAGATGCTACGACCAACAATATAGGTGTTTGTTCAAAATTTTTCATTTCATGCCAGTCATCAGGTTCTAAAATTAAAATTTCATTTGGATTCTCAAGCTTGAAAAATTCTTCTTTTTGGTGCTTTTTCACAAGAACCTCACATTTTCCTTGCAGGCATACCATAGCTTGCCAAGTTTCTTTGTGCCGATGCTTTCCACGAGATTCATCGTTAAGATCATAAATCCAATAAATGCGTTTAATGTCAAAAGATAAAACTTTTTCTAGCACAGTCAATGAACCACGGCTATCTGTTCGAGTTGGTAATTCTATTATTTTAGCCATGCTTTATCTCTTTAAACCTTGATAGTGAAAACAAGTTATATGCACCAATAAATCTGTTCCTAATATCTCTCAACCATTGTTTAATTGAAAAATGCCGATTACTTTTACAATGAATATTAATAGAATTGACTAAAGGTGATAATTTTTCATCTGATTTCAAGTTGTGCTCAATTTCCAATAATTCATGCACATAAAGGTTATATAATCTTGCCATGATATCTTTTGAAAGCCGATATCCGCCAAAATCAATTTTGCTGTTAATAAATTTAAGACCATGAAAATGATAGAACACAAGATCAAATATATAACCTGTCGTTTTTTCCTTTAATAATAAATTTTTAGTTTTAGGAGGTAAAAGATCATATTGCTGAACATTCCAAGGCGCAACGCCACCACCAAGGTGGGTAAGAACTTTTACGCGTTTAAATCGAGTCGGCCAATCATCTAAGTATTTCTGATCGCCAAACTTCCCCTCTTCAACGCGGTTATAACACCAATCTAAACAAGCTGCTTTCCACCAATGCAACGCTTCGAGTGCATCTTTATCATTTTTAAAATACATAAACTGAACACAATACTTACCTGACAAGGCTGAATTATCATATTCCTTTGTGTATCGGTGTTCGGTAAGGAGTATAGAATGATCCACAGCTTCCATAATCAACACGCTGGGATCGCACCAAAAATACAAATCTGCATCAAGATAACAAACATCAGGTAAATTAAATTTTTCTAAGCAATGTAAAATGGTCGATGATGTGCATGTCCAACAATATTCCGCAACTGTTCTATTTGATTTTACGTTGAGCAACTCAGTTGTCTCAAACTCATTCATTGAGATCAAAGTGACAAATTGTAAATTCATCAAACGTAAAATTTTGTATGCTTGCTCATCAAAAGCAAAGATATAAAGATGAAACTGCTTTGTCGTCTTTAAAAGCGAATAATATAAGGCTAAGCCTCTTGAGAGGTATTGACTATTAAATAATGTGCAGTAGTTCATTTCATACCTTGTCAACAAAAGATTTTCTTTACTCTTCTTGCAAGCCTTTTATGAAAAGGCGCCTGAAGCTTTTTAAAAAAACGTACGTAGCTTTCATAGGCATTGCTACTATGCTCGATTGCAATAGTTTCAATGACTATTGGCATATCACCTAAATTGACATCAAAGATATCTGTAACAGCACAATGTTGGCCGCTGTTATCCAAGCCAATATTACGCACCAAACTCATCCCTGGATACAAGGTCAACATGTTATTCACAAAAGCACTGGCATTCCATCTTATTGCCCATGAATTGTTTTTACCTGTGATTTGATCTTTCAACATTTGTATATTAGGTTGCGTGCCATCAAAATCAAAAGACTTTTCAAGATTTTTTTGTTTTAATAATTGCTGTAATTTTTTTCCATCGGGTTCAAACTTATCCCAAGCTCGCTTCCAGGTTGCCCATCCCCAACAATCAGCTCCGCGCAAGAAATAAGTATTTGGCATGCGTTCTTTAATAGGGAAAGCATAGCCATGAATGGAGGCGACTGATTCATTCTGTTGATAAAGTTCTAATCCATCATTCATATAATTTAAAAAATAAGGCGAAACAACAAGATCATCTTCCAGTACGATGACTCTGCCAAATTGTTTTACAATATCAGTAACCCCTGTGATGATTGATTGTGCTAAACCATAATTCCGATCACGGAAAATATATTTCACAGACTTAAAACCTGTCACATTTTTTGCCAATTCTCTAACCGCAGCCACCGCTCCTAGACTAAGGTCATCCTTGGCACCATCTGAAAATATAAAAAGATCACTTTCTTTTGCCAAGGGATTATCTTGCAAAGATTTAAGGGTTTCCTGCATATGCCTAGGACGATTGTATACAAATAAGCAGATAGGAGCAGTTTGCATATTATATTTCAACCGCGTGTTGATAATCAGAGACTTGCTTATAGGGACTTGCCTCATCTCCAGATAAAAGCTGGGTTAGCAGTGCTAATCTTGTAACTAATGGTGAATATTTAAGGTGACTTTTTCCTTTGTAATGATATTCAACAACGTTCCCATCTAGCTTAAAGGCAAAATCAGAATCCTCAAATTCATCATCGTTTGTCATAAAAAAGTGAATCAATCTTAAAAGTTGCGTTTTTAATTCTAAATCTTCATTAGCATCAGAATTTTCAGTTTGTAGATCCTTGAGCATTTGTATATTTAATTCCAGAGGATCACTATTTTGAACAAGTGCTTTTTCTAGCATAACAGCATTCTTGCTTAACATTTGATAATTTCTTTTGTCTCCACCGATGATGTCACCTAAGTCCACACTGTGTCCTAAGGCGCTCATGTGATACCAACGATAAGCATGTTTTAATCTCATCAAACTGCATGATTGAGAAGCTAAAGATTGTATTTGATGAAAAAACTCATTTTTAGTCTTACAAAAAAGATGGAAATCCTCATTGGGAAGTGGCATTGCATATTTTAAACCGCTTATCACGGGGATCCCTAGCCTTGCCATAAACGCTCCTAAAGAACTCCACGCCACAGTTACAACATCTGCTATTTCAGCCAAATCAAAGCTTGAAATCGGCTCTGCAGGCCAAATTATCTTTACGTGACGGTAGTTTTGCGAATATCTGCTAACAAATTCATCTAATGCAGCACATCCCCATTTTTCTCTGTGATTTGGCGCCATTCTAGGATGAACTCTAATGATAACTTGAAAATTATCAGACTGTTCTGCGAATAAAACTAATTCATCCAACCATTCAAATTGATCTTTAAATGCATCTTCAAACTTTGCAAGTGTCAATCCTCTTTTTCGTTGTGCATTTAAAATTGCATCCATTTCATCTGGAGAACTAGGGTATGCAACGATGGTCTTTTTACTTCTATCCAATCCCAAATCCGTAAGTATATCGGCAAGAGAACTTTTACTAGGGGAATAGGTATAAGTACCTTTTTTAGACATCCTTATTACTAAATCATCTACCGCTTCCTTAATGTGGTGACTAGATAAAGATAAATTTTTGTAATCACACCACCGATTTACCACATCACTATTAAGTGAAAGAATATCTTTCTGAACTACTTTGATACGGTTCATATCAAAGTCCTTATGAAAAGGGAAAGTGACATTAACAAATGATATATTAGATTTATTTGCTAATTCTTTGATAACCGAATTGAAGCTATATACATCAAACATAATAATATTTGAAATAGAATGTTTATCAATGATTCTTCTTATCGCTTTATACCCGACAAAGAGAGAGGTAAGATATTGACGCCACAAACCCACTTCTTTTTCGTTTAAATTAGATAGATCTGCCTTTTTCAAATTTAGAAAAAGATTATATTCTAATATCCCTGTTAAATTTATTTCATCCACAGAAAAATCAAAAGGCTTATTAGAATTTTTTGCAATAACATTTTTAATTTCACGATAGTCAGTTTCAGCTGTATAATGTCTTAAATCAACAAAATCGAAATCGTTGTTAACGATATTATGATGGAATGATCTATAACAATAGGTGCATAGTAAGCTTTTTTCGGCAGCAGTTGCATCTGCTGGCAACCCTTCTGAATCCATGAATACACAGCGATCAAATATTTTAAAACATCTAATAAATAATACTTGATGTCCTTGCAGTTTTAACTGTGAAGCTATAGTCGCCATGGTTTTAATGTATAAATTAATGCCAGCTTCAGGCAATAATATTAAAACGGTCGCTTTGTTTAAATTTGAGCTTTGAGGCTTGGCACCAATATATCTGGCCCGCAGCAACCAATAGAAATACCGTATCTTACGATACAGATTTTTAGCAACAGTATTTAATTTTTGTTTATACTTTTTCATATGGTAGTTGCAATATCATTCCTTTGAGAAGACAATAATTTTCTTCTTTGGTATAAATATTGAGCCATTTCCAAATCGAACTCCGTATCTATATCAATCGAACGCTCTTGGGGCATTTCATAAATCAATGTTTTCTCAGTTATCACTTTATCTAAAATAAAAAAGTGGGACGTTTTCCAAACATAAATTGCCCCATTTAAACCATAGCATGGTGGACAATCTTGTCGTCGTACAAAGGGAGTTTCCAACTTCTTCATTAGCGAATAAAAATTATTTGATTGCTTTTCAACTAAACTAAAATAAGGCGAATGGGAAGCTTGCGTTCCAGAAATCACATTAATCGCATCACTTTCTTCAAGGAGTTTTACAGCACCTGATATATCTTCTGGCAGAATCAAGGGGGCAGTAACAGAAATATCAACGTTAGTTTGAAATCGCTTACCAGATAATTTTTGCACTTGTGTTACGCAATGCTGGATTGCAGGAAGTTTGGCCGCTTCATCAGTAGCCAAATCAAGTGGACGTTCAATGAGATAATCCACTCCGCAATCTTGGGCAACTTTTAAAATCTCATGACTATCACTACTCACTGCAAGAGCATCAAATAATTTAGTGGTTTGTACAATATTAATAATATGCGCTATTAAAGGTATTCCCGAAAAATCTCGTAAGTTTTTATTTTTGACGCCCTTGGAGCCACCACGTGCACAGATGGAACATAATCTATTTGGTTTCATAATATTCTGCTTAAATCTTCTGGTATTTCAAAAATGTGATTATATTCTTTATGTGCTTTCTCAAAATCAGATAGTTGACCAATATCTAACCAGTACTCTCTAATTGGGAAAGCTGCAGATTGTTTCTTTTGCTTGATGAGAGATGAAAACAAGGCCGGCATATCAAAATAAGCATTTTTAGGCAAAAGTTTTAATACTTCGGGTTCAAGAACATAAACACCAGCATTTATAAAAAATTTATAGGTTGGCTTTTCAATAACATCAACAATAAAATTATTTTCTAACTTGCATATACCATAGGGCACTGTATAGTCGTATTCACGAACACACATTGTAGCTGCCGCACCTTGTTGAACATGAAAATTGAGCAATTGATTAAAGTCAATTTTCGTCAATAAATCACTATTCATCACAATGAGTGGCCTTTGAATTTCATCTGGAAGCAAACTTAATGGGCCAGCTGTTCCCATTTTATCTCTTTCTTCCAAATATTTTATTTCAACCCCCCATTTTGAACCATCACCAAAATGATCCATTATTTGATTTGCAAGATAATTTATTGAAATATAAAATTGATGAAAACCAAATTGAATAAGAGTTGTCAAAATCGTTTCTAATATTGGCTTTCCGCCCACTTTTAACATTGGCTTTGGGCAATCATTTGTCAGTGGGCGCAACCTCATTGACATGCCACCAGCCATTAATACAACTATATTATCTTTTTTTTGGAGCCCAAGCAGCGAATCAAGAATTTCAATACCACAAACTTGACCTAAATCATTTACAAGTGGTATTTGACGTATCTGCTTTGCGCGCATGGTAGAGCAAATAGCATCCTTATCTTCGCCCATTTTTGCTACGACTGGATGGTGATTCATGATTCTTACAACAGAGTCACTAAGCTTAACTGCTTGCAAAATTCCTCGTCTTACGTCTCCATCTGTCACGGTACCTAATAATTTACGATTTTTATCAACAACCAATACTATATGTGCTTTATTGTTATCTAATTTTTCGATAGCCGCATGGATATCAGCATGGTCAGGGAGTAACAATTGTTCTAAATTTATCATATATCTACCCGGCGTTAACTTTAAACATTGGGAATTACACACCAAACGCTTTATTGGATATGTGTTCAAGCCCAGTATGGAGATCGATTTTTGGTTCAAAATTAAAAGTTTCTTTAGCTTTTGTGATGTCTAAACAAAATTTAGTTTTCATCGGAGTATCATTAATACTAGAAGGTAAAATTTCAATTTTTCCTTTTTTATATAATCCTATGCACGTTTGAGCAATTTCAAGAACAGAATATTCTCTTGTATAAGCCAAGTTGAAAACTCCACGCACTTTATTTTCTAGTGCCTTAACCATCGCGCTTACCACATCAGCGGCGTGAATTAAATTAATTGATTCATTAATAGGAGGATTAAGGTAAATAGTGTCATTAGTACTTGCTAACGCTAACTGTTTCATTATTAACTTTTCGGATGCTAGCCCAAATCCATAAATTGAAGAAGCTCTTAGTATAGTGAGTTTCAACCCAAGCTTTACATAATAGTCTAAAGTTTTTTCAGCCAATAATTTTGAATAGCCGTAAAATCCACCCAGAGAGGTATCGGTCGCTTGAGCATTTTCCTTAATATTTTTTTCAAAAGGATTGTTATAAACAATTGCACCTGACAAATAAATTAATGAGATATTTCTTTCTAAGGCCCATAATGCAAGTGGTATGCAGCTACGAACATTCGTATCTAACAATGCTACGTCGGTTACATTCTGGTTGTAAGAAGGAACCAGTGCACCAATATGAAAGATGGCTTCAACGTCAGGGAATTTTTTGGTTAATTCATCTGTAGTGTAATTAGTTCGTAAATCAAAGCTTTCCCATTCAATATCGTTGGATACATTATCAGGACGAGATCGTGAGCTTGCCACAAAAGGTACTTTCTGTTTTTGTAACAATTCAATAGCATGGCGCCCCACCATGCCACTTGCGCCTGTGACTAATATTTTCATTAAAACCAATCCATTCTTTCGGCTTTAATATCCAAGTTCTTTGATTTCTCCAGAAAATCTTCTGGCAAAAAAAGCTCTTCTACATAACGTAAGCAATAGCCAGAGGTAATTTTAGGGTTCTCAATTTTCTTTCCGAGGAAATAGCTCATAATAGTCATCTCGGGTTCATTAAAACCATGATAAGTTCGTACAGCTGTAGTACCAGAGGACCTAGCATTTATTTCAAATGGGATTGGACCATGCTCGCTATTCATTAACTGAACATTAATTGTTCCCATAAAATTTAATTTATCTGCAATTTTCATTAAAATGGGATTAAGAAATTCAAATGGTTTTACCTCGGTTAGCCATGAAGAACCATTTTTAAGTACTCTACGTGAATTAAAGGGACCAATGATTTGGTTGTCTTTAGTTTTAAATATGCTACAAGTATATTCGTTATCAAGCTCATCCTTCGGCGGGCTTATCATCTTTTGCAATAATGGCAACGAAATCATAGGAAAATAACACATTAACTCATGTTGATTATGAATTACGAATACATTTCGTGCTGATGTTCCTTGACGTGATTTTAATATAAAGGGATATGTTAATTTCTCCGCAATTTGTAACGCTTGCTCTAAATTTTCTACTAAATATGATTCTGGATACGGTAAATTATTTTCTTTTAAAAATTGAACCGTAAGCCACTTATCATTTGCCATTTGTACCGTTTCAAATTCAGAGACAATGATAGTGGCATTTGTCTCTTTTTCTAATGCTTGTTTATTTTTAGAAAAAAACAATAAATCATATTCTGATCCAATCATGACAATATTTATTTCATTATTCTTAATAATGGAAACAAAATCATCAAAGGCATTCACTGCTTCAACACGAGGAATAAGTACTGCTTCATCAGCTCGATATAATCCTGCATGATAGGGAGAAATGTCAGCCGCAATTATCGTTGTGTTTAGGGAGGAATGTTGCAATGACTTTATAATCCCTTGACCTACCATACTCCCAGCGCCTGTTACCATAACTCTAATTGATTGCACATTTCACCTCATCTTGTAGCTGATGAACAATTTTTCCAACTTCTTTAACCGAATGAGCATTCGAACCTAGAGAAATGACAGCACCATATTTTTTACATAAATCAATTAATTCCCATAGGTTGGGGTGATATCTTGAGTTCACTTCAAAAGCAGTGCCCGTTTGCGCCGCTTTTTTTATTAATTGCTTTATTTTTTGTATTGAAGGAACAAGATTAAATCTTTTGTAAGACATCCCGAAAGGATGTCCTAATATATCAACTTCGGGATTCTCTAAAATTAAATTAGCAAGTCTGAATTCAGTTTCAATTGGATCTTCATATTGAGAAAATTTATTAAATTGATTTGAATTCTTTTCAATAATCCCTTCTTCACCTGGAAAACGATGAACACTTGCCATAACTAAGTCAGCATTTTCCATGATATTCGACGTTACATCTAAATTTCCATCGAAATCCATAATTTTAGTTTCAATACCAACCAATGCCAAACAGTTATTACTTACACTTTCACGAACTTGTTGGGCAAAACCAAAAAACCAATTTTCACTCGTATTGCGAACATGTTCGCTAAAAAGAATGTGCGTTAATCCTGCTTTACTTGCTGCGTTATGCATTTCCTGAACTGTATTTTCTCCATCAGTCCAATTAGTATGCAAATGAAAATCAAAGCTTGGAAGACTATTTCTATCAAAATTTTGACAAGAAAGTAATAATTCATAAGCATTTCTTTCGTGTTTCATAAGTTCTCAATACAAAGATTTTGGATCTATTCATTTTTAAATTTAAGTCTGTTTTAAATACCTACAGAACTATTTCATCTGCTTGATAATTTCTTTTTGCATATTCATCAAGCCATTCCCAATAATGCATGGGAGAGATACCTGTACCTGGTCTTTTCGCACCAAGTGAGTCTGGCGTAAATTTTTCTCCTTTAATAATCGGAGTTCTTGCCACTAAGCTTCTTCTACAAATTTGGATATTTCCACTTTCTGAGAGTGTTGGGGTTTTATTTCCTAAGCCTTGGCATTGTTCTACGGTTCTAATCCCCTTTACCAACTCTTTTAATTCATCCGGACACAAGGAGGAGGAATGGTCTGGTCCAACTTGCGTTTTGTCTAATGTGAAATGCTTTTCAATAACAGTTGCTTCATGTGAAATTGCGCCGATAGAGGCATATATTCCCAATGTATGGTCTGAATAACCCACAGGTAAATCAAAAGCTAGTCTTAACGTTTTTATTGCATTTAAATTAACTTCTTCATATGGCGTAGGGTATGATGAGGTACAGTGCAGAAGTATCACATTGTCTTTTAATGCCATTTTTCCTGCTTCTGATTTATAAGCTTGTTTAAATTTTTCGATGCCAGGGGTATTTTGTTTGTCAATGTAACCAAAAGCTAATACACCTAATGCTTCCTCGATATCATTTAAAGTGCACATACCTGTAGATAAAATGATAGGCTTTCCGGAAAAGGCGGCTCTATATAATAGAGGAGCATTGGTTATTTCACCTGAAGCAATTTTAATGGCAGGAAGATCAAGTTTTGATATAAGAAAATCTAAACTTCCTAAATCAAATGGAGAGGCAAGAAACAATATGTCTTTTGAATCGCAATATGCTTTTAGCTCAATAAACTCTTCTTTGCTGAGTTCCAATTCAGCTATCATCTCATGCTGGGTTTTACCCGTACTGCTCACTTTTTGATATTCAGCTTTAGGCGCTGATTTTGTTACAACTTCATCTGTAGTAAATGTCTGAAATTTAACAGCATCGACATTGCAATCCTTAGCCACATCAACCATTTTCATTGCATTGGCAATCGAGCCATTATGATTAACACCAGCTTCGGCGATAATGAATACCTTATTATTATTTTGATTAAACCCTTTCAATTTTAACCTCCGAATTTTTCACCAAGTGAGATGTGTAGTTGTGAAAGCGCTTTATCAACACTTTGCTCAAATCCGTCTCTTTTAGGGTTTCTTTAATCATTTTGGAAATATTACCAATATTTTTTAAATTTTTAAGATTTGCAATTCTTTCTTTGAACACCGGGGAGAGTGCTAATTCTATCGCTCGAGTAATTGAAGCTGAATCTTCTTCAACAAGTATTACTGACTGCGGACAAATCCTTCCGTCTTGCCTCGTTCCAATATTGACTGTGGGTTTTTTAAAATAAGGCACTTCCGTTAAACCACTTGATGAGTTTCCAATAACTACGTCGACGTGAGAAATTGCACTTAAATAGCGCTCTTGTCCTAATGAATCAAACAGAATTGATCGATGTTTATTTTCACTTACAAAATCTCTTATGCAAGTTAAAATTTCTTTACCATTCACATCTGCATTTGGCATAGTAAATATAATATTCGCTTTTTTAAAGTTATTTAACGAACAGAGCAATTGTTCAATTGCATATTTTGGTTCTTTGTCACTTAAAGTTGAGGGATGATAAGTGATTAAAAAATTGATTTCCCCAAGTTTAAAGTCGATTGATTGTTCAAAATTTTCACGATTATGAAGTTTTGCTTTAGATAAGTAATCTAGTCCCGGGGCACCAAAATTAAATACATATTTTGGATTTTCTCCCATTTGCAAAACTCTATTTGCATACTCCTGCGCTGCTACAAAATGTAAATGGGACATTTTTGTAATCGCATTTCTTATCGATTCGTCAAATGCACCATAAGTCGCTTCCCCGCCATGTAAATGTGCTAAAGGGATTTTAGCAATCATCGCTGCCTGTGCTGCAGCTAATATTTCAAATCTATCTCCTAGCACCACTAAAACATCCGGTTTAAGCTTTGCCAAACTGTCTGCAAATCCAATAACACCTAATCCTATTGACTTCGTTACACCTACCGAGCTATCACTGGATAACAACATCTCAATGTTGTCATTAATATGAAATCCATCTGCTATAATTTGTTTGAAAGTCATCCCAAATTCAGGTGATAGATGCATGCCTGTTACGATTATCTGTAATTCAAGGTCATCATCATTTTGAATTTCTTTCATTAACCAATAAAGATGTCCATAATCTGCTCTACTACCTGTGACGACACATATTTTTCTTTTATCATTCATGATGCGACTCCCAATGGCATATTAGTTCTGCCTAAGTAAGCACTGCTTGGCAATGCAATGACGCTATCATATAGTGCATATGTGTTACTGAGGTCCATTTTTGGGCATTCTTTATACATCGGTAATTTATCTAACGGTGTCCATAATCCACGAAGTCCATATCGATGCTGTTGAGCATGACTCATAAAATTCTCAACAAAATTCCTATCGGGTTCTTTTAGAATCAAAGCGTTTAACCAATAATTACTTTTTGCGTAGGAAGGTTCTTTTAAAATGGTTACATATTTTATGCCACTAAATGCTTCTAAATACTTTTGTGCAAGATTGCGTTTATTTTCTACAAATTGCGGCAGTTGCTCTAATTGAGCACACCCCAAAGCTGCATTCAAATTAGGCAATCGATAATTAAACCCGAGCTCATCGTGGTAAAATTCTGATTGATGTGGACGTTTTGCGGTCGTAGTAAGGTGTTTAGCCTTTTTAGCTAATTCGGCATCATGCGTCAAAATGGCACCACCACCACCTGTTGTGGTGATTTTATTACCGTTAAAGCTTATTACGGCTGTTTGTCCAAAATTTCCGGTATGTTTGCCCTTGTAATAGGATCCTAATGATTCAGTCGCATCCTCAATGATTGTAAGGTGAAATTCGTCACACAATGATTGCAAACTATTCATATCAACGGGATGACCATAGATGTGAACAGGAATGATGGCTTTTATTCTTCTACCTGTTATTTTATTAAAACACTCATTATTTTTAATGATGGCATTTTGATGAAGGAACCCACGTAACTTTTCAATATCAATGCCTAGATTTAATGGATCACTGTCAATGAAATGGCAAATTGCTTGGCAATACGCTACCGCATTTGCTGTTGCGACGAATGTGAGCGATGGAAGCAGAACTTCATCATTTGGTTTTACTTGCGCCAGAATAAGACTAATATGGAGTGCGGCAGTGCCATTAACAACTGCTACGGCATAAGGAACGCCCGTGTATTCAACTAGTTTTTGTTCAAACAGATTAACGTATTCACCAACGCTTGAAACCCAACCACTATCGATACAAGATTTAACATATGCCCATTCGTTACCACCGAATTCTGGCTTATGCAGCGGAATATCTTCTTCTGTGGGTCCTAAAACACTCACAAGTGCAGTTAGGCATTCATCTATTTTAATCATGTTATAAATTATAGATCCCAGGTTTATACATTTTTTGATTAATAGGATCTGAAAACCAAGCAATGGTTTTTTCAAGTCCTTTTCTTAGCCCCTCAGTATCTGAAAACTGTGGCTTCCATTCGAGTAATTTTTTTGCAAGTGTATTGTCAGACCATAAACGTTCAACTTCACTGTTCTTCGGACGAACACGCTCTGTATCAGCAATCACATTAATATCAGCATTCATGATCTTTGCTATCATTTGAACTAAAGAGGCTATTGAAATCTCAAAATTCGTTCCTAAATTAATAGTCTTACCTATAATGTCCGGCGCATCCAAGGCTTTAACAAAAGCTTCAGCGGTATCAAGTACATAAGTGAAATCTCGTGTTGGCTCTAAAGAACCTAATTTAATTTCATTCATTCCATGGCTAATCTGAGTTATCACGGTTGGAATGATGGCGCGAGCTGATTGCCTGGGACCATAAGTATTAAAGGGCCTAATGATAGAAACAGGTAACTCAAATGAATGATAATAAGATAAGGCCATCTGATCTGCTGCAATTTTTGAAGCTGAATAGGGAGATTGGGGTTGTAATGGATGCTTTTCATCTATTGGAACATATTGTGCTGTTCCATATACTTCACTTGTTGAGGTATGAATCACTCTCTCTATCCCCAAATCTCTTGCTGCTTGGACTATATTTAAGGTACCTTTGACATTAGTTTCAAGGTAACTTTCTGGGGAGTGGTAAGAGTATGGGATACCTATAAGCGCCGCTAAATGTAAGACTTTGCTGCAAGACTCCATGGCTTTTTTAACCCCAAATGGATCTCTAACATCTCCAGAGAAGATCTCAACTTCTGATAGGATATCTTTGCTAACAAAATCTAACCAACCCCACGAATTAAAAGAGTTATATTCTACAAAAGCTTTAACTTTATACCCTTGTTTCACCAAGCATTCGGTCACATGAGACCCAATAAAACCACCAGCGCCTGTGACAAGAATTTTTTTATTACTCATTTGCTTCTAACCATTTTCATATTTAATCTATGTTTGTTTATATTGTTATATGGGCATTAGCCAAATGCTGGAAGGCTTGATTAGCTTGAAATAACTCTTGGTATGTCCCAAATCCTACAACTTCACCATGATCTAAAACATATATCAGGTCACAATCCTTCACTGTATTTAATCTATGAGCAATTAAAATAATAGTTTTACGATGTGCTAGGCTTTTTATGGCTTCCATAATAATCTTTTCGGTCATTCCATCTAACGCACTTGTCGCCTCATCAAATATTAATAGCTCAGGATCATGATATAGCGCCCTCGCAATACCTATGCGTTGACGTTGACCTCCACTTAATCTTACTCCACGTTCACCAACTGAAGTTTCATACCCTTGAGGCAATTCATGAGTAATAAAGTGATCCAAGTTTGCAAGTTTCGCGGCATTTTTAACTGCATTCATATCAATTTTATCTGGGTGCACACCCAAGGCAATATTACTTGCTATAGTTGTGTCTAATAAAAAAATGTTTTGCGGAACATAGCCAATATTTTTCTGCCACGTTTGAATATTATTTTTAGTTATATCTAACCCATCTACTACTAAAGACCCTTGAGATGGTGTTAAAAGTCCTAAAATAATATCGATGAGTGTTGTCTTGCCTGCACCCGATGTTCCCACTATTCCAATGATGGAATGTCTTTGTAAATTAATATTAACATTAGCTAATGCTGTCTTTTCCGAGTTCGGATAATGATAGTGGATATTGTTAAGTAATAATGTCTTTCTGAAACAAAGCGCTTCACCTTTTTCTTGTGTTGGCTCAGCCTCATATAATTGCATTTCCTGAAATAATGTTTCTAATGCCGTAAAGTGATATTTAATGGAAGTAAAACCTACGAATAGCTGCTGCATTGCAGGCATCATACGGTAGCCAGCCAAAGCATATAGGCCAAGTAAAGGCATAAATTTACTGATATCTTCTTTGGTGGCGATAAGATATAAGGCAATGAGTATCATTCCACCAAAAGCAATTCCTTCGACAACATACCTCGTTACCAATGGAGAAAGCTGGCTTAAAGTCTCTGCTTTAGCATACTTTGTTGCTTTTTGGTTAAAGTCCTCGACAAATCTCTGCTCTCTCCCTAAAATTTTGAGTTCTTTAATAGCCCCCATTACTTCATTGAGCACTTTATATCGCAAAGAACTGACTTCAGATGCAATTCTACCTGCAGATGCTAATTTTTTACGGATTACAGCATAGCTAACGGCATAAGCTGTACCCAGAATAAAGATAACGGAAATTGCTAATACAGGTTCAACTACAAACAAAAGTAAAGTGATACAAAGTAGAACCATACTCTTGGAAAATGATTGAATACAGTTAATGAAAATTCCAACAACTAACTTGTCTGAATCAACTACAACGCTTTTTGCTAAATCAGTACTGTTGCGATTCAAAAAAAATACATATGGTTGAGCAAGATATTTTTTTAATAAGTTAGTGGATATTTTTGTTCCTTGGTTGTAACAAAATCGCATTGTTATCCAAGAAACGATTGCTGAAAATGCATTGCCTAATACTAAAATCAAAAACACTAACCCACCAGTAAAGAGAATAAATAATTTGGGATCTGCAAATCCGAAAAACTGATATGTTAATGATAGGTAATGATTGGTTTGGATTACTTCAGGCTTTGTAACCACCAGTAGAAAAGGTAAGATAGCTGCGATCCCAACCATTTCAACAAAACCCATTGCAACGATACATAGAATTATGAGTGATAATTTCTTTCTTTCACTGTGATTAAAAAAGAATAGAATTTTTGTCAAAGTGTTTGTCATGGGTTGTGTCGATACTTAATTTATTGCTTCAGTTAGTTTTTCATCTATCTGCTTAAATTCTTGGTATGCCTTTGCTAAACCATTTTTTAAGGTTGTCTTTGATATCCAACCCGCTTCTGCTATTTT
>CAWHKC010000002.1:0-232432 GCA_963829835.1 uncultured Pseudomonadota bacterium
TAAATTCCATCAATGGAAAAGATGTTAACGATAAGACCATTGCTATCAGCAAGATTACTGAAGTCAATCAAGCCAAAGGACATTGCCACATTTTATATGTGACCAAAACGGAAGAAGACAATATTAAAAAAATAGTCAGCGCAGTCGAAACGCTTCCGATGCTTACTTTTGGTGATATGGAACATTTTGCTGAGAAAGGCGGAGATATGAACTTTTACGTCCTCAATAACCGCCTTGCGATTATGATCAATCCACCTTCTGTTGAAAAAGCGCATTTAAAAATTGGGGAGCGGATGTTAAAGGTTGTTACCGTAATCCCACCCGTGGACCAATCTGGTAGGCCCGGTTAGGGAACGTCTAGAATGATGGCTTCTACTAAATTCTCGACCCATTTCTCACGCGTTGCTAATCGTGCCATGTCAGCTTCTGCGGTTGTGTGTGAAGCGCCATAGCGCACCACCAGCGCAATACAGGCATAATCTAAACCTAATTCACGCGCAAGTGCCGCTTCAGGCATACCTGTCATGCCAACGAGATGACAGCCATCACTGGCAAGCATTTTCGCTTCTGCAATGGTTTCTAAACGAGGACCCTGCATAATGCCGTAGGTTGCTTTGGTTTCAAATTGATAATTTAATTCCTTCCCTTTGCGAATGATAATTTGTCTTAAATTTTCGCTATAAGGTAAAGCCAGATCGATATGGGTAACACTCTCTTCTTCACCCAGAAAAGTATTTTCACGTCCATAAGTATAATCGATGAGTTGATCTGGAATGACTAAATCGCCAGGTTTAAAATCAGCAGCAATACCTGCTACAGCTGCAGTAGCGATAACGGTTTGTACACCAGCATCACGTAAAGCCCAGATATTTGCACGATAGTTTATTTTGTGAGGTGCCATTGGCTCAGTAGAGCCTCTGCGCGGCAGATAAACCACTTCTTGTTCACCTAAAATGCCATAACTTAATGGCGCAGAAGGTTCTCCAAAGGGTGTTATAACACTGGTACTATGGGTAAGACTTAAATTCTTAAGAGCAGCGAAATGGGATCCGCCGATAACTGCAACTTTGTTCATTTATCCTTTATTATTGATCTTCCAAGGCAACTGAAAAAATCCCTGGAGCATTTCTCAAATATCCTTTGTAGTCCATTCCATAACCAAAGACATACCGATTTTCAACAACAACTCCGGTATAATCTGCCTTTTGAACAGCATCGATGGGACGAGATACTTCTTTCTCAACCAAAACTGCTGTTTTAATCTCAGCTGCCCCTTGTGAACGACAATAATCTGCAATGCCAGCAAGCGTTACGCCCCTGTCTAAAATGTCGTCAACAATCAGGACTGTTCTCCCTTTCAATGAAACTCTTGGCGTTGCCACCCATGCCAATTTCGATTCGGTTGAATTATCAGTGCTATCACCATAGCGCGTGGCATGAATGTAATCGACTTGCAGCGGAAAATCTAATAGGGTCAATAATTTGCCTGTTAGAACCACTCCACCAATTAAAACACATAGTACAACAGGATCTTCATCTTGTAGATCATGATGGATTTTACTCGCCATTCCAAGGAGTGCTTTTTCAACTTCTGTGGAACTAAAAAGACATTTTGCGCGAGAAAACACCTTTCGAATATGTTCAGATGACAGCGTATCAGTCATTTCTTGGGAGAGTTCCTCAACTGGACGATCTATTGTAATTTCCATTCTGTACAGCCGTTATGAAAGGTAAAGAACTCAATTGTTCTAAGTCTAATAGAGTATGATTTTTTACAGAGAACTGCAAGGCTTTACTCTCCAACAGGCGTTGCAACTTGAGCTGCTGCTGACGTTGCTAAAAACCCTTCCAATTCAGCCAACACACTATGTGCTTCTAACCATTGAGGACTTGTTGCCAAATCCTGCCAAGTGGGTGATTCGCCACTCGCCAATAAACTTAAGCGTCTTCTTTGAGTAGGTTCATGGTGATTAAAATTAATCCCTTCTAAAGCACTTAATGCGCCTGCTCGGTTATTACAGATCAAAACAAAATCACATCCTGCTTCTAAAGCTGTGCGGGCTCTTTGTGGATAATCACCCATGCCAGCAGCGCCATTCATGGAAAGACAATCACTCACTACAGTCCCTTTAAACGCTAATTTTTGACGCAGTACTGATTGCAACCAATAAGCAGAAAACCCAACAGGATAAGGATCAATAGCCGGATACACAATATGCGCTGGCATGATGGCAGCAATACCAAATTCAATCAGTGTTTTAAAGGGGGTGAGATCAGGTTGAATTTGCGCAAAAGTCCGAGGATCTTCGGGTAATGCGTGATGAGAATCTACTTTAACAGAACCATGTCCTGGGAAATGTTTACCAGTGGCTTTCATTCCTGCTTTTGTCATGCCTTTTACATAAGAAATAGCCAATAAAGAAACTAATTTGGGATCTTTATCAATGCATCTGTCTTTCATGACATCACTGACGCCCATCTCCAAATCTAAGACTGGCGCAAAACTTAAATCAACACCAAGAGATCTCACTTCTAAGGCCATTAAATAGCCTAATTTTTCACTCATTTCCTGAATTTTTGCTAATGGAAAAGCTTTCGCCTCATAGAGCTCACCTAACACTCTAAGTTTAGGTAATCGTGACATTTCTTTAATAAAACGTTGAACGCGGCCACCTTCTTGATCGACGCACAAAACAAGGTTAGGTCGGATAGCTTTAATGCTTTTTGCTAAAAGGGCTAATTGTTCCCGATTTTCATAATTGCGGCTAAAGAAAATGACACCACCTACATGCGGGTGTTTGATAATTTCCTCATCTTCTTTCGTGAGCGTTAATCCTTCGATATCGAGAATAACAGGGCCTATTGCATTTTCGTTCATTCATCATCCTCTTATAAATACTTTTGTTCTAACGGGTATCACATCAAAAAGTTCAATAATGTCTTGATTGCGCATTCTGATGCAGCCTTGAGAGAGCGGCACACCCATTGGCTTACTATCAGGACAGCCGTGAATGTAAATAAATCGTTGCATGGTATCACAATCACCCAAGCGGTTTTTTCCCACTTCAAGGCCGCTGAGCCAAAGTATACGGGTCAATATCCAATCTTTGCCTGGATATTGTTCTTCTAATTCTGGTGTATAGATATTAGGCATTGGTCGCCTAGCTATAAAAATGGTATTGGCTGGTTGCGCGTGGCCAATTTTCGCTCTGATAATATGCCAACCTCTTGGTGTTTGGTTGCTGCCTTGCTTTTCTCCCACACCTCTTAAACCCGTTGAAATCGGATAGGTTTTAAAGAGCTTACCCTCGTGCAGGTGGTAAAGCTGCTGGCTAGGCACATCAATAAGGATTTGCTGCAGATCTATGCTCAATTTTTTAGCCGGTTGTTCAACTGCTTTCATCGTTCTATAGTCAACAGGTTGTTTTATAAGGAGTTTGAAAATGATTATCAATTATAAAAAATTAGCTACAAACACTATCGGTATCTTAGCGGGATCTTTGCTTTGTGCAACTGTAGCTCAGGGAGTTGTTCCTGCTCAAATTACTTTCAGCAATCTTACTGATCTTGCTTTGACTACCAGTATAGCTGGGCTCCCAGGAAAAGGAATTGCTGCCAATGCGGTTAAACCTGTCAGTTACGGCATTGTCTCCCTGGCTTGCAACTTTTATAAAGTAGTGAATAGTTGTCCAATCGAATTTACAGATGCTGCTACCGGAGCTAAGGTTGCTTCAGTTTATATCAACTCCGAAACTGCGACTTTAACTCAAGCACCAACATTTTATGGCAACTACGCTAATCTTTATGAAGTCAAAGGTTGGGAAGCATCTCCTCTCTCTGAAATCAGTATCGTCAAGAAGTCTTAGTCACTAATAAAAAGCCCCCATAATGGGGGCTTTTTTTAAAGAAAGGATCTTAATCGACCAATTCTTCTTCCATCAATGCTGCGTGAGAAGTTGCTGTTGCTGGCATTTGGACTTTGCGATTCGCTAAGCCTTCTAACCATGCACGCAATTCTTCAGTCTGACGTTGTGCTAATTTTGGATCTTTAAAGGTATGAGTAAGTAAGAACATGCCTTGAATGCTAGAAATAAGATTTAAAGCTAAGCCTGGCGCTTTTTGATCAAAGCTAAGTGCTCTAAATTGTTCTTCAGACCAAACTAAAATATCGTGCAATAATTTAGCTGCTAAGTCAGATAATGCACCACCTTGTTTGCCTAATTCTTGGCATAAACCACCAATAGGGCAACCAAAGCGAGCCGTGATTTCTAAGTTTTCGAGACTGTACTTCACCAAAGTCATCAAACGCGCCAATGGATCGGAGATTTCAGACCAAGAGGCTAATCTTTCAGACCATTCAGAAGCTCTTTTTTCTATAACAGCAATACCAATGGCTTCTTTGGTTTTGAAATAATAGTAAACATTGCCTAAGGGCACATCTGCTTCTTGGGCAATATCAGCAAGGGTGGTTAAATTGAAGCCTTGTTGATGAATCAGTATCTTGGCTGCTTCGATTAGTCTAATACGTTTATCTGTTTTCCGTGGCATAAATTCTAGTCCATTTACTTTGGGGATAAACTTGACGTCCATCCACTACCTATACTACTTATGGCTAGCGTTCCTTGAAACGCTAACCATAACCCCTTTTCGTCAAGCGCTTTGCTAACTCATCAGATTATACGAAATTGTAGCGTAATTGGATACCTACAAGATCAGCAGATCCTTTATAATCACCCGCCAAACTGGCTGCAGTGATTGGCGTATCAGAACCAGCAATAAAGGGCGCTCGTTCGCGAAGTGATGCATCATCAAAGAAGAGATGTGCATATCCGAAGTCAATACGAACTGCTTCATTAAACGTAAAAGCACCACCTATAGCAGCCCAAATTCTATCGCTATCTGGTAAACGCGCTGTACGGAAGTCATCACGAACTGGCGTTTGATCATATGCTGTACCAATACGGAACAACCAGTTTGCGTCATAGGTATAAATCATACCAAGAGCAATCCGACGAGAATCTTTAAAGTGTTCCCAAGTGTCGGTATCAATACCAGGAGATGTTGCAACTTGCGCACCACCTGCAAAAACTGGAACGCCTCTATTTGGCTCAAAACGGAGTCTCAAGGTATGGAACCGACTCCAATTTGTCCAAGCAGCATCCGCCGTTACAGCGAACTGATCATTAAATTCATGATATAAACTTAATGTCCAGGTCTCAGGCAAAGTGATATCAGAACGAACTCGACTGAGAGTATAAGTACCTTCAGCTGGTCCGAAACCTGCTAATGCACCGTTCAAATAAGGCACTAAATTTTCACTGTTGCCTTCAGCATGCAAGTTGAGATGAGATCGGTAGCTCAAGCCAACACGAGTTGTTTCCAATGGTGACCATAGGATCCCTGTATGCCAACCATAGCCCCAACCTTCAGCACGGTTCTTTTGGAAACCATCTAATGCGGCATTGCCAGCTCCAGTGCGAACTTCAAGCACTGCTTTGCCCCATAACGCATCAGCACCGATACCAAATGAAAAGCATGGACTAAATTCATAGGCAATGCTTGGACTAAAATCGAGTGACTGAACACTGGAGTTAGTAGCCAAGTAACGAGCAATACCATTTTCTTGATATTCGGTATCTAGACCAAATGGTGCTGTTACGTTAAAACCGAAAATCCAACGATCATCAATCCGTTTGGATAAATGAAAGGTAGGCACATAATTTAACGTACCTGGATCATCATTTGAAACAGCCATTGGAAATGGCGTCGTGTTTACAGGAAAAAGCGGATGAAATGAAGTTGTTGCAGCTGAAGCATCAAAATCAAAATCACCATTAATCAAAATACCACTTAATACGATTTCACTTTCACCCAACCGTGTTAAACCGGCAGGATTATAGAATCCAGTACTGGCATCTTCAGCTAAAGCTGCAGTTCCACTGTAAGCTAAGCCTAAATTTGTAACGTTTTGTTCTTGAATTGCAAAGCCTGAAGCAAAAACTTGGCTGGATAGACAGCTCATGACCAAGCCTGTGCTTAAGATTGCAACTTTTGATTTTATAGAAGTGTCCCAGTTCCTGGCCACGTTTATTTACTCCCTTAACTAAAAGAAAAGTACCATGCTCATAGTGGCATAAGGTATTGCATTATTGTTTTGACAATCAACTCATGCACATTGTCTCTGGATTCATACTTTACCGATATAACTGCCATATGTGAATGCCCTAAGACAAATTAAATAAATCTTTTCTGAATTTTTCACTTGGTGGGGAACGCCCCATCCATACTTTTAACACCAAGTTGTAAAACTCATTGCCTTTTATGATGCCTTTCACTGCGCCTTTGATAATCACCTTCGTTCCCACATTCGGTATGTAGTCTAAAACCAAAGTATCACCTTCTTGTAAGGGCAAATCGACCATCTTAAAAAACTGACTAATGCTAATTTGCTCTCTTTCGATAATATCGGGTGGATTATTCTCATCAATACCTTCCTCCCAATATTCCTTGAGATTATCGACAGTGCGTAAAAAATACAACCACATTCGCTTAGGTCCAACATCAATTAATGCTTGTTGCGGAGAAATATCAGGATTCAAAGAATAAAATGCACCTATATAACTATCTCTAAAATATAATTTGTGCAATGCAGCGCCACGAAGTTTTAAAACATCACCGGTTTCTTCAAGGACAGTTGTTTTAGGGATGTCTATTTTGTAAAAAGAATAGTTTTCTGCAAACACTAGATTGTGAATAAAGAGGGTTGTAACTAACAAAATAATTTTGAACAAAATTTTCTCCCTCTACGTACCGCGGCTTGTCCGCGGTATCCAGAATACTATAAATCAAAAACCTTTCTGGATCCCGCGAACAAGTCGCGGGAAGTAGAAAATTAGATAGCGGGACGTAGGAAGTGGGGGATCATAACAATTCGAATATACCCGCGGCACCCATACCCGTCCCGATGCACATGGTCACCATCCCATATTTCAAGCGACGTCGCATTGCACCATGAATTAATTTGGTTGCTAATATAGCGCCGGTTGCTCCCAAAGGATGGCCTAAAGCAATCGCACCACCTAAAGGATTTACTTTATTGATGGGTAGGCTCAATTCTTTAATTACCGCTAAGCTTTGCGCTGCAAAGGCTTCATTAAGTTCAATCCAATCGATATCACTTAATTTTAAATTCGTTTGCGCAAGGACTTCAGGGATGGCTTTAATCGGACCAATTCCCATAATTTCAGGCGGCACACCTGCAACACTGAAACCCCTAAATTTCGCAAGGGGTTTTAAATTATATTCTTTTAGCATTTTTTCACTGACAACAACTAAGGCTGCTGCGCCATCACTCATTTGTGAGCTGTTGCCTGCTGTCACAGTGCCCTTAGCAGCAAAAGCCGTTTTTAACTTTGAAAGCACTTCGATGCTCGTATCGGCACGTGGTCCTTGATCTTGGCGAACTTCATCGGTTTTATACACTACCTTCTGTGCCTTCAAATCAGGCGTTGCTGACACCACTTTAATGGGCAAGATTTCATCCAAATATTCCCCATTTTCAATTGCATGAATTGCTTTTTGATGGCTTGATAACGCAAAGGCATCCTGTTCCTCCCGAGAAATCTTCCACTGCTTTGCAACATTTTCCGCAGTGATCCCCATACCATAGGCAATTCCAATATGCTCTTCTTCAAAAAAAAGAGGATTGGCTGAAAATTGATGGCCCCCTAAAGGCACCATGCTCATACTCTCAACACCACCTGCGACAACCACATCCGCTAACCCTTGTGCAATCCTGTCAACTGCCATGCTGATTGCTTGTAGTCCTGAAGAACAAAAGCGATTAATCGTCACCGCAGGTACATTGTCCGGAAAACCGGCTAAAAGCGCGCCAATGCGCGCCACGTTCATGCCTTGCTCACCTTCAGGCATAGCGCAGCCAATGATCACATCATCAATTTTTTCCTTAGGAATTTGCGATGTTTTAGCCATCGCTCCACGTAATACATGGCTTAGCAGATCATCCGGGCGTGTATGGCGAAAAACCCCTTTCGCTTTCCCAACTGCTGTGCGAACAGCAGCAACAATATAAGCATCTTGAATCATAATTTATCCTTTTTCTTTCCCCTCTCCCTTTCCTACTACGCTCAGAAGCTTCGTAGGACAGGTTGGGAGAGGATGGTTAGGGCCTGCTTGCCGAAGCTCTTAGCGTAGGCAGGTGAGGGTCTTAGTTCCTCAACGGCTTACCTTTTTCTAAGGTATATTTAATTCTGTCTAGTGTTTGTGTTGTTTGAAGCAATTCAAGAATAGCTTCTCGTTCTAAACGTAACATCCATTCCTCATCGACGATGCTGTTGGCATCAACATCACCACCACAAAGCACATAAGCCACTTTACAACCTATCAGGTAATCATGATCTGATATAAACCCACCTTCTCTTAAATTTACTAAAAAGGTTTTAAAGTTCGCAATGCCTGGTTTTCCAGCAACAGGGAATTTGGGCGACAAAGGTGGCGCATAGGAAATATCTGCTAAAGAGACGGCTTGCTTAATGGCCGCAAACAATAGCTCATCATTGCTAAACACAATGGAGTCTGCACTTTGCAAATACCCTAAACGTTTAGCATCGATGGCACTGGTTGATACTTGTGCCATGGCTATTTGTTCAAAATAAGGCCGCAGGGCTTTAAAAATATTCCCATCAATGGCACGTTGCGATGCGCGATAGGCTAATTCTTTACTACCCGCACCAGCAGGCAATAATCCTACTCCAACTTCTACTAAGCCAATATAGGTTTCAAATGAAGCAACAATACGTGTGGCATGCATGCTTAATTCACAACCACCACCCAGCGTTAAACCTCGTATTGCCGCAATAGTTGGAACTTGAGCATAACGTAAAGCCAGTGCGGTTTTTTGAAAAGTTGCCACCGTTTTTTCAACTTGTTCATAACGACTCTCTTTTAAGCCATCCAGCACTTGCTTTAAATTAGCCCCAACACTGAAATCAGCATCATGTCGTTGCCACAATACCAATGCATCATAATCTTTTTCCGCTCGAGCGATGGCTTCTTGTATGCCTTCTAAAACATCTGTGCCTATGCAATTTCTTTTTGATTTAAAACTTAAGATCGGAATATTCTTGTCCGATAACGTCCACATTCTGACTGCATCTGTTTCAAATATGGTCTCACCTTCATTTGGATGAGAAGTCAATAATTGATCGGGAAAATATTGACGCCGATAAATTGGTAAATCAGAACTTGCTAGATAGGTGAGTGTTGAGGGTGAAAAAGCTTTGCCATCTTGATAGGGACCTTTAGTGACTTTTTGCACCCAATCAGGTAATGGTTGTTCACTTTCTTGAGTGATTTTATTAGCAATCTCAAGCCAGGAAGCCATTTGCCAAATTTCAAAAGGCCCTTGTGCCCAACCATAACCCCAACGCATTGCTAAATCAACATCACGAACAGTTTGTGCAATGGACTGTAAATGAAAAGCACAATAATGGAACAGATCTCTGAAAATTCGCCATAAAAACTGCGCTTGAGGATCATTCGATTTTGATAACAAATCAAAACTTTCAAAGGTTATCCCTTGACGCATAATGGTGATAACCGAATTGCTAACATGATTACTGATAGGACGATAGGCCTTATCGTGAAAATCCCAAACAAGAATTTGATCTCCGGTTTTTTTATAAACCCCTGCTCCACGTTTTTGACCAAGTGCACCTTTATCAATCAACTCGCTAATCCAGCTTGGCAATTCAAAATAAGAAGACCAAGGGTCATCTTTTAAATCCTGCTTTAACGTGTTGACGACATGTGCCATCGTATCTAATCCAACAACATCCATGGTTCTAAAAGTGGCACTTTTGGGGCGACCGATTAAGGGCCCGGTGAGTGCATCCACAATGTCAGGTGCAAGACCGCATTCTCGACTGTGATATAAAATGGATAAAAATGAAAAAACACCTATCCGATTGCCAATAAAATTAGGAGTATCCTGTGCAAAAATAACGCCTTTACCTAAACGAGTGACCAAAAAGGTTTCCAACTGGGTTAAAAGTGATTTATCCGTTTGCGCATGAGGGATCACTTCTACGAGTTTCATGTAACGCGGTGGATTGAAAAAATGAATACCACAGAATCGAGATTGCAGCTCAACCGGTAATACTTGCGCTAATTTATGGATACCTAAACCTGATGTGTTTGTCGCAAAGATCACTGATTTAGATAGATATGGACTTACTTTTTGATAAAGACTCTGCTTCCAGTCAAATCTTTCCGAAATCGCCTCAATAACAAGATCACATGCCTTAAGCTTCTCTAAATCAGTACCGTAGTTGGCTGCGATAATATTGTTTTCAATGCCATCCACCGCTAAAGGCATCGGTTTTAATTTCTTTAACGATTTAAGCGACTCTTCGACTATCGCATTTTGATTACCTTTTTCAGAAGGCAAATCAAACAAAATAGTCTTTACACCCGCATTGGTTAAATGGGCCGCTATTTGTGCTCCCATCACACCCGCGCCAAGAACTGCCGCTTGGCGAATATTGAGTTTTTCCGTCGTCATTAAGCAACTGCTCCTGTCTGCCATCCTTCATCTGCTGTAAAACGAGTACCGTATCTTGATTCTAGCTCTTCAAGTAGTTTCAATAAGGTTAGACTTCCTTGAGAACGCGCATAGGTAATAGGACCTCCTCTAAAGGGAGGAAAACCAAATCCAAATATGCAACCTGCATCAAGCTGATCGGCATTCTCAACCACCCCCTCGCGCAAACAAGCAACAGCTTCATTGAGTAATCGAAGTACAAGCCTATCAGTGATATCACTAGGAATGGTATCAGTTGATGTTAACTTAGGTTTAATGGCACGCCCTTTTTTATATTGATAAAAACCTTTACCGGTTTTACGACCTAATTCTCCACGAGAAACATATTCTTTTAACAAAGGAGGAACTTTTGCGCCGGTTGTCGCTGATAATTTTTCTAACGCCGCTAAACAAATATCTAGTCCAACCGTATCTGCGAGCTCTATGGGGCCCATAGGCATACCAAAATCCGTTGCTGCTTTATCAATCACTGGCCCTTGAATACCTTCTTCTAGAAGTGCAACTGCTTCTAACATATAAGGTAATAGAATACGATTGACTAAAAATCCTGGTGAACTTTTCACAGGCAATGGTAACTTATCAATTTTGCGGACAAAGGCTATGGCGTTGTCAATAACCTGTTTATGCGTATCTTGGCTTTTTACAATTTCTACAAGAGGCATTTTAGAAACAGGATTAAAGAAATGTATGCCAACCAGACGTTCTGGATTGGACATTGCCTCGCCAATTTCCTCTAAGGGTATTGTTGAAGTGTTTGTTGCTAATATAGCGTCTTTTTTGGCTTCTTTTTCAAGTTTTATAAACAAATCATGTTTGGCCTGTAATTTTTCAGTAATAGCCTCAATGATGACATCCGCATTTTTTATACCCACCCCACCAGGATCCGGTAATAATCTATCCATCACTTCTTGAACGAGATATTTTTCTTTTAGTATTTTGGTCGCTAATTCATAGCAACGCTTAATCGCGTTTCCAATTAACTTAGGCGCCTGATCTTGCAGCGTTACTTTAAAACCACGAATAGCACACCATGCAGCTATATCTCCGCCCATAACACCCGCACCAATAACATGCACATGCTTTGGATTGAAATCTGATTTTTTCGCTTGCGCTTTCAGTTGTTCTTGTAGAAAAAAGATCCGAACCAAATTTCTAGAGGTATCAGTGACCAACAACTTACCCATTGAGTCTGCTTCTGCATCCATCGCCTCGGGGCGTTTTATGCCATGTTCCACCCAATTTTCAACGACTTGAAAAGGGGCTGGATAATGCTTTGGACTAACTTTCTTGTGGAGCTGATAATTAAATAAACGACCTAATAGTGGTCGTATAAAATTTATATTTGTGGCATCCTGCCATTTCACTGTTTGCTTTTTAATGGGAGGATTAAGGGCATATTCTCTTGTCGCTTTTTCCAATAATCGTTTTGGCAGGGCTTCGTGAACTATCCCCATTTTTTTGGCTGCTTTTGCTGTTAGATTTCTGCCAGAGAGGATTAAATCCATTGAAGACAATGCACCAATAAGTTTGGGTAGTCTGACTGTGCCACCCCAGCCTGGATGGATCCCTAATTTAATCTCAGGTAATCCTAAGCGCGTTTTTTGTGAATCTTCGGCAATTCGATAACGACAGGCCAAAGCTAACTCTAAACCACCCCCTAAACAAAAGCCTTCGATTAATGCAATGGTTGGGATCTCAAGACGTTCTAGTTTATCTAAAATTTCATGACCACCACGAATTAAGGCTGTAGCCTCTTGTGCACTGGTAATCTCTTTGAACTGCGAAATATCAGCCCCTACAATAAACCCTGTTTTTTTACCAGAACGAATAACGATGGCTTTAGCGTTATTATGTTGACCTAAACCGTTTAAAATTTGGTCAAATTCACGCAGCGTACTTTCGTTTAAACTATTAACACTGCTATCTTTCCTATTAAATGTTAACCAAAGAATATTGTCTTCATCTACATTTAAAGACCAATGATCAAAATGCCCTGTCATTACTTGACTCATATTAAACTCCAGTCACACGCTCTAATAAAATTGCCCCACCTTGGCCCCCACCGATGCAAAGACTTGCGACGGCACGTTTGGTATTGTTTTTCTCCATCATTCTCGCGCAATGCAATACTAATCGAGCCCCGGATGCACCAACAGGATGTCCCATCGCAATTGCTCCTCCTTCTGGATTGAGGCGTTCCTTATCTATTTCACCCATAACGGTGTCTAGTCCGAGAAATTCTTTACAATAAGCAGGATCTTCCCAGGCTTTAATGCAAGCAAGCACTTGGGCGGCAAATGCTTCATTGATTTCTATATGATCGATGTCATTTAATGTTAATTGATTATTTTTTAATAAGGGTGTCATTGCGTGAATGGGTCCTAAACCCATAATCGTAGGATCAAGCGCTGCCCATTTCACTTCCACAATTTTTGCTATCACGGGTAATTTATATTTTTTGACAGCCTCACTACTTGCCAAAATGACAAAGGCTCCTCCATCACTAATTTGAGAGCTATTTCCCGCCGTAATTGAACCAAATTTTTCGAAAACAGGTTTTAATTTAGCCAATTTTTCTATTGTGGAATCAGCTCTTATTCCATCATCTTGCTCAAAGACATTCCCATCACTGCCATACAACGGCGTTATTTCCTCTAAAGCACTATTGGCTTGCGCTTGAATGGCTTTTTGGTGACTTTGCATAGCAAATTGATCCATTGTCTTGCGATCAATATCAAACCGAAAGGCTAATTCTTCTGCTGTTTGCCCCATATTCATATTCACAACAGGATCTGTTAAACCTTTTAAGAGTGCAATAACAGGAACCAAAAATTTCGGTCTAAACTGAATGAAGGATTTTAATTTATTCGGAATAGTTCGCGCTTGATTTAGTTTTGCAAACCATTTCACCATTCCATTATTGTATAATAAGGGGGCTCGGCTCATGGCCTCACACCCACCGGCTAAAACAAGGTTACATCGACCATCACGAATACTCATTGCCGCATCATCAATAGCTTGTAAGCCTGATGCACAGTTTCGCTGTACAGTATAGGCTGGGACAAGATTGCCGCAACCTAATCGAAGCGCAATGATGCGTGCAATATTGGCTTCTTCCTCACTTGGACCTGCGCAACCAACGACGACTTGGTCAAATTTATCTGGTGTAAAAGGCTGTCTGGCTAACAATGCTTTCCCAGCTGTCACAGCAAGATCTGCCGCTGAAAAGGGCCCTGGTTCACCTCGAACTTTTAAAAATGGCGTTCGAGAACCATCGACAACATACACTACCCTACTTGAGTGTTCATTTTGTTTGTTTTGCATAATGCTTGGCTTCCTAAAGGATAATCCGAGGGAAATTCATCTACAGCGATTGCTTTTTCACGTAAAATTTCAAATTCCTGTAGCAGGACTAATTCTTCATGAGTAATAATTTGTTTCAGTAATCCTGCTTGTAGCTTTTGTTCAAAATTTAGATTCTTATTAATTTGTTTGCTAGAAATGGCCAATGCTATTTTTGACATTGCAGGCTGGACTTCAATTAATTTTGCGAATGTTATTTCCATTAAGCCTGTTGGATCTTCTTTTGTTTTGCCGATATAACATAAATCCGTCAAGCGGCTTCTTGCATCTGAATTGGTCAACATCATTTTTACACAATGGTGCCCTAATTTGTCTTTTGGCAAAGAGAAAGCTTTACCATAGGGGAAAATAAACCACTTCAACATTGACCCAACATAACTGGGTGTAAAATTATCAAAAAGGCCATAAAACGCTTCTTGTGCTTGAAACAGACAGGTTTGCAATGACCATTCTACCAGTGGCCAATCTGTTGAAGGACGTCCTTGATCTGCAAAATATTTTAAAACCGCAGATGCTAAGTAAAGTTGACTTAAAACATCTCCTAGCCTAGCTGAAAGATACTCTTTACGTTTTAATTCCCCACCTAAAGTTAGCATTGCAATGTCTGCGCTTACCGAGAGTGCGGAACTTAACCAATTTATTTTTTTGATATAAGGTCTTATTTTATGATCACCAAATACCAAGCTCAAATGCCCTCGGCTTAAAGATAAAGTGAAACATCTCACAATATTTGACATGAAGTAGCCAACATGCTTGATAAACTTCTTATCAAATAATTTGAGTGCTTTCTCTGGGTCTGTAGTGTGAAGTTGAGCTGCCATCATTTCTTCTTTTGCAAAAGGATGACAACGTATCGCACCTTGACCAAATATCATTAAACTTCTTGTTAAGATATTAGCGCCTTCTACTGTAATACTGACAGGGATGCTTTGGTATGCTCTAGCAAGATAATTTGAGTGTCCCAACATTATTCCCCGCCCACCATGGATATCCATAGCATCATTAATCACTTTGCGAGACATTTCCGTCATATGATATTTTGCAATCGCAGTAGCCACAGCAGGTTTAATACCCTGCCCTATTCCCCCTGCCGTTAAAAGGCGCGTTGCTTGCATGATATAGGTTAATCCAACTATTCTCGCAAGAGCTTGTTCAACACCTTCAAAAGAGCCGATGGGCACATTAAACTGTCTACGAATAGCGGCATAAGCGCCTGTCATTTTCACGCTCAGCATTCCTGATGCAGTGCTTAGGGCTGGTAACGAAATACCTCTGCCTGCAGATAAGCATTCCATCAACATTCTCCAACCTTGCCCTGCCATTTTTGGTCCACCAATAATCCAATCAACAGGTACAAAAACATCATTGCCTCGAATGGGCCCATTCATAAAGGCCATATTTAAAGGTAAATGACGATCACCAACTTCAACGCCAGGATGGCTAGTGGGTATAAGACACAGTGTAATGCCAAGTTCTGATTTATCAGACAATAAATGCTCAGGATCGAACATTTTGAAAGCCAGGCCAAATACCGTCGCCACCGGTGCTAATGTAATATAGCGTTTATCAAAGGTGAGTCTAATACCAATAACTTCTTTACCCTCAAAAAGACCTTTGCATACAATCCCTTTATCTAAAATTGCACCAGCGTCACTCCCTGCTTCTGGGCTTGTTAAAGCAAAACAGGGGATTTCTTTACCACTTGCAAGGCGTGGCAAATAATATTTTTTCTGTTCTTTAGTACCATAGTGTAAAAGTAGCTCAGCGGGTCCTAAAGAGTTAGGAACCATAGCTGTTACTGCTGCGCTGACGCTTCTTGTCGCAATTTTAGTGATAACGGTTGAATGCGCTACAGGTGAAAACTCTAAGCCACCATATTCTTTAGGAATAATCATACCAAAGAATTTTTCTGATTTAAGATATTCCCAAGCTTTAAGAGATAAATCACAGTCTTCATGAACAATTTTCCAATCATCTAACATATCGCAAAGCGTTTCTACTTGATTATCGACAAATGCTTGTTCTACCACACTCAGAGTGGGTTTTGGCATTTTGTATAATCGTCGCCAATGTGGCTTTCCTTGGAACAGTTCTTTTTCCCACCAAACATCACCTGCTTCAATTGCTTCTTTTTCAGTGACACTCATTGGTGGCAAAACGCCACGAAACCAATCAAAGATTGGTGCTGTTAAATGACGGCGAAGTGGTGGCAGATTTAAAGGGATAATAATAAGTAAAAATATGGGCAAAATAAACCAGGCAGATAACCCTATCAAATGATAATGATAGAGTGAATATAAGATGACAGGAACCAATACTGTCCATAGCAACAGAGGGATTCGAAAAAAAGCTATTCCCCAAATTAAAAAGATGCTTAAACATAATTGGGAAAGTCCGCTCATATTCTTTGTTCCTCTTTCTGCCCTGAAATAGGATGTTTACTTAAATGAAATTAGAATCAGGCCAGATCCGTAGGGTGGGTAAAGCGAAGCGTGCCCACCATCTCGTGGGCACGCTACGCTTTGCCCACCCTACAACTGACTCTTAAGTTCGTGCAAGGTATCTCAAGGAGTATAGTAACGGACCTTGATTTTAAAAGAAATTAAAGAGTATACCTACACGATTTAGTTTACTAGATGACATCACAGTTCTAGTAGTGGTATGTTAATAGTAAGACTCACGTTATAGTGAAACTGATGACGCTTAACGCAGTTTTATAAGTTCTTGATTAAGGAGCCTAAGATGCGTCACCATGAACGACCAGATATCGGAGATTGGTATAAAAACCAGGATTATAACAATATTTTTGAAGTAGTCGCTTCTGACGAAGGTGACGACTATGTGGAAGTACAGTATTTTGCTGGTGAAATCGAAGAGTTTGATATTGAAACATGGTATGAACTTGACTTAAAACGCATCCCAGCCCCAGAAGACTGGTCAGGACCTTATGAAGTTGCTCGAGAAGATCTTGGTTATTCTGATGAAACAATTCATCCTGAAGACTGGTCTGGCCCTTTAAGTGAAATTGAACCTAACGACCCACCTTCCAGAAATGAAAATTGACGCTATCCTATTAGTAGGATAGAAATGAGATTCCTCTTTGTTTTTGTGTGAAAAGCTTGGCAACATCAACCCTTTTCATCTTGCATTGCACTAAATTTTGCTAATTTGGTGATCTCATTTTAATATTGATATATGAAATAAATTATTATTTATGCTAGAAATTCGTTATATTCTTTAAAGTAGTGTGAGCGTAGTTGGCGAACTCTAGATCCGATAGCTATACTGGTTCTGTACCTTTGAACAGGGAAGCAAAGTTATGCCTACAAGTTCCTCTCCACAATCCATGAGTCTCACTCGTCGCCAAACTGAAGTCCTACAAGTTATTCGCAATCATATTGAGAAAACTGGTGCTCCTCCAACTCGCGCTGAAATTGCTAAAACCTTAGGGTTTCGCTCTGTCAACGCAGCTGAGGATCATTTGAAAGCACTTGCGCGCAAAGGTGCCATCACTCTCGCGCCAGGTACTTCAAGGGGAATTCAATTAGCAAAAGAACATGGTATTGGTTTACCTATTGTAAAAACACACAGTGCTGATGGTCCCGTTTATGCTGAGAAAAATTTTGACGGCAGGATGCGCATTCAAAATGAATTCTTTAGCCCAAAACCTGATTACTTATTACAAGTTCAGGGAATAAGTTTGATGGGCGCAGGAATCAAGGATGGTGATCTCTTAGCTGTTCATTGTTGTGATCATGCTGATAATGGAAAAATTATTATTGCTCGTGTGAATAACAAGATCGTTGTTAGACGTTATTTCCGTCATGGCGATCAAATCGAGTTAAGAGCAGAGAACACTGATCATTCTCCCATCTACTTAAATGCAAATATGCAGCCTCTTGTTATTGAGGGAGTAGGTGTGGGTGTAATTAGAACGACCAGCTTATAATTTGTTGTTAGAACTTTTGTAAGTCCAAGTAACTCCTTTAGAGAAAAGCTTGGACTTATAGTTGTTTAGATCACTTGCTGTGAGCTGATTCTTGTTTTTGTTTAAATCCAATTAAGGCGTTGTAATTTTCGAACGCCTTTTCTTTTCTTTCCCAGTTATTAATTGTGGGTTTTTTGACATAGGCTTCTGCGGCATAAGCGTAGACTTGATAGAGTTTTTGTTGAACTTCAATCCTTTGATTTGTTCCTTGTTCTGTTTGCAGCACGATTCATCCCCTCTAAAATCTGAAAAACATAACTGTTAAAAGACTCTACTTATTTCGCATCATATTGCATTCAGGGTGTAATCGCAAACATTAAATGGCCAATATCTCACACGTTTTCAGGGCCTTGGGGAATGTTAGGAGCTTGATTGAAATAACAGTAAGTTAGAGTATATACTAAGAGTAATAAAGCCTTGGCAAGGGGGAGCTTAGTATGACTAAGAAAGGTGTAAGTACACTTTCTGAAGCAACTACTTGGCTTCAAGCTTTGATTAATCCAGACTCGCTTGATCGTCGGCGTACTCTTCAACTCGAAGAAAGAGCCGCTCAACAAGCTTATGTAAGAAATCTAGCAGTTCAAAAAGCAAAAAGTCCTGAGGCACCAAAGGATGATAGCCTTTTCAAAATGAAACAGCTTGCTGGAACTTATAAATGCAAGATTGCTAATGATGAATTTCCAAAAGGCTCAGAGGTTCAATGGATCCAAACCATCAAATCAATTGACTACAAAGATAATGATATCGACCATCAAAATGCCGATGCTATTTTGCGACAGATAGAGAAAGTTGATTCTGTTACGGCTAAGGGTTTAGCTGAAAAAGCAGTTCAATTGGAAACCAAAGATCAACAAGCTGGACCTAAACGAGATATTAATGGCAAATTTATTGAACAAATTTTGCACGATCTTGAAAATTCTTCCTCACAATCTTTGATTGTGAATTTAAGTAATCCTAAAAATGAAACAGCACCATTAGCATTTGCAATTCTTAAGGGTGAAAATGGTCTTTGGTTGCATGATTCCAAACTGGGCTCTTCTATCTATTTTAAAAATACTGAAACTGAAAATTTTAAGAAATTTTTAGTTGATCATATACGACTTAATCATCAAGGTTTTAACAAAGGTTCTATTGTGCATGTTGGTAATAAAGAAACATTGAAAAAAGAAAAGGACGCCAATCTATCCAATACACAAACACACAGACATGATACTGTCGCTTTGGGGCGAAAAGCAGCCGCCGACGCGACAGCGACAGCGACAGCGACACCGACAGCGACACCGACAGCGACAGCGGCACCGACACCGGCAGATCAAGCAAAACCAGATAGAAGAAAGCTCCCCCAGCCAACCGATCCTAAGAGTCGCCCCAAAAAGGGTAATTTTTAGACTTTACCTAAAAAACCTTTCAGCATCTCATGACCATGTTCTGTTAATACCGATTCTGGATGAAACTGAACACCAACTAAGGGATAGGTTTGATGTTGTATAGCCATGATCTCATCTTGTGCGGTGCTAGCTGTCACTTTAAGTTCTTTGGGTAAAGAGCCATTTTCAACTATCAAAGAATGATAACGTGCAACCGTTAAGGGATTAGGTAAGTTACTAAAAATACCCTTTTCATCGTGAGTCACCTTTTCGGATTTACCATGCTTGGGATATTGGGCTCGAACTATCTTTCCTCCACAGGCCTGGGCAATGGCTTGGTGCCCTAAACAAACACCTAATATAGGAATGATGCTCATAAAGGTTTTTATCAGTTCAAGGGATATACCCGCTTCATTAGGAGAACACGGACCAGGGGAAATAATGATATGGCTTGGGGCCATTTGCTTGATATCAGCGATGGTGATTTTGTCATTACGATGGACTGCTGCTTCATAGCCCAACTCCACGACATAGCGCGCTAAGTTGAAAACAAAGGAATCGTAATTATCGATAATCAATATCATCTAGTAGGTCAGTTTGTTTACTGTTAACTGTTCAAGATAGTAACACAGAGTTCTTTCGATTTGAAATCCTATAGGATAGGATAAGACCAATGAATTCGACTACCCAACAATAATTCTAATAGAGTATTAAAAGAATGATTTCGCCTACATGGAAAGTTTCAATTGTTTTTTTATTAACCTTTTTTGGCTTAGCCGCTCAAGCTGAACCCCTAGCGCCAGATGATTTGGCTTCACAAAGAGCGATTTATATTCGAGCCGAACATGCTCTGAAAAAACATGATCATGCAAATTATGAGCGGTTATCTCAAAAAATTACTACTTACCCGCTTTATCCTTATTTAGTTTATGATGATTTAAAACGAAAAATTCAATCCGATAATCCGAATCATATTAGCTATGATCGCATTAAACAATTCCAACAAAATTTCCCAGATTTCCCTTTTAATAAAGCATTACATAACATCTGGTTAACAAAATTAGCTAAGACTAAACATTGGGAACAATATGTCAAAAGCTATCAACCAAGTGATAATGAAGAGCTTAGTTGTTACTACCATTATGGCCAATACCAACTGACAAAAGAAGTTGCCCATCTTGAAAAAGCAAAAGAATACTGGTTAGTGGGACATTCTCAACCTGAAAGCTGCGAACGACTTTTTTCTGCTTGGTCAAAGACAGGCGGCCTAACCCAAAGTCTTATTTGGGAAAGATTTAGATTAGCTATGAATGAAAAAAATATCACTTTGTCGAAACATTTAATTAAACAAATGTCTCCGGTAGAACGACAAGCCGCTTTGCAATGGGAAAAATTAGTCAAAAATCCGAATTTAATAACATCTGACAAATTTCTTGATAGTTTACAAGCTTCAGATAAAATCGAAGCGCAAATAGTCACTCATGGCCTTCAACTCTTGGCCAAAAAAGATCCCAAAAAAGCAATGAGTACCTGGAAAGAACTTAAAAGTGAATTCTATTTTACTGATATTCAACAAAATATGATCCAAAGAGATATTGGTGTCTATCTTTCCCATCAAAGAAGTCCTTTAGCCAAAGAATGGCTTGCTCAGTTACCGAATAAAGCTTTAGATAGCACCGCTTTAGAGTGGCGTATACGTTTAGCCTTAAGCGAACAAGATTGGCCAAGTGTTTTAAAATGGATCGATTCTCTCACTCCTGAACTTAAAGCAGATAAAAGTTGGCTCTATTGGAAAGCCCGTGCTTTAGAAGGCACCGGTAATCAAGCACAAGCGATACCCATTTATCAACAACTCGCTAACACAAGAAACTATTATGGTTTTGTGTCCAGTTTGCGCTTAAAACAACCCATTTCTATAAAACATCAAATAGCCGAAATAGATCCAGTCGTTCAAAAACGTGTTTCAAATCTGCCTGCGATAAAACGTTTCCAAGAACTCCAGTTACTGGGAAAAGATGCTGTAGGACGTGTTGAATGGTTTCGAGCACTCAATAAAATGAATGAGCAAGAGATCCTAGCTGCGGCCAAAATTGCCCAAAACATGAACTTACATGATATTGCTATTTTTACGATGTCTAGAGCAGATTTTAAAGATGATGTTCCTTTGCGCTTTCCCCTTGCTCATAAGAAAGAAATTGTCACTAATGCGAATAAACATAATATCGATCCTGCTTGGATTTTTGCTATAGCACGTCAAGAAAGTGCTTTTTTCAATGAAGCTATTTCAAGTGCTGGCGCAAGAGGGATCTTACAATTGCTCCCCTCCACCGCTAAAACCTTAGCTAAAAAACATGATATTCCCTATGATTCAGAATTTTCATTACACGAAATTGAGATTAATGTTCAACTGGGAGCAGTCTATTTAAACAATCTGAAAAAGCAAATGCAAAATCACCCTATTTTAGCAACGGCTGCTTATAATGCTGGCCCTACGCGTGCTTCTGTCTGGTTACCCACCACTACTCAAGAAGCGGATATCTGGATTGAAAACATACCTTATAAAGAAACCAGAGAATACGTTAAAAATGTATTGGCATTTACCAGCATCTATCGCTCACGTTTGGGTTACCCTGCAGCACTGTCGCTGATGATGAAGCCGATACCAGCTAAGAAAACATAATTTTCTTATATTTATATACAGGACTCAATCCGCGATTCTATGACTTAATCTATATTTTATAAAAGCCCTTTTCATTTTACACCAGGATATTAAGTGCCTAAGAAACAACCTTGGATACAGTCTCTGAAACCACCGGCACGTCCAAAGGTTACACCTGGCTATCAACATGATTTGAATTTCCCTAGTCTCCTCCAGACACATCACTTTACCTTTAACACCTTAGAAGAAGCCACCCAGCTGGCTGCATATATTACCAGCCTCTACCCAGAGAAATTCCATAAAAGAATAGAATTAGGGCTAAATGAGCTTTTTTTTAATGCCATTGAACATGGAAATTTAGGAATTGATTGCGAATTAAAAGCGATGTTAAAGAAAGCCAATCAATGGGAAAATGAAGTTCAAAAACGACTTAACACTTCTCCAAATCAAACCAAATATGTTGAAGCATCGATAGAGATTAACCCTACTTACATTTTATTAAAGGTAAAAGATCAAGGAAAGGGATTTGATTGGCGACTATTTCATGAAGGAAGTGAGAAGCCATCATACGAACCCCATGGACGAGGTTTAATGATGGCCAAAAAATACTGTTTTGATAAAGTTGAATTTTCAGAAAAAGGCAATGAAGTTCATTGTTTGGTGTATTTGTAATCAATCGTACAATATATAAAAATTATCTATATTCTTCTCTAAACGATCTTTAAAAACCATCAACGTTTCTTTATCTTGCATAATTACCAAAACCGTATCATCACCCGCTATTGTCCCTAAAACACCATAATAAGGATCTGTTTTACCACTTTCATTTTGAATTTTCTGATCAATTTGATAGGCAAGGGCATTTGCATTGCCGGGTAGCGTTGTTAACAAGATAAGATTCGGCAAAGACATTTTAATACTAAACACAGGAATGCGAGACAAGGTTTCCTGACTTAACATCTGATAGCGATTATTCACTTTTACAATATTCAGCTTCTTAAGCCACCGCGACAAAGTGGATTGCGGAATATCGACCCCATTTTCTTTAAGTTTTTCTTGGAACTGGCTTTGTTCAGATAACTCATTATTTATTACAATACGTATCAATAAGTTCTCAAGAGTTTCTGCATCTCGACTCATAGTTGGGCACATGTCTTAGGTTGATTAACAATTATGATAAATTACCTTAATCTGTTAATGCTGTCCATTGACGATATTCATTCATTTTTTCAATACTCAGTTCAATGCCCAGATTTCCTGTGGCACCTAGATGCGTTTTACTTAAGATATTCTCGACCGGGGAACTCAATTGAACTTTATCAAGTTCATTCGCCACTTGTTTATAAGCATCTCTAAAGGGGATCCCTTCTTTGACAAGAGACAATACTTTATCTGTAGCAAAAATTTCAGTTGTAAAAGAGTTTACACAATTCTGTTGATTAACTTGCAATTGCGAAAATACCCTTGTAAAAACTTGAAGTGACATATTCGTTATATCAAAGCCTTGCATTAAAGGACGCTTAGTTTCTTGAAAGTCTCTATTATATCCTGAAGGCAATGCTCGAATCAGTTCTAACACTTGAAATAACAACCCTTGCATCGTAGCAGATTTTGCTCTGATTAATTCCAATGGACAAGGATTACGCTTCTGTGGCATTAGACTACTGCCAGGGCAAAATTTTTCGGGCAATGTAAGATAACCAAACTCAGGTGCACCAAAAACGATAATATCTGTCGACATTTTGCTTAAATCATTCATTATCTGCACTAAAGCACTCAAGATAATAGATTCAAATTTTCCACGACTATTGTTTGCATACAACACATTATTTTGAACTGCTCTAAAACCCAATAGATCCGAAGTATATTGCCTATCGATATCCAAAGACACCCCGTAACTTGCAGCCGATCCTAAAGGACATTGATCGACCAACCAATAAGCGTTTTTTAAAAGCGCTATATTATCCAACATAGATTCACTGAAAGCGCCAGCCCACAATCCCATTGAAGAAGGCATTGCCCTTTGAAAATGGGTTCTACCTGGCATAGGGACATCGTGATAACGTTTAGCAAAATGGCATAACACTTCGCAAAGAGTTAAGACTTCCTTGGTGATATTCATTAACCAGTCCTTTGAATATAATCTCATATCCAACAAGACTTGATCGTTCCTTGAACGTGCAGTATGTAACTTTTTCCCTAAATCACCACATTGTGCTATTAATGCATTTTCAACTGCAGTATGCACATCTTCATCTTGAAATTGAATAATAAATTTATCTTCTTTTGCCAAACTGATGATATCGTTCAAAACCTGAACTAATTGCTGGCATTCAAGCGTAGTTAATATACCAATTTTATTTAACATCTTGGCATGCGCGATACTACCAATACAGTCGTATACGACAAGGGCTTGATCCAATTGTGGATCATCCCCTGTCATAAAAGTTTCAATTAAGTGATCAAGAGTGTATCCTTTGTCCCACAACTTCATGTTGTACCTCCATTGATAATATCATGTTGTCTTTTTGCCAGAATTTCAAAAGGCAAGCCACGGATCTTAGCGGCATGAGAACACCATCGTTGATCGAAAGAAGCACTTTTAATTGAACGTACTTCAGGCGCAAAAAGCGAAAAGTGAGATTCTCGATGAATAATTTCAATGTTACCTTTATATAATTTGGCTTTAATTTTACCTGAAACAACTTGTTGCGTTTGAATAATAAAAGCATCAAGCGCTTCTTTCAAAGGGGCAAACCATTGGCCATGATAAACAAGATAAGCCCATTTCGCATCAATACCCTTTTTAAATTGTATTTCATCTTTGGTTAAACATTGCTGTTCTAAATCACGATGTAACTTTAAGATCACATGCGCTGCGGGTGCTTCATAAATTTCACGGCTTTTAAGTTCCATGATGCCATCTTCGAACATGTCAATTAAACCAATTCCTTGCGAGCCCGCAATGAAATTTAGCTTAGCAATTAAATCATCTAAGGCAAATTTCTCTCCATTGAGTGAAATCGGCAAGCCTTTGATAAATTCGATTTCCACTTCAGTGCCTATTTCTGATGCCTTAGCAAATGGAAACTTCCACATCCACACATCATCTGGAATTGCTTGATTTAAATCAATGGCCCCAGATGCAATCGATCGACACCATAGAGTCTTATCATCACCACCTACAATTTTTTCATCAACAGGAACCCCCCAGTGTTTACATAATAGAAGCTCATCAAATCGCGTCAAATCAAAATCTCTTACTGGAACAAGGACATCTAATTCAGGCGCAAAAAGCTTAAACACATTATGCATTCGGTATTGATCATTACCTTTGCCAGTTGATCCCTCCAAAATCGCATCACACCCTTGTTTTTTTGCTTCTTGTGCAACTATTTTTGCGACCAGCTGACGCGTCATAGAAGTTGACACGGGGTAACCATTGTAATCAGAATTGGCCATAATGGCTTTTGTTAACCACTTTTTTGAAAATTCTTCTTTAGCATCAATCAAAAGCGGTTTTATCCCTAATGCTTTGGCTTTCTCTTGCACTTGTTGCAGTTCCTCGATCCCTTGTCCCACATCAATGGTAATGGGAATGATATCTTTTGCCTCGTAAATATGGCGTAACAAGGCAATAGCGAGCGAAGAATCTAAACCGCCAGAAAAGGCAACTGCTACTTTTTGCCCTTTTTTAACTGGCGTTTGTTGAATTTTTTCTAGTATCGTTGCAAGTGTCATAGTGCCTCCTGATTGATTGCTGACCATTGTTGTAATCGTAATGCGTTAATTTTAATAAACCCTTTGGCATCGAGCTGATCATAATTTCCAAGAACATCCATACTGGCAATATCAAGTTGATAGAGCGATTTTGGCGATTCACGTTTTATAACGATAACATTGCCTTTGTAGAGTTTTAGAAATACTTTTCCTTCAACATTTTCTTGGCTGTGTTCAATAGCGGTCATTAAAAATGCCAACTCAGGACTGAACCAAAATCCGTTGTAAATAAGTTGTGCTATTTTTGGCATCCACATTTCTTTTAGATGAAACACTTCTCTATCTAAAACTAATGCCTCTAGCTCAAGATGCGCTTTCCATAAGACTGTACCTGCTGGTGTGTCATAAACACCTCTGCTTTTCATGCCAACAAAACGATTCTCAACAATGTCGATTTTGCCTATCCCATGCTTAACACATAGTTGATTAAGAGTGGAAAAAAGTTCAACAGAATTGTTTTTGACAGTCACGTTCTCTGTAAGATTAGTCCAGGAACAAGGAACGCCTTTTTTAAACTCAATAACAATATCTGTTTCTTCGCAACTGGCTTCTTTTAAAGTAACCATTTGCGCAGATAACTTCTCAGGAGCCTTGCTGCCAGGATTTTCCAAAACCCCACCTTCGAAACTGGTATGCATTAAATTCTCATCAATGCTATAAGGCTTTTCCAAAGTTGATGTAATCGGTATGCCATGGCTTTTGGCATATTGAATCATATCTGTTCGTCCTTTGAACTGCTGCAAAAACCCTTTGTCTTTCCATGGGCTGATAATGGTTACCTCTGGGAGCAGCGTCATATAGGCTATTTCAAATCGCACCTGATCATTTCCTTTGCCGGTGGCACCGTGAGCCAGAAAAGTTGTCTTTTCCTTTATTGCAATTTCAACTTGTTTCTTGGCGATTAACGGTCTTGCCAAAGATGTCCCTAATAGATATCGACTTTCATACATGGCATTTGCTTTAAGCGCTTTGAAAATATATTGCTCCACAAATTCCTGTCGCAAATCTTCAATATATACCTTACTTGCTCCAAGGCTCATTGCTTTTTGCTTCAACGAAGCCATATCTTCTTTTTGCCCAACATCGGCCAAAAAACACACGACCTCATAGCCTTGTTCAATAAGCCATTTTAAAATGATCGAGGTATCAAGCCCCCCGCTATATGCTAAAATTACTTTCTTCATCATAATTCCCATTTTTGTTGTAGTGATTTTGTTGTGCCATTAGCCAAGAGATTATTAAGTGCAGCATTTACTTTTGTTAGAAAAATGGAGCCTTTTGTTAAAGCGATACCATAACCTTCTTCTGCTTTTCCTATTTCTTGATATGTTAAAATAGGATTCATTTTACAAAATTCGGCTGCTTGCACCGATTCAATAAGGATGAAATCAACTACTCCCAATTTTAATTTTTCAATTAAGGCTGGGTTTGAGTCCATTGACGATATTTCCACATCCTTAAATTCTTGATGAATTTTTTTGGCGGCTTGCTCCATGGTGGTTCCCAATTGAACCCCTATTTTTTTATGCGAAAAATCATTGAAATCTGGCTGTGCTTCTTTTCTATAAATCATGGCTAGCGTTGCCTGATAATATTGTTCTGTAAAATCAATATTTTTTTGCCTTTGGGGAGTGATTGTTAGTCCGCAGGCTGCGAGATCGATTTTTTGGGTTTGTAAAGCAGGAATAAGATTGTGGTGCGCCATCTCTAAGAAGGTGACACTCATATTCATTTCTTGGGCAATTTTCTCTATTAAATCAATATCAAATCCAACCAATTTACCCTGTTTTGAGTAAGCAAAAGGAGGATAGTCTGAACACACCCCTACCTGAAGGAGCTGATGGGTTTTATTTTTTGAATGTTCCTTATGGCACCCAGTCATATTGAACAAACATAATAATATCAAAGAATATTTCCAAATCTTCATGCTACACCGCCACTTCTTTGCTTAAAAAAACTATCAATATTTTTATCATTGAATAGCACACCTTCCTCAAGATATAACATTCGTGTTGCCACTTGTTTTAAAAAGGCAAGTTCATGAGAAGCTATTAGCATGGTCAAACCTTGCATTTTCAATTCTTGGACTATTAAAACAACCTCTTGCACTAAATTCGGATCCAGCGCAGAAGTCGGTTCATCAAGCAGCAAAATCTGTGGCTCCATCATTAAGGCTCTTATAATGGCCACTCTTTGTTTTTCGCCACCTGAAAGTTGAGAGGGAAAGTTATTCCTTTTATCCCAGAGGGAAAATCGTTTTAGCAAAGACTGTGCTTTTTCAGTTGCAAGCTTATTTGTTAGTTTCAATATTTTTATGGGTGCATATATAACATTATTTAATACACTCATATGGGGAAATAAATGAAGATGTTGAAAAATAAATCCTTTACTTGCTTCAAACTCAATAGAGCCACTATCAATGGTTTCAAGACCTTGTAAACATTTTAAGAGGGTAGATTTTCCACTGCCAGAGTGCCCCACTAACCCCACGACTTCCCCTTTTACTATTTCAAGCTGAATATCTTTTAGTACCGGCTTTATGCCAAAGGATTTATGAAGATGTTGTGCTTTAATCATATGCCCACACCTTTTCAATCTTTTTGCCCGTCTGTGCTAGCAAGAAAGTTAATACGTAATAACAAAGTGCTGCGGTGAAAAGTGGTAATAAATAAGTATATTGCTCGGCAGACACCAGTTGCGCCCTTCGCATGATATCTTGCTCTCCCAGCGTAGAAATCAGTGCCGTCTCTTTTAAAAGACTAATCGCTTCATTCATCAGTGCTGGAAATATTGTTTTAAAGGCTTGAGGCAGGATGATATCTTTGTACATATAAATGGATGGGATCTGTAAGGCTTTGGCTGCTGCAAATTGTCCTTTATCTACACTATTCAAGCCAGCTCTGATAATCTCGCATATGTAAGCACTGGAATTCAGGCCAAAGGCAATGCAGCCGGCGATAAAAATTGAAATGGAAACATCTAACAAACTTGGTATGACAAAATAAATGATGGCGAGCTGAACGAGCAGTGGCGTCCCTCTTAAAAATGAGACGAACAAACTTATAGCAAAAGTGCCTATTTTATTAAAACTCAATAAGGCGAGTGCTGAACCTATTATTAATCCCATTATAAGTGAGATAAAGGTATAGGCCAGGGTGATCGTTACCCCTTGAATAATAAAGAGAATGCTTTCGTTAAACCCTATCATCACTACCTCACCCATGATTAAAATGGATGCATATCCATTTAATATTCATATTATGGATATAATAGGCAGTAAAATGAAACATTGTCAAGGCACATAACCGATTTATGGGTGTATTGTGATAAAGGGAGGTTTACTGCCGATTAACGTGGATGCGGGGGCATCTTATTCCCTCTCCCTTTTGGGAGAGGGTTAGGGTGAGGGGTTTCTATTTTTTAAACACTGATCCTGCAATTGAACAAACACCTGAACAAATCGTACTAAAGTGCTTATAACCCAGGTATCCAATCATCATTACTCCTTCCCATGCATCTTGAGCTAACGATCCATTAGGTGTCCAAACTGGCTGTGGAACAAGCTTTCCTGATGGGTCTGGTTTCCAGTCAATCATGAGCATTCTGACTGATCCACTATCATTAATGTTATTCAGCATTTCTTCAGAAGTTGCGCCGCTCACATGGTTTAATTCATTTTTTGCCAACATTCTCATAGTTAAACCTCAAATTAATACTCAGATACAAATATGTTATTCAGTTAACATAATTTGCACGGGTTATGCTTTGATTGCTAGAGATTTTTAGCCGTTTATCGGTTTATTTATACCGTTTATCAACTCAGATGATTCTTTTATCGCTTCAGCAGCGTAGCTGCGTAGGAATTTAGCCCCACGTGGAAGCTTTGAGCCGGAAGGCGAAAAGCTGGAACGTGGGGGAAAAGCACATCCCATCGATGAAGAGGAATCACTTAATTTCCCAAGTCTTGCCTGTACGCAACAATGCATCCACCGAAGCGTGTGGAAATTGTTCTTTTGCATTAGCCACTTGTTCGGCTATTTCCTGCTCATAGATAGGTCTTTGAATGGCTCTAAAGATGCCCACTGGCACAGGAAATTCAGGATGAGGCATTTCATTTAATTTAATAGCCATGGCAATGGAATCATTATTTTGATGGACGTAAACTTGGCTTGCTGCAGTCTCATCTTTCATGTCGATAATCTCAAAGTTATCGCCATCAAAACTTAAACCTTTTTCACCGTTTTGACCAAATACCACAGGGCTACCGGGTTCTAAGGTAACAGTGTTATCGGCGCGTACGCCTCTATCACTGATTTGTGCAAAAGCGCCATCATTAAAGACATTGCAGTTTTGGTAAATTTCGACAAAAGAAGTGCCTTTATGCTGAGCTGCTTCTTTGAGGATCCATTGTAAGCCTTTGCTATCAACATCAATACTGCGCGCTACAAAACTACAACCTGCTGCCAAAGCCAAATGAACCGGATCAAAGGGATGATCTATCGATCCCATTGGCGTGGTTTTGGTCTTCTTCCCTTTTTCTGAGGTCGGAGAATATTGACCTTTAGTTAAACCGTAAATACGATTATTAAAGAGTAAAATAGTAACATCAACGTTTCTACGCATGATATGCAAAAGATGGTTGGTGCCAATGCTCAAGCCATCACCATCACCTGTTACCACCCAAACCGATAGTTCAGGACGGGCAATTTTTAATCCCGTTGCAATGGTTGGTGCACGACCATGAATCGTATGAAATCCAAAAGTGTTTAAATAATAAGGAAAGCGACTTGAACAGCCAATACCAGAAACAAAAACTGTATTTTCTCTTTTAATACCAAGTTCTGGTAATATTTTTTGCACACTGGCTAATATCGCATAATCACCACATCCAGGACACCAGCGTACTTCTTGATCACTAACAAAAGACTCTCTTGTTAGAGGTTCATCGTCACCTTCTTTTATATCAACCGCTATCGACATTTCGCTTAACTCTCCAAATACGGCAATAGGTGTTCTTTTAATTCGGCCACACCAAACGGTTTCCCTTCAATCTTGTTGATCCCTTTAGCGTCAACCAAGAAACGCGCTCTTAACAAATGGCATAATTGGCCAGCATTCAATTCAACCACTAAAACATGTTGAAATGACTTTAAAATCTCACCAAGATTCTCTTGAAAAGGATTCAAATAACGCAGATGGACCGCACTAATGGCATGATCTTTTGCTTGTAATTCTTCAACTGCCGAGCGGATTGAGCCATAGGTGCCACCCCATCCAACAACCAATACTTTTCCTTTGCTTGCGCCCATTATTGTTAATGGTGGTAAATCTTTGGCAATGCCTTGGATTTTAGCTGCGCGCAGGTTTATCATCTTTTGGTGATTTTCAGGATCATAGCTGATGTTACCGGTCTCATGCTGTTTTTCCAGGCCGCCAATGCGATGCTCAAGACCTTTCGTGCCAGGGATTGCCCATGGTCTTGCAAGCGTCTTGGGATCTCTGCTATAAGGCAAAAATCCTTCCTTCTCGTTATGATATTGAATAGAAATTTTGGCTAATTCTTCCATTTTAGGAATTTTCCAAGGCTCAGCACTATTAGCCAAGTAAGCATCACTTAATAATATAACCGGCGTCATATATTGAGTCGCAATGCGGAATGCTTCCAAGATCATGTAAAAGCAATCTCCGGGCGTACTGGGAGCCAATACGGGCAGCGGACATTCACCATGCCGACCAAACATTGCTGTTAACAAGTCAGATTGTTCAACTTTTGTTGGCATACCTGTGGATGGCCCAGCGCGCTGAACATCAACCACCACTAAGGGTAATTCTGTCATCACCGCAAGTCCCAAGGCTTCACTTTTTAAATCCATCCCCGGCCCACTGGTTGTTGTTAAGGCAAGGGTCCCACCATAGGCTGCGCCAATCGCAGCACCAATGGCCGCAATTTCATCTTCAGCTTGAAATGTCTTAATGCCAAATTGAGCGTATCGTGCTAACAAATGGAGAATATCTGAAGCCGGTGTGATGGGATAACCGCAAACCAATAGTGGTAAATTTGCTTTATCCGCAGCAGCGATGCAACCCCAGGCTAAAGCTTGGTTCCCCGTAATTTGCCTATACTCACCCTCAGGTAAGATAGCAGCTTTAACAGTGTAATGTTCAGCAAACAACTCGGCTGTAATGGCATAATGGTAACCTGAGCGCAATGCCACGATGTTCGCCTGCGCTATCTCTGCTTCATTTTTAAAACGTTCATTGATCCATTCTTTCGTGTCTTCAAGATCACGATGATATAACCAATAGACCGCCCCAAGAGCAAACATATTTTTGCACTTTCTCGCACTCGTTCTGGAGATTTTTATTTCTTCAAGGGCCTTTAAGGTTAGGGACGTCATTGGTAAACGAACAACTCTGAATTCGCTTAGACTAGAAGATTCAAGCGGATTCTCGGTAAAGTGCGCTTTTTTGAGATCTTTATCTGTGAATTTATCTTCATCAATAATTAATATCCCACCAGGCTTTAAAGTCTTCAGGGTCACTTTAAGCGCAGCGGGGTTCATGGCAATTAACACATCATATCTGTCCCCTGGGGTGTGAATATGACGCTCTGAAAAACTTAACTGAAAACCAGAGACACCAGGAAGCGTGCCCTGGGGGGCTCTAATCTCAGCAGGGTAATCTGGATAAGTGCGCACATCATTACCTAATGTGGCACAAGACTGCGTAAACTGCATTCCTGCAAGTTGCATCCCATCACCTGAGTCACCGGCAAAGTGAATCACCACAGTTTCAAGGGGTATTCGTTTAACAGTGAGGGGGATTTTAGTCGTGAATGTATCAATATCTGCCATATCTATGCGCCTACACTCTATTTTGCGAAAAGTATATCATTATCTAAGTGACTAAGTCTTGAAATCTTCCCATTTATTCTAAAGATCATCCGCTCACAGTGTAGTTGCGCGTCATCGACTGTGGCATCATAAACTATTGAATTTTAATGTCACACTACATGTAAGTTATTTGACTTTGCTGGGAGGCATAATGCGTCGGGTGATTTTTAACCAAAAAGGTGGGGTTGGCAAATCTACTATAACCTGCAATTTAGCCGCTATCAGTGCTGATAAGGGTTTACGAACCTTAGTGGTCGATCTCGATCCACAATCAAACTCTACTCAATATTTACTGGGCCGCAATGCTTCCAATTTCTTGCCAACAGTTGCTGACTATTTTGAACAAGTCCTCAAATTTAAATTCACTGCCAGTAATGCCAATCAATTTATTCATGCAACTTCTTTTAAAAATTTATTTATATTGCCCGCCTCCCCGACCTTAGAGCCGCTTCTTAATAAATTAGAGAATCGTCATAAAATTTATAAGCTTAGAAGCTTGCTTGATAAATTAGATCATTTTGATAATATTTTTATCGATACACCACCAGCAATGAATTATTTCACCCAGTCAGCGCTTATTGCGACTGACACCTGTTTAATTCCATTTGATTGCGATTTATTCTCACGCAATGCGATATATCATCTTTTTCGTGGTGTAACCGATATCAGAGAAAAATATAATGCTCGCTTAAGAGTGGAAGGCGTTATAGTTAACCAATTTCAACCAAGCGCTGCTTTACCTAAACGCTTAGTAGAAGAGCTCTCAAACGAAGGGTTGCCTATCATTTCAACTTTTTTAACTTCATCAATCAAAATCAAAGAATCACATGATGCGACTTTGCCTATGATTCATTTTGCTCGTAATCATAAAGTGACAATGGAGTTTTTAAGAATTTTCCAAGCACTGCAAACAAATGAAATCACTCAGCCAGATGCGTTTAGGACGGTAGATTTTACTGAGAAGATGCCAGAGGAAATGGGGGTATAAGTATACCCCTCGTTCACCTTAAAGCTTTTGCTTTACTTTAGTCTGAAAAGGCATCGGTAAACTTGTCAAAGAAATATCATCAAATAATCCAGTGAAATCAAAATTACTACTAATTCTTTTTAATTCAAAAAAAGGTAAAAAGCTAAAAGAAGCGACCGTTGGTAATACAGGCACTTCTTCCAATTGTGCGCATTCTTCTTTAGGACTTTCTGTGGGATTTTCTTTGAAATTTTCTTTGGGACTTCCTTTGAGACTACCTTTGGGACTTTCTTTGGGAAGTTTTTTTGTCCTTAAACTTGTTAAAATTTCTTCTTCTGTTAATGCGAAATATCCTTCTTTTAGCTTTACATTAAAAACACCATCCTTGATGGATACTTTAGAGAAAGCCTGTTGCAGCGCAGGTTCACCATCAAGAAACAAATTATAACTCTTTTTTATTCTCTTTAATGCCTTGGGATTATCATACTTATCGTCAAAAATGATAGTAAACTCGTCATTTTGCTTTTGTATAGATTTAATTAACACCCCATTTCTCAAATCTTTGCAAAAATTAATTTTTTCAGAAGGGGCAGCAGCGGCAATAAGTTCATTTAACAAAATATCTGGATCTTGACATTCAGTATTTTGCAGAATCAAACCAACACCATTTTTTGTATGTCCCATATTGCTATATCTTAGCTTTAATGCTTCACTTTCTGTACTCAATAAATTTAACATCCCCGAAATTCTAGGATAATAGATATCTTTATCATATGGTTCTTTTATTGTTACTTTAACGCTTTCTCCTTCAATGCTTAATGATTCAATTAACTCCCCCTTTAGAAGTAACTTTCGCCAAGGCAATCTTTTTCTACTCTCCATTAAAACCGTACGCACTTGATTAGATTGCTCTTCATTTTGCACACCTTGATTAACCCTTTTTCTAAAGGTACGTTCAGGGTTAATATTCGCTATACTTTGTAATTGTTCAATAATTTCAACAGGAGAAAGACCTTTAGCGTCTTCTTTTAATTCTAATGTTATGTCGCTATTTCCCTTGCCATTAATAATAAATTTCTGTGAAAAAGAAATAGGTCTGGTAGCAAATAGATTTTTCAAGAATTTTTTGAATTTAGACGGATCGTCATATGCTTCATTCAATTCAAAATGTACTGTATCTTTAACAATGGTTACTTTTTTGAATAGTTTGCCTTTAAGCAAAGCTTTTTTAAATGAAATTTTACTCATTGCACACCCTGCAATTAATTTTTGTAAAGGCGAAATGCGTCGTTAGAAATTGATTGCGAAATGTCAGCTGTAACCAGCGTATTTTTGAATGGCGTGATGCAAGCTCAAGCATTCTAAGAGGCTTAAGAAGTTACGCGAGATGGTTAGAAATTGGTTGTTCATAAACACAGATCAATATTTGGAAATATAATAAACTGTAATTTGTTGATATGATAGTGTCAACTAAAACACAATAAGATTAATAATTTCTGGTCTTCCACGTTCGCCTCCCTAATCTTCCAAATTCAATTTCAGTTCGACAAAAAAACATGCCGTTGGATGTATTGACAGTTACTAAAGCAATTCTGTCAAGTGGTTTATCAATTGTAACCTGAGGTAGCTCATTATCACCTACGGATGGACCGCCCTCATTAAAATAGATCATCTTTTCTTTTTTTATCGATGCGCCTGTAAAGACATCGTAGATATTCAAATTATTGAATTTATCAACACAAAGCAAATAACCTTGTCTCATTAGTGGCGGTCCTAAAGAAGGTTCTTCTTCTATTGTATAAAATGGTTTTATTTGCTGATAATTATCATGAAAAACATGAATGACTTGCTGTTTGTTCAATTTTATTCGTGTTAACAAATAAATTAAAACACCATTTTCGCTTGGATGCCTACCCACAATTGGTTTAGCAATAATACTTCCAGACAAGCGAAGCGGATATTGCTGACAAACCCAATTGTGTAAGTTAATCTTCCATAAATTTCCCTCATCATCTCCAAAATAAACAATATCTGAAAAGCCACTTCCTTTTGAATCAACGGCCACAAATTCTGATGTTATTGTTGGAATTATGAACTCCTTGATTTTATGCCCATATTCATAATCCAAAAAAATTAATCTGGATTTATTTGTGCAAGTTTTTGATTCAAGCACTATTAGGGTTCTATCACCATTTGGCAAAATAATGGCGCTATCTTGTACATCAATTTCTTTCTTCCTTACTCCAAATGTTGAATTCAAATACATATTTGAGCCATCATCATTAGATCTACTAATATCAATTCGATAGTAATTACTACCCTGATTTTCTCCAAAATGTAAAGTGTCTGGAACAAATTGAAGGAATTTCACATTGGATGGCAATGTAAAATGAAAATCACTGGCTAGCATTTTTTCTATGCTTATTAATTCACTTTCAGCTTGAGATTTAATATTCAAAAAGGATTTAAAATTATTTACCATTTTGAGTTGTAAAATCCCCGACTCTATCCCCGTATTTGCAACAAGCGCAATCAGTGTGCTAAAGACCAGCACCATAATTAAAACCGAGCCGGATTGTGCTTTCATGGATTCTTAAAACCATTAACAGTAAAATCAAAGGTCCACCACTTTCTCATCAATCTATCTTTGGGAATAATTTCTTGATCATTTATTTGATATTTTTTAGGTATCAGCAATCCATCTTCAATAGAATTCAACAATAAGGAAACCCGAACTTTTATCACCCGATTCCATTGAGTTACTTTCTCAGCCGGATAATATTTAACAGTATTATCATTCTTAATACCATAAAATACTTGAAGAAATTCAACGCCTTCAATTAATTCCAACGTTCTACCATTCAAGTCAGTACTGTAAAGTGCGTCAATTGGATGTCCATTTGCATTTACTCGAGCCGTATTACCAACGTAAACTATTTTAGAGGACAAAACGCCCACTTCTGCACTATTATCATAATGCTTATTGAATGAATGCTTTTGGGTTGAGATCATTATCTTGGTCATTTTTGAATTATGATTAAATTCGCTTTTGAGTGCTTTTAAAAAATCAACATGGCTGCAATCAGACAGCACTATAATTTGACCCTGTTTTAGCTTTAGATGCCCCTTTACTATAAGGTGATCGGTTTTATCTGTTATCTTTGAGTCAAGAGTAGTGTTTTTTTTTGTATTTAGGATCCAAAGAAGAGAGCTATCAGGTTTCATTCTGTTGCGAACTTGTGAAGATAGCGGTAACTTCTTTTTAATATCATCATTAACAGCAATGATCCTAGCGCGATGATTTAATCCAAATAGCTTCGGATCAATATTCGGTGCGATATGAATAGAGAGATCTTCGCCAAAAGCATTGCATCCTAAGCTACCACTTGATTCGATATATTCTCCTAACAGAACGCTCGCAACTCTGGCATTTTCTTGAAGTCTTGCCAAAGCTTGTTGCGCCATCAATAGTTGTTTAGCGGTTAAAAAGGCTTGTAGTGTGGCCGCACAAATAACCATTCCTAGACCCATACTAATGATAATTTCAACCAGGGTGAAACCTTTTGGTTTATTTAGCTGCTTCATCATTAACCTGGGTTAATTTCTGCGTGAGCAACATACTTTCTCTAGTTATTTTCAGGCTTTGAAGCGATAAAAAACTTGAACCTAAGATAGCAGTTGAAAAAATAAATAGTGCCGCTAGTACTTCAATTAAGCTTGAACCTTGCATACAAAAAAATCTGTTGAAAATTAAAGACGCTATTATTATTGGGGAACGAAATCGAAGGCAAGAAATATCGCATGCAGTAATGCATAATTTTCGTTTATATACCTAAATAACGTCAACGTGCCGCGACTAGTTAGCGGCATCCAGATGTAATAGACTTGATCAAAGCAGGTCCTTGATAAATTAATCCACTATAAAGCTGAATTAATTTTGCGCCCGCAGCCAGTTTTGCTTTGGCATCTTGTGTGTTAAAAATTCCACCAACTGCAATAATAGGTAATTTATCACCCACATGCTGATAGATAGTTTTTACGACATCAGTTGAAGCTTGAAATAACGGAGCGCCACTTAAACCACCCTCTTCTTTAATCGCTTTGCCTTGCAAAGTATTAGGGCGTTTTATGGTGGTATTGGTTGCTATCACACCATCAATGTTTAACGAAACCAATAGATCGACAATGGACTTTACTTCATCTGTTTCCAAATCGGGGGATATCTTTACAACGATCGGTACAATTTTTTGCAATTTATCAGTTTGCTTTTTTCTTTCTTCAAGCAATGGATGAATAATGCTTTTTAACATATCACCATGCTGCAAGGATTTTAATCCTGGCGTATTGGGTGATGATAAATTGACTGTCACATAATCAGCATAAGCATATACTTTTTGAAAACAATGAAGATAATCAAGAGTCGCATTCTCAAGGGAGGTATCTCGATTTTTTCCAATATTCACCCCTATAGGGCAACTGAGAGGGTAAGCTTTGAGCTTTTCAATTAAGTAATCAACACCTTTATTATTGAAACCCATTCGATTGATTAAAGCTTGATTTTTGGGAAGACGAAATAACCTTGGCCTTGGATTACCAACTTGCCCTTTTGGAGTCACCGTACCCACTTCCACAAACCCAAATCCCAAAGAACCCCACGCAGGGATACATTCACCATTTTTATCAAGCCCCGCCGCAAGTCCTACTCTATTAGGAAAGTTAAGGCCAAAACAAGTGATTGAATTTTTTGTTGCAATCGGGGTTTTGCGAAAAGCACCTAACTGGTGAAGAAGTTTCAACATTCCTAAGGTTAGATTGTGTGAAAATTCAGGATCTAAGGAAAACAAAAAAGGTCTAACTAAGCTGTACCACATTATTTTTATTCTCAAAATTTGTCATGCCAGGATGACTGGCATGACAGAAACAGACGTATCAGGCAACTCTCTTGTTGGATTGAATTTCATCTATGCTTGTATTTGCTAATTCCATCAACTCGCGCAAGGCCACCGAATACATTGTAAATTCGCGTTTAGTTAACGTTTTAAGCTCTGCAATCATATGACGCCATCTATCCAACATCACTTTATGTTGCGCCATCCAAGCATCAATTTGAGCTTCAACATCATGTACATCCGGCTGCATCATCATGATAGCAACTGTTAAGTTTCGTTGTTGACGGTCAAGATCATCTCGAATGGCGGCTCTTGCAAGTGAATCCCAATGATTTGCAACGGGATGCAATTTGATTTGCTCTCTAAACCAACCCAGCTCTAAACGAGCTCCAACAGCATAATAAGTGATTGTTACATTCTCTACAGGAATATTGTGGCTAATCGCCGCATCGACAATATCAAGCGCCGAGAACATCGCTCCCATTTGAGCTGTTATTAGAGCGGTTTCTTCTGGAACATTTTCCGCCATCAGTTCTTTAGTAAATTCTAACAAATATTCTTCGGAGCTACCTTGAAGTGCATGATGCAATCCTTCTTTTACGAGCCGCATTTTTGGCGTAAAATGTTTGATCACTTCTTCAACATCCATTGATCCAATACGATGTCGTAAAAACCATCTTGTTCCGCGTCGTACTAATCTATTTAGCTCATGAAGCATTTTAACTTGAATATCGGCTGGAACTATAAAATCCAAGGCATTAACCGCTTCTCTAAATCTATTTGCCCTGAATATCTCTCTGGCAGCAATATAACCACGAATAATATCAGGAACTGTCGCTCCCGTTTCATCTTGTAAACGATGAATAAATCCAAGTCCCATATCATTGATGACAGCATTAGAAATCTGCATCGCAATAATTTCACGTTTTAAGCGATGCGAAAACATTTCTTTTTCATATTTATCACGTAACAATTGTGGAAAAGCCGTGACTAAATCCATTGCAATATATTTATCTTCTGGCACATCTGAAGCAAGCAATTCACTTTTTAACAAGGTTTTGCAATATGCCAATAAGACGGCAAGCTCGGGTCTAGTTAGTCCTTTCCCAGTTTGCTGACGTGACAATAACTCATCATTCAGTGGTAAAAATTCTAATGACCGACTTAAATTGGCATTTTGTTCCAAATGATCAATTAGGCGACAATGCATTTGTACATTTTTTTCAGCGTTAAATTCAGCAACACTTATTGCTTCGGTTTGATTACGATTATTTTCTAAAACCAATTCAGCAACATCATTTGTCATTTCACCTAACAACACATTTCTTTGCTTTTCGGTAAGATCGCCTGATGCGACAATACCATTTAGTAAAATTTTAATATTTACTTCTTGATCCGAACAATTCACACCACCTGAATTGTCTATGGCATCCGTGTTGAGCTTGCCACCATTAAGAGCGTATTCAACTCGTCCAAGTTGCGTAAACCCCAAATTTCCACCTTCTGCAACAACTTTTGCTCTTAATTCTTCACCATTAATCCGTAAACTATCGTTTGCTCTATCGCCTACATTCATATTATGTTCATAGGACGCTTTTACATAAGTTCCAATACCGCCATTAAATAAAAGATCAACTTTAGCTTTTAATAATGCTCTTATCAGTTCATTAGCAACAATTTTAGGTTTGTTGATCCCAAGCATCTCTTGCACTTCTTTTGACAAGGGTATGAACTTGGAAGCACGAGAAAAAACGCCGCCTCCTTTTGATATTAATTTTGCATCATAATCTTCCCAACTTGAACGTGGAAGATTAAATAAGCGCAGTCTTTCATTGAAACTGATTTCTGGATCTGGATTAGGGTCCAAAAAGATATGAAGATGATTAAAAGCACCAATTAATTTAATATGCCGAGATTGCAACATCCCATTACCAAAAACGTCACCGGCTAAATCACCAATACCGATTACGGTAAAATCTGTTTTTTGAGTATCAATGTCGAGTTCTCTAAAATGTCTTTTTACCGATTCCCAGGCACCGCGAGCCGTGATACCCATTTTTTTATGGTCATAACCTGAAGAACCACCTGAGGCAAACGCATCTCCTAACCAAAAATTGAACTTTTTAGAAACGCTATTGGCAATATCTGAAAATGTCGCCGTCCCTTTATCAGCAGCTACTACCAAATAAGGATCATCTGAATCATAACGCACCACATCGTGAGGAGGTACAACTTTGTTTTCAACTAAGTTATCAGTGAGATCCAATAAGCCATGGATAAATGTTTGATAACAGGCTATACCTTCGGTCATTATTTCTTCGCGCGTGGCATGATGAGGTATACATTTTGGTACAAATCCTCCTTTTGCGCCCAGTGGCACAATAACAGCATTTTTGACTTGCTGTGCTTTCATTAAGCCTAGAACTTCAGTTCTAAAATCTTCACGTCTATCTGACCAGCGCAAACCACCTCTTGCTACTTTCGCGCCTCGAAGATGAACACCTTCCACACGGGGGGAGTAAACAAATATTTCAAATAGCGGTCTAGGCAAGGGAAGCTCTGGTATGGCTGAAGGATCTAATTTGAAAGACAAATAGGATTTATGCTTATTCTCATGATTTTTTTGGAAGAAATTAGTACGAATCGTGGCCAATATCACTTGAAGATATCGTCTAATAATTCTATCTTCATCGATATTCTTAACTTCTTCAAGATTATTCTTAATTTTTAAGCGCAAAGAGTTTGAAATGCTATTTCTTTTTTCTTGTGAAACCGCAGGGTCAAAACGTACCTTAAAGAGATCAACCAAATCTCGGGTAATTGTTGGCACACCGCCCAGCACATCTTCAATGTAGGCTTGAGAAAAGGTGAATCCAATTTGCCATAAATATTTAGCATAAGCTCTTAACATGGCAACTTCACGCCAATTAAGTCCTGAACCTAATACTAATCGGTTGAAACCATCACTTTCAGCTTCTTTATACCAAATATGGTAAAAGGCTTCTTGGAAGATCTCTTTAATTTCATCAACTTTTAATTGAATAGTTGAATTAAAAATCATTCCAAAATCATTGATCCAAATCTTTTGACCATTTTTGGGAACAATTTCATGTGGTCTTTCGCTTATCACTCTCAATCCCATCGCTTCTAGCATGGGTATAATGTCTGATAATGGAATGGAACTTCCTGGGCTATATAATTTAAATCTTAAAACACCTTCAGGCTCATCTAATGGTCTGTAAAAACTCATTTCAAGAGGATCTGATTCTGAAAGTCGCTCGATGTGTTGAACATCATAAACGGCTGTTCGAACATTAAAATCAGAACGATATCCAACCGGAAAGGCACTCCGATATTTATGGAATAAACGATTTCCCGCTTCTTCTCCAAAATGATCTAATAAGGCATCTCTCAAATTGTCTTCCCAAGTACGGCCAACTTGAATTAGCTTTTCTTGAAGCTTAGTTAAATCGTATTCTTTTGCTAAATCATCTTTGAATCTAATGATATAATGAATTCTTGCTAATGTTGATTCAGAGAAACGTGTATCAAAATCTACCTTATAACCGCCTAATTCTTCCATCAGGATATTTTGAATTTTCTCTCTAAGTCTTGAATTAAATCTTTCCCTAGGTACAAAAACAAGACATGAAAATATGCGAGTAAAAGAATCTTTTCGAACAAATAAACGGATCCTCTGGCGTTCTTGCAAATGTAGAATACCCATCGATAAATCATACAACTCATCCACTGTTGCATGAAAAAAATCATCGCGAGGTAATGTTTCTAAAATGTTAACAATCGATTTACCATCATGACTATCATAGGTGACCCCCGCGCGCTCAAGAATTTGTTTCACTCTCAGACGTAATAATGGAATACCTTGCGGGGTGCGATTATAAGCCGCTGAAGTGTATAGTCCAATAAATTGATGTTGGCCTATTACTTTACCCTTATTATCAAAAATTTTAATAACAATGAAGTCAGTATAGGTTGGTCTATGTACCGTGGAAATTTTATCGGTTTTTCCCAAAATTAAAGGAAAAGGAGAAACAGCAAACTCTTGTGCTGCTTTTGGCATATCTTGAAAAGCTTCAAAATAATTTTCGCCGTATTTTCGTAAAATACCTAAGCAAGAGGATTTATCGATAGTTAATTGATATTTACCTTGAGATGTCGTCAGTTTGCGTTGGCAATAGCCAAGATAGGTAAAATGATTTTTATTAATCCACTCTAAAAATTCTATAATTTCTTCGTCAATTTCTTTCTTGGTACTATTAGCTAAGGCACCCTGACATTCTTCAATGACTGACTCCATCTTTTGAGACATGTTACGCCAATCATTCACCGTTAAATTGACATCTTCAATAACTTTTTCAATGGATGTTTTTAAATCTTCTAATACCTTAGGATCGCTTTGTTTATCGATTTCGATAAAAATGGGCATTTCGCTGATAACATTGGATACCGATTCGTGATTCGTAAAGATATTCGTTAAAACGCCTTGCTCATTACGTTCAACTTTTAACCCATTAAGGTGCAAAATTAAATAGACGTTTAAGCCATGCTGGTTTAGTAACATTCGAATTGATTCAATTAAAAATGCTCTGTTTTCGTATATGATTTCGATTACAGTATGGGTAGATTGCCAGCCATGTTGTTCGTATTGTGGATTATAGACCCGGATTTTAGGTTCAAGTGATTTGCGTTGGTGAATAAAATGCCAATGAGAAACGAGCGCACCATAAAGATCAATCACTGAGCGCTCCACCAAATCTTCTGGTGCTGCACTTAAGTAATACTGCTTTACAAACGATGTAATCATTTTTGCATCGTCTGCAGGAAGTTTTTCTTCCACTAGAGCAATGACGCGTTGAATTAGCTCGTCACGTGCTTCTTCTTGCCGGCGCATAGCCACCCCTTCACTCGTAGTCTATCTCAATTCAAGTAGTCTAATTTTACAACTTAGGTGTAAGATTAGATACCTCCGTTTGACGGAACAATTTGTGCTTGATGCTACATCATTCTGATAAAATAATGGTCAATATAAACACAGTTAAATTTAGTTAACTTATTTTCATTCTTTATATATGTCGGCCAGCGACAGCAAAAACATAGTTTAAATGATAATGGTATAAAATCATCCTTAATATGAGGCTTTTATGCGACTTTTCTTTACCCTTTTACTTGCTGCACTTCTGGTTATTTTATCAGGCTGTGCAAAAAACCCCGTCACAGGACACCATGAACTTCATTTTGTCAGTACAAAACAAGAAATCAAAATGGGTGAAAAAAACTATTTATATGGACAACAAGCCAGTGGTGGAAAATATACCCTAGATCCCGAACTCACCTCCTATGTAAACGAAGTTGGCAAAAAACTCGCGGCGGTGAGTCCTCGCCCGGATCTTCCTTATGAATTTGTGGTGTTAAACGATTCCGTCCCAAATGCCTGGGCTCTACCGGGTGGTAAAATAGCCATCAATAGAGGGTTACTTATTCACCTTGAGAATGAAGCAGAATTAGCGGCAGTTTTAGGGCATGAAATTACGCATGCCGCAGCAAGACATGGCGCTAAATCAATGGAGAGACAAATTATTTTATCAACAGGTTTAGCTGCAACCAATGTCGCACTAGCCACAACAGCTAAAGATGATACAACCTCAAAACTTGCCACAACTGCTTTGACCAAAGGTGCCGGTGTTGCAGTAGAGATGGTTTCCACAAAATATAGTCGTGAAGCCGAGTTAGAAGCAGATGCTTATGGTATGAGCACAATGGTAAAAGCGGGATATGATCCAAGCGCGGCAGTCAGTCTCCAAAAAACCTTTGTTCGATTATTTGATAAAAAATCCCCAAGTTGGGTTGAAGGATTATTTGCTTCTCATCCGCCTTCTCAAGAACGCGCTGATGCTAATTTTGCTCGTGCCCAATCCATGCCAAAAAATTTAACGCTTGGCAAAGAACGTTATCAGCAAAAAATAGCGCATCTTAAACAGCGTGAGCCTGCTTATACCGCTTATGAAAATGGATTGAAAGCCTATAAATCAGGAGATTTTTCACAAGCTCTGCAATTGGTCAATGACGCTATTTCTAAAGAACCTGCTGAGTCCTTATTCTATGGCTTAAAAGGAGACGTGCTGACCAAGCAAGACGCCAAAGACAAAGCATTAGAGGCGTATCAAACAGCCATTTCTCACAATGCAGACTATTTCTATTATTTTCATCAACGGGGATTGTTATTAGAAAAAATGGGGCGCAAACAAGAAGCCAAAGCAGATTTGCAACATAGTCAACAATTATTGCCAACCGAAACAGCAGATCAACTAATTAAGCAGATTGGATGATGTTAACAACCGCTTTAACCCAATCAGGTTCCGCGTTAAGACAGGGCACCAAGGTAAACTCATTTCCACCCAAATTGCGCCATTGTTCTTTCGCGCGCATGCCAATCTCTTCCAATGTTTCTAAACAATCAGCAACAAAAGAGGGACAAGCCACAATCAAATTCCGTTTTTCTTGTTGGATAAATTGTGGCAATGTGTTTTGAATATCTGGACCAATCCAAACTGTTCGGCCTAAACGTGATTGAAAAACAACGGTATAGTCCGCTTGTGTTAAACCTAAATGATTGGCTAATAGTCTCGATGTTTCATAACATTGCGCTCGATAGCAAAAATGATTATTAGCACCAATATTTGCGCATGGTTTACTTTCAAAACAGCTACTTTCACATCCCTGACTACTTTTTTGGATCTGACGCACTGGCAAGCTATGATAACTGAATACTAAATGGGATTTATCACTTTGTGATAAATAAGGTTTGATCAGGTTTGCTTGCGCTTCAATATAACCATTGTCTTCATAGAATTTGTCTTTGACTGTCAGAGCCGTCATATTCCATTTCTGTGCATAAGTGGCAAGCAAGCTTTCAATGGCGGACCCACTGGCTGCACTGGAGTACTGTGGGAATAAGGGTAATGCCATTATTTCTTTACATCCTGCTTGTAAGCATTTTTCAAGTGCAGATGAAATACTGGGGTTACCATAGCGCATGCCACATTCCACAACATAGCTATCACCTAATAACGTTTGAACTTCTTTTGCAAGGCTAAGGCTATTAAACAATAAAGGAGAACCTTTTTCTTTATCCCATATGGCAGCATAAGCAGCCGCTGATTTTTTCGGTCTAAAAGGTAAAATGAATAGATGTAGTAATACTTTGCGCATTAGCCATGGCAAATCAATGACCCGAGGATCATCCAGAAAAACTTTAAGGTATCTTCTCACCGAAGCTTTATCTGCTTTATCGGGCGTACCCAAATTAATGAGCAAGACACCCCTTTTTGCTTTATCCATCATGAACCTTTTGAGATAATAGCTATTACTAAACAAAAATTGAGTTAAATAGCTTGCAAACTGTGAATACCGACCCTATTGTAACTGCTATTAGCGAAAAGCCTCAACCACCTTCTGTGTTGATAATCATTTTATTGATGATCCCTTTTGTACTTCCCTTAGGGTTAGCGCTAGATCTGTATTTGCCGTCTGTCCCTTCTATGGCTACGGCTTTAGAAACTAATGCCGTAAATATTCAACTCACACTAACCGTTTTTATGTATTGCTTTGGTTTTGGACAACTAATTGTTGGCCCGATTACAGATAGATTTGGAAGGCTACGCATTTTATTAGCGAGCATTGTGCTATTTACCATTGGCAGTATCATTTGCACCACCGCAGACACAATGAGCGTGCTCTTAACTGGGAGGATCTTACAAGCCTTTGGTGCTTGTGGATCGCAAGTGGTTGCCTTTGCTATGGTGCGCGATCAATACGACGGCAAAAACGCGACCTTGATTTTTACTTCTTTAAAAGGTGCCATGGCAATTGCGCCAATTGGAGCACCTGTTCTAGGAGCATTTTTACAGATCTATTATGGATGGCAGGCCAATTTTGCTGTGTTAAGTCTTTATGGCTTAGGTGCTCTGTTACTGGCCTTCTTCTTTTTAAAAGAAACAAAACCAAAGGCAACGATTGATCAGCAAGTCGCGAATCGTTTCTTTGGTAAATACATTAAGCCTTATAAAGCTATTCTTTCAAATCCTGAGTTTCTTTATTTTGGTGCTTGTGGTTTAGCCACTCAAGCCGCTATGTTTGGTTATTTTTCGCTTTCACCACGTTATTTTATATTGCTACATGGGTTATCTGAATCGCAATTTGCGATGCTCTTTAGCGCCAATGCCGTTGCTTTTTTGCTAACCAGTATTGTGGCCGGCAAATTTATTTACCGGCTTGGTTTCAAAAAAAGCACCTTGATTGGCGCCTTGATGCTGATTATCAGCGGCGCTTGTATGGTATGCGGTGATTATTCATCTGATCATTATTTTGTCTTATTTTTACCCAATCTTATTGCTAGCAGCAGTGCCGCCTTGATGTTAGGCGCCAGTGCATCTGGTGCCATGATGCCGTTTAAACAAAATGCCGGAGCAGCAGCGGCAATGTTTGGCTGCATGGAATTCATTGGCGGTGGTTTTGTTGGCTCTACCGTCATTAGAAATAATACGATTTCTGTTATTCCTTTAGCTGTTTGCTTGATAGCACTTGGAATAGGTATTGTTTTAGCAAATATCTGTTTACAAAAAGTGTCATCCAGACACAAACCTTCCTATCTAGTCTAATAAGTAATACTTATCCAGTAGTGCTATTAAGAAATATTCATAAGCTGTCGATTATTGATTGAATAATTTTTCTGATCTTGCCTTGCGCTTATTCCAAGGGTGAAACAATGAACAAAATTCGCACTTCACACTTTTTAATAGCACTTTTTACTATTACCCCATTTTTATGTGGTGCTGCCAATGAAATTCAAACAACCGGCACACCAGGTTCACCTAGCGCAACAACCACCATTGACGGGCAAAAGATACCTTCTGATCCACAACCATTCAAAGGTAAAATAGAGCGCAATGAAGATAAATCAACACCTTTTTGGCCTGCCCGAATTGTACCTCCAAAAGGTGCACCCAATGTTTTATTAATAATGACAGATGATGTGGGATTTGGTGCTCCTTCCACTTTTGGTGGTGTAATCCCAACACCTGCAATGGATCGTATCGCCAAAATGGGTTTGCGTTATACACAATTCCATTCAACAGCACTTTGTTCTCCAACGCGCGCGGCTCTTATCACTGGACGAAATCATCATTCTGCTGGGTTTGGTGTTGTCTCAGAGCAATCGACAGGATATCCTGGTTATGATTCTATTATTACACGCGACAAGTCGACCATTGGGCGGATCCTGAAGGATAATGGTTATTCGACCTCCTGGTTTGGCAAAAACCACAATACGCCGACTTTTCAGTCCAGCCAAGCAGGACCATTTGATCAATGGCCAGTTGGAATGGGATTTGATTACTTCTATGGTTTTGTCGGCGGTGATAGCAGCCAGTGGCAACCAAATCTTTTTCGTAATACCACAGCAATCTATCCTTATATCGATAAACCAGAGTGGAATTTGATCACAGCAATGGCTGATGATGCCATCGAATACATGAAACGCATTACAGCAATTGATCCTGAACAACCGTTCTTCGTTTACTATGTACCTGGTGCAACACACGCCCCACATCATCCAACACCAGAGTGGATCAATAAGATTAGCGATATGCACTTGTTTGACAAGGGATGGAATGCACTGCGCGATGAGATTTTTGCCAATCAGAAAAAGCTCGGCGTGATCCCTCAAGATGCAAAATTGACACCATGGCCTGATAACTTGCTGAAGAAGTGGGATCAGTTAACACCAGATGAACAAAAGCTATTTATTCGTCAAGCCAATGTATACGCAGCCTATCTTGCCTATGCCGATCACGAGATTGGTCGTGTGATCCAAGCCGTTGAAGATCTAGGCCAACTTGATAACACGCTTATTATTTATATTAGCGGTGACAATGGCGGTTCCGCTGAAGGATCAATGAACGGTACTCCAAATGAAATAGCGATTTTTAATGGGGTTGATGTCCCGGTCCAAGCGCAATTAACAGCCTTTTATGAAATATGGGGTTCAGATAAAACTTATCCCCACATGGCAGTGCCATGGACATGGGCGTTTAGTACCCCATTTTCCTGGACTAAACAGATTGCCTCTCATTTCGGAGGAATCAGACAAGGCGTTGCAATTGCTTGGCCTAAAGTGATTAAAGACAAAGGCGGTATTCGTAATCAATTCCACCATGTCATCGACATTGTGCCAACTATCCTTGAAGCGACTGGCATTGCAGCCCCCAAAGTCGTCGATGGTATTGCTCAAAAGCCGATTGAAGGTGTCAGTCTGATGTATACCTTTGATGCTAAAAATGCCAATGCACCATCAGAGCACCATACGCAATATTTTGAGATGATGGGAGATCATGCTATCTATCATGATGGCTGGATTGCGAGCACAAAAGTGATGAGACCACCATGGGATGTCTTAGGATCAGTGAGTGAGGATCCTGCCAGTTTCCCTTATGAACTGTATGATCTCACAAACGATTGGACACAATATGAAAATGTAGCAGCCAAGTATCCAGATAAAGTGAAAGAATTAGATAAGCTGTTTTGGAGTGAAGCAAAAAAATACCAAGTGTTGCCACTTGATGCCACCGTTGCAACACGTATTGTTTCACCACGTCCTAGTCTGAGTGCTGGTCGTACCCAGTTCGCTTGGTCAGGTGTCATCACTGGGACACCTAATGGTGTTGCACCTTCAATTCTTAATACGTCGTACAATTTCAAAGCAGATGTTGAAATCCCTCAAGGAAATGCTGAGGGTATGATAGTGACACAAGGCGGTCGCTTCGCGGGATATGGATTTTACATTCTTAAAGGAAAACCTGTATTTTTATGGAATTTGTTCGGACTCAAAGCAGTACGTTGGGAAAGTCCAGGCGTATTGGCACCTGGTCATCATACCCTAGAATTTGATTTTAAATACGATGGTCTAGGTGCTGGGACACTCGCTTATAATAACCTGAGTGGTATTGGTCGAGGCGGCGTGGGTGTAATGAAAGTTGATGGAAAGGAAGTGGTAAACCAAAAGATGGAGCACACTATTCCTATTATTCTTCAGTTCGATGAAAACTTCGATATAGGTGCAGATACAGGAACACCCGTCAGTGAAGAATACAAAATACCTTTTAATTTCACAGGTAAAATCAATAAGCTAACATTGACAATCGATAGACCAAAGTTGTCTGAAAAAGACATCAATGAACTGATGACTAAAGGACAACGTAATAACCAAAAGAGCGAGTAGTTTAAATTTATTAAGAAAAACTCATTCTTGCCACCAATATGTCAGCTATATTTATCATTTTGGTGGCTAAGATTCTTTTCATAGGCTTAAAATTCATCAATAATTTTGTTATTATGCTACCTATCCAAGACTAATAGACCCAAAAGCATGATACAATTTAATAGCAATCTCGATGAACAAACCCTCTTAAAAAACACTAATACTTTGATGCATTTCTTGGACACACCAAGTAGTGCAAGGTACTTGTCACTCAATAAAGCAAATGAGATTGTTGTTAATCAGGTTCGGAGTTCTCCCAGACGGCCAATGCATCCCAGAATTGATTTCCCTCTCCCCAAAAAATTACTTTTATGGCACTGGTCTCAACTAGAACCTTATATTAGAAAGCGCTTTCAAGAGATTGCTGAAATTCCTTGCACAAATCTACAGACCTATTATTCACTCAATCATACGATGCAAGGCTTACGATTTTTGTGCAGCCAATTTGTCTCTCAGATGCAAGCCATTAATCGTCCATCTGTATTTTCAAAAAATAAACGCTCAAAACAAGTAGATATGAATTGGGAGAAGGTCAAGAAAGATGCAGATCTTCTTCTACTTCATATGGGTGCATCTCAAAAACTTAAACTAGTTCAAATTGTAGATGTAATCGATTTTCACTTCCAAATAGATCCCGTTAATGGAGTACAGGGTGGTGTAACAACTCAGCCAACATTCATGCCACGCAATTTTGAAGTAACTCAAAGACCATCGAACGCAAGTTCAATTACAATTAAAGCAAACTTCAGGGTACGTTTTGATTCAGAGCCAATACCTACACAAGCTCATATTTCAGATTATCTTACATTCAAGTTTTTCCACGCAGCAAACATGCTGCCAGCATTATTGAGCGCTTATCCAGCTTGGGTGCCTGAAGGAAAGCTTTATCCAGCTTTGCTACAAAAAGATCTACAAGAATGTCCTTTTGGTCCAACACAAACAGTCTCTTCCTATTTTAAGAAACAGCGCTCTGGCGTCATTGGCTTTCAAAGAGCTGATTTGATTGTTACAATGGTTGGCATTTTTGATCGCTTCCAATCCAGAACATTACTTCCCTTCTTTCAATGTATGGTAGAACTTGGATTCGTTCAGGAATTTAATAGAATCGTTTTCTATGCACCCAATGACTTTTCTTGCAAAGCCAGAGCTTTCGGATTTTTTACGCAAGATGTTCAACGACCCACAATAATAGAACAAAACAATGCTGTTATCGACGCTTTTGTCAAACAAAAAACTGTTGCTCTTGCAGATGAAAATTTCATACAAGAAGACGCTCAAGGCGAAGCCTTATTGCGTCCACATTATTTTGATATGACTCAAATATCACAGCCTTGTGTTTTTTTAACAGAAGAAAAGTTAATAACTTCTTATGTTGAATTAATGCGAACCTCAAAATTACTAGATGATGAGAAAAATCCTCAAGGGGTATTTCCAGAGCGTTACCAAATTCCTTTTTTACCCCATCACTTCTCGTTTGCTGCGATTAAGAATAGAGAAATAACAGGAAGATTAAATTCACGCGGTATGGCATTTGGTAGTGAAAAACTCGATTTCAATGCATTGAAAGATGATAAAGCTTTACAAGCTGTTGGAGAGATGAGTTCATTAAATGAGCCTGGTCAAGAATTGATTAGGTTTTGTAGGGGGGTGTAAATCCTCTGCGCTCCCGTCTACGCTAAGAGCTACGCCGGGCAAGGAGAGAAATGGTCGCAAGGCGACCCGTGATAAATACTCTAAATGACCTGCCCGCCGAAGCTTCTGAGCGTAGGCTGGGTGCTGCCCCCTTTGGAATCAAAGGGGACCGTCGTCTGCGACGGGGGATTTAATCTGGCATAAATATTTTACCACTTCCGAATGATTCTCTTGCGATGCAAGATGCAAAGGAAGATTTCCTTCTCGATCTAAGGGATTTACATTAGCTCCCTTAGAAACTAAAGTTTTAATCATATCCAATTGCCCATTTCTGGCAGCAGTATGAATGCATTGCCTACCTAATACATCTTCCGACTGAAGAACAGTCATATTACCAAAGCGCATGATAAGCTTATCTAATAAATCCACATTTCCATAAAATGCGGCTAGATGAATAGCATTAAATCCATCACTACTAACCACATCCAACAAGTCATCTTTATTGGTAATTAACTCAGATATTAAATCAAATCGTCTTAATTCAAGCGCTAACCATAAGGGATTTAATTTGGTCGGTAATTTGTCTTGCAAATATCCAAGTAGGCCTCTTTTAACTTGTTCTTTATTTGATTGAGCTTTGAGATTAGCCTTTTTAGCTTTCAATGCAATGACGTTTGCTTTGCTATTGATTAGAACCGCCCAATGCAATGGTGTAAAACCATTTTTATCTTTCGAGTCTAGAACGTTTACTTCCACTCTCGGATATTCAAGAAAAGCTTTTAACACTTCAGAGTTTGGATTTGCAGCGGCGATATGTAATGGTGTTTGTAAATGATTGTCTTTACAATTCAATTTGATTGCACGTCCTGTGAAATTAATATCTTCATCCAATAATATTTTTAACGTGGCTTCTGAAGAAAGACCAGCGGCGTGATGCAATGGTGTCTGATCGTTATTATCTTTAATTGTTAAATCTAATCCACGATAAAATATTTTATGCTTAAGCCAGGATTTTCTATCTTTGCTTTTCCAGTACTCTTGCTGGATCATACTGAAAAGGACATTATTCTTCCCTTTCGCACAAGCAAGATGAAATGGTGTTATGCCCACGCCATTAGGTTGATAATAATTTGCGCCATGTTTGATGAGGTTTATAGCATCATCATCGATTTCCGAACGAATAGCCTGATGCAACTGTGTTTCATTTTTTTTGACTTCGATGAGGGGAATTAAAGTTAAGATTGTACTTTCCCAGGGTTGGGAGTTATCAAGGGATTCGTTGCTAGCAGGCAATCCAGATAAGATGTCAAATGCTTGGCCATTGTTCCAGATGGCTGCATTCATTAAATGTTTCATAAAAAGTTCCTTAAATGAGGAAAAAAAACGTTAATTTTTTAGAACAATGTTTTAAATCAGTGAGTTCAGCCCTTTAAATGAGGATATGAATTATTGTCACCGTTGAGATATTCAACTGACAGATGTGAAATTCCTACTACAAGCATCGACTTCTCCATAATTTCTCTGATGCAAGAAGAGGGCATTATAAGTTGAATATCTTCAAATGCAACAAAAAATATTATGTTTAAGAAAAAAGTGTTTGGTGTAAATGCTCTATATTTCAGAATATTTGATGATTAAGAGAGAATAATTTTATAAAGATATGCTAGTTGGATTATCTATACCCAAAGGGTATAAGTCAAAACTTTGAAATTTGATTAATATCAATCAATTTCCCAGTATCACAAAAGTGAATTTCAAAACGTCCCTGCACCCCATTGGCAGTGACAAAGGGTCTCAAAGCTGAAACGGGGAGTTGAACTCTCTGCCCCGTTGTTGATGGTGCCACAATTACTTTAGCTACCCCTTGATAATATTGAAGAAGATCTCTAGGCGAAATTCTTATATCCACTGTTAACATTGGCATATTTATGCACTTAAAGATTTCGTTACAATTTCATAAACATCTTCTGATAAATTGCCAGACGATTCTATTTTCATTAGGGCTTTTTTCATTAGCTCGCCATGCTTTTCATCTAAACGCTTCCATTGCGTCAATCCTTCTAGAAGACGAGCTGCTACTTGCGGGTTGCGTTGATTTAAGTCGAGCACACGATCAGCTAAAAATTGATATCCTTTCCCACTATCATCATGAAATCTTTCAGGGTTAGCCATACTAAATGTATTAATCAGTGCATAGACTTTATTGGGATTATTAATATCAAATCCTTCATGGTTTAATAAAGCTTGAATATTGCTCAACACATTGGGCAAATCAGCTGCCGCTTGTAATGAAAGCCACTTATTGACCACTAAAGGATCATTTTTAAAAGCTGCATAAAAATCATCAAATAATTTTTGACGCAATGATGATGTCGAGTGATTAATTGCACCAAGGGCACCCATTTTATCTGTCATATTACGCGCATTTTTATATTGCTCTTGCGCAAGATTTAGCCATTTAGCCCCGGACTTCACTAAAAAGAATAAACAGGTATTTTTTAAAGCACGCTGTCCCATGCTAGCGCTACTTAATGAACCATCATCTGCTTGTGCTGCATCTTGATAGATGCGCGCCAAATCATCTTCTAAGCTTTCAGAAAATCCTTGAATTAACGCTTTTCTTGCTGCAATCAAACTATCAACGTCGATACTAGCAAATTCTTCAGCAACATATTGGAATGAAGGAATAGCGAGCAATTGAGCAAGCAACGCTGGTTCTGAAATTTTTTGTTTTAATAATTTTGAATAGGCCTTAATCAATGTCGCTGGGGCGCTGAGTGTTTTGTTTTGTTGATAATCTTTCATCAAAGATTTGATAGCATGCGTGCCAATGCGTTGTGAGGCATCCCAACGATTAAACAGATCTTCATCAGAGGTCATTAATAATACAAGCTCAGATTCTGTATAGGGATAAGATAATTTAACAGGCGCAGAGAAATTACCAAGTAAAGAAGGTACTGGTTTAATGGGTACATTTTCAAAAACAAATTCTTGATTTTCTTTATCTAAAATTATGTACTGACCTTCTTCAGTTTGGTGAATGTGATTTTTTGATTCCAATGCCATTTTGCCACCTTCATCATCATAAAGTGCAATCTTTATCGGAATGACATACGGCATCTTTTCTTTATGATCCGGCGTCAACGGACATTTTTGTGATAATGTTAATTTGAACTGCTTTGATTTTGGATCAAATGTTTCTTTAACGGTAACTTGTGGCGTGCCAGCTTGATTATACCAGCGACGAAATTGTGTTAAATCAATATCATTCGCATCACTTAAGGCCGCAACAAAATCTTCGATAGTAACAGCTTGCCCATCATGACGTTCAAAATAGAGATCCATACCTTTTCTAAAACCGGCTTTACCTAACAAGGTATACTGCATTCTGATGACTTCGGCGCCCTTGTTATAGACGGTTGATGTATAAAAATTGTTAATTTCAATATAGGACTCAGGACGTACAGGATGCGCCATTGGGCCGGCGTCTTCTGCAAATTGACGGGTGCGAATAATGCGCGCATCAGTAATTCGCTTTACGGTTGGAGAACCAGTACTGGCAGAAAATTGCTGTTCACGAAAAACCGTTAAACCTTCTTTGAGACTTAATTGAAACCAATCACGACAAGTGATTCTATTTCCTGTCCAATTATGAAAATATTCATGACCAATAACAGCTTCCACATTTTGAAAATCCACGTCTGTAGCTGTTTCTTCACTAGCTAGAACATATTTTGAGTTGAATATATTTAAACCTTTGTTTTCCATAGCGCCCATATTAAAATCATTAACGGCAACTATCATATACACATCTAAATCATATTCTCTGCCATAAGCTTGTTCATCCCATTTCATGGATTTCTTCAAAGAGTTCAAAGCATATTGGCATTTATCTTTATTCTGTGGCTCAACAAAAATTTCTAATGCCACTTTACGACCTGATTCAGTTGTAAAGGAATCTTTTATGAGTGTCAGATCCCCTGCCACTAATGCAAAAAGATAGCTTGGTTTTTTAAAGGGATCTTGCCATTTTACAAAATGACGATTATCGGTCATGTCACCTGTGTCAATTTTATTACCATTGGATAACAAAACAGGATAACGTGTTTTATCCGCCACAATCGTTGTCGTAAACGTTGCCATTACATCTGGACGATCAAGATAATAGGTGATTCTTCTAAAACCTTCTGCTTCACATTGTGTACAAAACAAAGCACCTGAACGATACAAACCACTTAGAGCTGTATTTTTTTGAGGAGCTATCTCAGTTACCACTTCAAGAGTAAAGTTATCAGGCACCTCTGTGATAGTAAGCGTCGATGGTGTTTGTTCATATTGCTTTGCATTAAGACGCGTATCGTTTAATTGTAGAGAAATGAGCTTTAGTGATTCACCGTTAAGTACAAGTGGACGCTGGTGTTTTTCCAGGTGGGTATTGCGGCTCATCCTTAATATAGAATGAACTAATGCTTTATCCTCCATCAGCTCGAAGTGCAAATCAACACTCTGGACCAAAAAATCAGGCCTCTGGTAATCCTTCAAGTAGGTTGTATTGAGTTTTGAGTTTTGCATTTTCATATTGCTCGTCGCTTGCCTATGCTTAATTAGGAGGATAAATAATTTTTATTCACTGTCCTAAGTCTATCCCTTAAAAAAGTTGGGATCCAGACAAGGGGTAATGAATCTCATAATACTGATTATAAACTCAGATAAAAGTTGTGTTTAGTTATAAAGCTTATAAACTTAAACACAGATACTTTGTTTCAAAGGAGTGAGCCATATGGATGTTTTAAGTAGCTTCAAAGATCGCTACGACGGACGTTATAAAGAAGAAGAGTATAGCCTTCAGGAATATCTTACCCTTTGCAAACAGGACCCAATGGCCTACGCAAATGCAGCAGAGAGGTTACTTGGCGCTATAGGTGAGCCCAAGCTTGTTGATACCAGCAAGGACAGACGATTAAGTCGGATCTTCTCAAACAAAGTAATGAAACTTTATGACTCATTTGATTCTTTCTACGGTATGGAAGAACCCATTGAACAAATTGTCTCGTTTTTAAAACATGCCGCCCAAGGGTTAGAAGAAAGAAAACAAATTCTATACCTACTAGGCCCTGTCGGAGGTGGTAAATCCTCACTTGCAGAACGCCTTAAAGCCTTAATGGAAAAAGTCCCTTTTTATGCTATCAAAGGATCACCTGTACATGAATCGCCCCTGGGATTATTTAGTCCTGAAGAAGATGGCCCTATATTAGAAGAAGAATACAGCATTCCAAGACGTTATATTGAAACTATCATGTCGCCATGGGCTGTTAAGCGTCTTCATGAATATAATGGTGACATCAATCAATTTAGAGTGGTCAAATTATGGCCCTCACGCTTACGTCAGATAGCGGTTGCAAAAACGGAACCAGGCGATGAAAACAATCAAGATATTTCATCTCTGGTTGGTAAAGTCGATATTCGTAAATTAGAACAATATGCTCAAGATGATCCAGATGCTTATAGCTATTCTGGCGGCTTATGCAAAGCTAACCGTGGGTTACTTGAGTTTGTTGAAATGTTTAAAGCTCCCATTAAAGTGTTACATCCCCTTCTCACCGCCACTCAAGAAGGCAATTACAATGCAACCGAAGGTTCAGCATCCATCCCTTTTGATGGCATCATCATGGCACATTCCAATGAAAGCGAATGGCTAACCTTTAAAAATAACAAACATAATGAAGCCTTTTTAGACAGAGTTTACATAGTTAAAGTTCCCTATTGTTTACGCGTCACAGAAGAAATTCAGATCTACAAAAAATTATTGCTAAACAGTTCTTTGAAAGAGGCACATTGTGCTCCTAACACACTCAAAATGCTATCTCAATTTACTGTGCTTTCTAGATTAAAAGAACCAGAAAACTCAAGCATATTCTCGAAGATGCGGGTTTATGATGGCGAAAATCTAAAAGACACGGATCCAAAAGCTAAATCCTATCAAGAATATCGTGATTATGCCGGTGTCGATGAAGGGATGACAGGGCTTTCGACTCGATTCGCTTTTAAAATTCTTTCTAAAGTCTTTAATTTTGACTCAACGGAAATAGCAGCCAATCCAGTACATTTATTATATGTTATTGAGCAGCAAATTGAGCGTGAGCAATTTCAACCTGAAATTGCAGAACGTTATTTATCCTACATCAAAGGATATTTAACTCCTCGATATGTGGAATTTATTGGTAAAGAAATTCAAACGGCTTATCTTGAATCGTATTCAGAATATGGTCAGAACATATTTGATAGATATGTTACCTATGCTGATTTTTGGATCCAAGATTCAGAATACCGTGATCCAGACACCGGCGAAATCTTAGATAGAAGAGCTTTGAACGATGAGCTTGAAAAAATTGAAAAGCCCGCCGGCATCAGCAATCCAAAAGATTTTCGTAATGAAATTGTTAATTTTGTCTTAAGAGCTCGCGCAAATAATCGTGGTAAAAATCCAAGCTGGACAAGTTATGAAAAGCTGCGGGTCGTCATAGAGAAAAAGATGTTCTCCAACACGGAAGATCTCCTTCCTGTGATCTCTTTTAATGCAAAAGCATCTATTGATGAGAAGAAAAAACATCAAGAATTTGTCGATCGTATGGTCGATAAAGGTTACACACCAAAGCAGGTGCGTTTATTATGCGAATGGTACTTACGTGTGCGTAAGTCCACTTAGGAGAGACCCTTGTCACGCTTTATTGACAGACGTCCGAATGGTCGCCACAAAAGCGCTGTAAACCGCCAGCGCTTTATTCGCCGCTTCAAAAAACAAATTCAGGAAGCAGTGCGTCAAGCTATATCAGGACGTTCTATCAAAGAAGTAGATGAGAGTGGTGAAAAAATAACTATTCCTGCCAAAGATATTTCAGAACCTTCTTTTTCCTATGGCATTGGTGGTGTAAGAGATATCATTTTACCAGGTAATAAAGACTTTATCCCAGGTGATTTGATCAAACGCCCTAACAAAGGTGGCGCTTCAGGTGGCACATCGGCCAGCAATTCATCTGAACAAGGAAGTGACGATTTTGTTTTTGAAATATCAAAAGAGGAATTTTTAGATCTCTTCTTTGAAGATCTTGCTCTACCTAATTTGGTTAAAACACAAGTAGCTAAAATCCCCTCTTTTAAAATGGTGCGCGCTGGGTACACTTCTGAAGGAACACCTGCCAATATCAATATATTACGCTCTGTTAAAAATGCCATGGGTAGAAGAATTGCCCTTTCCTCTCCTAAAAAAGCAAAAATTGAGGAATTAGAAACCGAATTAGCTTTATTAGAAAAAACTGAACCTTCATCAAATAGAATAAATCAAATACTTGAAGAAATAATACAGTTGAAGCATAAAATTGAAAAAATTCCTTTTATTGATCCCTATGATTTAAAATATAACTATCGTGTCAAGAGAGCTATGCCAACAACTCAAGCAGTCATGTTCTGTTTGATGGATGTTTCAGGTTCAATGGATGAAGCAAAAAAAGATATTGCCAAACGTTTCTTTATTCTACTCTACTTATTTTTGACAAGAACTTATGAAAACGTAGAAGTTGTATTTATTCGACACCATACTTCCGCCAAAGAAGTCAATGAAGAAGAATTTTTCTATTCAAGAGAAACAGGAGGCACAGTTGTCTCCAGTGCTTTGGAATTAATGAAAGAAGTAATGCAAGCTCGCTTCCCTACTTCTGATTGGAATATATATGCAGCTCAAGCTTCGGATGGAGATAATTGGAATAATGATTCTCCACGGTGCAGAGATATTTTAGTAAATGATATATTACCCTATGTGCAATATTTTGCTTATGTTGAAATTATGCCTAGACACCATCAAAGCTTATGGGAAGCTTATCTTAACGTTAATGAGCAATGCCCGCAATTTGCAATGCAAAACATCGAAGATGTTAAAGATATTTATCCTGTGTTCAGGGAACTATTTAAGCGTACTGAAAACGCACCTTAAGGATAAGAAAAGATTATGCCAAAACATAATATCATATCCAGTTCCTCTGAATGGACTCATGAATTGTTACAGCAATATGATAAAGAAATTAAACGTATTGCGCGAGGCTATAAATTAGATACTTATCCTAATCAAGTCGAAATCATTAATTCAGAACAAATGTTAGACGCTTATTCCTCTGTGGGTATGCCACTGGGCTATAGCCATTGGTCTTTTGGTAAACAGTTTTTAAATGTCGAAAAGAATTATAAACGTGGTTACATGGGATTGGCGTATGAGTTGGTCATTAATTCCAACCCTTGTATTGCTTATTTAATGGAAGAGAATACCCTTGCTATGCAAGCGCTGGTGATTGCTCATGCTTGTTATGGTCACAATTCATTTTTTAAAGGGAATTATCTTTTCAAAACATGGACTAGCCCTGATTCCATCATTGATTATCTTGTCTTTGCCAAAAATTATGTCGCGCAATGCGAAGAACAATATGGCATTGATGCTGTTGAAGAAATTCTAGATGCATGCCATGCCCTCATGAATCATGGCGTCGATAGGTACAAGCGCCCCAATAAAATCTCACTATTAGAAGAAAAGCAACGTCAATCCAAACGTGCTGAATATTTACAAACGCTGGTTAATGAATTATGGCGTACTTTACCAACTTCAAAAAACAAAGATATTAAAGAAGATGAAAAGCGGTTCCCAGAAGATCCACAGGAAAACATTCTTTATTTTGTTGAAAAGCATGCACCATTACTTGAAAGCTGGCAACGTGAGCTTGTCCGAATTGTACGCAAAATGGCTCAGTATTTTTATCCGCAAAGACAAACAAAAGTAATGAACGAAGGATGGGCTACCTTTTGGCATTACACCATCATCAATCACTTATTTGATGATGGACTTGTTAATGATGATTTTATGATGGAATTTTTGCATAACCACACCAACGTTATCTATCAACCTCCGTTTGAAAGCCAATTCTATAGTGGGATTAATCCTTACACGCTTGGATTCACCATGTTTTGTGACATACGGCGTATTTGTGAGAATCCAACCGAAGAAGATAAAAAATGGTTTCCTGATATAGCAGGCACTAACTGGATCGACACATTAGACTTTGCAATGCGTAATTTTAAAGATGAAAGTTTCATAGCGCAATTTTTGTCGCCAAAAGTCATGCGCGATCTGAAACTTTTTACCATTGTTGATGATGATAGTCGTGAAGATCTGGAAGTGTTGGTAATTCATAATGAAGAAGGCTACAGAAAGATCAGGCAAATACTAAGTGAGCATTATAATATTGGAAATCAGGAACCTGATATCCAAGTGTTTAGCGTTGATATAAGAGGAGATCGTTCTTTAACCTTACGTTATACGCAAAGAAACCGCCGCCCATTAGGGGATTCAACCAATGAAGTCCTAAAACATCTCTATACACTGTGGGGCTTCCCTATCAAATTAGAAACGATGGGAGAAGATGGACAACCACATTTGCTCTATCAATGCCCTCCTAAAAAAGAAAATGATAAGAAAACGCCCAATATGTAATCTATTTGGCTTACTATTTATATTGACTGTCTACTCCCTCCTACGTAGAATCCGAAATCATTTAAAAATAAACCCTCTCCCAAAATGGGAGAGGGGATAAGATATAGAAGTAGTATGCTAGACGAACTAAAAAACATATTGTCACTCTATTTTTTAATTCCCTTAGTAGCCGTCGTTGGAATCGCTTTTTCGCTACGATTTCGTTTTGTGCAATGCACCCATATGCTCAAAGCATGGAAGTTTTTTATTGGTGACAGAGATACAACTGGTAACCGTTCTAGCTCATTCAGTGCGGTCTCAGCAGTGCTTGGTGGAAATTTAGGAACCGGCAATATATCTGGGATCGCCGTTGCTTTAACGATGGGTGGACCAGGTGCTTTGTTTTGGATGTGGGTAATGGCCACTTTTGGAGCCATCCTAAAATTTGTGGGTTGTGCTTTAGGAGTACTATTTAGACAAAAAGATGAAAAGGGAGAATATATCGGCGGCCCGATGTATTACTTATCTAAAGGTTTAGGTTTAAAACGTACTGGTAAAATTTATTGTCTTCTTGCTATCTTTGCTGCGCTTACTGTCGGAAATCTTGTACAAATGAATTCACTTGCCTTGCCCTTCACACAAGCAGGTGTTCCACCTCTTGTCACAGGTATTGGTATGAGCATTATCGTTGCCGCAGTGATTCTTGGTGGCCTGCATCGCTTTTCGGCCGTTGCGTCAATTGTAGTTCCTTTTATGGCGGTAGCTTACATTGGATCGTGTTTGCTGATTGTTTTATTAAATCTCGATAAGCTCATACCTGCCATTGAACTTATTATGCATGCAGCTTTTTCTCCCATGTCTGTCACAGGCGGCGTTATGGGATATACCGTTTTACAAGGTATGCGAGTTGGATTTGACAGAGGCTTATTCGCAACCGACGTCGGTGTTGGAATTGATTCAATCATTCATTCATCCGTTGAAAGCAAAACCTCTCTCACCGAGACCGCTTTGACCCAAGGTTTAATAAGCACACTCTCTCCATTAATCGTGATGTTAGTGTGCACCTTAACCGGATTGGTATTAATTATGACTGATGCTTGGTTAATCACTGGATTAGAAAGCACAAATTTATGTATTGAAGCATTTAGACGTGGCCTTTCAACCTCTTTTGCCGGTCATATTATTACCATCACTTTATTTTTCTTCGCTTTTACCACAATTTTAACGTGGTCATTTTGTGCAGACAAAGCTATTGAATTTCTCTTTTCAAGAAAAATGATCCGCCCATTTCAATATCTCTTTGTTGCTATCATTCCACTTGGAGCACTATTTCATGTCAAAGTTGTATGGACTGTCGCTGACATTTTCATGAATTTAATGTTAATTATTAACGTCGTTGGCCTGATTGGTCTTTATAAGCATGTCGCCCTGCTCTATAGCAATCCTGAGAGAAAACGGGTTTACCTTGAGAGTAATTAAACTCAAACTGCATGGTTTCTCCTGAAATCATGCAGTTCCTCTGCCAATTTAACTCTTTGGTCAGTTAACAGTGTTAAATATGCTATAATAGTCTTAAAATCCCTGATAAATCATTGATATTTTGGACTATTAGTTATGCGCGATATTATGTTAGAACTGGTTAATCGCCAACAAGATACCTACAAGAACATTTTCTCAAATCCAGGTTTCCACAACCCCAATTTTCATTACGATTGGTGGATGTTTCCAGTGCATGTGCCTTTACATATCAATGTGAGTGAAACCACCAGAAAATTCGCGGTTAACCATCAAGATATCATCGATTTACTACATCATCAGCCATTTATTAATACGTATATCAATAGTATTGAAAAATACCTAAATAACCTGAATCAATTTGGGTGGAATCATTATGATATTCGATATGCAAAAATGTTAAATTCTTTAACACAATTTATCAAAGTTGCTGAACTACTTAAACATGAACCTGGCATGTCAGATATCCTCAATAAATTAAATGCATTAGCACACCGTGCCTTAGTCTATGCCCAAGCAAATATTCATAACCCAAGCGCCTTACTCCAACAAGGCTATTCCTCGTTGAGTCAGATATCTCATCATCATGCTACAACGCCCAATAGAAGAAATAATCGCTAATATGTAAATAGTGCAAATGCGCTAATTATGGTTTCTTTGTTCTGAACTTATTACCAAAACTCATTGTCCTATAAGCATATTTAAACCTATTTATGGTTCGTAATATGCCAAACGAAAACGATGAAAAAGGCACTGTTTACGCTACTGAAGCTCAGCTAACCCTGGATTCGCAAATACAAAGCGCTCCGGATGGCTCCGTAACACATGAAATTGAATTTCAAGTAAGTTCACAAGAGTGGGCACGTGCTAAAAAAATTGTAGAACAAAATCCCACCATCACGCAATTTAAAATCAGACGTAAAGATAATGATAATTTATCCCAATCGTTTTTATGTATTGATGGAAAACTTTACGCTATGTCTCCCAAAGGAACTAAACTCATCGGTATGGGTGAATTTGGGAAAACAAAGCTAGGGACGGATGAAAATGGCCATATAGTGGCAATTAAAATACAACATCATATCTTAAAAAATAAAGTAGCGAATAAACACCATTTACCCAAAAAAGAAAAAGAAACTGAATTTGAAGCAGAATTAGGAAGGTTACATGGATCTTTTAGTAGGGATTCTATCAGTAAAAAAGACAAATCGGGAAAAACATTAACTGATATTGAAGGTCAGGAAAAAAAATATCAAGTTGTTGAATATTTAGGGTATTCTCTTAGAGACATCCTTAATGGTAAAGTGTTTAAAGAGCCTCTTACGCAAGAGCAAAATATCAAAATTGCACAAGGTCTTTTACACGCTGTAAAAGCATTTCATGATAAAAATAACCTTCATTGTGACATACATCCCGGAAATATTTGTGTTAACTTTATTAACGGTGAGCCTAAAGTATCTCTCATAGATTTTGGACAGGCCGTAAAATTATCAGAAAACAATAAAAATATTCATCTTAGTGCTTATATGGCAAGCAAAAAGGAAAATAATCAACCTCAAGTTTTCAATAAAGCCATTTTACCACTGGCTGTTCTCAACCGCTCTCACCCCTATTTAAGTGCCTCAACCGATATTTACGCACTTGGATTGATATTTAAATACCATTTAAAACTTCCCTTAAGTATCTATGAAAAGATGTTAGATTTTGAAAAGAAAGACGCAGTAATAACACCTGAGTTAATCTCAAATATCACAGCAGACTATATATCCTCTCATCAAGAAAAAACGACTTATGCTGACGCTAGTATCCTACAAGACGATAAAAATAAGTTACACCTACCCATAGTGTATGAAAAGAAATTGTCTGAAAAGGGAGCTAATACTGACTATCTCACCATAGATGAATTTAAAAAAAGTAGTGAATTGCTCAAAGCTGAAAATGATAAACCAAAAATTAAAAATAAAAACTAACCACTATGCGCTAACTTCTAGAACATACCCACTATGCTTTCGCATATTGATAACGCCCTTATCAAAAATTAGATATTGTCCTTTAATACCCATGAGAATGCCTTCTATGACATCTGTTTTATCAAATGATAATGACGTTACTTTTTGAGGATATTCAATAATGGGATATTGAAATTCAACTAATTGTGGCTCTTTAATTAACTGAACAGCATTTTCCCCAAAGGACAAAAGCACACTTTTTAAATCGTTTTTGATTTTGTCCAAAATGGATTCACGCACTGTTTTTAAATCGATGGTACTATCATGTCCAGTTAACATTTTGCGCCAATTTGTTTTATCTGAAATGAATTTTGCCATAATCACTTCAACAAAACCTGACACTCTTCTTGTTGATACTTCAAAAAGGGGTATCGCCGCTATAGCGCCTTGATCTATCCATCGTGTGGGTACTTGTGTTTTTCGTGTTATCCCCACTTTAACGCCCGATGCATTGGAAAGATAAACCACATGCGTGTTCATACAATGAGTTTGCCCCCATTCCGGCTCACGGCAAGTTTCCAAATGAAAATGACAACGCTCAGGTTTTAATATACATAAATCGCATTGCGCTAATTGTTGGGTACACGGAAAACAATATCCATCCTGATAGCTTTTTTTAATCGTGCGTTGACAGGCCACACAATTTATTTGATGAGTAAATGTTAATTTAAGTGTTTTGCCAAGATAGGGATTTAAGGGAAATTGTTCATTGCCTATGGGCAATGTATAAGATACCGGTTGGGTTGCCTGCGCAACCATTTTTGAAATCTGCCCAACTAACTTCACGATAAACAAGCCCAATGTAGAATTTTGCTTATAATAACAAAATTCTAAGCAAATTCTATTGAATTGTGGCTTACATTGAGCCGGTATTAGGGAGACGTCGCTGATGTTTTTTAAATTTCAAAATATTTTCTGATATTTTATCATCAACAAGCACTTTAGCACCCATGACACAGTTACGGCCCATTTCTTTGGCTTCATAGAGCGCAGAATCAGCCGCAGCGACAAGTGCCTCGCTTGCAAATTCCGTTTCTATTTTAGAACAAGCAACTCCAATACTAATGGTGACAACCCCAAGGTGTGCTCTTTTATTTTTAATTTGTAATGCTTCAACTCCCATACGAAGTCTTTCTGCCACATGCATACCGCCAGCAAAGGGGGTATCGGCTAATAAAATGGCAAATTCTTCCCCACCATAACGAGCAACGAAATCAGTTGCACGATGAATGCCCTGCTTGAGCACTTGCGATACTTGTTGTAAACAGTAATCACCTGCTTGGTGCCCATAGGTGTCATTAAATGATTTGAAATTATCAACATCAATCATCAGCATACAAACAGGTTCATTATCACGTATAGCGGTTCGACAGTCTCTTGTTAATGTTTCTTCAAAAGCACGTCGGTTGCCTAAACGTGTAAGGGGATCCTTCAGTGATAATTCCGATAGCAACTGATTTGAACTCAGTAGCTTTTCATTCACTTCCCGTAATTGTTTACCGAAATCAATTAGGTTTTCACGCATTGCGGCTAATCGTCGCATCGCATGTATTTTTGCTCGAAGAACAGCAGCAGAAACAGGTTTAGTGAGATAATCATCAGCCCCTGCTTCAATCCCTTTAACGATACTCTCATCGTCAATATAACTACTGACAAAAATAATGGGCGTCCATTGAGAAAAGTCATAACATGATTGGCGAATAGCGCGAGTCGCTTCATATCCATCCATACCAGGCATTTCAACATCAATCAACACCAAATCAGGTTCATTCTTAGTAAATAAGTCAATGGCTTGCTGTCCATTATCAGCATAAATTGCTTTATGACCCATTTGTTGAAGATAGCCACCAATGATTTGACGGTTAATGACGGAATCATCGCACACCAAAATTTTCATGATTTATTTCTTCGCATGTTAAAATTATTATGAAACTTATAATCTATCCAGTGTGTTTGATTCACACCGCTATGTAAGAAGCATAGAACAAATTAAAGTTTTTTATGTAAAAGCGTTTATATACTCGGGTGTGAGATTAATGTAATTTCTTTTTAACATAATCGCCGGGAGCATCTTGAATAATGGGCAATTTACCCTCTCCAGGTATTCTTGGATTCACTTTAGTTCCTCCATGGGGCTTTAACCAATTAATCCAATGTTCCCACCAAGAACCTTCTTCTTGGTAGCTATTTTCAAACCAAGTCTCACTATCTGGGTAGGCTTTTGCATCAAGTTCTGTGTGGCGATAACCATATTTATGACTAGAGGGTGGATTTATAACACCTGCAATATGACCTGAACCCGCAAGAACAAAAGTGACCGGACCCTTTAAAAGTTGTGTCCCCAAATAAGTCGATTGCCAAGGGGCTATATGATCTAATTCTGTAGACAGAAAATAGGATGGTGTTGTTACACTATTTAAATCCAACTTCACATTTTTGACTGTAAGACCATTACTTGCCAAAAGATTATCTAAATATAAACTCCGCAATAAAAAGCTAACCATTTTCATTGGTAAATTTGATGAATCGCTATTCCAATAGAGCAGATCAAACGCGTGTGGGGTTTGTCCACAAAGATAATTATTAATATAGTAAGACCAAAATAAGTCATTTGCTCTTAACATATTAAAAGTGGCCATCAAGGCACGACCATCTAAATAACCATCACTTTCCATTTTGCTCTCAATAGATGACACCTGTTGGTCATCAATAAAAACTTCAATTTCTCCTGGATCCGTAAAATCAATTAATGACGTCAAATAAGTAGCACTTTCTATACGATGATCATTTTTTGCTTTCATATAGGCTAATGCAGTGGCCAATAAAGTGCCACCTATACAAAAACCGAGTGCATTGACAGATTTTTCGCCGGTTGACAGTTCTATTGCATCAAGGGCAGCTAAAATACCTGACTCAAGATAATCCTCGAATGAAATATCACGATAGCTACTATCTGGATTAACCCATGAAATCATGAAAACCGTAAAACCTTGTTCTAAGATCCATTTAACAAATGAATGATCCTCAGTAATATCTAGGATATAAAATTTATTAATCCAGGGAGGGATAATTAATAGTGGCTTTTGATACACTTTTTGGCTAGTTGGAGCATACTGAATTAACTGCATCATTTTATTTTGAAATACCACTTTTCCTGGCGTTATTGCGATGTTTTTCCCAACCTCAAATGCTGAAGCGTCAGTCATTTTAATACTCCAATGACCGTCCCCCTTCACAATATCATCGAGGAAATTTTTAAAACCCATCGTTAAATTTTCACCTTTAGATTCAATCGTTTTCTTGATAACTTCAGGGTTTGTTTGCATGAAATTGCTAGGAGAGAGTGCATCAAGATATTGTCTGGTAAAAAAGGTTATTTGTCTTGAAATTTTCGGATCATGACTTGCATTTTGCTCAACAAATTGCAAACAATGGTGTGCAAAAAGCAAATAACTTTGATGTAAATAATAGTAGTATGGTTTTTCTTTCCAATCCGAAGCCCTAAAACGTTTATCAGTTTTTTCTGGTGTAATAAGAGGCTCTTGTTTCTTCCCTAACATCATGTTTTGAACATGCGTGCATAATTTAAAGTAATCTGTGAAAAATGCCGTTTGAGCTTGAAATATTTTCGACGGATCGCGTGTTAGCTCACTAAACCATTTTTGGTAGATATATTCCACATTGAATATATCTTGCCAATTTGCATGTGGAACTCTATTGTGATTGCTAATCACTTCACAAGCATTAAAATAGGTTTTCATCAGATCCATAGAAGCTTGATTGAGATGCTCTAATGAATCGTCTTGCTTGTTCTCTATTCTATGTCTCATGATGATTGCCAATTTCCCTTTGCTTTATAACTTAACATCCAAGTTGGAAGATAACGTCATGCTGGGATCTGAACTACGCATAGAAATAATCGAAGCTTTCACTTCTATGACACAGGCTATCTCAAATTTGTGCATTGCGGCAAAAAGGGAGTCCGAACTTGTTGCTTGGGTTCAAGGGTCAGAACTTAACAACGGAAATTCTTCTTATCCTTCAAATGCACGCGAAACAACTGCTCACATCCTAAGCCAATTACAATACACTCCCTCTCAAGCGCCTCGTGAAATACTTGTCTGCCCAGGATTTATTGGAGCCTCCCCTCATACTTTAAACCTAGCAAGTGAGGTTAATGAGTGCAAAGAGAGATTCAAAAAAAGCGTGCTTGCTTTAAAATCTGAGAAAATGGCAACACTTTGCCCTGATTTAACAGAAAAAATGAACAGCATATTATCTCGAAATTTAAATACAGCGTCGACTTTAAAATCAGTAGGCCTTGCTCGTTTACATTTAAAACAATGCTATCGAAAAATACCCATTTTGCCGCACATTCCACAAAAAATAAGTTGGACATGGGCGCATACGCGATCTATCAAAAAAATTAGCATTAGTAAAGCACATGAAATGTTACTTAAAAAAGGAACTGATGCTGGCATTGAAATGCAAATTGATAAATTAAAACATCTTTCCGCTTTTGAGGAATTGGCTATCGTTCAAGAATTGGCGCCTCATTTACGGGCAAATATTGTTTATTCAATAGATGACAAAATTCACCGCAGTATGATCAAAGGCCCCATACCAATATTTTTTCCCTGCACACCTGAAACGCCTTTTCCTCAATTTAAACCGCCTGTTAAAAAGTGTGATAAAGATCAAAATCGATCAAAGCGTTCTGATGTCAGATTAGATCCAACACCTTATTTGCCGGCTATTAGGGCGCATAGGTATGTGAAAAGTTACATATTATAATTACTTGTATTTTTAATACTAACAAACGATTTAGCCTGTTTAGCTGATTCCGTTTCAGGGTACGTTTCAACAAGCCATCCTAACAACCTGTCTCCATGCACTTTATCGTTTTTCATTAAATAGCATCTTGCTAACAATAATTGCTCTCTTGCTAACACTTCCTCGAGCATTTCACTATTATTGTGCTTAATGAGTACTTTTAATATTTTCTCAGCATCTTCGTAATATCCAGCTTTTCTGAAGCGTTGCAATAATCCAATAAACACTTCAACATCAAATCGAATAGTAGGTTGTGCTCTTCTCACATAATTTTTAAATACCAAATTAATCATGGTTACAGTAGCTCTTGAGGAATCTTTAATTGAAAATATTTTTTGCACGATCTCATGATACTCTTCACTTGAAGGGTTTGATTTAATAATGTTAAAGAGATGAAAGTAGATTTCTTTATTTGTAGGATATTCCTCCAATAATGGATAAAGAATTTTCTTTGCTGCATTATAATTTAGCAATGAAATTTCATTTACAGCTTCTTTTAATCTACTTTGTAAATCTGTAGGGCTATCTGGCAACTTGGTTTTATGCTTTTTAACTACAACGGTATTTTGAATTAACATTGCAAGTAATACACCAATTAAGAAGGCAACAGCTTGCGATATTAAATCAACTCCATCAAATGCGGCAAATTGCAAAAGCAACATTTGACAAAAAAACCATGATAAAAATACATATCCCGTTGACGCCTCAAAAGAACAAATTTCACGCAAATTGAAATAATAAAATTTCACTTTTTTAAATCGTGAAAACACTAATAACATACCAATCAAACCGGCAACCCCTCCGCTTGCTCCCGAAACCGGGACTAAACTATATGGTGAAATTAAACAATAGATTGAGACCATTGACATTCCGCAAATACAGTAACTAAAGAATAAACCAGCCAGCCCAATTTTCACTTCTATCAAAACTCCAATGGCAACCAGAAATAATAAATTTACAAAAAACTGATAAATATCTGGATTGACAAATAGATTTGTAATAATGTTAAGAAAAGAAGGGGAAGCCGGTTTAAATCCATATTTTTGAAATGATATTTTATCTATCAATCTCAAATATTCACGCCTCTTCTCTTGCCAATTTAAATACGTTAAGGTATTAGGAGACATACATTCATCACTATTTAAGCAGGCCTGAAAAAAAGGGTCGGTTCTTTGCATCCAGTAAATATCAGCTTTTGTATATTTACCATTTATTATATTTTCAAGATTATGAAAATAAATATCATCCCTCATATGTCTACGAATAAATTTCACATATAAAGCAAACTCAACTTTATCGATATCATTTTGAAAATAATATTGGATTGCCGTATTTCTATTTTTGTTATCATCTAATTGAAATGTTAAAAAGACAAGAATATAGCTGACTGTTAACAATAACAATCCAAAAGGGAAAAACCCCCAATTGTCTTTGCCAGATGTAGGTAACAGTAAAGTCATATTTTAACAACTATTTAGATATAGGTCATTAATGATTATTCTACTTTTATTAAAAGAATTATAGCGAGTAGTTGTACAAGCAGTAGAAAATATACTCCTTATTTATACAATTTCATTGAAATTCTTTTATTTTCTGGAGTTGGCGAGCTTCGATAAGATGAAATATTTTTTTGCTGATCACAATACCTGCTAAATAAATGGTTTTTCATTAAGGTTGTTTTTACTTCATTTCTGCTTTCCTCGTGGTTTAACGGTAATATTGCTGGTTTTTGTTCAGCAGCGCTTAGATGCACTGCGTTTAAACGATGTAAATATAAACGACTGACGGCTGTAGCAAGTAGGATTGAACTTGCATACGCTATTGCAACCAATGGTAAATAAGTTGACAATAACACCGAAGGAAGCCAAGAAATGGGTATTGGGATAAGAGGCAAACCAGCCTGATATAATAAACTAAAATAAAGACCAAACTCTAAAGTAAAGCGAAATACTAACCAACACTTATATTTAGCAATTGAAGGGAAATTGGTTACCAATTTATCTTGAGCAAACAGTGAAATAGAGGAAGACACCTCGTTAACAAAAGTTCTTAGCAGACGATATGGTATTAAGCTAATATAGAACAGATCAAAAACAAATCTACCCAAGGACAAAGCAAGACGCTTACTTGCACTTTTCAGCTCTAGAGAGTTTTGCATGAAGTACTTTTTATCGTTAACCCAATTCCGAAACATTTGACGTAATGCAATATATTCTAATTGTATGAATTTAAATGTTTTATTTGAACCATTTAAAAAATAATAGACTTTACTTGGTTTAAAATAATCGTGTTGATTCTCCTCGCGTTTGATAATTTCTAATTCTTGAGAGACCAAGCTTTTAAGAACTTTGTCGATCCAAACTTGGTAATCCGTAATCTCATTTTTTTGTAGTTGATCTGTCTCTATACGTTGAGACAACTCATTTTTCACAAAAAGGCATAATTGAATTTCTAATATTTTACGGTAATGCTTTTGGTAATTACTTGGCAAAAATGAATCAATTGTTAATTTAGAGTTTTTTTTGGCGATTTCTCTAAAGAATGAGTCCTCAAATTCACTCGCCATTTTGTCACAATATTTAATACCATTTGACAAAGGCAATATGATCTTTCTTTTATTGGCAGTTTCACTTTGCTTAGTTTTAAAGAAATAGGACTTGAGTAATTTTAACTGTTCAAGACTCATTGTACTGGTCTTGAATGTTTTCACTTTAACTAAGTTCTCAATATAAGGAACAATTTTCTCGCCATAATTTCTGACAAGCCATTCATCTTCACTCGAACAATTAAACATTGCTTTAAAAAATGGAAATAGCTCTGCTGGAATTGAAAAAGAACTATTATTCACTGATTTTGGCATAGGTCTCCACCTTATTGATACAGCCATTTCATTCAGAGAATGTACAACAATATGACCGATATCTAATCATAAGTATAGATTTTTGAATTAAACAATCTACTGTTTAAAATTGCTGGTGATTAAATATACAATTTCATGACCATTTCATAGATATTTAGGCGACCCCAAAGCAAACATCATTGTTTTAAATTCTTGAACATTTTATGATGAATTGTTAGCTATGCATTTTGAAATTACGAGGAGTATCACTATGTTACCTGGAGTACAAACACAACTACAAATACTAACAGGTCTTGAATTGCAACTACAAAAGGCTGCTCTCCTTGATAATGATAAAGCGTTTTTCAATTTATTAGAAACGATTAAAAAAATATACAAAGGACACATTCCAAGAGAGAAGGTATGCCAGTTATTTCATAATCAGAGGGTTAGCCTTATTTCTTCAATTATTGCAAAAACTGACCCAGTCAATTTTACGAAGCATGATGACGACTCACCTAGAGCTAAAATAATTTTTGAGATATTAAATGTCTTGAAAGAAGCAGATATCAACATCGATAATCTTAATGATGTTCAGAGGATATATATTCTTCAAACACCTTCATTTGGTTCATCAAATACTAAATCTCTAACAATTAACCCAACTAACAATTCCCCAACGCCAATTCAAAGTGTTCATGAATGGGCCACCGCTAATAATGCAGGTAAAATCTATAACCACCCTTTAGTTCAACAAACTGTTTATATTGAGCAAATTCAAGATCTCTTTTCTGCTGGCGATATACTTTCCGCAAGAGATTTATATGCCTCCGTTAAGGATGATTTACCGTTGAAAGATAAGCGAGTTTTTAATTTAGATCTTGCTTTAAGGCTATTCAGTCAAGGACGATTACCAGGGGCTCATCCCTTTGTTCAAGGACCCAGACTTCCGAACTACGTCATTGATAAGCTTTTTAACAATCTCCTAGAGATTGACCATATCGGCTTATTTGATATGCGCTCTAATCCTTTGCAGCCCATTTCAATATTTTACATTGTGAAGAACAATAATCAATTTGCCAAATCACAAAGATCACTGAGCTTTCGTTTATATGATGCAGTATTAACTTTATCCAAAGAAAAAGTTGATCCAACTAACGTTAGATTAAAAGCAACTGATCTATTGGATGACTATTTTGACTCCATTACTGGTAATGAGAAAACAGTAGCTTGTGCTTCTGATCTCCTTGCTTTTGCATTAGAAAATTGGGCTAAACAAGGACCGGCCAATCATGTGATGAATAAAGATAGAAAAGAAATTGTTAAATATTTATTAGAAAGAGGCGCTCGCATGGTGCCAAATGCAGCGCATTATCAAATATTAATTACGATTGATGCCGGCAATAGTGAATTATTTGTTTATCATGGTGTCACTGAGCCTTTTGGAAAGTTACCAGCACCTGTTCCAGTTACCAGATTTAACGATCAAAAACAAATCTTAGATCAGGCTTTTAGTTGCATTACATCAACAACTCAACCGATTCAAATTCCTGATCAATCTATCGTAAAATCTTTATGCAGAAGTGCAAGTTCACAATGCTATTCTGCTAATGATTTGGTTACTAAAATTGAATTATTAGATCCAAATCACATACCTCCTTTAGATACATTTTCCAGACAAGCTATAACGCATTCAATTAGATATATTTTAGAATATGATCTTGTTGCTGATTTAGATACCATTCAACCTGGAACGTATGCGCTCTCATTTATGGATCCAAAAACGCATGCTCCATTTGATTTATATCAATTTATCATGGATGAAAAACAACTTCAGATTGGGTATATGATGGCGTTGCGTGATGAAGAATTATTATCTAATTATGCATCCATAAAAGCAATGTTAAGTAAGGATCCACGTACGAAGGAAGAATTGCAAAAATTAGAAAAGCTATCAATCCCGATGCAACATGGAGAACATCGACATACCTTGCCCAATATGAGAGATTTTTTAAGAAAAAATCCGGATGTGGGTTCAAGTATGCTTAGCCATCTTGATCCCTCTGAACTTGTTTTGGGCCCAACGCACGTTGTTTCGACAGCAAGGCTCAAAACGATTGCAACTGAAAATGTTGGAAAAGTTGCACATCCACCAGAAAAAAAAGGTAAAGATGCCTCTAAAAAAGACCATGAAAAATAAAGAGGTTTACTGACCTATCACCTAACATTGCAAATTATCCTTGATTGCGCTAAAAGTCCCTCATGCAATGGGTGGGATGGATTCTATACTGATGGATCTTATCTTTAGTTCAGATGGTTCCACTGTACCAGTTATGTATAATAGAAAACCCGATGATAAAAGCAGTAAGAATGTTGGCGGGAATTCCTTTACCATCGATATGCGTCAGTTCGGAGATCTTAATGATCCCAAAAATGTAACTGGTAGAGCAAAAGCTCAACTTGCATTGAAAGCATTGAGCAATATGATCATAAATGCCGAATTAGCGCATACGCCTCATGCTAAACCACTCTCATTATCTAGTAGTGGGGATTCAAAATTATCATCAATGATTGATGACAATATGTTACAACGCTTACAAGCAAATATGTATCGCTTTGAAGCTAAAGGGGTTCAAGTTTTTCTTAATGGTATGCAAATCTTAAACCCAGCTATGAGCATTGGGCTTTCTTCTACTCCTCAAAAACAGACGCAAATCGATCCTTTTGAAATTGCTGAGAAAGGACCCCAAAAATCAAAACCATGGGATGTACCAAAAGTTCCAAAACCACCAGGTTCTAGTCAATAGTTCAACTGTTGATTATGCCTTGGGTTTGGTTTTCTTCGTTAAAATACTTTACAAAAAAAGTCTTAGTTAGTTTTGGATTTTTTTTATTGATTCTGACGAATTCTTGCTCATACCCACATTTTTTGTAAAAATCTGGCGCTTGAAAGGCGTTCGTTACCAAATTGATATTATTGAATCCTTTACCATCAAAACGATTTTCAAGATCTTTTAGTAATTTTGTTCCATAACCTTTACCGCGAAAAGTTTTGTCAACCCATAAATCCATGATGTAAATCTCAGCAAAACAGGTAAATGCATTTAAAACCCCAATAGCTTCCTTTTTTTCATCAAACAAAACTAGAGCAAAAGGTTTATAGTTCACATCAATGCCATGGCTTGCTTCATAAGCGACGAGATCTTTTCGCATTTTTTCTTCAATTTCAGCGTTGAGTTTATCGACAAATTCTATTTTCACGTTATTCATTTATCCCGCCATAGTTATTAGACTTACAAATATGTTCCCGAAACGAATGCAGTTTCTATTGTTATAATGTATTGAGTATCAATCATTCTAATTGGAGATTCTATGAATTATTCACTCTTCTGGGCGAGACTTCTAGGATTTTATATAGTGATCCTTTGTGCTTGGGCTTTTTTAAATGTCAAAAATCTTCAACCGATGATACTTGAATTAACCACTAACCATGGTGTTTCAATGCTGGTTGGGATTTTCACGATATTTCTGGGCTTGGCAATCGCGGTGAGTCATTCCATTTGGAGAGGATGGCCAATCGTTGTTACCCTGATTGGTTATTGGATTATTATCAAAGGCTCCGTATTTTTGTTTTTCCCCCACCTTATCAATAATATAATGGCTTACTGGCAAGGTAAAAATATGATGTTCGCACCCATTCCTGCATTGTTGATAGGATTGTATTTATTGTATTGCGGATATTTCGGCGAGCAAAAAGTAGATTAAAGATTAAAAAAAGCGAGAGGGATTATAAAATCTCTCTCGCTGTATGGTCTACATGGATTTTGAACGAGCTCTATGTATTTCTTCTACTTGAGTTGCCATCGTTCCAACTTGACTAGACATAGTAGTCGTATGACCTTGAATAATTTGAAGTGTTCTTCCATGAGCGTCAATAACACTTCCTCTTGCAGTCAAACCATTAATCTTTTCACTTAATTCTCTAGAATAATTTCTAAACCCCTCAACTACTGCTTCTCTAACTCCCTCTACTCTTGCAGAAAGTGCTATAATAGCACCTGTGTTAGCGACTGTTGCTTTTCTATTATCATCTAAGCCTGTGGTTAACTTTTGAATTTGATCTGAGAGCGTCGTCATGGTCCGATCATAATTACCTGCTGCTAGTGTAAAATTTCTTATCTGAGTCATTGTTTTAGCATCTTCATCTGCTTTTGCTTTATCCTTCTTATTAGAAGTGCGATTCCAAAAATATCCGCCTACAAAATAGACACCCAAAAAGGTCCCCAGTCCAGCAAAAAAAGTATTGAAAGGACTGCTGCGCCAATTTTCCGCTACCCAATTAACAAGAGGACTTAGCCATGAACTTAAAAAACCTTCTATTGTTTTCATAACAGGTTCTTTAGCAGTCCACGAAAAGCTTGGTAAAATATCTGCCCACGCCATCATAATTCTCCCTTCTATTTCGCTAAAATGTATTTGAAACAAAACACATAGCCTTTTATCACAACTTTTTATTAAATCAAAGTACTAAGAGAAAAAGCCATAACACTAACCGGAAAGCAATTCAGTTCATCTTCTCCAATGAGTTTCCAACCTAATTTCTTGTACCAATAAGGTAAGGTTTCATCAAACGTTAAAAGATAAAGTTCTGGATATCCCAGGATTTGAGCTTTTTTGGTGATGGTGGCAATGAGTTGTTCTCCGATGCCTTGAGAACGATAATTTGGTTCAACATATAAAGAACCAAGCCATGGTGAGAGATCATCACGAATGCCGTCATTTGATCTTAAACAACACATCCCAATGGGCTTGTTTTCAGACAAAGCAACATACGCAAGTGGTAATTGATTATCATTTAAATGCTCCATCAGTTTTCTTTGTGCTCTTTCTACACTTGCATTTGGATTGAACTGTTCCCAAGTTTTAAATGCCCACTCTGCCAATAAAGGTACATGGGGATGATTTTTAAGATAATCAATAATTATATTCATTTTTTCAACCGTGAATATTCTTCAACAAGCTTTTTTATTATGGATTTATCTTTTCTTTCTTTTTCTTTATCTACGATGGGTTTTGTGTTTTGGTTAAATTGAATGCCATTCTCACAAGTCCAAGAGATCACATTTAATAACGCATACAGTGTAACGCGTGCTCTTTGCGCATCATCTAGACCAAGTTCGTCCATCACAGCATTGGTATAGACTTCACCATGATGTGTACCAAACCAGCTTAATTTTATTCTACCAATGGCTTCCAAAGGGTCGCCTTGAGTGAGGCCATCTAAATCGACTAACCCGTTAAAAGCGCCCTCTTTTATCATCACGTTCTTAGAACAAATATCACCGTAATACATAACAGGCTTAACAGAATCAAAGTAAGCTTTATTCTCTTGATAAAGATTGTCAGCAAGTTGTGATAGTTGCTCATCCATAACGCAAGTCTTTTTACCACGCTCTTTTGATTCTTCAATCCATATTTTCATTCTTTGGGTCCATGAATCACTCAAGTCATTATCGCCCCCTCCCCAAACAACACCGTACTTTTCAGTGGTGGGAAGTGTTTGCACTTTTTTGAAGATGGATGCTATTTCCTTTGCCAAGTCTTTTAACTGAGCATCACTAAAATTGTCGATAACTTGACCTAAATCTTTTCCTTCGATTTTATTTTGGATCTGATAGCAAATGGGAACTTCAGTTTGAGTATAATCTTCTTCCAAAATATCAGGTACTTTTATTCCAAGAGATTTTAACTGTGGAATATGATCGTGGGAACCCATTAAATATTTTTTATCAGGACTCAAACGAACTATCACTTCCTTTTCATTCAAGCCAACATCATAAACTTCATTGCAGATACCAATGGTCATACGCCTAATAAAGGTGGGGATCTCTCCAAAATAATTAAGTATAATGGTATGAACGGCTTTTTTATGTGTTTGTTCAGAACTTTCATTCATCATTTGTAAATTAAATCCGATGTTGCAGTGTGTACTATTCTGTTAAGGAATTTATACATCAATTTATTAATCCCCTCATAATCATAATTCATTAAATCTTCAGGTTGTTGCGTAAACCGACTGGGCTTTAAATCATTTTGACATGCCTTTATCATTGTTTTCATACCATCTAAAGTAATTTCCAAATGACATTGAAAGCCCACAATATTTGGTGCATAACGTATAATTTGGCGCGGGCAACCTTCACTAAAAGCAAGAATTTCTGAATTCTCTGTTAGTCCTGGCATATCGTTATGCCAATGGATAACGGGAAAGTGATTAGGCAACAGTTGAAAAAGGGGATCCTGCATGCCTTCCTTGGTTAGCGATATAGGAAAAACGCCAACTTCTTTTTCTGGGCTCTTCTCAGTTTTAGATCCTAGAGCCTCTCCAATCAATTGCGCACCTAAGCAAAATCCTAAAATAATTTTGTTTTGATTTATCGACTGCTTTATTAATGAAATTTCATCTTTAAGATAGGGATCTTTCTCGATTTCTAATGGGCTTTGAGGACCACCCATTACAATTAAAAAATCAAAGTCTGACGTTTTTAAACAATTTTCGCCTTTGTACGGCTTGCAAATAGTAAAATGATGATGATTGTCTAATGCCCAATTTTCAATCACACCCGGTGTTTCAAAATCTGCATGCATAATGCACAGAATATTCATGTATGCTATTCCTTTAGTTCTTTTTTACTAAGTTAACCACCTATGGATTAAAAATCAATGCCCGATTTTCGGCGGCGGCGATTAATGAATCGAGTATAATAATAACTAAGCTAAAAAAATTACTTGTAGGGTAACGTGATTACGTCAAAAGTTAAAAGAGAATATTATCAGGCATTGCTTAACAAAACGACTATGAGGGTGTTTTCTTTGTGGGCGTGAAAACAACCGGTGCAAATCCATTAGCGCTGATTATCCCTTGTCACCGTGTCATCAATAGCAATGGTGAACTTGGTGGTTATGGTGGTGGTTTAACACGCAAGGAGTGGCTGATTAATCATGAAAAAAAATCAATCTAAAATCTTTGCCATTAAGTGTTCATCGATATAATTGTTATCGCCTTCTCTGATAAAATATTTTTTCAATACGCCTTCAAGTTCAAAACCCAGCTTTTGATAAAATTTGATAGCTTTTGGATTGTCGGCTTCGGCGCATAAGTCAATTCTTTTCACACCTTCTACTTTAAGTTTACTTATTAATTCATTCAAGAATTTCGTACCGATCCCCTGTCCATGGAATGCAGGATGAGTAGCCAGCGACCCTAATGAAACTACATGATGCGCACGGCGCTTTAATCTCATAACAATACAAGTAGCAACTACATGGGTTTCCCCCTCATAGACATACATATCACCACTTTGTAACAATTCATTAAAAAGTGGTTTAAATTGTTCTTTGTCCATTATTTCAAAATTGAGATAAGGATTGACAGATTCATGCATGTAGATTCTATGAAGGGCATCGAAATCTGCGATTGTGGCTTTACGTAATAAGAAATTTGATTTCATTTGTTACCTCCATCTAGAGCAGTATCTTCTTTTAGCAGCAAAGCTGCGTAGGATATTAGCCCCTTGTGTAAGCATAGAGCCGATAGGCGAAATGCTGGAACATGGGGGAAAAATGCACCACCCCACTCCCCCCTCTTTTCTTCAAGCCGCGGAAGCGCCGCGGCTTGAAGAAAAGAGGGGGGAGTGGGGAATTTTTTTACCCCGCGTTCCGTCGCTAAGAGCTCCTCCACACGGGGCTAATATCCTACGCCACTACGTGGCTGTAAGAAATGTTTTAAGCATATAGCACATCAAAAGATCAGGTCCATATGGATTTAATTCAAACAATGGTTTGAATCCGCATTTCTCATAAAATTGATAGGTCTTCAAATAATGCGGATCTTTTTGTTTGGGACTTAATGTTTCAACGGTGATTGATTGACACCCCCTTCCTAAGCAATATTTCTGGGCCGCTTCAACTAATTGATGACCTATATTTTTCCCATGATATTTTCTTTTAACTGCCATCCAATAAATATTAGCATTGTTTGGGAATGGGAACTCCAGGGTTATCATCCCCATAAATTCATTATCGCTCTTTGCCGCAAAAGAGGTACGTTCTAAACATCCCTTAGCATAGCGTTCATTTGCAGAGGCGATCCCAAACCATTCCGGCAATCCACTTGCAAGATCTCGACAAAGCTGTTCAGCCACTTTAGGTAAAATAATTTGAATCATTCATTAGCTCATTAACTTTTAATATTCATTGAATTAAATCTAAAAATATCTTTTACCGAATCATTAAAATGGGGAATTTTTCTCGTATACTCAATGAACTTCCCATGCGTATAATCTTTCACCACCGATGTCCAAAAAAGATAGGCTCCTGTATTTTCTGGCATTACCATCACTTCCCACACGCCTTTAAATTTATCGAAACATTGCGTCGCTATGTATTTGCCAACGCCATGAGATTTAAATTTCCGATGGATATAAAACTGCGCCATATTGAAATCAATTTCTGGCTCGCTTCCTTTTTTATCAATGATGGCAAATCCTGCCAATTCATTGTCATAACGAATCAAAAAAGGAAAGGCTTCTTTATCTAACCAATATTTTTTAAAATCGATGCATTCATAAAGGCCATTTTCTGGGAACTCCCAACCAGATTCTGTACCCATATATTCAGACATATCGTAAACATAAAATCGGGCCATATTTTGAATGACGGGGTAATCTTCGATAAGAGCCGGAATCATTTTAAATTTATTCAAATCCAGAGAAACCATCATAATCCCTATGCCAATTTTTTTGTGAACCACAAAACCAAATCATCATCGACTTTATAATCTTGATCCCATACAACCGTTTTATAGTGATAAGTAACCCCACGCCCATCTGGGATATAACCTCTTTTTACATAAAGTTTTTGAGCGTCCCCATAGTCGGGTGTTAATCCCACCCCAATACCAACATATTTGGAAAAAGAACTCGCTTTATCTTCGGCACTCTTTAGCAGAGCTGAGCCTAATCCCTTCTTACGAGCAGCTGGTAGAACATTGAGATCGATTATCTCTGGGATCTTTTCTTTTACAAAGGGCGAATATTCAGAGCTTAGTTTTAATGTCACATAACCCAAAAAATCATCTTGATTAAATGATACCCAGACAAATCTTTCCCCTTCAGTTTGTTCATTCAAATATTTTTCAAATAAAGATGCAGGTTTGTTCCATCCAATGGTTGTAAAGGCCGTCACCATTAAGGGGATATCTTGCTTTTTTAATGCTCTTATTTCAAACATATTTCCCATCCCCAATGGTTCAAGAAGCTTTGCATATCTTTATCATCTTGTTCTTTGGTAGCATTCCCTTTCAGAAAAATCTGATCTAAATAATAACGAATGTCTTCAAAAAATCTTTGACGTTGATAGAAAGCGCATAGTTCATGATTCAATTTAAAGGAAATATCAAGCTTGATATATTCTTTAATTAGAGGAGCGTCTTCATAATGCCATAAATCACGTTCTCTTGGCGCAATTCTCAAGCCATCCCAATCTACCAACCATACATCAGAACTGGTTTGCAATACATTATAATGATGCGGATCACCATGGGTAATGACTTGGGGAAAGGCAAACTTTGAATATTTTATTTGCCACTGTTTTAACTCGTTTAAATGGTTGAACAATTTTTCTTTGTTTAAAGTTAACAACTCTATCATTGGTTTAAAAAAAACTTCATTTTTAGACCATCTTTGCTTGTTAATCCAATCAGCCAGGCCAAGGGCATATTGAATGTTAAAATCTTCTTTCTTAAAATGAGGAAACGCCTGGCAAGGAATATGGTGCAATTGGTAAAATATGTGGGCCAATTTATCTGCTGATAGCATGTTTGGTGTGTACGTTGGATGAAAACCTTCGATATGGTCAAACAGAGCCAATTGTAATTCATTGGTTTCAAAACAAAACTGATTGTTTTTATCTGGGATGCAATAAGATAAATTATCCATCCCAAATTCTTTCCGAAAGCGCTGCAAAGCAGCACCCACTTCATTAACGGACAATAATGCTGGATCAATTGTTTTCTTAGGATAAATCTTTAAAAATAATTTGTGGCCATCTTCTTGTTCCGCTATGAATCCAAAAAAGGAACCACTATCAATAAAGCTTAGCTTTTGAATGTTAATCGCATAAGCTTGCCAAACGATGTCGGTTAATTGTTTATCGGAGTATTTTAATTCGTCTCTATGCATTGAGGTCTCAGTTCAAACTCTGTAATTTTGCTAAAATTAAATCTGCTGCATTAGAAGCACTTATATTTGTCACGTCTAATGTAAAAGTATTTGGATGATTGGGCGTAAATACTTTAGATGTTCGGGATTGCTTTAAAGAAGCCTCTCTATCGACCATCTTAAAATTTGCTTTCCTTTCTTGCGAATCAACTCTGTTACCCAACTCCTCTGCTTCACAAATTAATCTAACGGGAAGAAATTCACTGCCTCTTTTCAGAGCAATCTCTTCAATCCTATGATAGATATTTATGTCTATTTCATTTCCTTCAACTAGCTCATTTGTGAAGATAAAATTAAAGTCAGAGGGTGAAATAGTCTCTATTGTATCAAACACCACATTTCTAACAACACCTATTTTATCCCATACTGTGCGTGGAAGAGGCGTTTTGCCATCAGCTTGTATTACACTCAAAACCGTATTATTGATTAAATGATTAGAAACAATCCTAAAATCGGCTTTAAGAGCTATTTCCTTTGCGATCGTTAACTTCCCCGTACCCGCAAAGCCGATTAAGTAGATAATTGCGTTTTTAATCATATCACCCTCAGTTTAATCTCTTCAGCAGCAACGCTGCGTAGGATATTAGCCCCTCGTGGAGACCTCGACTCTCCAAGCTGCGGTAGCAGCGCAGGAATGTTGCATTTTTTTTTCTAAGCCGCGCTACAGGCACGAGCTAATGCCCTAGGCCACGCTATGGGCTTTAAAGAAAAAATTCTAAATCTATCTCATCTCTTAGCGGTATACCATACTCACCAACTTCGGGAATGGCAGGTTTCATCTTCCGAGCAGCTGCTACTGTATTTAAATGGATTCCACAAATGGTAAAACCTCTTCTTTGATAAAATCGCAAAGCATCAAGATTATCATTGTTTGTCATCAAATGGAGTCTAGTGCATTGTTTTTTTCTGGCTTTATCTTTAACACAATCTAACAACTGAGTGCCTATTCCCTGAAATTTATCAAACACTTCAAAAACAATGATTTCACAATCCGAACCTTGCAACTCATAGAATATGAAACCAATAAGCTTTTCACCATCTTGGGCAATAAAACCATTTAATTTGCTAGGGAAATAATTTTTCCCTCTAATGACAAGGGGCTCACCGCCCCAATATTCTTTCATCGTTTTAGCAATGAAAGCCGAATCTTCTGGCTTTGTTTCTCTGATTTTAATGTTGTTCATTTTAATTAAATCCACATTAGTGACTAAGCAGACTTACAAAATATGTTATGAAAATCAAATCCAGGGCTGATTTTCAACGAGTAAGTCACTTGCGATTCCACCGGTTTGTTCCGTGGTTTTTGGCTCAAATAACATAATATGAGCTTCTTCATCAGCAATCGGTTTATGTTCAACACCCTTTGGAATGACACAAAATTCACCTTGATTTAAAGTGATTGTACCATCTCTTAATTCGATTCTTAAGGCTCCTTTAACAACCAAGAATAGTTCATCTTCGTTTTCATGACTATGCCAAGTAAATTCGCCTTTAAATTTAGCCAGCTTAACATATTGACCATTCAATTCACCTACAATTTTAGGGGACCAGTATTCGTTAAATAAACTAAATTTTTCTGATAAATTTATCTTATTCATTTTAACCTCTCAAAAAAGTTGATTACGCTTCTTTCATATAATTTCTGACTTCATTTACAAAAGTATGAATATCCTGACGCTGAATATCCAAGTGCGTTACGAGTCTGATCCTGTTACCTTTAGCAATCAGTATCCCTTTATTTTTTAGAAAAGGTAAAAAAGACTGCGTATGTTTATCAGGTATATTAATGTACAAAATATTAGTTTGAATATCCTGCATTTCAACGTAGACTCCCTCAATCTCACTTAGCAAAGTTGCCAATAAATGTGCATTTTCATGATCTTCATGCAATCTTTGAACGTTATTCTTTAGAGCGTAGATACCCGCTGCCGCAATAACTCCAGCTTGGCGCATTCCGCCACCTAGCATCTTTCGCCAGTGTCTGGCTTCTTTAATCTTATCCTTTGATGCACATAATACCGATCCTATCGGTGCCCCTAAACCTTTTGATAAACAAATAGATACTGAATCAAAATGTTGGCTAATTTCTTTTATGTCGACTCCAAGCTTAACACTTGCATTAAAAACCCGTGCTCCATCTAAATGATGCAATAAATGATGTTGTTCACAAAATGCCCGAGCTTTGGCTAAATAAGATAAAGGTAGAACCTTGCCTGTTTGTGTATTTTCCAAACACAATAATTTTGTTCTGGCGTGATGATCATCAATAGGTTTAACATAATTCACTAATTTATCCAGATCCAACGATCCATCTTTTTCAAAATGAACAGGCTGTGGTTGAATACTACCCAAAACAGCAGCACCACCACCTTCCCATTTATAAGTATGTGCTTCTTGTCCAACAATATACTCATCACCTCGTTGACAGTGAATCATGATCCCAATCAAATTCGATTGCGTTCCTGAAGGAACAAACAACGCTGCTTCTTTACCAAGCATTCCAGCTGCCATTTCTTCAAGTTGATTGACCGTAGGATCATCTCCAAAAACATCATCTCCCAATGGCGCATCCCACATGGCTTGTTTCATGCCAGCAGAAGGTTTTGTAACGGTATCGCTTCTTAAATCAATGATTTTCATATATCACCTATTATATTGTTAACTCAAGCGAACGAGATTTAATCTCATTAACACACTTTTCGATAAATTCGCTCAGAGGTAAATTATTTACTTTAATGCCATCTCGCCGGCGAATAGATATCTCTTTGTTCTCCATTTCTTTATCGCCGATGAGAATCATATAAGGGATCTTCGATTGTTGAGCCTTCAATATTTTCTTTTGCATACGCTCATCTGTCCAATCCACATCAACACGTAAAGATCCCGTAGCCGTTGCCGCAGGGGAATCGCTAAGAATCGCTTGGATGGATTTAGCATAGTCAAAATGCTTGTCCGATATCGGAATAATTCTAATTTGAACAGGAGCAAGCCATGTTGGAAAGTTGCCCATATAGTGTTCAAGTAAAAAAGCAACAAAGCGTTCATGTGAGCCCAAGGGCGCACGATGAATCACATATACAGGATGATGCAAACCATCTTCACCTATATAAGATAAATTAAACCGCTCGCTCGTTAAAATATCGAGTTGATTAGTGGAAATAGCGTATTCCTGCCCAATTGCACTTTCTATCATAAAATCAATCTTAGGGCCATAAAAGGCAGCCTCGCCCTTTTCTTCAATGAAAGGAAGATTAGATTCTTGCATTGCCGCTCTAATGATGTTTATAGCTTCTTCCCATTTTTCAGGGGAGCCAACGTATTTTTCACTTTTTTCTAAATCAGGAAGCGATAGTCTCATATAGAATTTATCAATGCCGAGGATTTTATAATAACGTTCATGCAAGAGTAGTGCTTTTAGAAACTCTTCTTTACCTTGATCGTATCGACAATAGATATGCGCATCGTTTTGACAAAAACCTCTCGTACGCATCAAACCCGAAAGTGCCCCACTTGCTTCATAGCGATAGACATGACCATATTCACTGATCCGAAGCGGTAATTCTCGATAAGAGTGTGGTTGGGATAAATATATCTCATGATGATGAGGGCAATTCATCGGCCGCAGGTAATATTTTTCCCCTTCAATATCAATCGGTGCATACATATCCTCTTTGTAATAAAGCAAATGACCAGATCGTTGATATAATGATTCCTTAGCGATCACAGGCGTTGAAACGGGATAATATCCATCTTTATTTTCTTCGCTACGCACCAACTGTTCCAATTCTTGGCGAATGATTGCCCCATTTGGCAACCATAAAGGCAAGCCTTGCCCAATCTCGTCGCTCATGGCAAAAATATTTAATTGTTTACCTAAGCGTCGATGATCTCTTTTTTTGGCTTCTTCAATTTGCCACAGTCTTTCATCAAGTTTTTCTTTATTTTCAAAGCACAATCCATAGATCCGCTGCAATTGAGGACGTGCAGCATCACCACGCCAAAAAGCACCTGCAATAGAATTCAACTTAAATTCTTTGATGTCTTGAGTACTTTCTACATGCGGACCTTTACAGAGATCAATAAATTCACCCAAACGATACAATGAAACGTGTGTTACCCCGGCGGGGCTTTGAAAATCCTCATTCACCTCACTAGCAACAGCGGTACTGCCTTTATCACGCAGTAGCTCTAATAACTCAACTTTATAAATTTGACCATTTGCCTTCATATACTCAATGGCTTGTTGGATAGGCCATTCCATCCGTTCAAAATGAAGTGGTTTTGCTTTTAACTCCTGCATTTTTAATTCGATGCGAGATAAATCCGCTTCACCAATGGGACTAGAGAACTCTACGTCATAATAAAAACCAGCTTTTATAATAGGACCCACGCCAAAGCGAGCGTCTTGCCACAAATCATGTATTGCAGCTGCAAGCAGATGTGCACAAGAATGGCGCATTATTTCAAGTGGTAAATTGGGTTGATTCATGATAACTCCTTGGGCCAAAAACTTAAAATCTTTGCTGCCTTTGGAGTTTTGATTAGTTTACAGTAACACCAGAAGGCAGCCGCTATGGCTACCTTCCGCGCAAAGCCTAGGTAGCCGCGGTGGTAGTGGTTGTAGTCACAGACATGAAAAAGTCCTGCAGGATACGCAGACTTTGGGGTTGTCTTACAATGATGTGTTCTTTATTCATAGTTTTTAGTGTAAACAAAGCTTTTGCTGAAGTAAATAGAAGATAGTTTACAAACTGACCAAAGGGAGAGCTCCCTCTGGTCTTATTTATTATGTGGGTTTTGGCGCTATTTTCTTTTTCTGGCCGCCAACTTCTTTAATTTGCGCCATCAGTTGATCACGAGTGAAAGTTGTGACTGTAGGTGTGGCTAATGAAATAACTGGCGTGGTCGGTAATGGCTCATCCTTAGCTACATGCAATTCAAATGCTGGCCCTTTAGATTTACGCTTTTTAGCTTGCTCTGCTGCTGCAGCTATTGCACGGTTGAGTCTGACTTTTTCTTTAGTAGCTACATTTTTAGATGACAGTAAAGGTTCGCCTTCAGCACGTTTTTCTTGAATTTCTAATCCCATTTCACGAATTTTATCGCCATAGAAAATATCTGAAACGCCGGCTTGCTTCATGTAAGCTGCTAATTGATCACGCGCACGTTTAATCTTATCAATTTCTTCGATTTTCTGTTCTGGCGTTAATTTATCCATTTTCTTATTAAGTGCAGCAACATCAGCTTCAAGTCCTAAAAGAAGTTTGTTGATTGTTTGCAAAACCAGGTCATGTTTTTCATTGATTTCTTGTTGTCCTTCCGTTCTCTGATATAGATTCCAAGCAATATAGGCACTCGCAACAGCTAAGGTACCATAGACTGCATTTAAGGGTGTTAATGATTCAGCAATAGGTGTGACATAAGGGCCGACCGTGCTAACTGTTGTCTGGCACATATTGTATAAACTGCTAGGGAAGTAATCACAAACTGAAGGGCAATAACCAATATATTGTTGCACAAAAGGATAAGAACACGCAGTTTCTCTCCAGAAAGAAGCACCATAAGAAGCAGCCCCATTAATAGCACCTTGTAGCATAATCATTATCCCCGAATATTACAAAATTTAGTTATTATACTAAGTTATTGCATTGAGGTGATACACCATTTATCGGCTTATTGGCATATTCTATAGAAATCAGGGGGTTAGACAGTGAAAAGCATTATCCACAACACCATTTACTTTAAACATATCTGTAAAATGCTGATACATAATTGCTCTGTCTTCACCTCCATCCGCTGTTAACAATAAACTTTGGCCATAAATGGCAATATCTTCTACTATTCTTTCATGGCGATAATAGGCTAATAGCCTTTTATTCACTTCCGTCTTGCCATAACCTTGATAAAAAAGTGTTTCTTCATGGGGATTATTCCAAACATTGCATATCCCTGCACCAATGAACATAAGATCGCGCTCTTTGGGAGCCATGATAGGTTCATCCCAATCCACTATATAAAGTTTATCGTTGCTATCGATCAATACATTACCACCGTGAATGTCGGAATGACAAAATACGAATTGTATTGATTGCGCCTGAATTTTCTGACTTAACTGTTCTGCCTGATCGACCAGTCGATGAATAGCGGTCATTTTCTCTTTCATAAACTGCCAAAGTTTCAATGCGACTTCGTCACCTGTGGCTTTACCTTCAATAGTAATAAGGAGCGACCGAACTGCGTCACGCCATTTAGGTGAATAATCTTCGCGTCGGATCTGATTTTGGAAAAGAGGTGGAATATTCAACTCATGCACTTGCCTCATCGCTTTACCAAGCATAATCCAGTGCTCATCGTTGAGATCACAACTAAAGCCATCTTTTCCTTCAATAAAGGGATAAACAATAATCGTATAATCATCAATGAACTTTGAAGGTTGACCTTGTGCTGTACTGATAGGTGGAATAATTTGAGGGATCCCAGCCTCGTGTAAATACTTTGCTATTGCAACGCTAAGTTCATGGTGATGACCACGCTTTAATTTTATAAAATAAGATGATAGATCTTTCGTTTGCACTTGATATACTGACGCGTTTATGTCCGCGCCCCAGGGAAGAAATGTCAATGAAGAAACATCAATACCGTAATCGGTTTTTAGGCAATCTATAATGCGTTTTTCTGAAAGGGGTGGCTTTTCTTTCATAATGTTACTTATTTTTGTTACCGCTTCTTAGTATGGTTCTTCCAAAATTACATTCGTTTTAAAATGCCATCCATTCCTTCCCTAAAAGTAGGATAGACAAACTGATATCCTAGCGCTTGGATCTTTTTATTGATACAACGTTTATTGCTCACCTTTAAACGTTGTGGGATTTCCTCTCCAACTGGTGGCCGGTCAACCCCTAAACGTTGAGCTAACCAAATTAACATATCGTTGTACAATACGGGTTCACAGTCCACCCCTAAATATATTGCCTCATGGTTTTTGGCATTAGCCAAGAATTGAAATATGCCTACACAATCTTCAACATGAATACGATTAGTATAAACAGGTTCAGGGCTCAATTTAATCTGCGCTTGACGAACATTTTCTAATATTCTAGTACGGCCCGGGCCATAAATGCCGCCTAATCTCACCACTACGTTTTGTGGATCCATTAACGTCATTTTCTCTCCTTCTAATAAGATTTTGCCAAACTCATCGTTTGGTTGAGTGGCAGAATCTTCATCAACAAATTCACTTTTATTTTGTCCATATACCGCTGTAGTAGAGCAAAAAATCACTTTAGGATGATTCTTTAATTTTAACTGCGATAGTAAATTTTTAATGCCATCACTATATGCTCGCTGATATGAAGAAATGGTGTGTTCATCAGCAGAAACCAAATAAAAAACCACATCCACATTTGGTAAATTTTCACTCGTAACGGATGTGACATCAGCAATAATATTTTGAACACCAGGAATGGCCACCGGTCGTCGTTGCAATGCCCATACTTGCGCGCCTTCACTTAAATAAGCTTTCGCCAGTTTGCTACCAACATATCCACAGCCCACAATTAAGATCCGTTTCATCATAGTTTCTTTTTCATATAGTATCTGGTATGACCGGATGGACAATTTTCCAAGATCCCAAATATTTCATAGCCACTTTTTAAATAAAAGTCTTTTGCCTGGAAATCAAAAGTATCTAAATGTACTAGTTTGGCGCCCATTACTTTACCTTCAGACTCAACTTTATTTAGCAATTGACTGCCTAAACCTTTATGACGATATTTTTCATCAACAAAAAGAATATTAACGCACATGCATTCGCCAAAATAAAAACAACTTCTAATACCGGCAATAATGGAATCATTATCTTTAATAATATAATCTTTTAAAACCTCAACCTTACCATTGAAATAAATTTGCTTCCCATTAAACGCATCTATTTTATCATGCAGCTTTTCTGCTTCTTCAATAGTAGCTATTGAGATTTCGTAAGGAAAATTTAAAGCATTCATATAATCACCCCTGCTTCTTCGCAACCATCACAATACAGTCGGTTTTGCTATCAATGAATTTTTCACCCGCAATTCCACATTGAGATAAAACCTTAAACCCATTCCTTTGTAACATTTCCTTAAGTTGTTTCGCCGAATAAATCTGCAAGGTCTGTGAAGTATTTGTTACTTTTGGCTTGTTATTGCCTTTTTGCTCAAAACCAGTCGTATAAGAAGCCAGTATGCCATCTTGGTCTACAGTGCTATATTGAAAAACACGCGTTTTAGTGTTACCAACCGTTTTTTGCCAATCAATTGTTAGCTTCGTTATTTGATCGTCCTTTGAGAGATAACTTAAGTTATTAATATCAAAGATATATAACCCACCCGTTTTTAAGTTACTACCAACATTCCGCATTGTTTTTTCAAAATCTTTCTTTGTTAGATGCCCAATGGCATTGAATATCGTAATCACGGCATCAAATGTGCCAAGCTGTGAGTTTCGCATATCGCCTTTGAGGAATTTTACATCACATTTTTCTTTCTTGGCTCTGTTTCTTGCCGCTTTCAACATATTGGCATTAATATCTGAGCCAAGCACCTGGAAGCCGCGTTTGGCAAGCCAGAAAATCTGAGAGCCTGTACCACAGGTCAGATCAAGAACAGACTTAACCTTGTGCTTCTTAAGAATTTTCTCTAATGTATTATTAATTACTTTTGAATTTTCTTCGTTAAAAGCATCATAATATTTCGCATCTTCATTATAATGAGAAGATTTGGCTGTAGTATGTTTTATACGCTTCATTTATTCACTCTCATAAAATTTTATAACTAACACCAATACAGTTCTGGATATCGAAAATATTTAGCATTAAATGAGAACTTTTCAGAAACCATAATGCAGCACTCCGGTCCTGCTAAAGTAGCGGTATAATCTTTTTCATCTAAAAATTTCTCTGGGCAAAACTGTAATACTATTTTATCAAATTTACTCGGTATTACTTCTAGAATGTCAGGAATTTGATATTGCTTTGGACTAACAATTTCTTTTATATAAAGTGTGCTATTAATTATTTCATAAACTAGCAATGCATTTAATTTTTCTGAATAATGCAAAATTTTATGTAATGTATTTAGAATAAAAAGAGAAGTTGCATTTTTATTGATAGCACTGAACTGATTTGATAGTGGCAGGCGAGTAGCTAACAGATCATGCATTAAATTTAAATCATTAGCATTATCTACAGATAATATTCGTAGGTCAGAGACTTTTTGATTAAATTTAAGCTTCTCACCTACAACGAAATCATATTCTGGAAGCATTGCTTTATAAGGATAAGATTTATACAAATAAGGCTTTGTGGTAAACAATACAGAGGAATCAAATTTATCCTCCACATATTGCATGGTCTCTTGCATTAGTTGCTTAAAATAACCTTTGCCTCGGTGTTCAGGTTTTACACAAACACCATGTATTGAAGCGCTATGGTGCTCATTTCCATTTAACATGAAAGTTAATGGCCATACGCCTGCATGGGCTATAATTTCGCCCTTTTCTTCTACTATAAACGGAATTGATTCTTGTGGCCAAGAAGCGCCATATTTTATTCCATTCAATGCAAACTCTTTGCACCCTGGAAAAACCTCATTGATGAGATTGATACAACGTTCAAACAGTAAGGGATCTTTAGCATAGCTGGCAATCATTGTTAGCTCTCATCAAAATATTTAATGAAAAAGGTCATTGTTAACTTGGGATTTTCGATGTTCTCTCGGACAAATTCCACCTTATAGCCGCATTTTTTGTAAAAATCGGGTGCCTGAAAGGCACAAGAAACGGTATTGATGTTATGGAAGCCTTTACCTTTAAAATGATTTTCAAGTTCTGTGAGTAATTTTTTACCGTACCCTTTGCCTCGATGAGCCTTGTCTATCCATAGATCTTTGATGTGTATGCATGAGTATGAACTAAAAGCATCTAATACCCCTATCACATCATTCTTATCATCATAGAGTATGAAAGCAAACGGGGTGTAGTTAACACCAATCCCATTCTTAAGTTCATATTCTTCTAAGCCTTTTTCCATTTTCTCTTGGACATCAAATGAAAGATCATCTACAAAAGATATTTTGAAGTTATTCATAATGTTTTTTCTTTTATCTTATTAGCGTAAAGTTTTTTAGCACGCTCACGGTCAATTTGACCATCAAACGGAATTTCCAGAAAATACTCCAACTGCCACTTTTGCGTTTTTTGAGCCTGCTTGCTGGTTGTCTTATCCCAAGGCGGATAAACTCGCATTGCCCTTTTCCCACCCTTACCTTCAATTGAAACGATATCATGTTCAATTAATGCCGCTTTTGGAAAAACAAACTGTCCGAAGTGGTTATCAAAACGGGTGGCAATAATAAATAAATCAATAGGATCAGATTTATCAAAGGGTTGAATTGCCCCTTTATCTTTTCTTTTCCATAAGGTCACAAATTGACCAATTTTGGTTGGCGTGATCTTGGCGACACGAAATCTAACCTTAAACCCATTCACTTCAAATTTTGCGGCACTATATTCTGCGCTTTCAGGTTCCAATTGAGCTTGGGAATAGGAAAAATGGTTTGGTTTAAAAACATGATCTTGGATGACAAGAAGATCTTTTATGGGTGAGTTCAGGGATTTAATCATAATGAAACTCAAGCGCCTATGCATACATTACATTAAAAATATCATTTTAAATAAACTCTGAGTATATAAATTTAGCCATTATTAATGTAAGGGTATTTTAGCTAAATTTTTGCATTAATAATCAATAGCTTATGTCTAACACTTGATTATCGTTTCCTTTTGGGCTACACTTGTGGCTTAAAAGGCAACATAGAGAAACTTATGTCACTCTCTGCTTTATTATTTCCAGAATATCGCCAACGAGTGCTTGGTTTGCTATTGCTACACCCAGAAGCTCGCTATCACCTGCGTGAGATTGCTCGGCTAACAAGTACTTCCCCTGGAACTCTCAACCGTGAATTATCTAAACTTGTGAAAGCCGATGTATTAATACGTGAGGTTAGCGGTAAGCAAGTATACTATCAAGCCAATATCGCTTTACCGATATTTGAAGAACTTGCAAGTATATTGCGTAAGACATCTGGATTAGTCGATGTATTAGGAAATGCACTTGCTCCATTAACAGAAAAAATCGATGTAGCAATTGTTTTTGGATCCTTAGGTCGTGGAACTGAAAACTTCAGAAGTGATGTTGATGTGTTAATAATTGGTGAAATTGGCTTTGCAGAAGCAGTTCAAGCCCTTTATACTGCACAAGCTACAGTGGGACGAGAAATTAATCCAAAAGTTTACTTGAAAAAAGAATGGAAAAAATTGGTGGATAAAAAGGATCCGTTTGTTCAAGAAATTTTGAACAATCCAAAATTATTCATTATTGGAGATAGCTGTGACCTTCAATAATCTCATCGGGATATCGCTTGAAAAAATTCACCCTCATCAAGAATCAATTAATAAGCTTCTTATCGCTGCCCAAAGAAATATTGCAGATTCCAAAGTCTTAGCTGTAAGTGCTGAAAATCGTTTTGATGCTGCTTATAAAGCAATCATGCAAATATCGAATGCAGCCTTACAAGCTCATGGCTATCGAACATTAACTAGTAAGCCTGGTCATCATCAAACAATGATTCAATTGTTACCTCAAACTTTAGGAATTGATAACAAAACTGTTATATTGTTAGATACTATGCGTAAGCAACGCAATGTCGCCGACTATTCAGGTGATATCGTACCAGAGAGCACTGTAAAGGAATGTGTTAATCAGGCTGAAAAATTGTTGAAAAACTTTAAAGATTGGCTAAATTCGAATCGACCAGAATTACTTAGAAGTTAAAAGAAACCGTGACTTGCTTTGGCTGCCTTTATTAAATTTCCTGTATACCATCGATAATGCCATTAAATTAATGCTGCCTATCACCTTATTTCTCCAGATCTTTCAATATTATGCTCAAATCATCTTCAATTGATTTTGTTTCTAAGGTTAAATTAGCAACTTCTTCATATAGGCTATCGCGTTCTTTATGTAGCTTATCTAGGAATGCTTTTAGATCGATAGGAAATAGCGGAGCGGGTCCCGTTGACATACGTTCAATTTGCACGGGGGTATTAACTTTTAAATAAATAACATATTCGCCAGCTAGTAGTTTTCTATTTTTTTCATTGAGAATAAAACTATCTTCTGTTGTGATAACAATATGGTCTTTATCAAGATAATGAGACAATATTTCATTTTGACATTTAAAAAAGGCTTCTTCACCTTGTTTACCAATAATCTCGTTTAATGGACGCCCAATATAACGTTCCATTCCTATATTTGTGTCAATGTGCTTCCAACCTAATTTTTCTGCTAATGTATTACCAAGTAATGATTTACCTGCCCCCATATGACCTACGATAACGATACGATTATGCTTATTCATTTAAATATCCTCCGAAAAAGTTATACATTACCTAAGGTGGGGGCTAATGAAACACCTGCAATTAGAAAATATCAGCTTACTTACTAACATGTGCTCATGATTGTTTAACAATAGTTTATGATCGAATATGATTCAATACCTAATATACTCTTTCAAGTTTGGATTTAGAGTAGGAGACATCTTGTGCTCAATCGTATTGAAGACACGGCATTAAAACACTTTGCTTTCCTTCCGGAATGCGTTGGCTTTGCTCCGAAGGAGAATAATGGGGTAACCTTGATTAATTGTGGGCTAGGTTCATCCATGTTTAATATTGCCTTTGGTGGCCTACAATCACCCAAACAAAATTGGCCCCATGACATACAAAATGTTATCCAAGAATTTAAAGGGCAGCCTTTTGCCTGGTGGGTGCCACATTCAGTTTACCAAGCAGAGTTGGGTTCTGAGTTGGAAAACATGGGTTTAAAAATTGAAACCACTGAACATGCCATGATTTGCGAGCTTGATTCTTTTCACGACACCCAACAACAAACTGAAGTTCAATTTATAAGAGTTAAAAATAAAGAAAAGCTTCAGGATTTTGTAAGCATACTCGAACCTTATGATCCAACTGCTAAAACATTCTATGAAAAGCTAACACCATCCATGCTTAATCAAAACGAAAATTTGTTTGTAGGTTATTATCAAAAAAAGCCCGTAGTGATTGGCATACTATTTCTGAATCAAGACACTGCTGGCATCTTTAGTGTACTTACCAGTGAAACTGAACGCGGTAAAGGCTATGGCTCAGATTTAATGAAACACTTAATGAGCTTTGCAAAAGATTCAGGGTTAAAATATGCCTCACTTTCTGCTTCTAGTGATTCAGGTTATAGAATCTATGAGCGATTAGGGTTTAAAAGAATTGGGCAATTTGAGTGTTTTGAGTATAGCATAATCACTTCCTGTATATTTTATAATGACGTACATAAAAAAATATGTAGTTAAAATCACCACAAATGACTGATTTTTTAAGTATTACTATTGTTTGTTTGCATCCTACCTTGATTTCTATTAAATTATCTGAACAAAATTTTACTCAAAGAGGTTCGATATGTTAGATGCAACTATATCAAAAGAAAAAGATTCGAAATCACCCACATTTGCATTGCCAGCTGCGGTTGCAAAGCCAACACAACATGCAAAAAATAGTGTTTCCAACACCGACGAGTCAACAGACGTTGATTTAGATGATTTAACAGAAGTAGAAACTAATTCCCAATCGATATCACATCTGTTTAATTCCCTTAAACTCTTAAACTATCTTTTATTAAGGAAAAAAAGCAATCAGCCCATTCCTGCATCCAAAGTGATAATGGAGGATTTGAAAATTAATGTCAGCTGTTATCACAAGACAGTGTTAATCCTTAAAGAAGAAGGTTTTTTGGCAAAAGAAAAGTGGAATATTACAGATGTTTTTTTTCCAAACAAAGTAGATCCCTCTAAAGAAAGAAATAAAAGTAAATTTAATGTCGTTGCTGTGTTAAGTTATATTTTAGAACAACAACAGATGCATGGGATCATCCCAACTTCCTATCAAATTAAAACTTATTTTAATGTGAGTCCATTTCGTTGCAATAATGTGCTAACCGAATTAGAAAGTGAAGGCTTTGTTAGCTTAATTGAGCCTGATGTGAATAGTCAGCCATTAGAAACAAAGAACGCTAAAGTGATAAACACGCCCATCCCGATCATAATGCAAAAGAAAGCTAAACTAACAGAAGCAGAGTATAGGCCACGGGGAAGAAGATTTAATTCAATTGAACTATTAAGCTATATTTATCAAAAGCATCAACAACAGCAAGAGATCCCATCATGGCAAAATATTTGTGATGATCTCAAAATTTCTCGGCAAACATACCATACTGCTACTAGAGAATTGGAAAGTGCAGATCTGATAGTACTAAACCTAAATCTTATTAGTGATATTTGTCTGCCAAAAATAAGTCAGAAAAACAGTAACCGTATCACCGCTACTAAATTGTTAAGTCATATTTTATTTTTACATAGTCAATATCAAAGGATTCCAACGACAGATGAAATCATGCAAGATTTTATCAATACAACTACGAGGTTTAAGATGTGTGCTCTTGAACTGGCAAATTGTAAACTTATTACCTTTGAAAAGGATGAAATTACTTCTATTTCTTATTATAACTTATTGCAAAAGGATGAGATGAGAAATAAACAAGGTGAAGTCAACCTACAACCAGCAGCGCAAGAGCCGCAAAGCAGTGAACAAAGATTGGCAGCGTTGCTTGATGAAGAAATTGAAATTAATGATGTTGTCGAAAAGGCAGTTGCGCCTGCGCCAAAAGCGATACAACTTAGCAGCAAAGCTTCTCAAGCGGTAACAAATGCTGTTTTAACAACGCAAGGGCTTATTTATCCAAATGTGAAAGAAAGGAAACGTTGAGCGGAGATTCAGTAAATCAGTATCACGAGAACTTTATTTATTAGCAGTGGGCACTTTTTCTAAATAGTCACAATAAATAACCATGATGGTAGGTGATAAAGAAAAAGTTAAAATGCTTAAAATTTGTTTGGTATAGCTTGTGGCTAGATAATCTAAGAAAAGATCTAACACTACAATGATCACAGCCCAAGTGGCTACTAATTCTAAAGTTAGTAGCCAATTTCCTTTTATCAAGTTTATGCTTTGCTTAATCGCATTCCAAGCGCTGTATTCTTCATTTACAATTAAAGTACCCATGACGAAGTAATATAAAACAATTGCTAGACATACTCCAATAATAGTCAATTCAACTATACCAATCTTTCTTGTTGTAATGTTATGAATAAGATTCATCAAGAACATTGGAGAAAATGAGAATATTCCTAAAAATCCAAGTTGAAAACCTTCGAAAAGATCGATAACAAATCCATAGACGAGATCTTTTAACATTTCATATAAAGCTGCTTGCTTTTGACTTACGAAAACAATAGGCAATAATGTAGGAAAAATAAGTGCCAATGAAGCTCCTACAACCACAAAGACCGTGATAAAAGTACCAATAAGATACCCGGTAAACATTTGGGTAAAACGCATTGCTCCTTGGAGGAGTACTTGGACATAAGAATAAGATTGTTGTTTACTTTTAAGAAAAATAACATGTATCGTCAAACAAAAGAAAAAAATATAAATAATAAGTTGGATGAAGGCATTGAGTAGAAATTGAAAGTTAATATTGTCTTTTTCAATGGGAATGAATTTATCAATGGCAAATTGAAAAATGGCATAAACCAGTAAAATGGGTAAAACAGTGAAATAGGTATGAATAAAAAGTTTACATACCAATATCAACAATTTTTTCAGTTCTGAAGTCATATTGTGCGGAATCGTTTATGTTTTGAGTTACCTGATAATGAGTATAGTAAGAATTATCGATTAAGAGCACATGACTGGATCAGGTTGATGTTTGCAAACTAACATTTAGAGAACTGAACTGAGTGTCCTCTATTTTCCTGTGAATACTTTAAATGGAAGTGTTAAATTTGCAGATTTAATAATGCTTTTGACTGTTACTGCCCGCCTTCGTTTCACTACGGCGCGGCATCCGCTTCGCTAAATCTTCGGGCTTGCGATGTCCCATCGCGCCGAAGCTTAAGCGTAGGCGGATGGTCGGGGCGAGAGGATTTGAACCTCCGACCACATGCACCCCATACATGTGCGCTACCAGGCTGCGCTACGCCCCGAACGGAAGCCATTCTACAAAAAAGACCTTTAAAAATATACATTTAATAATTTGAAAGTTAGATTTCAAATATAAAGATCACATTTCTTCAGATTGCTCTTCGGGAACGCCATCATACTTCTCAACGCGTATTTTGAGTTTTTGTCCGGGTTTAAAGGTGACAACCCGTCTGGCACTGATAGGAATATCTTGACCCGTTTTGGGATTACGGCCTGGACGTTCACTTTTATCCCGGAGATCGAAGTTCCCAAACCCAGAGATTTTAACGGATTCTCCCTTCTCCAAAGCCTGTCTGACTTCTTCGAACAATAGCTCGACCATTTCCTTGGCATCACGTTTGTTCATGCCCAAAGACTCAGCCAATGCTTCCGATATCTCCGCTTTAGTTAAAGCCATGAGTTAATCCCTCAATTCGGCACTAAAATCCTTTTTCAATCCCGCTACCACGGTGTGGATAACATCTTCCACTTCCTTGTCTACTAGAGTGCGCGATGGATGCTGTAAGATCAACCCCAAAGCGATACTTTTTCTTCCAGAATCAATACCTTTGCCAGTATAAACGTCGAAAATCTTGACTTCACGACAAATTTCACCAGCAGAGTTTCTAACAAAATTTATCAAACTATCACTCTTAACGCTCTGATCGACTATTACAGCAATATCTCGTCTTATCTCTGGAAACTTAGAAGGACGAGCAAATTTGGGAAATGGTTTAACCTGAAAAATTTCTGCTTTGACTTCAAATAAATAGACAGCACCATCAAGACTTAATGCCTTTTCAATTTTCGGATGAAGTTTGCCTATTGTGCCGATCAACTTAGATTGCCAAAAAATGTGTGCACATTGACCTTGATGACAGGCTGCATGCTGAAATGGGGGAAATTCTACACGCATGAATTCTAATGGCTCTTTATATCCGAGCAATTGCCACAGTGCTTCAATGCACTGCTTCATATCATAAAAATCTCCTGTGCGCTTTGTGACGCCCCAATTTTCATCTAAATAATCACCACACAATAAGCCACCAATCATTGGGATTTGATCTAGTTTGCCTTGTGCATTAGGATGAAAACACAATCCCATTTCAAATAATTTCATACGTTGTTGTTGACGATTTTGATTATATTTTACCGCTGTTAACAATCCCGGCCATAAGCTCAGGCGCATTTCACCCATATCTGCAGAAATAGGATTAAGTAATGCAAGGGCTTCAACATCGGGAAATAATAATTTCTGTAAAGCACCATCTACAAAGCTATATGAAATAATTTCTGAAAAGCCTAAATCAACTAACGCGCGTTTGACACGCGATTGAGTTACTGTAGTTTCAGATTGCTGGTTTAATTGTGCATGCATTTTAGGTAATGTATTTGGGATATTGTTATATCCCACAATTCGTGCAACTTCTTCAATGAGATCAACTTCTAAAGACAAATCATATCGATAAGTAGGGGGCGTTACTTGCCAAACGATATTATCAAGATCACCTTTTTCGGAAACAGACGCACTGATACTGAGTAAAATTTCTTTTACTTTATCTTGAGCAATAGAAGAACCAAGTATGCTACATAATCTTGTATAGCGTAAATGTATACTCGGCTGTTTGGGGACAAATTGTTCTTGTATGATATCAATGACAGGTCCAGGTTCGCCCTGACAAATTTCACAAATCAACTGCGTTGCACGTTCCATCGCTCGAACTTGTAAAGAGGGATCAACGCCTCTTTCAAAACGAAATGAGGAATCTGTATGCAAGCCATAAAGACGAGCTTTCCCAGCTATCAAAGATGCATTAAATAAAGCACTTTCTAAGAAAAAATCACGCGTTGTTTCGCTAACACCACTGTCAAGGCCACCCATAATGCCGGCAATCGCCTGCACACCTTGGGCATCAGCTATCACTAAAGTAGCTTCTTTGAGAGTAGCTTCTTGTCCATCTAGGAGTTTTATTTTCTCGCCTTCTTTTGATTTTCGCACCTGAAGTGGTGCTTTAATCTTATACATATCAAAAGCATGCATGGGTTGTCCCATTTCCAGCATGACATAATTTAATATATCAACTACCGGATGGATAAGCCGAATATCGCTTTTTTCTAATTTCTCTTGTATCCAAGCTGGCGTTGTGACATTTAACTTAATATTGCGTATCACTCTACCAACATAACGTGGACACATATTAGGTGCTTGAATATCTATTTGTAATTCATCTTGCAAAACCAGGTTTAATAGCATTAATAGTTAATTCTTTTAAGGGAACTTGATTAATAGCAGCTATTTCTCTAGCAACACCTAATATACTTAAACAATCTCCACGATTCGGGGATATGTCAATTTCAATGAGAGTATCATTTTCTTGACTTTCAACACTGTCTACTTCTAAACCAGACATAGACAGTTGTGATGCGAGTTGCTGCGTATTTAAAGGAGGATTGACCCACTCACGTAACCATTTTTCACTAAATTTCATGATTAAACACCGTTAAATTGTTTCAATACTTTTAAGATCGTTTTCAAAAAGGATCCTTAAATCATCTACTTCATAACGGAGCATGGCAAATCTTTCCACCCCCATGCCAAAGGCAAAACCAGAATATCGTTCTGGATCAATTCCACCATATTCCAATACTTTAGGATGAACCATGCCGCAACCCAGTACCTCTAACCAACCGGAGTTTTTACAAATTCGACAACCCTTACCTTGGCATTTCACACATGATACGTCCACTTCAGCAGAGGGCTCTGTGAAGGGAAAATAGGAGGGACGAAAACGCGTAGCAACATCGGCCTCTAAGAAAGGCTTTTAAAAATTCAGCCAAAATACCTTTTAAATCAGCAAAGGTGATATTTTCATCAATCAACAGCCCCTCAACTTGGTGAAACATTGGAGTATGGGTCACATCAGATTCATATCGATAAACGCGTCCAGGAGCAATGACTTTTAAAGGCGGCCTACGCTTTTCCATGGCTCGAATTTGAACTGGTGAAGTATGCGTTCGTAATAAGCGCCCATCTGGAAAATAAAAAGTATCATGCATAGCACGTGCAGGATGGTGGGGAGGAATATTCAGTGCTTCAAAGTTATAATATTCGGTTTCTACTTCAGGACCTTCTTCAATCCAAAAGCCCAACTGCGCGAATAAATTGCAGATCCTTTCCATGGTAATGGTGATAGGATGTAATGTTCCGATATCAACGCCACGTCCAGGCAAAGTGACATCGATTTTTTCACTTTCTAATTGCTTATCAATATCTTTTTGAGCCATAAGGTCTTTATAAACCTTTATCATCTCTTCGATGGCATCTTTAACTCGATTAATCTTTTGACCAAATGCTTTGCGTTCATCTGGTGGAATGTCTTTTAAGCTTTTTAATTGCTCTGTAATAAGACCTTGTTTACCAAGACATTTAACGCGAATATTTTCTACGTCACGGCTATCTTTAGCTGCATCTAACTCTTTTTTTACTTGATTGATTAACTCGTCCTGATTTTCCATTCATCCACCATAAAAAAAGGGAAGAGCGATGCCTTCCCTTTAATCTAACTAAACTTTAAGAATAACTGGTATAAGCCCATACGTTAGGCCGCCAATGCACCCTTAGCACTTTCCGCAATTTTAGCAAAAGCTGGTTTATCAAAAACCGCCAACTCAGCTAACATTTTACGATCAATTTCAATATTCGCTTTGGCTAATCCTGCGATTAAACGGCTGTATGAGATGCCACATTCACGGGCACCCGCGTTAATGCGCACAATCCACAGACTGCGAAACTGACGCTTTCTTTGTTTTCTATCACGATAAGCATACTGGCCTGCTTTCAAAACTGCTTGGTTAGCGGTTTTAAAACTGCGACTACGCGCGCCATAATAACCTTTCGCTTGCTTTAAAATTTTCTTATGACGTTTTTTAGCCGTAACGCCACGTTTTACTCTTGCCATTTTCTAATCCTCAATTCACATCAAATAAGACCCTCACCCTAACCCTCTCCCGCAAGCGGTAGAGGGGAAAGACGAGATTTAATCGTACGGTAGCATGCGATGAACTAATTTGGCGTCACTGTCACACATAACACCATTTCTTCTGGCATGTCTTACTTTCTTAGTCGATTGCTTCGTCTTGATGTGATTACGATTAGCTCGGCGAAAACGAACCTTTCCGGTTCCTGTCACCTTAAAGCGCTTCGCAGCACCACGGTTGGACTTCAACTTAATTTTAGTTTTGGGCTTAGTGCACATAACTTTCTACTCCGCATTGTCATTTTTTTAATGGTTTATTTTTTCGGAGATATAACCATTACCAATTGTCGACCTTCCAGCTTGGGTTCTTGATCTACAACCCCAATACCATCGATATCGATTTTTATCCGATCTAATAATCGCATTCCCAATTCCTTATGGGTAATTTCACGACCTTTAAATCGAATGGTAACTTTTACTTTATCTCCGCGCTCTAAGAAGACGATAAGGTTGCGTAGTTTTACCTTATAATCCCCTTCGTCCGTTACAGGACGTAATTTTATTTCTTTGAGTTTTTGGATTTTTTGTTTTTTCTTCGTTTTCTTTTCATCAAACTGGAACTTACCAAAATCCATTACTCGCACGACAGGGGGATCAGCATTTGGTGAAACCTCGACCAAATCTAATCCTAGCAGCTCGGCTTTACGCTGTGCCTCACGCTTGGTCATTATCCCCGTATGTGTACCCGGTCCTAAGACACCACTTGCTTCCATTGTTCCGTCAGGATCAACGAGGCGCACATTAAGTGCTGTGATGGCGTCATTAACGCGAACCCTCGACTTTTTAGTTGTATTAATAGTTATATTCTCCCTTTAAGTCACTGCTTTCGTTTGACACTCAAGATTTAGTTTATCTTCAAACTCACTCAGTGTCATACTTCCTAAATCTTCCCCGGCTCGTGTTCTAATCGTTAAAGTTTGCTGAGCAACTTCTCTATCGCCTATCACCACGAGATAAGGAACACGCTGTACAGTGTGCTCGCGAATTTTAAACCCTATTTTCTCGTTTCTCAAGTCAGTAACAGCCCTAATACCCTTTGTTTTTAACTCTGAGCAGATTTTTTCAGCATATTCTGCCTGAGAATGGGTAATATTCATCACAGTGACTTGAATTGGCGCTAACCAAGTCGGAAAATTACCCGCATGCTCTTCTATTAGAATCCCAATAAATCGCTCCAAAGATCCCAAGATGGCACGGTGTAGCATCACTGGGGTTTGTCTATGACCATCTTCAGCCACATACTCAGCCCCTAATCTAACTGGCATTGAAAAATCAATTTGCATGGTGCCACATTGCCAAACGCGGCCCATACAGTCTCTTAAAGAGAACTCAATTTTCGGACCATAAAAAGCTCCCTCTCCAGGATGCAGTTCCCATTTAAGGCCTTTAGCATCTAAAGAATCAGCTAATGCTTTCTCTGCCTTATCCCAGATCTCCTCAGAACCCACTCTTTGAGTTGGTCTGGTTGAGAGCTTAATCAGCACATCGTTAAAGCCAAAATCGCGATACACTTTAAACAGCAAATCAATAAAGGCCGATACTTCATCTTGGATCTGATTTTCTGTACAAAAGATATGTGCATCATCTTGTACAAAGTTTCGTGTTCGCATAATGCCATGCAAGGCACCTGATGGTTCATTGCGATGACAAGATCCAAACTCCGCTAAACGAATGGGCAAGTCCCGATAACTTTTAATACCTTGATTATATATTTGAACGTGGCAAGGACAGTTCATCGGTTTTACAGCAAACACTCTTTCATCGGTAGTAACTGTAAACATATTGGCATGAAACATTTCCCAATGACCGGAACGTTCCCATAAACTTCTATCAACAATCTGTGGGGTATTCACTTCATGATAATCATGATGGACTAACAAATCTCGAATATATTGCACAATTTGCTGATAAATCACCCACCCTTTTGGATGCCAAAACACCATGCCTGGTGCTTCTTCTTGCATGTGAAATAAATCATATTTTTTAGCCAGCTTACGGTGATCTCTTTTTTCAGCTTCTTCTAAACGAAATAAATAAGCATCAAGATCTTTCTTATTAAACCAAGCGGTCCCATAAATCCGTTGCAGCATTTCATTATTGGAATCCCCTCTCCAATAAGCCCCTGCTACTTTCAGTAATTTAAAAGCTTTAATTTTACTGGTGCTTGGCACATGCGGACCACGGCATAAATCAATAAAATCGCCTTCTTGGTAAAAGGTTAATGTTTGTGATTCGGGAATGTCTTGGATAATTTGCACTTTATAGTGCTCACCCATCGCTTTAAATTTCTCAATCGCTTCTTTACGTTCAATCACATGTCTGGATACTGGTAAGTCTTGCTTTGCAATCTCAGCCATTTTTTCTTCAAATAAAGCGAGATCTTCAGGGGTAAACGCCCGACCAAAAGCAAAATCGTAATAAAAGCCATCTTCAATCACTGGACCAATCGTGACTTGGGCTTGGGGATAGACTGACTGTACTGCATGGGCTAATAAATGTGCACAGGAGTGCCGAATTATCTCGAGGCCCTCTTTATCTTTATCCGTGATAATGGATAGTTGGCTATCTTCCTCTATTAGATGTGAAGTATCCACCAACTTACCATTAATTTTTCCTGCTAAGGCCGCATTCGCTAAGCCTTTACCTATACTCATCGCGACTTCTTGAACAGAAACCGCCTTTTCAAAGGATTTTTGACTGCCATCAGGCAAAGTAACTATCGGCATGGCGACATCCATAAAATTAAAGTGTTAAAGCATACGAGAAAATCAGACTTGAGACAAAGTAAGTCAAGATTAAATTCTTATAGAATACAGTAAGTTAGCTTAGAATGATAGCGGGGATAATCGTTGTTTAGCCTTTTATTTTTAAAGTCTGAGATTCTGATAAATTAAGTGCGACATTTTCTAATTCAACATGTTCTGGTTTTCCTGCCTCTTTGCGTGTTGGTACACAGGGCAACATATCAAGAAAATCAAAATTTTCACTTTCAGCACTTCCACGCATCGCCTGTTGTTCTTCAAATGTAAGTTTATTAACATTATCAAACATCTTTAACTCCTTGATGAAATCTTCGAGATCACTCATCAATTTTTCCACTCTCTGATAATCTGAGAATTTATCACATTTATCTTGTTTTAATTGACGCACAAATCGCTCTAAATCTGTACGAAAATGCTTGGCGACAAGTGCTATATTGTCTGGTAATTGTTCAAGCATTTTTTCGCTGAGCAAACCATAACCACGCTCACGGTTGAGCAAATCGTCAACAACGCTAATGTAATCCTGTAATAACGCCTGTGTCTCTCGTGGCTGAATAATTTTATTAATAAAATCTGATTCTGTGTATGTTCTTACCAATTTTAATGGTTCACATAGTTCAGATTTGTCAAAGTCTATTGCTACTACTCTATTAGTTGAATCATCAAATAAGAAATTATCAAAATGAGCATCTTTATGAATAATGCCTTCATTATGTAACGTTTTTACGCTATTCATGATTGATTGATAAATAGCTATCGCTTTAACAAATTGCTCTGTTTTAGTATTTGGATCAATCGAATCGTCTAGGATCTTATTAGCCATTTCTTTAAAAAACACTGATGCTGTTTTTCCATCCTCTAGGGGTTCAAAAACGAAGGTCTGCTGATTCTCACCAATGCCAACTTCCCCTAGACCACATCGCTTATTAAGTCGCTGTAGAACTTTTAATTCATTATTGGCTCTTGCATTGTTATAGTATTTTTTTAGCACTACCAACTCAACATTCTGATCATCAGGTAATACCCTATAAGCTCTATAGACTTGTGCTTGAGAACCTTGCCCTAATATACCGCCCTGTTTTAAGACAAAAAATTGTTCACCAGCAAAATTAATGGTTGTATAGGCAGAATCGGGTGCTTCATCCAATGAATCCGTTTGCTTGCGACGCTTATGTTGCTTATATTGATGCATGCACACACTTTTTTTAATTTATATATATAGAATCTTATCTGCCTTGGGTTATACAAACTTTAAAGATAAGTCTTATCCACGCTCGATAACTAAAAAGAAGTACTGTCTGTTTACTCAATACAAGGTTCGCACAAATTTCCGATAACCTAAGAGTTAAGGAAGATTTGAATATACATTTTGGAGACACCATGGAACCCACAGCTGATAATAAACTCTGTACAAGAGAAAAAACAGAGCTTTATTATCAAATTCTATCAGGAGGAGCTCGCTTAAAATTACTCGAATCAGTAATGGATTTTAATCTTCCTGAATTGATCGGAACTGAAGGCTCTATGACCTTAGAAGAAATTATTGACGCTCTTCAGCTATCTCGAACGCGCGCACAAAAGTGGTTATATTTATTAGGCACCGAAGGCTTTCTTATTGAAAGAAAATTAACAGCAAGTAATACATATACCTATAGCTTAGGACCCATACTCAAAGCATTATATGACAATGGTAATGAATGGCAGTCCTATAAAGAATTGATAGACTCTTTGCGAGAAATATGTTTTGAAGATATAACTGATATGTTGCAAGGTGGGAACGTTTCATACGATTATAGTATGACACCAAAAACTCTTTCGCAGGCCAGCTATTTAGAAGATTGGATGTCAAATTCAGCTGCCCCTGTCATTAAATTATTAAATCAACATATGCCACTGGAAAAATCTAAGAAAATTCTCGATGTCGGCGGTGGCGATGGGACTATTGTTTGCGCGCTTGCCAAAACACACCCAAATCTTCAATGCAGTGTTTTTAATATTCCTGAAGGCGCACAACTTGCCAAAAATAAAATAGAGAAACTCAAATTAACTGATAGAATTACTGTTATTGAAGGAGATTTTATAAAGGAAGAATCCTTCCCCAAAGGATATGACATTATTCTTTTTTCTAGAGTATTATGTGATTGGCCAGAAGAAGTTTGTAGAAAGTTAATTAAAATGGCTTTTGAGGCACTCAACGATGGGGGCTATATTGTTATTTGTGAGGAATTTAAAGATTTAAATCAAAACTTGGTGTTGATTTGGGAATTTCGATATATGTATTGGGATAGTTATGAACCAGCACTTTTCAAACCTTCCAAACTCTACGAAAACATTCTAAAAGAAACTGGCTTTAGTAATTTCGAATTATCAGAGGTTGATTCAGATCAATTGTATCGCGTCATCAAAGCTAAAAAATATGGAACATTGGCAATTTAACGTGATGGAACCAAATACTAATAACAAGCCATGCCCACGAGATAAAGTAGAACTTTATTATCATCTACTATCTGGATCTGTCCGCTTAAAATTACTTGAGTCTGTTATGAATTTAAACCTTCCAGAGTTAATTGGAACAGAAGGGGAATTGACCTGCGAAGAAATCATTGAAAAATTACAGCTATCTCCAAAGAGAGCTAAAAAGTGGTTTTATTTATTAAGCATGGAAAAATTCCTAATAGAAAAAAAACACGAAAATAAAAATACGACGGTCTATAGTTTAGGTCCAATACTCAAAGCATTGTTTGATAATGGAGATGATTGGTGGTTCTATAAAGAGTTAGTCAATTCTTGGCAAATCGTGTCAAATGAAAATATGGTTGATATGTTACAGGGGAAAGAACTGTCCTTTGATGTGAATTGGCCACCATCCTCTACAGAAGAATCTCTTTTTTTAGAAACATGGATGACGCGAACTTCAGAAATTGTCATAAAGGTTTTGAATTCTAATATGCCGCTAGAAAATCCTCAGAAAATACTTGATGTCGGCGGCGGAGATGGAACAATAGATTGCGCGCTTGCTCAAATGCACCCTTCACTTAAATTTACCGTCTATAACCTTCCCGTTGCTATAAGTCTTATCAAAGACAAAATTGAAGAACATCATTTAAACGATAGAATTGATGTGTATTCTGGAAATTTCTTAACCGATGAAGCATTCCCTAAAGGTTATGATATCGTTCTTTTTTCAAGAACAATGTGTGATTGGCCTGAAGATGTATGTAGAAAATTAATCAAAATGGCTTATGAAGCACTCAATGAAAAAGGTATTATTGTTATTTGTGAAGAATTTAAAGACTTAAATCAAAACCTGATGTTAGCATGGGAATTTCGATATATGTTTTGGGATAATTTTGGCAAAGCACTTTACAAACCTTCAGAACTCTATCTCAGCATACTAAAAGAAACTGGTTTTAGCGATGGCCAATTATCTGAGATTAGCAATGATACGATGTTTCGGGTTATTAAAGCTATGAAGGGTCGGAGTTACGATGGCATCAAATGCTAACAATAAGCTCACACAAAGAAAAGAGCTTTTATATAAGATCGTATCCGACGCAATCCGTTCAAAATTACTCGAATCGGTTGTGACGCTTGATCTTCTTGAATTAATTGGGTTTGAAGGATCCTTGACCGCAGAAGAGATTATTGAAGAATTAGAATTATCACCCAGCCACGGCAGAAAATGGTTACATTTATTAAGCTTAGAAAATTTCCTGTTAGAAAGAAAATTAGAAAAGACAAATGCCTATTCCTACAGTTTGGGACCGATGCTCAAAAAATTGTTTATTAGTAGTGAAGATTGGTGGTTCAATAAAGCATTCGTTTACTCATGGCGAACCGTTTGTTTTGAAAATATTGTTAGTATGTTGCAAGGAGGAGAGTTGTCCTTTGATGTCAATTGGCCACCAAAGACTCTTGAAGATACTGCCAGTTTAGAAGAGTGGATGACCAGATCAGCATTACCAGTCATTAATTTCTTGAATATCAATATCCCATTTCAGAATGTTAAAAAAATTCTTGATGTCGGCGGAGGCGAAGGAACAATAGCTTGCGCCCTTGCACAAAAAAATCCTTCGGTTAATTTTACCATTTACAACCTTCCCCAAGCCATCACTCTTGCCCGTAATAAAATAAATGAAGAGAATTTATCCGATAGAATTGATACGGTAGAAGGAAATTTTTTAACTGATGAAGCTTTTCCAACGGGTTACGATATTATTCTTTTTTCGAGAGTATTGTGTGATTGGCCAGAAGAAGTTTGTAGAAAATTAATCAAAATGGCCTATGATGCTTTAAATGAAAATGGTCATATCATTATATGTGAACCTTTTAGAGAGTTAAATGAAGGTTTGATCTTGATATGGGAATACCGTTATATGTTTTGGGATAATTTTGGGAAAGCGGTATTTAAACCTTCTGAACTCTATCTGAGCATCCTAAAAGAAACGGGGTTTGTCGCTTGCCAGCTTTCTGATGTAGATACAGCAGATATTAATCGCGTATTGAAAGCTATGAAAGGAAGACCCTTGGCTTTTTGAATACTTCTTCTTATTTCTTTCTCTTGTCCCTTATTGAAACAACATTATCATTACTATCTTTATCTTCTTTTTTAACATCTAACAACTCTTCTGCCCTAATTTTTCCAACACCATTGCGCAAATTGGGATGAATAGCAATTATATCATCAGGTTTTATTTTTTCCATCTCCTTCTTGCCAGCCATTTCATTTTCAACATACATATTTTTTAACTCCTCCGAAATATCTACCCCTATGATTCCTTTAATCTCACTATATTTTCCTTGTAATGCTAACGCTTTGAATAAAATCGCACTATGACATCCATTTGTGGCTAGATCTTCTATTGTTTTTTTAAAAACATCATTGTTAATATTCATCGCACATAAATCCATCATAGCTTTAACAAATTTCCTATCCATCTTGTCTGAAGACATTGGAGTATCAATTTTCATCTCCGTTAATATGCTTGGTTTTTCGGACTCGTGCAAATCAATTTTACCTTCTAAGTCAACCACTTTATGTTCTAAATTTTCAAGCCTTTCCAACATTTGCTTTGTGGTGTCTGAATCAAGTTGCAAATCTTCTGGAATGTCACTTTTAGTAACTTTTGTTTGTTGAGCTTTAACAATGTTATCTGCTATTTCGGTTTGACCTTTCATTTGTGCAATTTGAAGAGGGGTTCGCTCCGGCTTTGTGAATAACTGACCTAGGTTTCTTGGGAAACCTTTAAAACCGTCCCTAAGCGCGTCGCCAATACTTCGTTTATAATTTGTCGTTGGTGTATCAGAAACTATACCCATTTTGGCACATCTTGCGAGCATTTCGAAATTACCTTCTTCGGTAGCTTTAAAGGAGGTATTTTTCACAAAGTCCGTCACTTTAGGGTCACTAGAAACAATACCAATGTTGAAACATTTTTCTAACATATCGAAATTCCCTGCTTCAGCTACTCTTTGTGAATAAGTTTTTAAAACGCTCTGTAGCTTTTGCAAAGATTCATTATAAGCCTCTCTTGAGATTGGCTTGCGCAAGTCTTCGTTTGTGTTAATATTTTGCTTAGGGAAATAAACCAATTCTTGTAGTCTGATGATATGTTCTCGAATAGCAATACTTTCGTCAGATTCAAGGCCATTATCTTTGGTGCCTGTTAGATTTTCTAAAGATTTTATTTTATCGAAAAGATCAAAGCCTAACTCTTTACTAACTTTATCGTAAACTTCTACTTTCTCTAATATTGCCTTTTCGTTAAAATAATCATCAAATATATCTTTACTTTCGTCTTTGTCAAAAAATTGTTGAAATTTTGCTGCTCTGGAATCCCCTAGAGGCATACCAATTACTTCATTCCATTTTGCTTTTAATTCTTCTCCAAGATTAATTGATACATTCTGTTTTTTCATCTCAACTGCTTTTGCAATGATGCTATTTATTTCAAATTTTTCTAACACATCTACAGCAAATTTCTTTTGATAGAAATCTTTAACATAATCAAAACGTTTAACGTCTTCCTTAGCATCTCTATCCGCTATATTTATTTTCAAAACTAAATCTTTGAATAAAAGTATTTTACCTTGCTCCTTCTTAAGTTCTTCTATTTTCTTTTTCGTGTCCTCTCCATTTTTATCTTCTTTATCATAGTGATAAAGAAAATCTATTTCTTTGTTATTTTCTTCAATCTGATTCTTTGCATCCTCTATTTGCTTTTGTATACTCGCGTTGCTTTCTTGATTAACGGGCACTTTTTTTTGCAATTCTTGAATTACCCTATCTAACTCAAAATTTTCCTCTTTTAGCTGCAGACGTGCCTTCTGCGGGTTTTGAAGATTAGCGATTCCCTTTAGCGATGCCATTTCTACTCTTTTTTGAGCCATCGCAAAAATTTTCATGCGAAAACCATTAATCACATCCCCTTGACGTTGCTTAATTTCATCATCCTTTAAGTTATAGTCTTTTTGTACTTGCTGCCAAAATGAATTCCATTGCGCATCACCAATAATCCAATCAACTTTAGGCGCATTATCATCTTTCTCACCTGTTAAGCCTTTGACAATTTCTTCAAACTTATTCAGCACTTTATCTACAGTCTCAGTTGTTACAGGAGGTGAAAATCCTTTAATTATTTTTGAGATTTCTTCATATTGTTTATCTTCTAATTGAACAAGATTTGAATAATCTTTTGACACATCAGTAAAAATACGTGCTCTGTTTCCTGCGTTTGCATCTTGATCTTTTCCTATGCTACTTGGCCATAGTTTATCGGAGCTTTCTTCACTAATTTTTTGCAGAATCCGCATCGGAGTCTTAGGGGTTTCTTTGACTGTTTCTTGTGGGCCTTTTTGAGACATTGCACACCTCTTTTGAACTTTTTAAAAGGCATATAAAACCAACATACACCTGATAAATATAAATTCAAAGAGAAAGTACACGAAATGGTGCGTGACCTATCACTAAAGAGACTGAAATAATCAATACTTTCTGGATTCACCTATAGAGGAGGTGCTACCTAATGAATCTCTGCTATTTTTGAACAGTTTTTTACACTAATTCATAATGACACAAAAGCTTATTTCAGTAGTGAATATTACTACAAATACGTGCAGTATCAACATAAAACACGCAAAGATCACAAAGCAATAATAATAATTTATGGTACAATCCGTTTTTTTAGTTAAAGTGCTAAGTAGGATTAAAATGTCTGGTAGTTTCTATGATGAACAAGATAATGCGCAAAAATACGCGCAATTACCCGTTGATCCCATCGGAACAACAGGGTATCTATCAACTAGAGATGTATCTACTTTGCTTAAAAAACATATAAACAATCAATTTTACCTTGGAATGAAAACGCTAGACTATGGTTGTGGTGTTGGAAGATCTACCCGTTATTTAAAGCAATACGTTGGGTTAACGCAGGTCGTTGGTGCAGATATAAATGCTAAAATGCTGAATATTGCCAAAGCAAATGATAAAGAAGGAATATACGAATTAATTAAAAGTGGCCAGACCTCATTCAAAGATGCTGCTTTTGATTTTGTATATTCAAGTTTTGTAATTGTAGAGATCTCTACCAAAACAGAAATTGCATGTGTGTTTCAAGAAATATATCGCTTACTGAAACCTTTTGGTTTCTTTATGTTAGTTACGGCTTCAGAAGACTTTTTTAATACACGTAATAATTGGATTACTTATAATCATAAGTATCCGGAAAATGAAAATCTCAAAAGTGGCAGTCAGACTAAATTCGACATGATTGGTGCGAATTTAACTCTTAGAGATTACTATTGGACGGATAACGACATTGTTGAGCTTGCAATGCAAGCTTCTTTTAGTGTGGCTGAAATTCATAAACCATTAGGGGAGAAAAAAGATAACATAGCCTGGCTAAGTGAAAGTGAAGTGCCACCTTTTTCCATTTATATGCTTCAAAAAAATAGATAACTTAAAATTCATCCTTTTTGCATAATACCCTTAACCAAGCATTGGCAGGACTTGGAGCAACCCAGCTAACCGTATCTGCTGTTTTCCAAATTTTCAGCACTTCGAATAATCCCTTCAAATATGGCAAGATACTCATTTCGTCCATATCATAAAAAGTTCTGCCTTCAACGCGTCTTTCGTCATTGCCATATTTAAATGAGAAATACAAAATCCCATTTGGTTTGAGCGAACGCTGTATTTTTTCAAATACATTTTTTAATTCATTAAAAGGAACATGGAGGAGTGATGCACTGGCCCATACCCCATCAAATTGATTTTCAAAGGCAAGATCTTGTAATGACTGCAGCAAGGTTGGCTGGCCCAATTTCTGGGTGGATATTTTGACCATTTCAATGGAAGCATCAAAAGCCGTCACATCATGTCCCAGATTTTTAAAATAGATTGCATCGCGGCCAGGACCACAGCCTGCATCTAAAATCGATGCTTTTTTAGGCAGGAGTGCCAAAAATTGATTATAAATGTCAGACATATCATGCGCAAATGTGCGCTCTGTGAAAATTTCGGCGTTGTTATCATAGTAGTCTGTTGAGTTCATTGTTCATCTCGTATTTTATTTCGGGTGGCTAACAAAAGAATAGTAGCCTGCCATCCACTGGAAAAAGAAAGTATAATTGCCAATTTATTTAACTAAGAATCCTCATCATGTCTGAAATATCCAGTACAAATCAACGAAATACAGGAATTGATATTATCAGAGGATTATCGATTATTTTTGTCATTATACATCATATACAAATCAGACTTCCTCTTGATCAGGGGTGGGTAAAAGATTTCTTTTCTTCAAAGCTCCTCAAAATATTAGGTTGGAGTGGTTATTATGGTGTGATTGTATTCTTTGTTATATCAGGATTCGTTTTCGATTCGCTCGAATCTTTCCTTGTCTTTTTGGGCTACTAGTCATCTTAAGTATTTTTCACTTAGAACGAACATCTTTTTGAAATCATCCATTTGAACTTAAAATGAAGCAGCGGATATACACTTTTTTTAGCTACCCAAGGGATACCTTTTTCTGATTCTTGTAATAATTTTTATAACTTGGAACCCTAGTTAACTATCTATATAATTGCTCTTTATTTTCAGGATGAAACAAACTGCCAGTAAGGCTCATCGATTTATTAAAATTTTTTACTAAGGTGCAATATGCTCGAAATGCAATCCCCTGAATCAAATGTTACATCTGCTTTTTCTCCACCTAAAAAAGGCTACGTTGACATAAATTGGGTAAATTCAATGTTAGAATTTGTTGGTAAGGCGGTTGAGCTTGACAATGTAAAAAAAACTATCAAAGAATACACCGTAGAGCAATATAACCAAGAAAATAAAGCACTATTAGCCCAAGAAAATATCGTCTATCAATATTATCAAAAAAAACTAGCTGATAAACAGGCTTCAAATTTCACGAAAATTGATTCACAGGATGAAGAAATCGAGTTTACTGGCGTGCCACCAAAACGATTGAGTGTTTAATAGTATGATCATCTAATGATTTAAGGTGGATGTTATTTTTTGCTTTGCATATCCGCATACGAATATTCACCCAAACAGCTCAAGATATTAAAAATAAATACAAATAGTCACTTGATGTGTCAGGCTCCAATTCTAAGATCATTACGGAGTCGGACCCTGCCCCACATCTGGTGTGGAAAACCTTTCATCTAAAAATCATAGATATTAAAATTAAAAAATCATTAAATATACTTAGAATCATATTCCATCACAACGGCAATATCTAACTATGAGCATTCAGAAATTAATTGAACTTGTTAAGCAAGGAAATGTAGATACTTTTAACGAGTTTATGCAATTATATTCTCCGACGGAACAAGTCCAAATAGTCTCTCAAGATAATTTTCTGCTATTTCATTTAGCAATAGCAAGCGGTTATGTCCCTATGTTTGATGCCGTAGCACTTATTATTGCTCAACAAGATGAGTATCCCTTTAATCAAGATTTATTAATTGAAGCTCTAGATGCACGTAAAGCAGAAGGCTTGAAAAAATCATTAGAGCATAATCATGGTGAGATGATAGACAGTTTTATGAAAGATGAATACTTAAATTGTAAATGCATAGAAGTATTTGTTGACCATCCTCAATATATAACATCCTTACAAGATCAAGCTAACGCAAATAAGTATATCGAAGAAGTTTTCGAATCTGCCTGTAGGCTAAGTAGTATAAAATTTGAAGCAGTGTTAAAAATGATGCCTCCTACTCTGTTGGAACAGCTCTTAATTTCAGGCGATCCATTGCTGCAAGCAAATGATCCAGCCGTGTTTCTACGATTATGGGATTTAACTCCGTTAGCATATCGTGAACAAATCAGCGCAACGATCCTGCCAAGATGCTGTATTAATGCTGCCAAATATAATCAAACTTCATTAATCCAAGCAATTTTGAGTCAACTTACCGCAGAGCAAAGTCTGAAATGTTTGCAGCACGAGGACTATAATGCTTTTGTTTATGCCTCAGATCGCGGCAATTTAGAATTGGTGCAGCTCATTTGGAAGAATCTTCCGAATTCCATTAATAGTGAAGCGTTAATGGCGAGCAATTATGCTGCATACCGCTGGGCCAAGCGCGCAGATCATATAGCTGTTGTTGAGTTTATCGAATCGGTTGTTCCTTGGGATTTAAAAGAGCAAATGCATCGAGCGACTGGACTGTAGCCTGACTAACTCGGAAGCTTCCTGAAAACCTGAATTCTCTCGAAGATTTACATAAAAGCTAAGTAACTATCGTTCATTGTCTAGTGTACTAGTAATTTTGGGGCAGGCCTGACCCCAACACTACTTGCGAGTTATTCTATTTAATCTTTTAATAATTCCAAAATAACTATCATCGCAAATATAAAAGGTGTAGATAAAATCAGATTATAATAAAATTTATCGGCTTTTGGTTGTTGTTCTCCGTAACTATTTGTACCTTTTGTACCAGGACACAAGGAAAAGATAAAACAAATAATACCCCCTAGGATTGGAATAACATTTATTAATACCCACCAAGCTGAACGATCTATATCATTTAATCTTCTTATATGTAAGGCAAGAAAATTTGGTAAGATGAAAATGAATATTAACAACATCAAAGTTGGAGACAATGTCACTCTTTCATCGATAGCTACCAATAAAAAAAATATACTTAACCAAAATGAATTTAATGCAAAATATTTTATTCTGTTTAAACGTGGACTGAGACTGTAAAATTCAAGTTTATTCCAAAAATAGCTTATTGGATTCATAACTTTACTATTCTTTGCGCTATCAACTGTCATTTAACCTCCTTTTTACACCCGGCTACCGGATATTAAAAAACTCCGTTTATTTAAATTATTTACTAAGCCAGTCCTGCTTCGCTAATGCGACATACTCTCGTACATTTTTTTATTTAGTAAACTGATTATGGGCTTGAGTATTATAAGAGATGGGTAGCTACGCAGGACATAAGACTTTGTAACGTTCGCCTTCGGCGAACTAACAAAGTCTAATGGTAGGCACGAGTGGGATCGAACCACCGACCACCACCATGTCAAGGTGGTGCTCTACCACTGAGCTACGTGCCTAAAAAGTAAGGCGAAAAGATACCACCTTTTTTACAATCAATGCAAGGTTAGCTCTTCACTAAAGGGGCGCTATAAGATAAAGTCTTTCTCTTTACCCATTTGAGTTAGAAGAGTTTGAAAATGCATCGTTACCGAACACACACTTGCGGCGCTTTAACCATTTCCGAGGAAGGTCAAACAGTAAAGTTATCCGGTTGGGTCCACCGTAAGCGAGATCATGGTAATTTGCTTTTCATCGATTTACGCGATCATTATGGGATCACCCAATGTGTCATCGAAACAACATCACCTCATTTTAAGGTGGCCGAATCAGCACGTAATGAAAGTGTTGTGACACTCACTGGTAAAGTCGTCAAACGCTCACCAGAAACCATTAACGCTAAAATGGCGACCGGTAAAATTGAAGTCATGATCGATACGTTTGAAATTGATTCTCAAGCCGACATTCTTCCTATTCAAGTTAACTCTGATCAAGAATTTCCAGAAGATACTCGATTACGATATCGCTTTTTAGATTTACGTCGCGAAAAAATGCACAGTAATATTGTGCTGCGTTCACAAATTATCGCGTCCTTGAGAAGACGAATGATTGACCAAGGGTTCTTAGAATTTCAAACCCCTATTCTCACCTCAAGCTCCCCTGAAGGCGCTCGTGACTTTTTAGTGCCAAGCCGGATGCATCCGGGTAAATTTTATGCTCTCCCCCAAGCACCACAACAATTTAAACAATTGTTGATGGTGGCGGGTTTTGATAGATATTTTCAAATCGCACCTTGTTTTCGTGATGAAGATGCCAGAGCAGACAGATCGCCTGGCGAGTTCTATCAACTTGACTTTGAAATGTCCTATGTAACACAAGAAGATGTCTTTCAAGCCGTTGAGCCAGTATTACATGGCGTATTTACCGAATTTGCTAAAGGCCGACAAGTAAGTAGCTTGCCATTCCCGCACTTTACTTATGAAGAATCCATGCTCAAATTTGGTAACGATAAACCAGATATCAGAAATCCAATCGTTATAGCAGATGTGACTTCTGTGTTTGTAGGTTCTGAATTTAATGCTTTCGCAAAAGCCATTGAGAAGGGCTCAATAGTACGCGCTATCCCTGCGCCAAACACAGAAACCCAACCACGTAGTTTCTTTGAAAAAATGAATGGGTGGGCAGTCACACAAGGTGCACCAGGACTTGGCTATATTATTTTCGCAAAAGACCAAGCCAAAGGTCCCATTGCTAAATTCTTAAATCCAGAAAGATTAGCACAACTGCAACAACTTACCGGTTGTAAAGAAGGCGATGCGGTGTTCTTCGTCTGCGCACCAAAAGCAGGCGCTGAAAAGTTGGCTGGGTTTGCGCGAACTAAACTGGGCGAAGAATTAGAACTTATCGATAAAAATCGCTTTGAGTTCTGTTGGGTGGTTGATTTCCCAATGTATGAATATAACGAAGATCAGAAAAAGATCGATTTCTCACACAATCCGTTCTCAATGCCACAAGGTGGACTGGATGCTCTTTTAACCAAAGATCCTTTAACCATTAAAGCGTTTCAATATGATATCGTTTGTAACGGCATAGAGCTTTCAAGCGGTGCGATAAGAAACCATTTACCAGAAGTGATGTACAAAGCCTTTGAAATTGCAAGCTATAGTAAAGAAGAAGTTGAAGCACAATTTGGCGGTATGTTAAATGCGTTTAAATATGGCGCTCCTCCCCATGGTGGTTGCGCACCAGGGATCGACAGGATTGTGATGTTGCTGGCGAATGAACCTAATATCCGTGAAGTGGTTGCTTTCCCAATGAATCAAAATGCACAAGACTTGCTGATGCAAGCACCTTCTGAAGTGATGGAGAAGCAGTTAAAAGAGTTGCATATTAAGGTGCAGATGCCTGCGTCTGAGAAAGGAAAAGAAAAAGTTTAATTTTTTTATCGGGCGGATCTATGATCCGCCAGCCTTCAATGCCTGTCTATCCCTTTACCCGAACCACCTATCCAAAACACATTCTCCTATCATTTTTTACCACATACTTATGTTATCCATCTAAGTATAATCTACTCCAAATCTATACCCTTTATTGGAGTTACTTATGCCTGGTGAAATTCAAAACCCAAATGGCCTTGAGCATGACATTCAAGCTGATGAACCAGAGAATCAGTTGCCATATATGGGAGAAGCCTTTGATTCAATATTTGGCTTCTTTAAAAGCTTTGCAGTTCATCTGTTCAAGCAAACAGAAAGCGTTGAATATGAATCTATAAAATTTGAAGATGACAGGCCATTATTCATTGGCCGCCACGAACAAAACATTAATGCCTTAAAACCAATACGCGCTGCTGAGTTAGATATAAATCCTGACTCTGGTACAACGGCTTTACATAGAGCAACAAGCAGTGTGACCATAATATTATTGCTTGCAGCTGGTGCAGATGTTCATGCTCGTGACAATGATGGCAATACACCATTACACAATGCCAAATCGGCAGAAGCCGTCAAAGTGCTTATTGAGGCCGGAGCAGATGTTCATGCTCGTGACAATGATGGCAATACACCATTACACAATGCCAAATCGGCAGAAGCCGTCAAAGTGCTTATTGAGGCCGGAGCAGATGTTCATGCTCGCAATAATAATGGCAGCACACCAATACTCACTGCAATAACGCATGATGCCATGAAAGCGCTACTTGCCGCTGGAGCAGATATTAATGCTCGCAACAATAGTGGTCAATCGATATTACACTCTTATCGCTCTCCCAAAACATTAAAAATGCTAATTGATAAGGGAGCACAGGTTGATGTCGCTGATAATATTGAAAACTACAATCCATTAAGTTTTTATGTCTCTTTGGATAGGTTTGAGCAAGCAAAAATGCTTATTGAAGCAGGAGCTAATACTCAAATGAGAGATTATATGGGTAGAACGGCTATTGATTTTGCTAATATTAGAGCAACAGAAGATATAAAGAACTTACTGCGCCAACAAAGAACGTTCAAAATTCCTTAAGATAGAGGCTATATAGCCTCTTTAAACGCTAATTCTTTGATTTGGGTAATTTCATCCCTAATCGCTGCAGCCTGTTCAAATTCTAAATTCTTCGCATACTCATACATTTGTGCATCCCATTTCTTCAAGAGCTTTGTCATCTCTTTAGGTGAAACAGCCACATGGGTTTGGCGATATTTTTGAATTTCAGCAACAACGGGGTTCGATGGTTCAATAAGTGCGGATTTTTTCCCGCCTCTTTTATTGGATATTTTTCTTCCAACAAATGCCCCTTCCATAATATCTTCTACAGATTTAATAATGGAAGCTGGGGTTATGCCATGTTGTTTGTTATAGAGTGTTTGTTTGGCACGTCTTCTATCGGTTTCACCAATAGCATACTTCATTGAGCCGGTCATTTTATCGGCATATAAAATAGCTTTACCATTGATATGACGCGCGGCTCGTCCAATTGTTTGGATGAGAGAACGGCCAGAACGCAAGAACCCTTCCTTGTCAGCATCCAAAATTGCCACTAAGGACACTTCAGGCATGTCCAAGCCTTCACGCAATAAGTTGATCCCTACGAGTACATCAAACACACCCAAACGCAGATCGCGAATAATCTCTACACGTTCAACAGTTTCAATTTCTGAGTGCAGATAACGCACCTTGACACCATGCTCAGAAAGATAATCGGTGAGATCTTCTGACATTCTTTTGGTTAAGGTGGTGATAAGCACTCTTTCTTTGATGGCAACGCGTTTATGGATTTCTGATAAAACATCATCCACTTGAGAGCCAACTGGCCGCACTTCAATCCTAGGATCAACCAATCCGGTTGGACGAACAATCTGTTCGGCTGGCTTACCCGAAAGCTTCAATTCATAATCGCCAGGGGTTGCTGAAACGAAAATGGCTTGTGGCATAATTTTTTCAAATTCATCAAATCGCAAGGGGCGGTTATCCATAGCAGAGGGTAACCGAAAGCCGTATTCCACCAAGGTTTCTTTACGAGACCGATCCCCTTTATACATTGCCCCCAATTGCGGCACCATGACATGTGACTCATCTAAAATCATCAGCGCTTTAGGTGGTAGATAATCAATTAAGGTTGGCGGTGGCTCACCTGGAGCACGTCCGGTTAGAAAGCGTGAATAATTTTCAATCCCGTTGCAATATCCCAATTGAATCAACATTTCAATATCATATTGCGTGCGTTGCTCTAAGCGTTGGGCTTCGACTAATTTTTGATTATCTCGAAGATAAGCAAGTCTATCTTTAAGTTCAATTTTAATATTTTCAACAGCATCTAAGACTTGTTGTCGTGGTGTCACATAATGACTTTTTGGATATATCGTGACTCTTGGCACTTCTTGCTGAACATGACCTGTTAGGGGATCAAAGATACTTAAAGCATCAATTTCATCACCAAACAATTGGATCCTTACCGCCAGTTTTTCTGATTCAGCAGGATAAACATCAATGACATCACCGCGTACACGATAATATCCACGGCGTAACTCAACATCATTGCGCGTATATTGTAATTCGGCTAGTCTTCTTAAAATCTGACGCTGATCAATGCGCTCGCCTCGACTGACATGCAACATCATACTCAAGTATGAGTTGGGATCGCCTAATCCATAGATAGCAGAAACAGTTGCAACGATAATGGCATCATCTCGCTCAAGTAAGGCTTTGGTTGCCGATAATCGCATTTGTTCAATATGTTCATTGATGGAAGCGTCTTTTTCAATATACGTATCTGAAGAAGGCACATACGCTTCAGGCTGATAATAATCATAATAAGAAACAAAATACTCAACACTGTTAGTTGGAAAAAAAGTTTTCATTTCACCATATAATTGTGCCGCCAATGTTTTATTGGGAGCCATAATAAGGGTTGGTCTTTGTATGATTTCAATAACATTCGCAATGGAAAAGGTTTTACCCGATCCTGTAACCCCTAATAAGGTCTGATATTGCAGGCCATCATTTAAACCATTTACCAATGTCTCAATCGCTTGCGGCTGATCGCCGTTTGGAGCAAAATTGGTCGCTAATTTAAATTTTTTACTATTTCGTTTTTTTGTCATAAATTTGAGTTAATTTCTTAAAAATGCTTTTTATATGGCAAAGTAATCATTCTAAATTCTATAACAATTACTACTATTGAGGCAAATTAAATTGGATATCCAACTCGCAAACCGCGTAAAGCGCATCAAACCTTCCCCTACTTTGGCTGTCACTGCACGTGCGGCGGAACTGAAGGCAAAAGGCCAGGATATCGTTGGCCTAGGGGCTGGTGAACCCGATTTTGACACACCCGAACATATTAAGGAAGCAGCCATAAAGGCTATCCGCGACGGCAAAACTAAGTATACCGCCGTTGATGGGATCCCAAGCTTAAGGGAAGCTATTGCTCAGAAAATGCAGGATTTTAACAAGCTAAAATATAGCCCCGATCAAATTATTGTCTCTACCGGCGGCAAACAATGTATCTACAATTTATTACAATCGGTAATCCAAGAAGGTGATGAAGTTATCATTCCTTCACCTTATTGGGTATCTTATCCTGATATGGTTCTGCTGGCAGATGGTACGCCGGTATTTATACAAACCGGCATCGAGCAGCGTTTTAAAATAACGGCAGAACAACTAGAAGCCGCCATTACACCTAAAACTAAGATGCTATTCATCAATAGCCCTTCCAATCCAACGGGGATGGCTTATTCCCGCGAAGAATTAACTGCTTTGTCGAAAGTGTTACTGAAGCATCCGCAAGTTCTCATCGCAACGGATGATATGTATGAGCACATTTTATGGACAAAAGAGCCCTTTGCTAACATTGTGAATGTATGCCCTGAACTCTATGAGCGTACCATTGTTCTCAATGGCGTTTCTAAAGCCTATTCAATGACAGGATGGCGCATTGGTTATGTATGCTGCCCTATCACGTCCATCAACAAAGCGATGAAAAATATTCAAAGCCAAAGTACTTCGAACCCCTGCTCCATCGCACAAGCAGCTGCAGAAGCGGCTGTACGCGGTGGCATGGAAACTGTCCATGAAATGGTAGCTGTCTTTAAAAAGCGACATGACTACCTTGTAGAAAATTTGAACAAGATAAACGGCGTGCAGTGTGCTCCCGGTGATGGTACTTTTTATACCTTCCCGCGTGTGCAAGATATCATCGACCGCATGCCTAACATTAACAACGATCTCCAGCTAGCAGAGCACCTTATTACTACAGTTGGACTCGCCCTTGTTCCTGGCTCTGCATTTGGCGCTGAGGGCTTTATGCGCTTATCCTTCGCGACCAGTATGGATGTGCTCAATAAAGCGCTAGAGCGTATGAAGAAGGGTTTTGAATAGATATTTCTTTGAGAGGGAATAAGATGATAAAGTATTCTTATCCCCTCTCCCTAAACGAGATAGAGTTAGGATGAGGAACTTAGTTAATGAATACAAGGACCTTGACTTAACTCCCGGAGAAAAGTAATATCTCGCGCTCTATTCCCCGATAGCTCAGTGGTAGAGCAAGTGACTGTTAATCACTTGGTCGGCGGTTCGAACCCGTCTCGGGGAGCCATTAAAATTAAGTAAACTTACAAAGATAATATTATACTTCGTTTACTAACAACCCAATCTATTCAACAAGCCTAAAGAAATTTCCTCGTTACTTATTCCTTTATTTTTGAGTAAGATTTTCATTTAGTTCAGCTTCAATCTGTTCGATGGTTGGTAATGCAGTTTTGAGTTCTTTGGGTATTATCTTGGAAAGAGTATATTCAGAAACACCTATAGGTGCTTTTACGTTCCGCAACGCATATTCTGCAACAACTTTATTTTTTGATTTGCAAAGTAGGATACCAATGCTTTGATTGTCTCCTTCTTTTCGTAGAAGATCATCAACAGCTGCAAGGTAAAAACCCAATTGACCTGTATGCTCTGGTTTGAATTTTGTTGCTTTCAATTCAACCACAACGAAAGCTCGCAAATTTAAATGGTAGAAAAGTAGATCAACGAAAAATTCTTGATCATCGAAAGTCAACGGAACTTGTGAACCCACAAAAGCAAACCCTTGACCAAGCTCTAAAAGGAAATCTCTAACATGGGTTACTAATGCATCTTCGATAGCACGCTCATGCGCTTTACCTTGGATAGTTAAAAAGTCAAAATTGTAAGGATCTTTTATAATTTGATTCGCAAGTTCTGATTGTGGAGCTGACAAATGTTCGTGATAATTTGTTATTTTTTTGCTTGGAACTCCTTGACGTTCATATAAACCACTTTCAATTTGCATTTCCATAATCGAGCGTGACCAACCATTTTCGATAACTTGCTGTATATACCACTCACGCCTAGCTTCATCTTTTACCATTTGCATGAGCCTAGTTATGTGCCCCCAGGGCAATTGCGACACAGCTTGTGTCGTAATTGCTTCTCTCGAATAGAGAGCTGCAAACTGCTTCATTCTTTGTAGGTTTCGAACGGAAAACCCCTGCATTTCGGGAAATGATTGCCGCATATCATGTGATAATTGTTCGAGAAAATGGTCTCCCCATTTATGAGTTTTTTGTTTTTCAACTAAGTCATTCCCAAACTCCCAATAAAAAACAACTAGCTCGCGATTGGTAGCAAGTGCTGCTCGAATTTGAGCTGACTTCAAACGATTTTTAATATCGCTTAAAAAATGTTTGTAATGCTCATCAAGCAACAATAATTCGTTACGTTTTTTAATTGCTGTTTTCATGAATGAACAACTCCATGTCTGCAGAATTCACAAATGATTAAAAGAAAGATGAATTGAGCAATGCTAGTTTAATTTGATTTTTGTGTCAATTATCAAAAATCAATTGGTTCAAAACAGGAAACTAACCTACCCCCGCATACAGAAGCCTCAATCTCAACCCGAAAAGTTCGAAAATCGTCCCACTCAGGGAGCCAATTTAATTAAGAACACTTACATAGCGTTCTGTTTTACCAACGCAGCGCTGCTAAAGAATATTTTTTGTTATTCATTTAATTTGCAATCTACTACACTTTTTAAACTATTACTTTTCTCGCAAAGATGGATAATTTTTATTACATCTAATGCATCATTTGATGATACGGGAAGTAACTTCCCTTCTATTATTGCATCATACAGCTGTTCAAAAAAAACCATATAACTTCCTCTTAAGGAAGGAATTACCTTTGTACCTTGTGCTGTGGTCAATTGCCCATAATACATTGTTTGTTCTTGACCAAAATTTATATCCAGAGGATTATCTTTATTGATTAATGCGCTTTCTTGAGGATCTTGACCAAACTTAATAAAAGATCCCTTTGAACCATGTATTTCATATTTTGGTCCCGGCGAATGACATAGTGAACTGGAAGACAGTTTTACACACATACCATTATTGTAGCCAAATTGCAGGTCAAAATAATCTATAGCTTTAGAGCCTTCACGTTGCTTCAATAGATTTGCATAAATGGTAATAGGATATCCAAAAAGAACTAATGCTTGATCTATCAGATGAGCGCCAAGATCCCACAAAATTCCAGAACCCGCAGACTCTGACTCTTTCCACCGAGAAGATTTTACATCTGGGCGAAAACGATCATATCGATTGATAAAGAGAGAGATGTTGCCTAATTGTCCTTGTTCAATAAGATTTTTTACTGTCAAAAAATCGCTATCAAAACGTCGATTATGATAAACAGTTAATTTTTTATCTTTATTTCTAGCAAGCTCAATAAGTTCTTTACCATCCATTGGATCTAAAACAAATGGTTTCTCAACTAGGACATGTTTATCATGCATCAACGCAGCTTTTGCTATGCTGTAATGCTCACTATTTGGCGCCGTGATAATAATTAAATCGAGCTCTTTATTTGCTAAACAATTGGATATTGCATGTTTGGGGATAACTGTAGCATCAGGAATGCTCTCTTTAACTAAACTTGGATTATCTGAGACAACTTGAGTGACTTCAAACTGAGAAAAAGCATTCAAAAAAGGAGCGTGAAACTTTGCCCCTGAAAACCCGAAACCAATTAGTCCTGTTTTAATAATTTTTCTCACGTGTTTTTCTATGTCAGTTGGTCAATATGAACACTAGCACAGATTGCAGAAGAATCTGCTACGACAAAATCATTATCTTTAAAAACGGGAATTTTCAGTAGCGGACTAATATTTTTAAATTCATCAGATACCTCAAGCATCGGATTTGTAGGTTCGCAATGAAAATCTATTCCTTTCTCATTTAATAGAATTCTTGGTTTGCGAACAAAAACGGATGCAGGAGCGCCATATAAAATTCTCATACTAAGCCTAGAAGCTGGCAAGCAACTCCTGTATAGACTTTTTTGAACTCAGCAAAAGATAAATTCTTACTAATTTTATCTCCTTGCTTACTCCATGGATCCAGATAAGAAAACAGCTTACCATCATAGGATGTTAAAACTACCCAATGTGAATCATTTGGGAATTCCTTAAGAACACCATATAGAAGTACCATGATTGGACCTTTTTCGAGACAATCATGCCACTCATTATCAAAAAAATGCATTCTAAATAGAAGATTTTCTTTAATTACATATCTAAATATATCTTCTGGATACAATCCTATTTCTGGGTCATGTTTACTATAACCTTTTTCTATAGGTGATACATTAACCCTTAATTCACTACAAAGCTTTTGCCAAGTGGGAACAGGATTAAAATTAATATATTTAAGCAGCATTAATAAAGATGCCACACCACAACCTGATTCAGAATGGAGCTCCTGCTCTTGTTGTGACACAAAAATCGCTTGTAGTTCATACTTCATTTAATGTTCCTCATATCCTGCCCATCAACAGGATGAGTAAAATATTTTCGCAACGCAATTTGCCATGGAATAACTGTAATTTGGCCAATCTTCTTAGCGCGAGGTTCTTGTGAAATACAAATTGCCTCACTATTTTCTATATCTTTCACCAAATTAGCAAAAGACGACAACTTATCTTCTCTAATATTGTCCGAGCTTTTAATTTCAATACAAAGAAGTTTTTGACCTGGACGTTCAACAATGAGATCTATTTCTACATCATCTTTAGTTTTGAGATATGAGAAGCGATATTCAGGAAAATAATAACTTGCTAAACGCATACACTCTAAAATGATAAAATGTTCAAATACGTCACCATAATAACTCGTAGATTTTTTAATGGGCACAGAAAGCATACGGCTTAAAGCCCGGCAAACACCCGTATCAAAAAAGAAAAATTTTGGCTTGGCATGTAATCTTTTCCTAAATGATCCATTATAAGGCTCTAACATAAATCCCATTAAGGTATCTTCTAAGATTGAAAAATATTGTTTTATCGTCTTATCATCAACCCCAACATCTCTAGAAATATTTGCAAAATTAATGATTTGCCCATTACATTGCGCGGAAACTTCAAGAAATTTCCTAAAAGGATCAATTTTTCGTATAAACTGCTCCAGCCATATTTCTTCTTTAAGATATGTTTGAGCATAGGCTTGTAAAAAATTCGTCTTATCTTCTTCAGTCTGCATTTTTGATAAAATCGACGGTAAAGTACCCCAATGCAACGCTGCATCAAGATCAAAATTTTTACCTAACTCAATGGAGGTAAAAGGATATAAATTATAAACGAAGGCTCGGCCAGCTAATAAATTCGCGCCACCGTGTTTTAGTTTACGAGCGCTTGACCCTGTCATTATGAAAATTTTATTTGTACTTTCTATTAACTGATGAACAATATCCAAAAGCTTAGGTAATTTCTGGACCTCATCAATAATGATATATTTTATATCCTCATCCAAAGCAAGAACTTCTTGCTTAAAGCTGATGGGCTCTCTTGAATACCGCTCCTCTAATTCTGGATCTAGCAGATCTATCCAAAACGTATTTTTGGAACCAAAAACATGCTTCAATAGGGTGCTTTTGCCTGTATTTCTAGCACCAAATAGAAAAAGGTTCCGGGATAGGGGTAGTTGCAACAATCTTTCGATATACTTCACTATAGACCACACTCCGAATATGTCCGACATTCACGGAGTATAGTCTATTTGAAAGCCTAGGACAACAAGTCTGTTACTTGAACCCCTAAAACGACTGATTATTGGATCTCGACCCGAAAAGTTCGAAAATAGTCCCACTCGGGGACCCACCTCAAATCAAGTTACCTTACAACGTTACCCGCTTTGCTTATGTATAGCATGTTCCAATTCTTGTCTTACTTCATTTATACAATCTCTAAAGCAATCTCTTTGAAAATGAGCTTTAAGATAGGCTGATAAATTTGGCCATTGTTTCGCCTCCAAAGGATAGCCCGACATAAACATATTTAAAAACATACTATTAATCGCAACATCTGCAATAGAAAATTGATTACCAACAAAGAATTCTTTTCCTTTAATACACTTTTCCAAATATGACGCTACTGTCGGTAGATTTTTCGTTAAGGCATTATCAATAGCAAGTGTATCTGGCGGTCTATTTCGATAAAGTGGCGCAAGAATTGTTTGATAATAACAGGGAGCAATTGCTGTAAATAAAACGGTATCTGCATATTCTTCAAACCATATGGCCTGAGCTAATTCTTCCGGTTTATTTGGGTAAAATGAGGGCGAAGGATATTTTGCATCAATATAGGCACAGATTGCAGAAGAATCTGCTACGACAAAATCATTATCTTTAAAAACGGGAATTTTAAGCAGCGGACTAATATGTTTAAATTCATCAGATACCTCAAGAATCGGATTTGTAGGTTCGCAATGAAAATCTATTCCTTTCTCATTTAATAGAATTCTTGGTTTGCGAACAAAAACGGATGCAGATGCGCCATATAAAATTCTCATATTAAATATCTCTACTCAACCGCAGTCAGCGCTTTTATTTTACTTGCCTCTTCTATAATTTTAGGCACATCTAAGCGACGATAATCTGATGTCACTTCTAGCGTATGAGACACAGCTGTCGGTATTAAATGAAGATAATAACCGTCAATCTCTTCAATCAAACTGAGATCATCTAGGTAATCCTCTACGTTTAAATTATCATCGCAATGCTGTAGATGCATTCCAGTACAAAGTGTTTGCTTGGCTTTAGCAACAGCTTGTGCTTTATCATCACAAACATAGAAATTTACTTCATGCATTTCCCCAAAAAAACCTGATTTGTAGGCACCAAAATTAACAAAGAATAATTTTTTTTGTTGATTAGAGGGTTTTTGCTTTTTTAAATAAATTTCATATCCATCAATGTATTTTAATTCAACCGATGAATCTACATGTAAGCGTTTATGATGGCCAAACCATTTGTGGACTAAACGCGGATAAGTTTCCTCTAATGAATTGCCAATGATGAAAACCACATCATGCAATTCAATATGACATCCTGACGCTCTTCCGCCTAATAACACCGCAAATAGCTTTAACATTTTTCACCTCATTGAAACTATGCAATTAACAACACAAAAAAATAGCCTCTAGGAACCACATCCCCATCACGAGATACTTATGACATGGGCCAACATTGCTCATAGCTATAATCAAACTCATCCGCAAAACCAAGTCCTCTCTCCTGAGTCACACGTTCTCTCTTTCCTTTTATGGCTTTATTGGTAATTAACGCCATATCAGAATCAGTTAATTTAAAATCAAAAATATCAAAATTCTCCTGAATATAATGAGCATTTGAGCTCCCTGGCAAAGGAAGACATTGCAGCTGGACAATCCATTTTAAAGCAATTTGAGCAGGTGTTTTATGATATTTTTCTGAAAGTGATAAAATATAATCGCATTGATTTATTCTTCCTCGAGATAATGGCGCCCAGGCTTGCATGAGGATATTTTGATCATGACAAAATTTTAATAATTCATTATCAAAGAAAATGGGATTCATTTCATTTTGAACAAATGAAACAGGCATGCCTTTAATGAGTGCTTTCTTAAGATGATGGATCGTTATGTTACTTAAACCAACATATCGCACCATTTTTCTTTCAATCAAATCATTCAAATTATCGATGATCTCATTTAAATTTATTTGACTATTAGGCCAGTGCAATAAGTAGGCATCTAAATAATCTACCTTCAAACTTTTTAATGTTCCTTCGAGATCAGCTTTTAATTTTGCGCCTTCTTGACTATCTGGCCAAACTTTAGAGGTAATAAATATGTCTGAGCGATTGAGATTTTTTAGTGACTTTCCTATAGCATCAAAGTTCTTATACATAGTTGCAGTATCGAAACACCTGTAACCTACTTCAAAAGCCGTGCGTATAGATTTTTCGCAAACTTCTCCTTGTAAAGGGTACGTGCCAAAACCAACCATCGGAAAAAAATGATTTTCTATTTGGATTTGATGATCATGAATTATTTTTATATTCATTTAATTACTTCCAAAAATATTCTATTGGTGCGATTTCCTTTGAGGAATTTTTGGAAAAAAAGTCATTTTTTTTGATAAGATAATCAAAAGTTCTAGTTTCCATTTTTTTAACTCCAATTAATTATTAAGAAATTATAACCACGATAAGGGGCGTAGTATAAATATAATCTATTCTAAATATGAAAACATGTATCGGTTACATCGCAAATCATGAAATTGAACTTATCGAAATGGTATGTTCAATATTAATATAAGGTTTCAAAGCCAACCAATATAAATCTTTCTCAATCATTTCTTCGCAATTATCAAGTAATGATCATAGGTAGCCGGACCAGCAATTGATCGAACAAGCTTCCATGCCTCTAACATTTGTTCACGCTTAGCATTTTTATTTGCACTATAAAAATCTCTTTGAAATTGATTAAATTGAAACTGCTTAGAGATGGGCGGTTTTTGAGTGGCTTTTTTCATCTCATTTTCGCAAGCGTTCCACCCTGCAACTAAATGACCATAAGTTAAACTTCCATCAAGATCTGGCGTTTTGGTAAATTGACGCAAATAATCATTAAATTTAAAATGTTGGCCGGTTTCTCGGATAAAAAATTCTCTTGTCTTAGCGTCGCATTTGAAGTTCACGACTTTGCTAGATGAAGTGATAACTTCTTGACTATCAAATTTATATTTTCTCTTTTTATTTATTACTTTATCAATCTTTCCGGATCTTAAAAAATTTTCTATGCGAGTTGTTAATTCCAATTTCCCCCCCGCAGAGGGCAATTTGTGCTTAGTGCAAAAAAGAACTAACTCTTTTTTGTCCCAATAATATTCCTTGAAAACCTCTGGGGGCAGTTCTTTGGTTAATAATGGTTTTACATTCTTCATTTTTGTGCTTTCCGATATTTCTAAGCAGCGTTCAATCTTCATTTTTAATATCAAAGTCAAAATACGTTTTTGGAAAGGGTTCATTCTTAAGGGTAAAGTGCCAAAATTCTGCATCATATGGTTTAAATTTAAATTTCAACATTAAATTTCGCAAAAGCAATCTATTTTGTTTTTGAATTTCAGTTAAACCTGAATATTGGTAATGAGCGTAGTTTCCAAAAAAAGTGGGCCCAAAATCCAACATTTCACCCGTTCTAGTATCAATAATAACAACGTCAACGGTACTGCCTCTGCTGTGAGAAGATTTACCCGCCGCCACGTACTTACCCGGCAAATCCTTTTTATCTAGATCTGGGTAACACTTTTCTTTAGTTTTATTATCATTGGGATCCGCTGCCCAGCGCTTAATATGTTCAACTGCTGAAACAGGTCTATAGGCGTCTTCTATGCGCAGAGAATAATTGGGATTTATTGTCTTTAGCGAGACTTGCGCTTTTTTTAATTCTTGCGCAAGTGCTAAAGTACATATAGCCTGATTACCCTGATAGCCATCTAATTTTTTGCCTATACAATTATCATCCGTTGCGAAGTCCAATTTTTGATGGATGGACTTATCTACTGTATGGAGATATGCAAATCCTTTGGGTAGGTTTTGTGCTTGAGCAAAACAATAAATAGGCCATGCTATTAAAACCATTAATAAGGGACTAGAGGCTTTTGCAATAGTTGCCTCCATAGTGCGATTTGTATACATATTTTCGTCCAATCTTGTAGTTGAATACAAGATTGGACGAAAATAAGGATGATTGTCAATAGAATACGTGCCTGATTTATTAGTTTAGTAAGATTCTGCGATTTTTCACAATGGATGATGCTAAAGCTGATGAGTATTTTCCTGCTTTTCTAGGAACTCGATCAATCGAAAGGTCAATGATTCCTTACAGGCATTAGGAGGCCATACCGCGTAAACAGCAAGTGAATCGATACCCCAAGCTGGCAGAGGATCAACCAATCGACCGTGGCGAATGTCCTCTTCGACAAGAAACGCAGGCGGAGTGGCTAACCCTAACCCAGTTACCGCTAATTGGCAGACTGCATCCACACTGTCGACGATTATTTTCGGTTGAAAGTTGATCTGAAAAGTTTTGCCGGTTTTATTTATTAACTTTTTATAATTAGGACGCATTTTGAGTCCAATCCAATCCCAATCGATGAGATCTTGTGGTTTATGCGCAGGCTTGCGATTAGCCAGGTAATTCGGTGCGACAATCAGCTTGCGCTTCATATCAAAAAGTCTTTTAGCCTTCAATGTGCTATCTTTTAAATCGCCAATTCTTATCGCGAGATCGATACCTTCACGGATCAAATCTTGTTGTACATCAGTAAAACTAATCGACAATGTTATCTTGGGATAAGTTTGCGCAAAAGCAGCGATATTTTTGACCAATGAACTTCTAGTGAGAACAGCGGGCACGGTAATGTTTAACTTACCTAATGGCTCTGACGATTGATGGGTAATGGTGTTAAGTCCACTTTCGGCTGCAACCATCATGGCTTTAGCTGCAGTAAATAGGTTTTCACCTTCCTGAGTAAGCGAAAGATGTCGGGTAGAGCGATAAAGCAGGGTAACCCCCAATCGTTCTTCTAGTTGTGATACATGGTGACTGATAACCGAGGGCGATAACTTCAATTCTTTAGCCGCCGCTCGAAATGAACCCGTTTCAACTGTTTTTGCAAAGATTGCAAGTGCACGTAACTCGTCAATCATTGAATCATCCCATCGAACAGTAAATTTCAATTATAGCATCTAATCAATGTATATTGCGCGTGTTATGATTTTACTAGTAGCTTAACTCAGCTTCGATATTAACCTGACTCCAGTTATTAAGGATAAAGTTATGACGTCTCTATTAATTGCAATGATTCTATTTTCCTTAGCAATGTCAATTTCGCCAGGGCCTGTGAATATGATTATTCTTTCATCGGGAGTGAATTATGGCGTAAAGAGAACAATTCCCTATGTGTCGGGTGCGACGGTGGGCTTTACCTTATTATTGCTTTTTATTGGGCTTGGTTTTTTTCAATTTATTAAATCGTATCCCTTTTTTCTCACCTATCTGGCTATCGGGGGATCGCTATATATTATTTATATTGGTATCAAGATATTGTCGGCAAAGCCCGAGATTGAAGTAAAAAAGAAAAGCAATATCCCTAAATTTTACGAAGGATTTTTGCTGCAATGGTTAAATCCAAAGGCCTGGATAGCTTGTGTGTCTGGTGTTTCAATCTTTTCCAGTGCAGAAAGTTATGTTCCATTTTTAATATTTTCTGGTATATATTTCCTTGTTTGTTATGCATCATTAGCGGTGTGGGCAATAATGGGCGCTAAAGTCTCTTCTCTATTAAATAGTCATTTTCGTTTACGACTGTTTAATCTTGCAATGGGACTATTGTTGATAGTGACAGCGGGTTATTTATGTTACACCCATCTTACATAATCAGCAGCAAATAGGGGTTGGCAACACGCATTTATAGTCCAAGAACTTTACATCTATTTTCAAGCAGCAGTAGATATTTTTCTTTCAATGGGTCATTTAAAAAACTGATGTTAATCAGATTGAACCAAGCGCTCTTTGCTTTTTCAATTAGTTCAAGCTTGTCGTTTACTACGGGTTGATTTAATTTGAGGATTTCAAATGCATAATAGTCAATAAAATCTTTGCGACGTAAATTACGTTTTTTACCATTGAGAGTTAAGGCAATCTCTTCTTTTGGATTTTTGATGGCAATTGTGGAATTAATGAAATCATAAGCTGGTGCTAACGTTGTTTTGCCATTTCGTGTAATCAACGCATAGTTTTTTAAATGCATATCCTCATTACCAATGAGAAAATTAAATAATACTCTTATTAATAAGTCGGATTTTTCTATCGCTGGGAATGTTGCATATTGTTCAATAACTTTTACAAGTTTCTCCATAGAGTAACGATATTTGGTTTCTCTATCCAATCCTGCAAGTTGTGCAAAATCTTCCATAGCAACTTTTTGTTTACGAGGACGGCGATCAAAACGTTTAATAAAATACGTGAAGCTGCTATCTTTTGAATATACTAATCCATGAAGAGGTACTTCAATTCCCACTAACTTTGCCATCCGCATCGATAAATCTTCGTTTTCGGGGGCTTGTTCATAAAGCATGCTTTGTGGTTTTAAAATATATAATCCGCCATTGTCGACTAATTTAAAGCTGCTATTTGCAATATCTAAAACTGCACTTAATTTAGGTTGGACTCCTTGAATGGACATTTTATCTGCTCTAGCGAGCGCTTCATTTTGCAATTCTTTGGCAGAAAAATTGATATCTTGCAAAGTAGTTAATTTTGGTGATAATTGCTTTAGGCCATTTCTTGAATATTTTTCATTACCAGCAAGCACTTCATAAGTTATTGGGCAATATCTCATGCTTCACCTTCAACCGTTACTGATCCGACGAGATCTTTTCCTACTGTAACGATTTGTGAAAATAAATCATTGCGATCAATTTTGGTATTTTTCAAAAGTGCTTCTAATAACATCCCTTCAGGTAACAATCCATCAAAAAAAGGCGGAAATTGGTTATAAATAAAACGTTGCTTTGCTACAGGCATGGTGAGTGAAATCGCAGGACCTTTATAATCCACATCATAAATAAATTCATAGCTGTCATCACCGTTATCCAGTAATTCACCTGCATAGACACCATGATTGAATACGCGTGCTTTACGCATTATTTGTTACTTCTTGCGTAATTAAAGGACTATTTAATTGTATTTGAATGTTTAAAACATGTAATACTTTCAATAAAGTGATTAATTGAATAGTTTCTTTGCCATGCTCAATATCATAAATAACTGTTTTACCCACTCCGGCATATTTTGCCAAGTCTTGCTGACTTAATCCGCTTTGTTTGCGGTGGTCTCGAACGACTCTTGCCAATTGTTCAATAAACGGCCATTCCATAGAAATCTTCCTACAATTACCGCTATAGCAGTAAATATGGCTTACATCTACTCCAATGTCAATCTATTTAGCATAAAAACGTTGTATTTTACTGCTTCGGCAGTAAAAATAGCCAAAAATTTGATTAGAATGAAGATAATTAAGAGGAATTGTTAAATATTACTGCCTTAGCAGTAATATTTCGTTTTTAATGAATTGAAGAGGCTAAACAGTCTCTTCAAGCAGTGGCTCCATTTCTCTTTGCAATTCTTCCATCGCCTCGTCTTTGGGAGCAATTTTAAGTGATTCATTGATGATTTCTTGGGCTTTCGTATAATTGCCTAAAGCGTGATATGCCAGCGCAAGATTAAAATAGGTATCTTTATCTTTTCCGAAAAAGGCGAATGAATATTGATAAAACTCAATCGCCCTTTCGTTAAAACCCATATTATAGAGAATGGAACCAATTGCAAAAGCGAGATCTTGAGATTTTTCAAGTTTAAAGAAATAACGCCAAGCACGTTCAAGTCCATTTAATATACTATGTTGTACGCTAACAGTGAGGTCTTCTTTTTCTAGTTTATCGATTATTTGTTCATGATAATCATAAAATATATTTGGATCCCATTCCGCTAGGTTTAAAATATTGACAATCGATTCTAGAGATTTAAAATTTGTAATGGGCTCATCGTCAATATAACAAATATCAAAAAGATCTTGAGGACTAAAACAAGAGAAACTATTGGCAAAAGCATAAGTTGTATGTGGTATTTTATAGTCTGTTTGAAAGATAAAATTAGCTACTTGAAAATCTGCTCCTTTATCCCCCATTAACAAACATTTTCCGCCACAAAGTTCAGTGTAGCGTCTTAAGGCATCAAAATTTACCATCATTGAAACAGAACCATGAAAAGAAATTTCTGGATCCTCATCATCTTCAAATAAATCTTTATCTGTTACCCCTTTATCTGAAACCAAAAACATTAAAGGTCCTTTAGTGAATTTCTTCAAATTTTCAATGCACTGCACGGCACCCAGAGGCATAAGAAAAGCCGCATTTTCACATTCAGTTTCATAAGCCTTTAATATTTTATTTAACGTAGGGTTTTCACTGTAATAATTAGTATTGATGGGATGTTTTATAAACTCATATTTTGCATCTTGAAAATAATCTTTTAGATCCCCCTTCTCGATTTGGTCCTCATTTTTGATTATTAACTCGACTTCATGTAATGAATGGTTAATAACTTGAAAAGCATCTTGAGCAAGAGTATCAAAAATATAATTACATACCACAAATAAAGGTTTATTAATTGAATTGACTTTAATTTGCTCGCCTGAAAGTGCTAATTTTATCTCAGTATCGTGGCTTGCGTTAAAAACAGCAATATCTAACCAACCTTCATCAATAAACGCTTTCAGCGCATGGTGAGTTTGCCATGTTTCTAGGCTCTTTAAACTGATATCAGTCATGATGAACTTTAGCCATTTTTTTGGCCATTGAAATACTTCAAAAGCTTGTCGCAAATTTTCTAGTAAGTAAAATGAGAGCCTGCCATGACCAGCACCCATTTCAAGGATATAAAAAGGAAGACCATCGGCGGGCTCACCATGCGCTAATATATAATCCTGTATTTGTGCAACAATCAGCTTAGCGTAATTATTTGCTAAATAGGTATTATTGGTGATTTGTTGAGGCACAACCTCTTCCTCCCATACCTCAACGCCCATCTGAGCATAGTATTCGTGCATGCGCTGCCATAATATGGAATTTGATAGAGATGTCATGTTTAGCTAACTTTATTGTGTAATGAAGAACTACTTACTATCACAGTCCGCAGCATTAATCAAGCAAAAGGACTCAACTGGATTATAATGTATTGATTAATAGTATTTTTTCTTCATCCATAGGGCAACATTTACTAACCCGATCAAGACAGGTACTTCAACTAACGGACCGATAACTGTCGCAAAAGCGATAGATGAACCTAGTCCAAAAGCTGCAATTGCAACAGCGATGGCTAGCTCAAAATTATTACTCGCCGCAGTAAAAGAAGCTGCTGTCGTCTTACCATAATCTTCCCCAATTAGGCGGCCCATAAAAAAACTAACTAAAAACATTACGACGAAATAGATGACTAGCGGAATTGCGATTCGGATCACATCCAAAGGTAATTGAAGCATCATTCCACCTTTAAGCGAAAACATTGCCATAATAGTGAATAATAACGCTACGAGTGAAATGGGAGCTATTTTAGGAAGAAAACGCTGTTCAAACCATTCTCTGCCTTTACATCTAATTAGAATATAACGTGATAGTAATCCTGCGATGAATGGAACTCCTAAGTATATAAAAACACTCTCAGCTATTGTTTTGAAACTTACATTTACAATGTGACCTTCTAAACCGAAATATTTTGGCAAAATACTCAGAAAGAACCATGCATAAACGCTGAAGAATAAAACTTGAAATATACTGTTAAAAGCAACGAGTGCAGCAGCATACTGATTATCGCCTTCTGCAAGTTGATTCCATACGAGAACCATGGCTATGCATCGAGCTAGTCCAATTAGAATAAGGCCTGTCATATACATGGGATAATGGTGTAAAAACACCACTGCTAAACCAAACATCAAAAAGGGTCCAATAAGCCAATTCTGAATAAGAGATAAAGCAAGAATTTTCCAATCCTTAAATACCAATGGCAGCTCTTCGTATTTCACTCTTGCTAGTGGAGGATACATCATGAGGATCAATCCAATTGCAATCACAATGTTTGTTGAACCAACGGAAAGACTATTTAAATATTGTGGCGCTTTTTCAAACAATAAACTTATCGCTACTCCCAATACCATAGCGAGGAAGATCCATGCAGTGAGGTAACGATCGAGAAAGCTTAATTTTCGATTATTGCAACCTAAAATCTTACTCATTTAAAAGATCCTCAATATGGCTTTTAAGCTTTGAATATGTTAATTCAAATGCTTTGCGGATATCTTCTTGAGTACCTTGAACTTTTGCAGGATCTGGTATGCTCCAATGCATTTTTTTAACTTGATCTAAAAATACCGGGCAAGACTCTCCAGCCGCTTGATCACATACCGTTACAACTAAATCGAATTTTTGATTGGAAAATTCATTTACTGATTTGCTATAAGCTGTTCCTGGATTAACCTTATGACGCTTTAGCGTGCTAATAGTTTCTGGATGAACTTTCCCAGTGGGGAAACTTCCAGCGCTAAATGCTTTAAATCGACTTGTCCCCAATTGGTTAAGTAACGCTTCGGCCATTATTGAACGACAGGAGTTTCCCGTACATAAAAACAAAACTGATAAAGGATTGCTCATAATTAGGCTTATCTGTTTATTCCAACAGCAATTTGTTCTAACTTCACCATCCCGATTTTTAGCATATCTTCTAACATAGTCTATTATTATTAATAATCCTCTAGAAAGGAATGTTATTGGCACTGTATATAAAACTAGCCAAAACAACCCTTAAAGTGTCCTTCTAACAGGGAGGCGTGAAGACACATTGAAGCTATACCACTTTGTGAAAAAGAGCCCACTTAGTCTTCTGATAGTATTAATACTCATCGGCGGGATTGGTTTTGCTGTTTTTCTACAAAACGTGCTACTTGCCATTGCATTAGCGATAGCGACACTTTTAGCATTCATTCTCTTAGCCTTAGCTTTAAACGAAAGTCCAAGCGCTAATGAGCCAGTTTCTCAAAAAGAAATCTCTTTAAATCAACCAGAAACTAAAACAGTACTTCAAGATGATCACCAACAACTTATTACAGCTGAACAAAATTTAAAAGATGTCCAACAACAACTGATGATTCAGGAAAAACTAGCTTCTGTTGGTATGCTTGCTGCAGGCATTGCACATGAAATTAAGAACCCACTCAATTTCATTAACAATTTCGCAGATATGACTGTAGAACTACTGGATGAATTAAAAGAAGAATTAGCAAAACCATTGCAAGATGTTGACGAGGAAACGAAACAAGCGGTGAATAGCACCATTGATGATATTGTGATTAACTGTAAAAAAATCAATGAGCATGGCAAACGTGCAGAATCTATCATTAAAAACATGCTTATCCAAGCAAGAACCTCCGAAGTTGAAAAAGCGCCTCTTGATGTCAATGCCCTATTAGAAGAATATCTCAATCTGGCCTATCATGGCATGCGTGCACAAAACAACAAAATGAATGTCAAAATAGAAAAACATCTCGATAAAAACATCAAGCCAATTATGGCCGATCAGCAAAGTATTGGTCGAGTGTTTCTTAATATTATCAATAATGGTTTATATGCTGCGAATGAAAAAGCTGAACAATTAGATAGCAGTTTTATGCCTACTATTACTATTGCCAGTGAACAAAATGAAAAGCAAGTTATTATTAAAATTAGAGACAATGGCAATGGAATCCCTGAGAACTTACGTAAAAAAATATTTGAACCTTTTTTTACAACCAAACCTGCAGGTCAAGGAACCGGATTAGGTTTACCTATATGCTATGATATTGTGGTGGATGAACATAGTGGCTCATTAGACGTAGTCTCAACACCAGGTGAATTTACTGAGTTTATAATTGTATTACCTAAAGATAAAAACACTTAATAAAGATAGGTCTATCTATGGAAAGTGAGAACGGTGGAACAAAAATTTTAATCGTCGATGACGAACCTGATGTCGAAGTGCTAATGACACAGCGTTTTCGTCGACAAGTACGTGAAAAGAAGTTTTTGCTTCATTTTGCACGCAATGGGATTCAAGCGTTAGAAGTCCTTGCAAAAGAACCTGACATTCGTTTAGTTATTTCCGATATCAATATGCCAGAAATGGATGGGTTAACCTTATTAAGAAATATTAATGAAAAATTTCCAGATGTCATTCCGATTATTGTCTCAGCTTATGGAGATATGAACAACATACGCGCAGCCATGAATCTAGGTGCGTTTGATTTTGTCACTAAACCGATCAATTTCGAAGATTTAAATGTGACTATCGATAAGACATTAGGCCACATTCAAAATTTACTCAATGCTCAAAAAACCAAATCAAAATTAGAAGGCATCCTCCACGAACTCAATGTTGCCAATGAAATTCAGCAATCTATTTTGCCACGCAATTTTATAACCGATGAACATATCGTTATGTTCGCTAAAATGACAGCCGCAAAAGAAATTGGTGGAGATTTTTATGATTTCTTTTGGTTAGATGATGAAAACTCCAAATTAGGGATTGTTATCGCTGATGTGTCTGGTAAAGGCGTACCCGCGGCCTTATTTATGACGGTTTCGCGCACCCTCATCCGAGCACATGCTTATAATGGCACCCAGGCGCCAGGTGAGACATTAACCAAGGTGAATATTGCACTTTGTAAAGATAATACTAATGTTATGTTTGTCACTACATTTTATGGCGTACTAGATATACGATCAGGTATGTTAACTTATTGCAATGCTGGACATAATCCCGCCCATATTGTTCGTAAAGGGGGTGAGATTGAAACCATGAAAAAAATTCATGGTATGGCGCTTGGGGTCATGGAAGATCTTATTTATAAGGAAGATCAGATACAACTGAATGAAGGTGATCTATTCTTCTTATATACGGATGGTGTGACTGAAGCTGAAACTAAAGATGGTAGTTTTTATGGGGATGGCAGACTAACTGGCAACCTTGAGAAATATCGTGATTTGGCAGCCAGTGAATTAATCAATACAATAAGATCAGACATCACCGACTTTGCAGCAGGATGGCCGCAAAGTGATGATATTACGATGCTTGCGGTTCGGTATTTAGCTAGGAAACAAACCTGAGAATGGATGCGCAGAATATGACGAGTTCTCAACACTTAACACTACATTTTGCGAATAGCGCCGAGGAAGCTCCGCGCATCGCTCGTCGGGTTGAGTACTTTTTGCATGACCGACAAATCCCCGATACAATTATTAACAAATTACTATTATGCGTAGATGAATTAATTACCAATATTATTGCACATGCTTATAACGATAAAGAAGAGCATGCAGTATTGCTAGAATGTCGAATTTCTGACGATCGTGTTGAACTTGAATTACGTGATGATGGCGTTGCATTTGATGCAACCAAGCAAACAAGACCTAATACTAAACTAGGTATTGATAGTCGAGATATTGGCGGCTTGGGTATTCATTTAGTGATGACCTTAATGGATAAAGTGGAATATAAGCGCGAAGGCGATTATAACGTATTGAAGATCACTAAAAATTTGAATTAACATTTATATCATAACCATCGGGGTAACCATGGAAATCAAAGAAGATAAAATCGACGGACAAGTAGTCATCTCCTTAAGCGGTAGAATTGATAGTACTGCGGCGGTAGAGTTCGAAGAAAAGTTGATTGAAATAGTCGATACCGGGTGTCATACCATGGTTATTGATTTCCTTCGCGTGCAATTTATCAGTAGCGCAGGATTGCGGGTACTGCTTTTAGCGGCTAAGAAAGTGAAGCCTTATGGCGGTAAAATTCTACTGTGCGATATGTCTAAAGACGTGCGTGAAGTGTTTGATATCAGTGGATTCTCATCGATATTTGATATCCATGAGAATGTTTCAAACGCAGTCAATTCAATCAAAAAATAGCCTATTCATTTCTAATAAAAAAAGCGCTTGATAGCGCTTTTTTTATGTCTTTGATAAATTAGGACTATCATGCACCAGGTTTCTTTATCAAAGGATTAGGTTTTACATCTTCAAGATCCTCTGGCTCATTGTCATCCTCAATATCACTAATGTCACTAGTATCGGTAATATTAAGGTCCTTATATCTCGCAAATTCCCAATTTGGTTCAACCTTTTCTTCTGGTGTTTCCTTCTTAAAGAGATCTTTGCCCCGTGATACATCCTTTTCAGCGCTTTTCTTAAATTGAAGTTCGCGAGGTCTATCTTCTGATGGATGAACATGCCGCTGCGATATAGGCGTTGTGGACCTTGAACTTTGCTCAGAAACCGATTCAGATGAATACACATCTGTGTTCGCAGAATGAGCTGCCATCTGTGATTCATAACCTTCTTTATCAAAAGGCTGTGAGAGCAAACTTTTTTCTTCAGCTAATTCTTTCTCAAGAAATAGCCTAAGATTTTCTTGTAATACAGGACTAAACCCCAAGGCAAACTCGCCCGAAATATTGGCAATCTGAGGCGTTAATACCACAGCCACACCATTTGGGCTCATTTTATTTTCTTTTTGATTTTGTGCTACTAAAAAACCTAAGTGAAGAAGATTGTGCATCATTTTTGCTTCTGCCAAGGCATTTACTTTTATTAATTCTTCGACGATGTTATTGGAGGTTTTTTTATCAAATTGCTTAATCACTTCTATAGCTTGTGGTGAAAACCCTAAAGGTTCTTTAAGTGATTTTTTAAGCACCCCAATGATATTATGTGTTAATTCTAATTTTACTCTGCCATCCTTTCCTAAGGTATTTAAGTTTTTCCTTGCCATAATCGGGGTTTTAACAGGATCTGCTTGTACTCTTTCTAGAACTACTTTTTGTTGAGCAACATTTCCATCTATTCTTAAGATCCCTTCCATTTGTAATTTATCAGGGTTAATAACGAAATATCCCAAAACTTGCTCTAATATTGTATTTGAAACTTCAAGTGGATTTTTTGGACCCTTTTTCATAATAACTCCTGACTACAAGGTAATTGCTAATAGGTCATATATACTTTATCGACTATATACTGTTTAGCTTAACTTATTTGTTGGATTAAAATCTAAGATAATTAAATGGACGTGCGACTATACACTATTGACTTGGATCACTGCAGCCCCTTCGAATCGCCCATTTCTTAAATCATCTAAGGCTTCATTGGTTTTCTCAAGAGGATAAACTGTCACTTGAGTATGAATAGGTATTTTGGGTGCAATTTTTAAAAACTCTTTACCATCTTCTCGGGTTAAATTGGCAACAGAACAAATATGACGTTCACCCCATAAAATATCGTAAGGAAATGAAGGAATATCACTCATATGGATCCCAGCGCATACAACAGTTCCACCCTTCTTTATATTTTTTAACGCCAATGGCACTAATTCACCATCGGGGGCAAATATAATTACTGCATCTAAGGGGCTTGCCAATAATTCGCTTGAACTTCCCGCCCAGACTGCGCCTAATGATTTTGCAAAGCGTTGTGTTTTTTCATCCCCAGGCTTGGTAAAGGCATATACCTCCCTACCCATATATACTGCCAATTGAGTTAAAATATGCGCGCTAGCACCAAAACCATAAAAGCCCAGTTTTTGGGCATTATCTGTTTTATTCAAGGCACGATAACCGATAATCCCTGCGCAAAATAATGGCGCCGCCTGCAGATCGGGATAATCAAGGGGAACAGGAAAACAAAATCGACTATCAGCAGCACAATATTCAGCAAATCCGCCATTGCGTTGATATCCTGTGTATATTGCGTCATCACATAAATTCTCTTGATTGTTTAAGCAATATTGACAATATCCACAACTTCCTCCCAACCAGGGAACACCTACTCTATCACCAACTTTAAAATTCGTTACCGCATTACCCATGCTTTCTACAATACCAACAATTTGATGCCCTGGTATCAAAGGTAAAACGGCATGTTTTAATTCCCCATCCACCACATGTAAATCCGTTCTACATATACCACAAGTATGGACTCGGATAAGCAATTCATTAGGGTTAAAGATAGGGATAGGCACTTGTTCCAGGATTAACCTACTACCTTGTTTTTCAAGTATCATTGCTCGCATGAGATATCCTTTAATATAGACTTACGTTTTTTTAGGTTTATCTGAACCTTTTGGTTTTAGCAACCCCGCCAATTCTTGAGAAACTTCACTTCCTGGTCCTTTTGCTTTTTTACGATGATGTGCATGATGATGAGCAACTGGTTTTTCTCTCTTTACCAAATGAGAAGGAAGCTCTCGTTCAGGCTCACTTGAGACTTGAGCTTGTTTTGATTTAACTTGAGCTTGAGAAATATCTAAGTCTTGTGATCCTTCAGTGACTTTTTTGAAATCTTTAGGGGCAGAAATGAGAAGTTCCTTATCTTCTTTTTTTGCTTTGCTACCACCAGAAAAGATACTTTTAATCCCATTCCATATGGCTTTAAAGAATCTCGCAATAATATTGCCTGATGGTTTTGAAGTCTCGCTTGAAGGTGTTTTAGGTGACTGTTTATAACTCTCTTGAAGTATTTTGGCTTGCTCTGGATACGCATTATCAAAAGATTGGGTTAATTTATTATCCTTATCTTTTAAGGCCTTCTCAATGAAATGTGTAAGATTAACTTTTAATTGAGAATTAAATCCCATCATGGGATTATCCGTAATATTTGCAATCCAAGGCCCTAACACGACAGCCACATTAGAGGGTATCATTCTATTTTTTTCTTGTTTTTGTGCAACCAAAAAACCTAAATGCAACATATTATGGAGCATTTTTGCTTCTTCGAGTGCATTCTGAGCAATTAAGGCTTGAATAATCCCATCTGATGTCAATGTGTTATCTTCAACCAGTAACTTGGCTATTACCTCTATTGCTTCTGGAGAAAATCCAGCGGGATCTTTGACCGCTTTTTTAAAGACGCCAATAACATCATTGGGTTCATTTTGAATTTCTTTAAAAGAGGAAAGTGGCTTAGCAAGAGGATCATCAAGCATTTGTACAGCGATAGGATTCACCAGATTATCATTTCCCTGAACTCTTAAAAGCCCGTCAGTTTCTAAACGCGCAGCATCTGCTGTAAAATAAGCAATCTCTTGCGTTAATATCTGATTCACTTTTTGCAAGCGATTCGCCATTTTAAATCCTAAGGAGAAGGTGGTTTATTATCTTCTTTCTTTTCTGGTGGTGCTGTTTCAGCAGGTTTATCCTTTTTCAATTTATCTTGAGCTTGCTTTGCCGCATCTTGTGCTTTGTGTCCGGCGTCTTTTGCCATTTCTCCGGCTTTATGTCCTGCGTCTTTGGCCATTTCTCCAGCTTTAGCTCCAGCTGCTTTGGCTTTCTCGCCAGCCGCTTTTGCAGCATCACTTACACCTTTCATAGCTCCTGATAAATCAGGCATTTTAAATCCCCACTTTGAGGGTTTTTCCGGTTTCTTTTCATGTTCTGCCATGGCACTGAACTCCTCGTTAATAAAAATATTAATCGTCATAGGTCATTCTAATGTTATATCAATGACTAAGTTAGAATCTTAACCTATCCCACCCCCAAAATCTACCGCTACTGATAATACGCTCAGTTAATTTAGGATTCTCAGTGTTCAGTGAGATGTTGATGATCTGAGTGTTTGCTTAATTGATAAGCAATTTCATTTTGATGTCTTTTTTGCAGACGTTTTTTAAACAGCTCGACGGCTTCTGAAAAATCGGCATGGGTTGTTGGTACATGTTTCAATCCAACAATTTTACTGATGGTATTGCTTAAAATGCGATCAGCTAATGTATTTAGAGCCGAATAACGTTGTTCGACATCTTTGAGTTGCCCTTTCACATTAATTTGATCTTCAACATAATCAACTATCCGCTGATTAATATGCTGAACATTACTATCTTCAATGGTATGTATTTCAATAAGATGATTTAAATTATCAATAAAATCTTTCACTTCTGGCCAATATTTTGGTTCTAAATGAAATTCATCCTCTGGGGTAATTTTATCTTGATGGGCTAGGACTTGTGATTTTCGAGAAAACAATTTTTGAATAAAATACAAGATACCATGTTTTTCTGGTGCCTTATCGGAGGACATTTTGTCATGTGCTGCCATTTTTCACCTCGTGTAGTCGCACCCTTTCAAATAGAAATTTGCAAGACTAATAACTCATAATACCAATTCATTATTCTATTAACAATTGAATATATAAAGAGTGATTGTAGATACAATAAATTCGAAGTGTTTACTTAAGCATTTGATGTAGATAAGTTCTAAACTCAGCCCCCAATTCAGGGTGCCTTAAACCTAAAGCTATTGTGGCTTGCATATAACCTAATTTGGTGCCGCAATCATAACGTGTGCCTTTAAATTGCATTCCCATCACTGTTTGATTTTTTAATAAATTGGCAATCGCATCGGTAAGTTGAATTTCCCCTCCTCGGCCAGGAGCCACATTCGCTAAATGATCAAAAATTTCAGGGGTTAAAATATATCGCCCAACAACAGCGTTGTTAGAAGGTGCATCAGCAGGTTTTGGTTTTTCTACAATAGCTTGGATCAGACCTTGGCCTCGCCAATTTTTCTCCACCGCAATAACACCATATTTCTCTGAATCTTCGGGTAAGATTTTATCAACCGCAATAACACTGGTTTGTGTTTCATCATAAATTTTTAACATTTGTTGTAAACAATAAGGTGTTGCATCAATCAAATCATCCGCTAACAACACAGCAAAAGGATAATTTCCCACGACCTGTCGAGCGCACAGCACAGCATGCCCAAGACCTAATGCTTGTGGTTGACGCACATAGATACAATCAACGCCTTTAGGCACAATCTGTTGCACCATATTGAGCAGCTCAGTCTTACCTTGTTGTTGAAGGCGAAACTCCAATTCGAAATTGGTATCAAAGTGATCTTCAATCGCTCTTTTGCTACTGCTTGTAACAAAAATAAGCTCTGTAATCCCCGCACTTATCGCTTCTTCTACGGCGTATTGAATCAATGGTTTATCTACGATAGGCAACATTTCTTTGGGATTAGCTTTCGTGGCAGGTAGAAAACGTGTTCCAAGACCCGCAACAGGAAAAACTGCTTTCGTTACAGGCTGACTCATAGCTCTGTCTCCATTAAATTATTACTTCTTTACGACGATTGGACATATCGGGAGCAACATGAACATGCCTTGTATGGATGAGTTCTGGCACCAATTCTTTAATAATGCGAAATGCTTCTTCTTCACTACATTCACTAACCGCATTTTGTAACTCAAAAAGACATTGTTCAAATTTGTTTCTTTCAATCACACGAGAGTGTGCTTTTAAAATTTTAGTGTGCGAGGTAGGGGCTAATTCTTCGTTTTTGTGGAATAGCTCTTCAAACAATTTTTCGCCTGGTCTTAATCCGATATACTCAATACGTATGTCTTTTTCTTTATTACCCGCAAGACGAATCATTTGCTCTGCCATATAGCTAATTTTAATGGGCTCACCCATATCCAACACAAACAGCTCACCACCTTCACCAATAGCCAATGCTTGTAAAATCAATTGGCTGGCTTCTTGCACTGTCATAAAATAGCGTGTGACATCTGGATGGGTAACGGTAATAGGACCGCCATTCTCTAATTGCTTCTGAAAAGTTTCAACGACTGAGCCGCGTGATCCTAAAACATTCCCAAATCTAACAGTGATAAAACGTGTCTTTTGCTGACTATTAAAATACTGACATACTAACTCTGCAACCCGCTTGGTGGCCCCCATGACATTTGTTGGGTTCACCGCTTTATCAGATGAAACTAAAACAAATTTTTCAACCCCACAATCAACCGCTAATTGTGCTAACCCATAAGTCCCTAATATATTATTTTTAGCCGCAACACGTACTTGAGGTTCAAGCAATGGGACATGTTTATAGGCTGCTGCATGAAAAATAGTCTGCACATGATAATGCTGGACTAAACGGCTGATGGCGGGAATATCGCATAAATCAACCAAATGGTAATTAAGTTGGATTTTTTGAGCAGAACCTTGAGCGTCTAATTCTTGTTGCACACAAAATAAGTTGTATTCACTATTGTCGAAAATAATTAAATTTTTAGGCTCAAGCTTCAATATTTGGCGACATAGCTCTGCACCAATTGAACCACCACCACCACTCACTAAAACGACTTTTCCCGCGAGCGATTTACTAATACTTTGCCAATCCAAAGTCACAGGATCTCTTCCTAAAAGATCTTCCAAGGAAATTTCTCGTAAATTTTTAACTGAAACCAAGCCTGATACCAGATCATTGGTTCCTGGTAATGTTCTAACTGGAAGTTTAGTTGATTCACAGATAGCCGCTATACGGCGCATCTCACTTGCTTTAGCTGATGGCACAGCAATTAAAATCATATCGGCCGCATATCTGGTTGCGATGATTGGAATGTCATTGCATGTACCGACCACTCTAATGCCATGGAGTTCTCGACCACGTTTTTGAGTACTATCATCAATAAAGGCCACCGGTACATAACTACTTTTTACGTCACGCAAGAGATCTCTCACTAAGCTTTCTCCCGCTCTTCCTGCACCTACGACTAAAACTCTTTGTGAGCTTTGCGAAAAATAACGCTTATCTTTATACCAACGGTAGACAAAACGCGATCCTCCTAAAATAAAAAGAAGCAACATGCTATATAAAGGGATAACTGATCGAGGAAGGTTTTGTAATCTGGTTACTAAAAATACAGCCAGGAGTGTCATGAGACTGCCAATAACGATGGCTTTTACTATTCGAATAAGATCCGGCAATGAAGCAAAACGCCATACGCCACGATAGAGCCCAAAGACCCATAACGCTGTTGTTTGGAAAATAATGACCCAAGGCAGGGTGAAAAGAGCTTGGGATAAAATTTCATCTGGAATTTCGCCAAGGTTAAAGCGCAACCAATAAGCACCTAACCAGGCAATCGGTATACTCAATAAATCATGAGCAAACGCAGCCCAGCGACTACGCCATTGCGACCACACTGCCTTCATGCCGAACTCCATTTATTAGCTAGTGGCCATTATACCTTTATAAGCAAAACGTTGACAGGGCCTTGGCCGGCGAAGACAACGAAGACGTTTACATATCGCTGGTTGTCGTTGCGTCATCATGCCATTTTTTATACATGGGTTTTGCAATTTCTACGAGGATATAGGCACAGAAAAGCAGCAGTATAGCTAAAGCAAAGGCAAAGTAAGTTAATCTTGGGTCTTGAGAAACCAAATAGGCTAAGAACGACAGTATGGCATTCATACCAAAAGTGGCTAATAACACTTGTTGGTGACTCCACCCTGACTGAATGAGGCGTTGGTAAGCATGTTTTTTGTGTGGTTCGCGCCATTGTTCGCCGGCAAGTATTCGACGCACTAATGTAATTGTGGCATCAAACCAAAATAAGCCCGTTAGCAGTACCCATATCATTAATGGAACGTTAAACAACTTATAACTGATTAAAGCATAGAGAGCGACCATAAAACCTAAGAAGCAACTGCCGCTGTCTCCCATAAAAATTCTTGCAATGGGCCAATTCCAAGTAAGAAAACCAGCCAACAAAGCGGCAAGTCCCCAAGCAAGGGTTGCCATTTCATAAGCATGGTAATGAAATAATATATAACCACCCACAGCAAAGACAAAAATACCTTCTGAGGCTGCTATGCCATCAGAACCATCCATAAAATTAAATAAATTGATCATCCAAACCATGGCAATCATGATGACAAGAAAGCATAAGGGGAGTGGAACAGAAGATAGCCAAGGCTGAACAAGATAGCCACCTTCACCTATAATAAACAAACTGCTCCCTGCCGCTATAAACTGAACAATCAAACGTGTTGTTGCTGATAAATTTTTATGATCATCCCAGAATCCAATCGCGCCGACTAAAATGACTGGAGAAAATAAAATAAGATATTGCGTACTTATAATATGAAAATATTTTAAAACACAAGCAAGCACTAACCATCCCATAAAAAAGATAAAGCCACCGCCTCTTGGGGTTGGTGCAATGTGCGAAGAACGTGCATTGGGTTGATCTAACATCCCTTTCTCAACGGCATACCATCTGTAAAGGCCTACACCGGCCCAGCTTAAAGCAAACGTCAAAAAGAGAAAGGGGAACCAATTCATAGGGCTACAATACTCTGGTTGATATGCGCCAACACCGCTCTTGGTGTTGGAGCATGGGTTACCGATCTGCCAATGACTAAATAATCACTTCCCGATGTCACGGCGGCTTCTGGTGTTGTCACACGTTGTTGATCATGTTTACCATCTTCTGGCAAACGGATCCCAGGTGTAACGCATAAAAATTCTTTACCAAATGTCTTTTTCAACATAGCAGCTTCTTGTGCAGAACAAACCACACCATCTAAGCCTGCTTCAAAACAAATCCTCGCAAGCCGCATAACAGTGTCATCGACACCGCCTTGGATCCCAAGCTGGTTTAATTCAGCTGGACCGGAACTGGTTAATAGCGTAACGCCTATTAGCAATGGTCTTTTCTTTAACTGTTCAGCCGCTCTATCGACTGCTGCTTTAGCCGCTTTTAGCATCGCAAGCCCACCCAAGGCATGCACATTCATCATCCAAATGCCTAATTGAGCTGCTTCATAACAAGCACCACTGACTTGTTGTGGAATATCATGAAATTTCAAATCTAAAAATATGTCAAAACCTTTAGCCTGCAATTCTTTAATCCATGCTGGGCCATAATGCGTAAAGAGTGTGATCCCAACTTTTAAGCGACAGCTTTTTGGATCGAGCTGATCGATAAGTTGGTGTAATTGCACTTTGTCTTCAAGGTCAAGCGCAACAATTACTTTGGAATCCACGTTAGACATACATCACTCCTACGACAGGCTAAATTTTATTATTAATCAAATAACTTATCAATTTATTGGGGCTGGGCGGTCGGAATCTCCGACAGACGACGAACCATTTTTGTGCCCATCTTTTTCTCCCTTTTACAAAGGGAGAAAGATCACTCTCCCTCTATCCCCTGTATCGGTTTCACTTGTGCCCACTGTCTGCAACTCGGACACTGCCAATGCATCAAACGACTCGCAAACCCACAATGCCCACAACGATAAATCGGTTTTTTCTCTACTAATTGTTCAACTAGCGATTTAAGCATTAACAATTCATTTCGAACGTCTCCAATGACACGCGTCAAATGAAATTCTATCAAGTGTTTTAATCCGCGAATGGAAGGATGGCGGTGCATATAATTTGCTAAAAATTGTGCTGCATACTCTTTGCCTTGTTTCTCTTTTACCTTTTCTGCATGCGCCAACACAATGCTAATCGATGGGCAGTTATGCAACAAATAATCAAGATATTCTTCTAAGGCTTGATGTTCCCCCAAGTGCTCATAACATTCTATGATAAGAAATAACGCTTCTGGCAAAAAGGCGGGATCTTGAAATTCAATTCGTTTATAAGCATTCAACGCATTTTTATATTTCCCAAGCTTTTTCTCAAAATTACCTTGGAGAAAACTCACGCGTGCACAATTGCGATTGTGAGCAAGACCTTGTTTGAGATACTTAAAGGCATGTCTAATTTTTCCCTTTGACCATGCAGATTCGGCTAATTCACAATAATATTGAGCAATCTCATTGCCGACAGATTGTTTTGTCACTTCTTGCAAACGTAATGCGACATGGATGGCCTTTTCCCAATCCTTTTCCCTTTCATAAATATCAATTAAATGACGTAAACTGATTTCTAATTGATAACCCACCGTATTGGTCAATTCAAGCAATAAGGATTCAGCTCTATCATAGACCCCGGCTCGCAAGTAATCTTGCGCTAATTCAAGCAAAGAATGACTTCGCTGTTTGGGTGTTAGATTCGGTTTTGATATTAAACTTTGGTGAATTCGAATAGCTCTATCAACTTCACCGCGACGCCTGAAAAAGTTTCCTAAGGCAAGAGTTGTTTCAACAGAGTCTGGTGAAACATCTAACATTCTAATGAACGCATCAACAGCTTTGTCTGTTTGTTCGTTTAATAAGAAGTTAAGACCAACATAATAATCAGAACTTAACATCCCATTCTTTGGAGCATATCCAGCACGTGATCGCTTACCTAAATACCAGCCCGACAAGGCCGCAACGGGTAAAAGTAAACAAATTAATTCCAATAAATTGAATGATGACATCTTTTATTCACATCAGTGCTGAACTTGAGTCGATTGCTCTTGCAGTCGCTTTAATTTGGATTCTAGCCATTTATTTTTAGCTTTGAGCTTAATGAGACTAAAGCCCATTATAAGCGAAGTTACTAACACGCCTACTATTAAGCATATTAATAATATTGCCGCTAATGGTAAAGCTTTTGAGCCTATCAAATAGTTTAGTTCTACAACTCTTGAGTTCAAAGCCGTAAACGCAATGCCAGTGATGATCAGCATTATCAGTAATAAAACTCCGACTATTCGCACACCCATCCTCCCAATCCCTAGTAAAGTTAAGGTTGATTACTGACGCAAAAAAAAACGGTGTGGATTCTCATCACACACCGTTTCATTCTACAGAAAAAAGAGAAGCTATTCTTCGTCTTTATCACCGCGCATATGCTCTTTAAGCAAGTCACCCAATGTAGTAGCGCCAGACTGCTCACCTGATTTTGAATAATCACGTAAAGCATCTGCTTCTTCTTGGGAGTCTTTCGCTTTAATGGAAAGCAATATGGTACGGTTCTTACGATCTACGCCAACAAACTTAGCCTCAACCTCATCACCAACGCTCAAAATTGAACGCGCGTCTTCTACACGATCACGAGCTAGTTCTGAAGAACGTAAATAGCCTTCAACGCCTTCTGATAAATCAATTTTGGCACCTTTTGCATCTACTTCAGATACCTTTCCTACAACTATGGTACCTTTAGCATGTTCTGCAAGGTAGTTAGAGTAAGGATCAGAAACAAGTTGCTTCACACCTAAAGAAATTCTTTCACGTTCAGGATCAACAGAAAGAACAACGGCTTCAACTTCATCGCCTTTCTTATAACTTAGAACCGCTTCTTCGCCTGGGGTATTCCAAGAAATATCTGACAAGTGAACCAATCCATCGATACCACCATCAAGACCAATAAAGATCCCGAAGTCTGTAATGGATTTAATTTTGCCGACAATCTTGTCACCTTTATTATGGGTCGCTGCGAAGGCATCCCAAGGGGACGCTTTGCATTGTTTCAAGCCTAAAGAAATACGACGACGTTCTTCATCAATATCAAGAACCATCACTTCAACTTCTTCACCTGGTGAAACAATCTTAGAAGGATGAACGTTACGATTTGTCCAATCCATTTCTGAAACGTGTACCAAACCTTCGATGCCTGCTTCTAATTCAACGAAGCAACCATAATCAGCAATATTGGTAACGCGGCCAACAACACGTGTTCCTTCTGGATAACGACGAGCTACGCCTACCCATGGATCTTCGCCTAGTTGTTTTAGACCTAATGAAACGCGCATACGTTCACGATCAAAACGTAATACTTTAACTTGCAGTTCTTGGCCAACCGTTAACACTTCACTTGGATGTTTAACACGTTTCCAAGCGATGTCGGTGATATGTAACAAACCATCAATACCGCCAAGATCAACGAATGCGCCGTAATCGGTAAGATTTTTAACCACACCGGCGATCAATTGACCTTCTTGCAAGCCTTCTAATAATGAATCACGTTCTTGTGTATTTTCTGATTCAACGACAGCACGACGTGAAACAACAACGTTATTTCTCTTTTGATCTAATTTAATGACTTTAAAATCAAGTTCTCTGCCTTCAAGTGCACTCATGTCACGTACAGGGCGTACATCAACTAATGAACCTGGTAAGAATGCGCGAATGGTATTGATATCGACAGTAAAGCCACCTTTGACCTTGCCGTAGATAATCCCTTTAACCACTTTATTTTCTTGATAAGCTTTATCCAATACTTTCCAAGCTTCTTGTCTTTTCGCTTTTTGTCTGGAAAGTCTGGTTTCTCCCCAACCATCTTCAATTGCTTCTAATGCAACAGGGATTGAATCACCAACTTTAATTTCAAGTTGACCATCTTTATCAAAAAATTCTTCTACCCGTATATACCCTTCTGATTTAAAAGGGGTATCTATGGTGACTATGCCTGTTTCGTTATTAATGGCCAAAACAACACCATCAAAAATGGCTCCTGGCACCATCTCAACTTTAGAGATTGTTTCTTCAAATAGTTGAGCAAAGCTCTCAGTACTGGCTGGAAAAGTTGCGTTCATATATTTTAATCCCTTCAACGCTATGCGAATTAGTTAATTGGCTAAGCGTTAAGTTCGTCTAGGTTAATATTTACCACTTCATCAGGGCGATGAAATGATCCGTTTCACTTCTGCCATGACTGCTTTGAAAACTTCTTCAATTGTTAAAGCAGAAGTATCCATAACGACGGCATCAGCGGCTGGCACCAATGGTGACACAGCTCGATGCCTATCGCGCTCATCACGAGCAGCAATCTCAGCAAAAAGGTCATCAAGGCTAACATCTATACCCTGCTCTTTCAACTGCAATTGACGACGTTTTGCCCTAATTTGTGCTGAAGCGTCCAGAAAAATCTTCACATCAGCATTTGGGAAAACCACTGTCCCCATATCTCGGCCATCGGCTACTAATCCTGGTGGCTCCAAAAAAGCTCGTTGCCTATCTAACAGAGCTTCTCTTACCCCAGGAATAGCTGCAACTTTAGAGGCCGCTCCTCCACATTCTTCAGTCCGAATAGCGTAGGTGACATCCTGGCCTTCTAGCAAAACTTTTGTCGATTCCTTTTCAAATATCACATCTAAATGAGAGGCAAGAACTTCTAAAGAATCATGGTTTTCTAATGACACGGCATGCCCTAAGGCTGCTAAAGCCAAAACACGGTATAAAGCGCCACTATCTAAAAAATGCCAACCTAAAGACTGCGCTATCTGACGACTTAAAGTTCCTTTTCCAGATCCACTTGGTCCGTCGATGGTAATAACGGGTACTTTTTTATTTATCATATTAACGAACCTCTTCCATTCTTAATCCAAGCTCATTGGCAATCCCACAAAAATTGGGGAAAGAAGTAGCTATATTTTCACAATCTAAAATAGTGATAGGATTTTTAGAAACAACAGATGCCAGCGCAAAAGCCATCGCCACACGATGATCACCCTGACTATTAATTACGCCACCCTGTAAAGGAGTGCCTAGAATAATCAATCCATCAGGTAGACTTTCAACATCAACGCCACATACTTTAAGTCCTGTCGCCATCACTTGAAGTCGATCTGTTTCTTTGACACGTAATTCTTCTAAACCTCGGAAAATGGTTTTACCCTGCGCCGAGGCGGCTGCAATAAAAAGGATTGGGAACTCATCGATGGCGCTTGCCACCCATTCGTTGGGAACCTCTATTCCTTTTAATTGAGTTCCTTTAATCTCAATATCTGCAACGGGTTCTTCACTCATCAATCGTTGATTATTAAGAGTTATATTGGCACCCATTTGCTTGAGAATATGTATTATACCTATTCGACGCGGATTTACCCCAACCTCATGCAATATGACATGAAACCCAGGCACCATCGCTGCTCCCGCTATAAAAAAAGCAGCTGATGAAATGTCCCCCGGTATAAATATTTCACGACCTTTCAATTCATCACCTGGGTTGAGAGTCATTTCACTTTTATTGACTGTTAAGGAACACCCAAATGATTGTAGTAATCGCTCAGTATGATCGCGCGTAGGCTCTTTTTCAATTAAAACTGTTTCACCCTGAGCATACAATCCCGCTATTAATAAACAGGATTTGACCTGAGCACTTGCCACAGGCAATGTATAATGAATACCTTGAAGCGTGCTTTTTTGAAACTGCAGTGGCGCAAATATTTTATTATTCACTTCATGCCCGACTAATTTTGCTCCCATCTTTTGTAGGGGATGCACAATTCTCTCCATTGGACGCCCTGATAAAGAATGATCGCCTTGTAATTCACTTGTAAAGGACTGCCCTGCTAACAACCCTGCCAACAAACGCATGCCGGTTCCAGCGTTACCACAATCAATTGGTTTAATCGGTGCTTTCAAACCATGCAGGCCTACACCATGCACACAAATGGTTTGCGAGCTCACATTTTCTATATGAACCCCTAATTGTTGCATGGCATGTAGCGTTGCTAAACAGTCTTTACTTTTTAAAAAGCCATGGAGAAGGGATTTACCATGAGCGATTGAACCTAAAATAATCGCGCGGTGAGATATGGATTTGTCTGAAGGAATGCGAACTTCACCATTTAGAACACCGCCATTCTTAACAACCAAATCCATTAATGTCTAGCCATGCTTTTTCTCAAAGGCTTGCATAAACTCGGCTAAGGCTTGTGCGCCTTCTAATGGCATGGCGTTATACAAGCTGGCTCGACAGCCACCAACAGCCTTGTGGCCTTTTAATTGTTTCAGACCAATGTCATGAGCTTCTTTAATGAACAATGCTTCAAGTTCTTCAGTTGGCAACTTAAAAGGAATATTGACTCTAGAGCGATGTGCTTTCAAAACCGGATTGGTGTAAAAGTCGCTGTTATCAATAACGTTATAGACAAGTGATGATTTTTGGGAACAAAGTTTAGCCAAAGACTCACAATCACCTAAGCTTTGAGTCCATTTAACTACCAATCCCAATACATACCAACAAAACATCGGTGGCGTGTTATATAAAGATTGAGATTGATGATAAATATTATAATCTAACATGGAAGGGGTGAAGGGATGAGCAAACCCCAGCAATTCTTTTCGAACAATCACTACTGTAATGCCAGAGATCCCTAAATTCTTTTGAGCGCTAGCGTAAATGAGGCCATACAAACTAAAATCTATTGGTTTTGTTAAGATATTTGAGGTCATGTCCGAAACAAGCCACTTCCCTTTGCAAATGGGTGGTTTATGAAATTCAACCCCATGAATCGTTTCATTGTCAGTGTAATGCAGATAAGGGCTCTCTTCATTGAAGAGCCATTCTTCTCTTTGTGGAATTTGTGTAAAGTGAATATTGGCACTACTAGCAACCAAGCTCGGAGTACAATATTTCTGAGCTTCTTTATAAGCCAACTCAGACCACATGCCTGTCACCAGATAATCTGCACATTTTGCTTTTTGTAAAAGATTAAGAGGTACAGCTGAAAACTGAGATCTCGCACCACCATGCATGAACAATACTGCAAAATCATCTGGGATCTGAAGCAATTTTCGAAAATTTGCTTCTATGGTTTGCGTCAATTCCATGAATACAGGAAGACGATGGCTGATTTCCATGACAGACATGCCATCATACCAATCCGGAATATCTTCACGAATTTGATTCAAAACGGTTTGAGGCAAGCAAGCAGGGCCCGCCCCAAAATTAAAGTCGCTATTGGTCTTCTTCGTCGTCGCTTTCATCGTCAAGTTCATCATCCATTTCTTGGTCGTCCCCAACATTTTCATCATCTTCATCTAACGATGATTCGGTTATAGGACGGCTAGACGCAACCTCACTGGTTGTCGCCTCATCAATTTCTTGCTCTTCGATTCGTTGTAACCCAACTAATTTTTCATTATTACTTAATTGAATCAACGTTACGCCTTGGGTGTTTCTGCCGACAACTGATATCTCATCAACTCTGGTGCGCACTAAAGTACCACCATTGGTTATCAACATGATCTCATCATTATCTTCTACTTGAACCGCACCAATGACCGCGCCATTACGTTCGGTTGTTTGTATAGATATCACGCCTTGACCACCACGTCCTTTGGTTGGGAATTCTGAAATCGAGGTACGTTTTCCGAAACCATTTTCAGTTGAAGTGAGAATCGTACAAGCATTACTCTTAACAACAATCAAAGAAATAACACGTTGGCCTTCTTGTAATTTAATACCGCGCACACCTCTGGCTGTACGTCCCATGCCGCGGATCGCTTGTTCGTTAAAGCGTGTCACTTTTCCTGCATTGGTAAACAACATCACATCACGATTACCATCGGTGGTTTCTACACCAACGAGTTGATCGTTATCATCAAGACCTATGGCAATAATGCCTGAGCTGCGAGGCCGTGAAAAATTACTCAAGGATACTTTTTTAACAACACCTTTTGCCGTTGCCATAAATATGTAGAAGGCATCGTTATAATCACGTAGCGGCAAAATGGCGCTTATTCTTTCATCTTGAGATAACGGCAATAAATTCACAATTGGTTTACCGCGTGAATTTCGGGATCCCAATGGCAATTGATAAACTTTCAGCCAATAAACTTTGCCTTTACTTGAGAAACATAAAATGGTGTCATGCGTGTTAGCGATTAACAACTGATCAACGAAGTCTTCATCCTTCACCGCCGTTGCTGCTTTTCCTCTGCCGCCACGGTGCTGCGCTTGATAAGCATCAAGTGGTTGTGTTTTCACATAGCCTTGATATGACAATGTCACCACACGAATTTCTTCAGTAATCAGATCCTCATTGGATAAATCTTGTTGGGTCGCAATAATTTCTGTTCGACGTTCATCACCAAACTGATCTCTTGACTCGCACAATTCATCACGGATAACTTGCATGAGCTTCGCAGGATTTACTAATATTTCGATAAGCGCTTTAATTTCTTGCAATATATCTTGATATTCTTGGAAGATTTTATCTTGTTCTAGGCCTGTCAAACGATGCAATCTTAAATCTAAGATAGCTTGCGCTTGCGCAGCTGATAAATGATAGCTTTTATCAATTAAGCCAAGACCAGGAGCCAATGTTTCAGGTTTAGTGGCATCACTTGCGCCCGCTTTTTCAAGCATGGCAATGACCATTCCCGCAGGCCAAGATTTGGCTAATAATTGTTCTTTGGCTTCATTCGGCGTTTTCGATGCTTTAATGAGTTGGATAACCTCATCGACATTCGCAAGGGCAACACTCCAGCCTTCTAAAATATGGGCTCTTTCTCTGGCTTTACGTAATTCATAGGTTGTACGACGGTTAACAACAACGCGTCTATGACGAATGAAAGCTTCGATGATTTGTTTAATATTCAAGGTTCGTGGTTGACCATCAACCAACGCTACCATATTGATCCCAAACACACTTTGCATTGGAGTCTGGGTATATAAGTTATTAATAATCACTTCAGCCACTTCATTGCGCTTGAGCTCAATAACAACCCGCATACCGTCTTTATCAGATTCATCTCTTAAGTTGGAGATCCCTTCAATCTTCTTGTCTTTCACTAACTCGGCGATTTTTTCTACCAATTTAGCTTTGTTCACCTGATAGGGAAGCTCTGTAATGATAATGGATTGTCTACCAGCATCATCTTCTTCTATATTGGTTCTTGCGCGAACATAAATGCGGCCTCTACCGGTCCGATAAGCTTCATTAATGCCTGTTCTACCGTTAATGATGGCGGCGGTGGGGAAATCTGGGCCTGGAATAAGTTGAATTAATTCATCAATCGTTGTTTCTGGATTATCAATTAACGCCAAACATCCCGCGATAACTTCTCTTAAATTATGTGGGGGAATATTGGTTGCCATACCCACGGCAATCCCTGAGGTGCCATTGACCAAAAGGTTAGGTACTCGTGTAGGTAGAACTGTTGGGGCAAATTCTGTTTCATCGTAGTTAGGTGCAAAGTCGACTGTTTCTTTGTCTAAATCTTTGAGTAACTCATGAGCGAACTTTGACATCCTAACTTCGGTATATCGCATGGCAGCGGCAGAATCGCCATCGACAGAACCGAAGTTTCCTTGCCCATCTACCAAGAGATAGCGTAATGAGAAAGGCTGTGCCATACGAACGATAGTATCGTAGACCGCGGTGTCACCATGAGGGTGATATTTACCGATAACGTCACCGACCACACGGGCCGATTTTTTATACGGTTTGTTATAATCATTCCCTAATTCGGACATCGCAAACAAAACCCGACGATGAACGGGCTTTAAACCGTCTCTGACATCAGGCAATGCTCGCCCAACGATAACGCTCATGGCGTAATCTAGGTACGATTGTTTGAGTTCATCTTCGATATTTACCGGATGGATTTCTTTCGCAATCTCAGTCACCGATTACGGCTCCTTTGTTAGCTGTTAAACTTTTACTTTAGAGTCAGCTTTTGCTGGTACTTTTAGGTTGCAATATTGTAGCATCTTTAGCGATTTGGTCACAGAGCACCCTATCTGATGACAGATAGGGTAAAATCATCAAAACTCTAACTGAAGTGGTAACAAATGAACGTCGATCCCCAAGAAGTCCAAAAATTTGATGAAATGGCCATCGACTGGTGGGACCGGGCAGGTCCTTGTAAGCCATTGCACGATTTAAATCCCATACGTCTAGGTTTCATCCAAAGTCATTGCCAACTTGCCAATCAACAGGTGTTGGATATCGGCTGTGGCGGGGGGATCCTGACCGAGGCCCTTACCCCCTTTAGCACAACAGTTTGGGGTATCGATCAATCCCCCAAGGCGCTTGAGGTAGCACGTTCACATTCGCTAGCGCTCAAAAATCCACCTCGCTACGAATTGATCACCGCGGAAGACTTTGCCAATGACTCACCTGGTTACTTTGATGTCATTACCTGTATGGAGTTGCTTGAACATGTGCCCTCGCCCCTCTCTCTGATTGAGGCCTGCGCAAAACTCCTAAAACCGAACGGACACCTTTTCTTCTCTACACTCAACCGCACCCCCAAAGCATTTTTGTTTGCCATTATAGGCGCCGAATATGTTATGAAACTTTTACCCAAACGGACTCATGAATTTGAACGCTTTATCAGACCAAGTGAACTTGCTGAATGGGCTAGAAGATATCAACTATCCCTTCAACATCTAAAAGGGATAAGCTATCAGTTGCTGAGCAAATCCTACCACCTATCTGGGGATGTCTCTGTCAACTACATCATGCATTTGCAAAAGGCTTAAACACTATGAACTGTTCAGCTGTGTTATTTGATTTGGATGGCACCCTACTGGATACTGCCCCTGAATTTGAGACTTGCCTAAATACTTTGTTGCAACAAGAAGGCAAAAGCCCAATAGCTTTAGCCGATCTTAAAAGTTGGGTTTCGTTTGGGGCAAGAGGAATGTTGAAATTTGGATTTAAGTTGTCCGAACAAGATCCCTATCTTGAAGAGTTACTTCCCCAATTTTTAGCCCTTTACCAAGACAATATTGGCTTCCAAACGAAGTTTTTCCCTGGGATGGCCAACATCTTAACATTGATTAATAGCAAAGAGATCCCGTGGGCTATCGTCACCAACAAACCTTTGAAATTTACGCTTCCTCTAGTGGAAAAATTTGAACTCCTTCGAAAGGCCACTTGTGTCGTAGCAGGAGATAGTCTCCCCGTCCAAAAACCGGATGCCGCCCCTTTGCTCCATGCTTGCCAGCAACTCGCTGTTAACCCACAGCATTGCTGGTATATCGGCGATGCCAGGACCGATGTCCAAGCCAGCAAAAACGCGAACATGCGCTGTGCGATCGCCAATTATGGCTATATCCCAATCGGTGAGACTTCAACGAATTGGGAAGCTGATGATTACCTTGAAAGGCCCGAAGATATCCAAAGACTTTTACTTGCGTAACCTTGAGCCTGGACTATACTTCAAAGATTGGGCGATTTATTTTTTCTGAATTTACAAACATATGAGGAGATCTCGCACAAGCCTTTCCGCGTCTTCCTCTCACATGAATCCATATTTCAATCCAAAATACATCTTATCGAATTGATAAAAACGATACTCACCAATATTTTCCCCCCAAAGGAAAATGGATGAGTACCTCCGGCAGGGAAGCAATAGAGGGTATCATGTCTAAATTCAAAATAATGAAAATGAGTCGTGAAGGGATTTCCCCAAACATGGTGTTATTACATTTACGTTGGCAACAAATCAGATTGGAATTACTCCAACAAGCCGCTCTTCCCACCAATCATCCCGACAATGGGCAAAATGCACATTTAAGTGATAAAAAAGAATTTATCGCAGCTTAGATTTATCTAACAAACTTCTATGAAAGAACCTGGGTCAAGGGTATACTTGACCCCTTTTCTTAAATAAGCTGTTTGCGTCTCATGACTTTCGCCCCCTTTCAACCAAAACCAATTCCTCAAGGGTCGAGCCTGTACTACGCCTTATTGTACTGTTCTGATAAAGAACGTGAGGCTGTCAGTATTTTGTTTAGCTTCTTTGAGGAACTCAAAGGGATAGTCGACAAGGTAAGTGAGGCCCAAGTGGCCAAAGTAAAACTCTTATGGTGGTCTCAAGAAATAACCAAAATCTATCACCAAAAACAGCAGCATCCCCTTTCACAGCGATTAGCACCCATTATTGAAAGTTACCAACTTCCTGAAAATGAGTTTCAGCATTTCATTAAAGGGATGGTCAGCGATATTGATCATCATGGCTTTTCAAGTAATGAAGAATTAGAAAACTATTGTCGCAATATGGGCGGTGCTAAATGTAATTTATGGAGCCATATTGTTGCAGGAAAGGCTAACTATAATGAAACCTTTTCATCCAATATCGGAATAGCATTAGAGCTCTTGGAGCAGATCCAACATCCTGCCCCTTCAGAAAGTGAAAACTTGCTCAAAGAACATGCAAAACTTGCAAGAGATTATTACAATAAAGCACTGCAATCATTAGATAACGCACATCGTTATGCTCAATTAAGCCTACTTATTTATGCCAAGCTTAAATTGGCATTATTGGATGAAGTGGAACGGGATAATTTTCAAGTTCTTAAACACAAAGTCAGTTTAACGCCGCTACGCAAATTCTGGATAGCTTGGCGAACGCGCAGCTTCGAGAGAAAATATTTAAATCGATAGGTGAATTCATGGAATATCATAATCTTAGCAATATTAATGTCCAAGCCCACAGCCTTAAAGATCATGTGATACTGATTACTGGCGCCGGAGATGGTATTGGCCGGACATTAGCCATTGAAGCAGCCAAGCTTGGTGCAACCACCATTCTCCTTGGAAAATCGATTAAAAAATTAGAATCTGTGTATGATGAGATAATCGCAACCGGCGCACCTGAACCTGCGATCCATCCGCTCAATTTGTTACAAGCCCAGCCCAAAGATGCTTATGAATTAGCTCAAAATATTCAGAGCATGTTTGGTCGCTTAGATGCGCTTGTTCACAATGCGGCGATCTCAGGACAAATATCCCCCATTGAACATCTGCCTCCAGAAAAATGGCAGGAAGTGATCCAATTGAACTTAAATGCGCCTTACTTATTAACCCATGCGTTGTTACCTTTACTCAAAGAAAGTAAACATCCGTCAATCTTGTTTACGGCTGCAGATGAAGCCAAAACGGCAAAAGCTTATTGGAGTGCCTATAGTGCGAGTAAGTTTGGGATCATGGGACTTGCTAAAAGTTTGCATGAAGAACTGCATGAAAATACAGGCATTCGAGTGAATTGCATTAATCCGCGCGCGGTACGAACTAATTTACGTGTTAAGGCTTATCCCGGACTTGATCCCTTAACCTTTCCAACACCAGAAGAAGTTGTGCCTTATTATCTGCATTTATTGAGTCCGGAAGCTCAGGATATACGTGGAAAACTAGTTGTATTGGAATAAGACCCTCACCCTAACACTCTCCCAAAAGGGAGAGGGGACAAGAATGGATCCTTCTCTTTCCCCTCTCCCTTTTGGGAGAGTGTTAGGGTGAGGGTCCTGTTGTGTTTATATCCATGAACTATACTGAATGAAGTATACATGGAGGTTCTGCCAATGCCCGCGCGCCAATCCGGGAAGATTATCCAATCTGGGTTAACTCAAGCGACACCAGAGAATCTAAAACATTATTCTTTTCAATTAGGTCAAATCCTCCAAACGACCCTGGATGTTTATGATCTGGTAAAACGCTTTCATCAAGAATTACAGCAACATGTTGCCTATCAAAGTTTTCACTATCACAATCTTCAAACACAACATGGTTTAGATATTGGTACAGCTTGCTCTCATCAAGAAAGTTACCAACTCGAACTAGAAGGATTGTATTTAGGGGATATCTATATCACCAGAAGCAACAAATTCTCTGCACAAGAACACGATACTATCGAGAATGCCCTTGAACATCTGGTTTATCCATTGCGAAATGCCATTAGCTATCATGAAGCGGTTAGAAATTCATTCACCGATCCTTTAACCCAGGTGGGAAATCGGGGTGCTTTTGATAAAGCGCTTGCTAGAGAAATTGATTTTGCTAAAAGACATCATGCTCCTTTTTCTTTACTTGTTATCGATATTGATAAGTTTAAAACAATTAATGATAAATACGGCCATCTTGCAGGTGATGCTGTTCTTAGCCAAATTGCCAAGCTAATGACACAATTAAACAGAAACACCGATCCGCTATTTAGATATGGTGGTGAAGAATTTGTCGTGATCTTAAATCATACTGCGCTAGAGGGCGCCAAATTTGTTGGCGAAAGAATGCGACAACAAGTAGAACATCATGAATTTATGGTTCAAGGTACGAGGATCCCGGTGACAATCAGCATTGGGATAACGCAATTTCAAGACAAAGATAACGCGCAACTGCTCTTTAAAAGGGCCGATAGCGCGTTATATGAAGCTAAAAAATTAGGTCGCAATAGAATTTTTTTTAATTAATCAGCAAATATTTCTTCTTTGAGAGATAATTTTAGAAGCTCTTGAACTTTAGTCTCTGGCAATTCTTGCCACTTCCCTTTCTTCAGTTCTCTTGGCAAAGAAACCGTTCCGTATTTAATACGAATCAAACGACTCACTGTGCAGCCTTGTGAAGCAAAGAGCTCGCGCACTTCACGATATTTACCTTGAGCGAGACTGACATTATACCATTGGTTGGCACCATCACCTGCAGGTCTTGCCATAATATCTTTAAAACGACTCATCCCTGTAGAAAGCATGACGCCATTTCGCATCTTAAATAAACTATCTTGAGTCACATCCCCTATCACGCGAACTGCATATTGACGGTTTACTTCAAAGCTAGGATGCATTAAACGATGTGCCAATTCGCCATTATTCGTAAATAACAACAGTCCAGAAGTGTTGACATCTAAACGCCCCACCATCACCCAACGACCAACGTCAAGAGGAGGTAAATTATCAAATACACTACTTTTGAATTCTTCGGTAACGCGTGAGCAAATTTCACCTTCAGGCTTATTATAAATAATAACGCGAGTCGCTTCTGCTTCTGTGTTTTCAAAAGTAATCAGTCTGCCATCGACTTTCACTTTATCTTGCATCGTGACTTGCTGACCGATAACGGCACACTTACCATTAACCTCAATTTTCCCGTCTTTAATCCAACTTTCTATGGTGCGACGGGAGCCAATCCCTGCGTTTGCCAGTAATTTATGCAAGCGCATCATCGGTATTCTCCTGATTTTCGGGTACTACATTTTCGCTATCTTCAATTTTTTCGACATCCTCGTCATCTTCAAAGTCCTCATCTTCTTCATCATCATCGAACTCTTCCAGTTCATCTAGCTCTTCTTCTACAACCGCATCAACTTCTTCATCGGCGCTTTCATCAGCCTCTTCAAGTTTTTCTGCGGTTTCAGAGGCTTCTTCGATATTTAATTCAAGCTGATTTTCCTCAGGGCTAAGTTCTTCCTCTTCCCCTTCGATATTAGGCGCAAAAGCATCAAAATCTTGCAATTGTGCAAGCGGCGGTAAATCTTCAAGACTCTTTAATCCAAAATGATCTAAAAACGCTTTAGTGGTTGCATATAAACCTGGTTTGCCAGGCACTTCTTTATATCCGACCACTCTGATCCAACCTTGTTCATCCAAGGTTTTAATAATATTTGAACTCACCACCACACCTCGGATATCTTCAATTTCACCACGGGTAATCGGTTGACGATAAGCAATTAAGGCTAAGGTTTCTAAGAGCGCTCTTGAATAACGGGCTGGTTTTTCTTCAATTGTTTTTGCAATATAAGGGACAACCACTTGAGAAACTTGAAAACGAAACCCTGTCGCCACTTCAACCAACTCGATACCACGATCTTTATAAGTGTTTTTTAACTGCGCTATTACTTTTTTAATATCTTGTGCTTTAGGTTTTACTTCATCAATAAAAAGTTTACTAATGGCATCAGCAGTCAACGGTTCAGATGCAGCAAACAGCACACCTTCTACAATGGGCATAAGTTCATCAATGTTTTTTGTCATAGCGTAGCCTTTTTAATATTCATCTACTGACACGAGCAATTCTGTGACATTCTCTTCATCTTGGGTAAAGTGATCGTTAATGGCTTGGCCATCAAATTTCACATTGCATTGCGTGACATGGATTGGTCCAAAATCTTCTGTTTGAACAATATCAATTAAACCTATTTTTAATAGCTCTAATACGGCCAAGAAACTCACAACGACGCCAAGACGACCTTCTGAGAGATCGAAACATTCATGAAAGTCAATAAACCGTCTTTTGTTAACCAAATCTAAAACATGGCTCATCCTTTCTCGCACTGAAAGTGCTTCTTTATGAACCTTGTGGGTTGCAAGCAGTTCAGAGCGTTTTAAAATATCTAAGAAGGCAGCTAAGAGCTCAGACAATTCAACTTGTGGTTTATAAGTTGGTGTTTCTAAATTAGGAACATGCACTTGATGGGTAAAAATATCTCTGCCCATTCTTGGTAATAATTCAAGTTTTTCAGCAGCACTCTTAATTCTTTCATATTCTTGCAAACGTCTTACCAATTCTGCACGCGGATCTTCTTCTTCGGCGGCTTCTTCAGCGGAACGTGGTAATAACATTCTTGATTTGATTTCAGCTAACATTGCAGCCATCACTAAATAATCAGCGGCTAATTCAAGACGCAGATCTTTCATGAGATCGACATACGCAACATATTGATGCGTAATTTCGGCAATTGGGATATTCAGGATATCAAGATTGTTTTTACGAATAAGATACAACAAGAGATCTAAAGGCCCTTCAAAAGCATCTAAAAAAACTTCCAAGGCATCAGGCGGAATATAAAGATCATCCGGTAACTTTAGCATGGCAATGCCATTAACTAAGGCAAGCACATGTTCAGAGGGTTGCTCTGCCTCTGCATTTTCAGGTGGTTGAGTCTCATTCTGTGGTTGAGCCTCGTCCATTGGTGCAAGGTTATCGATCACGGTGCACTAACCCCATCACTTCTCTGACTTCTTCTAAGGTTTCTTCAGCAACATCTCTAGCCGCTTCACAACCCTCTCGCACAATTTCTTTCACAAGACGCATATTATTTTTATATTCTAATGCGCGTTCCTGTATAGGACGTAAACTTTCAATAATGGCATCACTGACACATTTTTTACATTCAATGCAACCAATACCAGCGGTTGTGCAGCCATTCATCACCCAGTTTTGAGTATCTTCGGATGAATACACTTTGTGCAAAGGCCAGACGGGGCATTTCTCAGGGTTGCCAGGATCAGAACGACGAACACGTGCCGGATCGGTAGGCATCACTTTAATTTTCTTTTCAATACTTTCAGGCGCTTCTCGTATGGCAATGGTATTACCATAGGATTTTGACATTTTCTGACCATCAAGTCCTGTCAGTTTTGAATGTTGTGCTAATAAAGGATAAGGTTCAGGCAAAATGATTTTTCCTGAGCCTTCTAAATAGCCATAAAGCCGTTCTCTATCACCTAAAGAAAGATTACCTTGCGATGAAATGAGCGCTTGTCCTCTTTCTAATGCTTCAACATTACCTGTCTCTTGATATTGTTTTAAAGATTCAAGATATATATTGGCGTTTTTCTTTCCCATCTTTGAAACTGCTGCCAGTGCCTTTTCTTCAAAACCTGCTTCTTTGCCATAGAGATGATTAAAGCGACGCGCTACTTCACGTGTGAGTTCTAAATGAGAAACTTGATCATCACCTACCGGCACAAATCCTGCCTTGTAGGCTAAAATGTCTGCGCTTTGTAATAAGGGATATCCTAAGAATCCATAGGTCGCCAGATCTTTTTCTTTTAATTTTTCTTGTTGATCTTTATAGGTTGGAACACGCTCTAACCAACCTAACGGTGTAATCATAGATAACAATAAATGTAATTCTGCATGTTCAGGCACACGAGATTGGATAAATAATTTACACGATCCTGGATTGATACCGCAGGCTAACCAATCAATGAAGGTTTCCCAAACATTCTCTTCAATATCGATAGGATCTTCATAATGCGTTGTTAAAGCATGCCAATCAGCAACAAAAAAGAAACATTCATATTCATACTGAAGCTTAATCCAATTTTTGAGCACACCGTGATAGTGCCCTAAATGTAATGGCCCCGTCGGACGCATTCCAGAAACGACTCGCTGATATTCATTGGCAGTGCCGGTCACACTCACATTGGTACCTTATAAATTAAACGAAAAATCCCACTTACAGGGATTGTATGTGAAACACATTTTTTTGACTATAACAATCAAAAAAGGTAGTATGCCAACTTTTTGATATTTAATCCATTAATTAGTTTGAATAAGTTAAAGAAATGATGATTTTACCGCCTCCTGAATCCGGTTCTACAACTCAAAGTCCTGAAGCTTTTGTCGCGATAGTCACACTCGTTGTGATTGGGTGTGCTGTGTATGGATTGGGAAAAATTAGGTTATCTAGCTTAAAATCGATTTATCGAGTTCTTTTCAAACGTTCAGCTTAATTCTGATGTAGGGTGGGCAAAGCGTAGCGTGCCCACCATCTGGAAGGTGGGCTCGCTAAAGCTTAGCCCACCCTACAAGAAGTAATTACTCAAAGGGAGCAGGGTCTCCAAGACCTCGCCTAATAATCACGGGCTTTTCTCCAACCAAATCCACCACTGTACTAGGCAATTCATCTCTAATGCCGCCATCCAAGATAAGATCGACCTCTCCCTTAGTACTCTGCGCAATTTCCAAGGGATCAGAGATGGGTGCTTCAGCGCCTGCCAACCATAATGTCGTCGATAAGATGGGACATCCCAAGGCATTTAATAGCTCAGTTGGTATGGGGTGCTTTGGAATTCTGATCCCGACCACTTTGCGTTTAATACCAAGAGCAGGCCTTGGTACCTTACTAGTCGCCGGAAGAATAAAAGTGTAGGGCCCGGGAGTATATTGTTTCAAAATCCTAAAGGCTTCATTATTCAGTAAGCAGTACTGAGAGACTTCGGAGATACTTTGGCATAACAATGTCAGGGGATGCCTTTCATCAATTCCCCTTAAACGCCTTATCACTTCTAATGCCTTTCGATTTAAAAGTGAGCAGCCAAGTGCATACCCAGAGTCAGTTGGATAAGCCAGCAATTCTCCTGAATTTAAGGCTTCAACCGCTTGTTTTATCAATCGGGGCTGCGGGTTATCAGGATGCATGGTAAAATACCTGGTCATATAACACTCAAACAGTTTAGTTGGATTGTTCCTCCTTTTAAGCCTAGGCTGTAGTTAGCAACTTCGACAATAGGGACTCTATGAAATTATTCTACGACTTGTTACCTATCATTGTCTTTTTTATCGCTTATAAGCTGTATGGGATCTATGTCGCCACTGCCACAGCAGTAGTTGCTGCCGTTGCGCTGATTGGCGTAACCCTTATTCGCGGCAAACGCCCAGACATGATGCAGCTTATCACACTGGCAATGATAATCCTTTTAGGTGGCGCAACTTTATTCTTTCGTAATGAAATGTTTATCAAATGGAAACCAACTGTTGTCTACTGGATTTTGGGCAGTGCCTTTCTCTTAACACCCTTTTTTACTAAAAAAACGATTGTTGAAACGATGCTGGATAAATCGTTAACTCTTACTAGCAAAGGGTGGAAGATTTTGAATGCCAGCTGGTATTGCTTCTTCTTTTTTATGGGCATATTGAATTTGATTGTTGTTTATTCATTCGATACCGATGTTTGGGTTAACTTCAAACTCTTTGGTACATTGGGATTGACGATTGTATTTGTGATTCTTCAAGCCATTTTAGTGTCACACTTTCAGCCTAAACAGCAGGAAAATGGTTCACATTAAATGACTTATACTCCGGAACAGCGTATAGAATTGATTGAAAGTAGGTTAAAAGAAGCTTTAGCCCCAACAAAATTAGCTGTTATCGATGAAAGTCATCAGCATATTGGACATGAAGGCGCCAAAGGTGGCGCCAGTCATTTTGCCCTCACGATTGTCTCATCCGCTTTTGCTGGACTTTCTTCAGTCAAGCGGCATCAATTGATTTATAGCCATTTAACAGATTTGATACCGCAAGAGGTTCATGCGTTGAAGATAAACGCGAAGACACCTCAAGAATAACGAATGCCAACGTACCGCTAACAAATATGCCAACCTACCGCGACTTGTTCGCGGTATCTATGGATGCCGCGAACAAGTCGCGGCACGTAGAGGTGTAAGAAGTTCGCGGCATGTAGAGGTGAAATTAAAGTTTATTAGCCAATTTCTCTTCAAGGCTGGTTAATAGAATTTCAATTTTGTCTATTACATCCATTTTCTTAAGCTGCTTCATTAATTTACTACGTTCAACCGCCGTTAACATTTCTTTTCCTTTTACATATCCTTTTTGGAGTTCTTTCTCGATGGCGATTCCCCTAGCTTTCGATTTTGCTTTATTTTTAGCCTTGGAAGTTTTACGAACTGATTTTTTAGCCGGCTTTTTAGCTTTTGAAAGTTTTACAGTCAGTTTTGCTTTAGATGCTTTTGCGGCAACTTTTTTGACTACCTTTTTCGTTGCTTTTTTAGCCTTAGAAGCTTTTGCTTTCACTTTTTTAGCTACCTTTTTGGTTGCCTTTTTTGCCTTAGAAGCTTTTGATTTTTTAGCTGTAGCCATTTGATGTATCCTTAATTTTCAATACCTAGTTATAAAATTTAGCATATATTATTTAGCCTAAAGCTATTTCATTAATATTAATTAATTACTTTCTGTACATTCAGCCAGTCTAACCTGTCCATTAATTGTCTATAATTCAATATTATTGAATATAATCTGGCGGATGACATATGAATAATTTAGACAAACTCATCAAAAACAAGTCACTGTTACATTATGCTGCTATCTTTTTAGGCATCGCAGCGCTTGCCTCAATTGGTTGGTTTTTAGCCATTATTCTTGCAGGTGGTGCTGTTCTTATCGCTAAAATTTGCTTCTTTTTGTTTTTGGGATTATTCATTTTATTCCTTGTCATGGACGTCATTAAAAAACACAATACCAAGAAGCGTGGTCATAAATAACTCAGACCACGCTTAAGATCCTTTTATAATGAGTGCTACCAATATAATAAAAAGGATTAAAAAGAGTCCAAACAAGAATTTAGAAATCGTCGCCGCAACAGAAGATATGCCTCTAAATCCAAATAATCCGGTCACAAGTGAAATAACCAAAAATACTAGCGCCCAATATATCATATTATTACCCTCTTATTTTTTATTGCATAAACCAACCGTGAGAAACAAGGAGAGACTGGCCAGTTAATGCATTTGAGTCAAATGAAGCAAACAATAATGCAATTTCAGCCACATCTTCTGCAGTCGTAAATTCACCATCTATGGTCTCTTTTAACATCACTTTCTTAACAACATCTTCTTCACTAATCCCTAAATCTTTGGCCTGTTCTGGAATTTGTTTATCCACCAAGGGCGTACGTACAAAGCTGGGACAAATCACATTTGCTCTAACATTATGCTTAATGCCTTCTTTGGCAACGACTTTACACAAGCCAATAAGACCATGTTTTGCTGTGACATAAGGTGCTTTTAATAATGAAGCCTCTTTTGAATGAACTGATCCCATATAAATAATACTGCCGCCAGTGCCTTGCTTATACATATATTTTAAACATTCACGGGTAGTGAGAAAGGCACCATCTAAATGAATGGCAAGCATTTTTTTCCATTGCGCTAAGGACAATTCATCTACCGGAGAAATAACTTGAATGCCGGCATTGCTTACCAAAATATCCACTTTATCAAAAGTTGAAATGACCTTCTCCACCCCTTTGATGACTTGATCTTCATTGGTGACATCCATTGCAACAGCCAAAGTATCATGGCCATCGTTGCGCATTGTTTTGGCGGTTTGTTCAGCATCTTTCATATCTAAATCAGCAATGACCACTTTTGCGCCTTCAGAAGCATATTTTTGAGCAATGGCTTTACCAATACCACTTGCCGCCCCTGTAATTATTGCTACTTTCCCTTGTAAACGCATAGAACCACCTTAAATTTGTTCAGCAACTTATTAATAATCAATTCGACTTCTCAATAGACATCGGTCTAATATATTAGTAGCTTAAGAATGGAATTAAGTTAGAATAATGAAAAAATTACATGATACTGTAAAAAAATTCAAAGAATTCATCCGCGAAACTTACTCCATACAAAGACCAATAACTCAAAATGTGAATAAGCCCACTTTTAAAAAAACCTATTGGGACCCTGAATACTATAAAAATCATTCTCAAATTCAAAATATACTCGCCACCAATACACTCAAACATTATGCATTTAAAGAAAATGAAGTCGTTTTAGATATTGGCTCAGGCACGGGTTCAATCTCAGCAGAAATCGCCTCAAAAGTTCCAAATGGTAAGATTATTGGAATAGATTATTCTTCAGAAATGGTTGAATATGCAAAACTTTCATATCAATCTGTCAATAATCTTTCTTTTTTACAAGCGAATGCTGTTGATTTTACCTTTAATCAACAATTCGATCTGATTACTTCATTTAACACCATGCATTGGGTTCACCCCCAACTATATGCATTGCAAAATATTTATAAGCATTTAAAACCCAATGGAGTTGCCTTGGTCAATCTGCGTATACCGTTAAGAGAAAAAGAAATTGTTCGTGATGCTTTAAATGCTGCCTGGGATAATCCAAAATGGAAACCTTATCTAACAGGTTTTATAGTACCTTTCAATTTGCACGGCATCACACTAGAAGAGTATGTATCTGAACTGAAAAATATAGGATTTGAAGTTTTGTTATTCAATGCATCTTCTTTAAAATACAATTTTAGAAATTTAGAAGATCTTGCAATGTGGATGCAAGGATGGATACAACAGGTTTCTGTTATTCCTCCCGAACTTACAATGGAATACTTATTAGAAATTGCTGACTATTATGTTCAACATGTTTGTAAAAATAATGAAATATATTATGTATATGAATATTGGGAATATATGGTAAGAAAATTGTAGGGTGGGCAAAGTTTTTAGCGTGCCCACCATCTTAATTCGGTGGGCACGCTAAAAGCTTTGCCCACCCTACTTCAGAACAACAATTATTTTTTAGAGCCAATAACCGCCTGAACACCTTTACCAATATCAGCAGGTGAACGAACCGTTTTTACGCCAGCTTTTTCAAGAGCCGCAAATTTTTCATCCGCCGTTCCTTTACCACCAGCAATAATAGCACCCGCATGCCCCATGCGTTTTCCTTTAGGTGCAGTCACGCCAGCAATATAAGAAACCACTGGTTTAGTCACATGATCATGAATAAATTGTGCTGCTTCTTCTTCAGCCGTACCACCAATTTCACCCACCATCACAATGACTTCCGTTTGTGGGTCTTGCTCAAATAAAGCTAAAGCATCAATAAAATTGGTGCCAGGAATAGGATCGCCACCAATACCAATACAAGTACTTTGGCCAAATCCAAGTTCTGTGGTTTGCTTCACCGCTTCATACGTTAATGTACCAGAGCGAGATACAATACCCACTTTCCCAGGCAAATGAATATCACCAGGCATAATCCCAATTTTACAAGCACCGGGAGTAATGATCCCAGGACAGTTTGGACCAATTAATCGCACGCCTGAATTCTTAAGGTAAGCCATGACTTCTAACATATCTAAGGTAGGGATCCCTTCTGTGATGCAAACAATGAGTTCAATACCAGCATCTGCAGCTTCGATAATGGAATCTTTGCAAAAAGGCGCAGGCACATAAATCACACTGGCGGTTGCGCCTGTTTCTTTAACAGCCATATGAACTGTATCAAAGACTGGCAAGTTAAGATGCTTTTGGCCGCCTTTACCTGGCGTTACACCGCCAACCATTTTTGTTCCATAGGCAATCGCTTGTTCAGAATGGAACGTACCTTGTCTGCCGGTAAAACCCTGACAGATGACTTTTGTGTTTTTATCTACTAATACGCTCATGATTGACCCTTTACTTCATTGACGATGCGTTTTGCTGCATCAGTTAAATCGTTGGCAGCGATAATGTTCAAACCACTTTTTTGCAAAATAGCGCTGGCTTCCTTCGCGTGATTTCCTTCTAGTCGCACAACAACTGGTACTTTTATGCCCACTTCACTCACCGCACCAATAATACCTTCGGCAATTAAATCGCAACGCACAATACCACCGAAGATATTGACCAATACGCCTTTAACGCTCTTATCTGAAAGAATAATTTTAAACGCTTCGGTAACACGTTCTTTAGTTGCACCGCCGCCGACATCTAAGAAATTGGCTGGCTCGCCGCCTTGAAGTTTAATCAAGTCCATAGTCGCCATCGCAAGCCCAGCGCCATTGACCATACACCCAATATTGCCTTCTAATGCGATATAACTAAGTTCCCATTCTCTGGCGCGTATTTCCCTGTCATCAATTTGCGTATTGTCACGCATGTCATGTAATTTTGGCTGACGGTATAAGGCATTATCATCAATATTAATTTTACCATCTAGGCACAAGAGATTACCTTCACCGGTAATGACTAAAGGATTTACTTCCAACAAACTCATATCGCATTCAACAAACATTTTGCCAAGGCCGATTAAGATGGTTGACAATTGTTTGATTTGTTCAGTATTCAAGCCCAAAGCAAAACCCACATCACGACATTGAAAAGGCATTACACCTAACATCGGATCAACAACGAGTTTAATAATCTTTTCAGGTGTTTCAGCGGCTACCTTTTCGATATCAACACCACCTTCTGTAGATGCCATAATCACAACGCGCTGTGAAGCGCGATCAAGTACTGCACCAACATAAAGTTCTTTTTTGATGTTGCTGACTTCTTCAATCAGAATTTCATTAACCGGTTGGCCATGAGCATCTGTTTGATAGGTAACAAGACGCGAATGTAATAAGTTTCTTGCCGCTTCCGCTAATTCATCCCTTCCTGAAACAATTTTCACACCACCCGCTTTTCCACGGCCACCGGCATGAACTTGCGCTTTCACAACCAGCTTAGGACCACTGAGTACGTTTATTGCATTCACTGCTTCTTCTACAGAGCGCGCAACCATATTCTTAGGGACAGGAAGTCCATAGTCGGCAAAAATTCTTTTTGCCTGATATTCATGTAAATTCATATTTTTAATAACTCTCTAAATTAAATTCTTGAGGCTCTTCTTATATATCTAATAACATACGGGAAGGATCTTCTAATAATTCCTTTATCGTCACCAAAAAGCGAACCGATTCTGCACCATCAATGATGCGATGATCGTAGGAAAATGCCACATACATCATCGGTCTTATCACAATTTGACCATTCTCAACCACAGGGCGTTGCTCAATCTTGTGCATGCCTAAAATTCCGGATTGAGGTGGATTTAAAATGGGTGTAGATAGTAATGAACCAAATACACCACCATTAGAGATCGTAAAGGTACCACCGGTTATCTCTTCCATAGATAAGGTGCCTTCTTTAGCCTTGATTCCTAATTCATTAATGGCTTTTTCAATTTGCGCCATACTGAGCTTATCGGCATCACGCACCACTGGCACAACAAGTCCTCGTGGAGAAGAAACGGCAATCGCCATATCAAAATAGCCATGATAAACAATATCTTTACCATCGATGGAGGCATTCACAACCGGAAAGCGCTTTAAGCTTTCAACAACCGCTTTCGTGAAAAATGACATGAAACCTAATTTGACGCCATGTGCTTTTTCGAATTGATCTTTGTAACGATTACGCAAGTCCATGACGGGTTGCATATTAATTTCATTAAACGTTGTTAAGATAGCGGCATTTTGTTGAGCACTTAATAAGCGTTCAGCAATTCGCGCTCTTAACCTGGTCATTGGAACGCGCTTTTCAATGCGATCCCCTGATAACTGAATCTGACTTGATGGTGAACTTGTGGACGCAGAACTTGTTGGCGCAGTTGCTTTTGCAACATCTTGCGTTGTAACACGACCGCCTTTACCTGTACCTGATTCTGGTGCAACCTCTTTTTCTGCCATCATACGGCGTGCCGCAGGACCTGCTAACGGCTGTGCATTTTCAGCTTTTTGCGCAGGTGCTACTTTTTGTGGTTCTGGCTTTTGTTCCGGCTTTTGTTCTTTCTTCGATTCTGTCTTTGCTGGCTCTGCTTTCGCTGCCGGAGCTGCTCCTTTTGAGGCAACAAAAATGGCGATCACTTCTTCGGCTAAAACCGTATCACCCGTATTTTTAATAATTTTTTCGATAGTTCCTGCTTCTGGTGCGACTACTTCTAAAACGACTTTGTCGGTTTCAATGTCAACCAAGTTCTCATCTTGCTCAACGCGCTCGCCGGGCTTTTTGTGCCAAGTTGCAATCGTGGCATCTTGAACGGATTCTGGCAAAACGGGGACTTTAATTTCAATGGCCATACTTTCTATCCTTAAATCAAATTATTTTAAAGCATCATTTACGAGTGCTTCTTGTTGTTCAACATGCGCTTGGTGATAGCCCACTGCAGGAGATGCAGAAGCGTCTCTTCCTGCATATTGCAAGTGCTGATTTGGTGATAAACAAGCACGAAAATGATGTTGTGAAGAAAACCATGCACCTTGGTTTTTTGGCTCTTCTTGACACCACACGATTTGAGTTGCATTAGGATATTTGTCTAATGCTGCTTTGAGTTCGGGCTCAGGGAAAGGATAAAGCTGTTCAATGCGCATAATGGCAATATGGTTTTTCTTCAACTCTTGACGTTTAGCCAAAATGTCGTAGTAAACCTTACCACTACACAAAATAACTTTAGTTACTTTAGCCGCTTCTAAGTTTTCAATTTCAGGAATAACAACTTGAAATGAACCGGTTGTGAGTTCTTTCACGTCGTTAGAGGCTGCCTTCAAACGTAATAAGCTCTTAGGCGACATCACAATCAGCGGTTTTCTAATCTTTCTGAGCATTTGTCTTCTTAACAAATGAAAAATTTGAGTCGCGTTACTGGGTACACATACTTGCATATTATGTTGAGCACACAGTTGCAAGAATCTTTCTAATCTTGCCGAAGAATGCTCTGGTCCTTGACCTTCATAACCATGGGGTAACAGCATGACTAAATCACAGAGTCTTCCCCACTTTTGTTCGCCCGAGCTAATAAATTGATCGACAACTACTTGGGCACCATTTGCAAAATCACCAAATTGGGCTTCCCAAATGACTAAAGATGTCGGATCGGTTGTTGCGTAACCGTATTCAAAACCCAAAACCGCTTCTTCTGATAATAATGAATCAATCACGGTAAAGGGAGGCTGATTGGGTGCAATCCGCGCAAGGGGAACTTCAACTCTGCCTGTTTTTTGATCGTGCAATACCGCATGACGATGGAAAAAGGTACCTCGACCACTATCTTGACCGGATAAACGAACTGAATAACCTTCATCAAGCAATGAAGCATAAGCCATCGTTTCTGCAAAACCCCAATCCATGGGGATGGCACCTGAGGCCATGCTTGCTCTTTCTTCATAAATTTTAGCAACACGTGGATGCATACTAAAATCTTTCGGCAAAAATAATAACTTCTGCGCCAATGATTTAATTTTATCAGCTGATATGCCGGTTTTAACTTTCTCTCTCCAATCATTAGAGAAATATTGTGTCCAATCAAAAATTTGGCTGATATGATTTTCTTTGATCAGGTTTTTGGCAACCGTAACACCTTTATCCAAAAGATCTCTATTTTCTTTTACTAATTGGGCAGGAAGTGTTTCTGGGATAACCTTTTCTCTAACCAGCTGTTCTGCATAAATTTGTCTGACCGATGGATGAATTTTAATTTTATTGTACATCATCGGTTGGGTCGCAAACGGATCATCTGCCTCGTTGTGACCATGACGACGGTAGCATACCAAATCTATTACGACGTCTTTATTAAAGTGCGCTCTATAATCAAGCACAAGCTGTGTCACCAATATGACCGCTTCTGGATCATCTGCATTCACATGAAAAATAGGCGCTAATATGACCTTAGCCACATCAGTACAATATAATGTTGAACGTGCATCGTGAGGATTACTTGTTGTAAAACCAACCTGGTTGTTAATAACAATATGAACTGTACCACCAATCCCATATCCCCTTGTCTGGGACATATTCAAGGTTTCCATAACGACGCCTTGACCAGCAAAAGAAGCATCGCCATGTATGGCTATCGGTAATACTTTATTATGATCTGCATCTTTTGAACGATTTTGTCGAGCCCGAACAGAACCTGCAACAACGGGGGTAACAATTTCTAAATGTGAGGGATTGAAAGCTAATGCCAAATGAGTATTGCCGCCAGTTGTCTTAACATCTGATGAAAAACCTTGATGGTATTTCACATCTCCTGATTCAACTTTTGAAGAATGTCTTCCTTCAAATTCATCAAACAGTTCGCGCGGATCTTTTCCTAATACATTCACTAATACATTTAAACGACCACGATGTGCCATACCCATAACACATTCTCTGATTCCTTGACTGCCTCCGCGTTGGATCAGCTCATCTAGCAAAGGAATTAAAGCCTCGCCGCCCTCTAATCCAAATCGCTTAGCGCCAGGAAACTTAACCCCTAAATATTTTTCTAAACCTTCCGCTGCAGTTAATCGCTCAAGGATTTGTTCTTTTCGCTGGGTTGAAAATTTTGGCGTTGCACGTGATCCTTCGATACGTTCTTGGATCCAAGCTCGTTCTTCACGTGAAGGAATATGCATGTATTCTGTGCCGATCGACCCACAATAAGTATCATTTAATGCACGATACAATTCACCCAGAGGCATTTTTTTAGGGCCAACAAAGGTTTCAACATCAAAGACGGTATCCATGTCTTGCGTCGTTAAGCCATATTCTTCTAAAGATAATTCAGAAGCATTCTCATCTAATAGCTCCCTCATTCCTAGGGGGTCAATTTGTGCATGTAAGTGCCCTTGCAAGCGGTAAGCATTAATGAGTCGAATTACTTGCATTTGCTTAAGTTCATGCTCAACGTTTTCAGATGAAGTTGAGAGCGTTCTACTTCCATTTGATTTTGCAAGTTGAATAAATTGTTCTTGGATGTCACTATGAGAAACATCTTTGGTCTTGCCGTTGTTGCTTGGAAGTGTAGAGAAAAAGTTTTGCCACTCTTGTGGTACTTGTTTAGGATCCTTTAAATATAATTCGTATAAACCTTCTAAATAAGAAGCATTGCCGCCATCAACAATAGATGACTCCCACATTGAATTCATCGACCCTTCTTGCACGGTTTTAACCCCATAAATAATATGTAAAGCCGCAATGTTAGTGAATCAACCAACTATTGCGTTCTTCAAGTTCTTTTATTTTAATGAAAAATTATACAACATTCAGACTAAACATAAATGAGAAGATTTAGAATTCTACCATTTTTCTTTTAATGGTAAGTTTAGGGCTGGTCAAATCCGTTATATTTCCACCAAGTAAGGGCTGCAGTCTCTTCTATAGGTGAATATTTGCCGTCTTGTTCAAGAAATTCCGCATAAATGGTTATATCCTCATGATTACCACCCACAGTCAGATCAAGTATTCTCGGAAAGGCAGGGTAGCCTGTGGCACTATTGGTCATAAAGACCACACCAAATCCTTGTTGACGGTAAAACAAGGCAAGTGATCTAAAAGTGACCGTATTGCCTGGGTGAACAAAAGTCTCACCATCCGGGGTGAGTTCTACTTGCCATCCAAAAGCACTCATCAGATGAGTTTCAGATGGAATTTGAGGATCTAACATATTAAGTATATTTTGCTTGGCAGGTATTTTCGCTTGCTGATTAACTTCGAGTAAAAATTTAGCAAAATCCGTTGGGGTGGTATGTAAACTACATGATCCAATGAGGCGTTTTGGATGCCATTTTTCAACCGGCAGTCCTTGCTGATTATGGGGAGAAGCTGCTTGAGTTTCATAACGTTCCATCCAAATAAAACTGCTATCTGACATCCCAAGGGGATCAAATATATGCTTTTGGATGTACCCTACAAGATCCCCTTTAGCAAGATATTGCAATACAAAAGTGAGATAATTATATCCTTCGGATGAGTAGAGATATCCTTTGCCAGGTTCAAAGGCAAAGAAGACAGGTGCATCAGGCAGTAAGTGCTCATCTGGAAGCCCTGAGGTATGAAAAAGGACTTGTCGCAAAGTAACTTTCGCAAGTGAGGTTAAATCACCGCGGTTCCGATAAGGTTTTGAAACATAGCTTTGAAGTGGCCGATCTAATTCCAAAATCCCTTGTTGACACATTAAAAGCGCAGCATAAGCTAATATTGGTTTTGACCAGGATGCTCCTTCGAAAATTGTTCTGGCATCAACAGGTTCTTTGGTTTTGCTATTTTTAACACCAAATTCAATATTAAATGCTATTTTTGCGTCCTTGATCATGACCAAGGAGAAACCCTGAATATGATATTCCTTCATGATCAAAGGGATATTGTCTTTTAAGTTCTGCCTAATCTTATCGATGGGCTCTTGATAATTATTCATTATTTAGTGATCTAGACATCCTCGTCTAACATCTTAGTCCTAATTGTAGCAATCGCTTGCGTTGGATTTAGCCCTTTAGGACAAACATCCGCACAATTCATAATACTGCGACAACGAAAAACACTATAAGCATCATCTAATTGCTCAAGTCTTTCACGTGTTTGCGTATCACGACTATCTAGGATAAAACGTGTTGCTTGCAAAAGAGCAGCTGGCCCCAAAAACTTATCCGGGTTCCACCAATAGGAAGGACATGAACTTGTGCAACAACCGCACATTATACACTCATATAGTCCATCTAACTTTGCCCGATCTTCGGGAGACTGAAGGCGCTCTTTACTAGGAGGAGGTGATTCATTTTGTAAATAAGGTTGGGTTTTCTCATATTGTGCATAAAAATTTGTCATATCAACTATTAAGTCACGAATGACAGGCATACCAGGAAACGGTTTTAAGATAATAGGTTCTGATAATGAACGAATGGATGTCACACAAGCTAATCCATTTTTACCATTAATGTTCATGCCATCAGATCCACAAACGCCTTCCCCACAAGAACGGCGAAAAGATAACGTTTCATCTTGGTGGGCTTTAATGATCAAAAGTGCATCTAGCACCATGATAGCGCCCGTTTTCTCAAGATCAATTTCATAATCTTGCATACGTGGTTTTTGATCTTTTTCGGGGTCGAATCTATAAATCGAGAATCTCATCGCTTATTCCTTAGTAGACTCTATCCTTTAATTCAAACGGCGCAATAGTTAGCGGTTGCATATTCACTGGCCGCGAGCCCATTGTGTCATCTGCAAAATAGAGCGTGTGCTTTAACCAATTTTCATCATCGCGTTTTGGATAATCTTCACGGGAATGCGCCCCACGACTTTCTGTTCGGGCCAACGCTGAAACAGCAGTCGCAATTGCCACCGCCATTAAATTATCTAATTCCAGTGCTTCAATTCTCGCGGTGTTGAAAATCTTACTTTTATCGCTCAAGGTAGCATGCTTTAACCGCTCTCGCAGTGCCTTTAATTTCTCAACACCTTCGACCATCACTTTTTCAGTTCTAAAAACACTAAAGTCATTTTGCATGGTTTTCTTCAATTCATGGCGAATATCACTAACACGTTCCCCACCCGTGGATTGATCCCAACGTTGCAATCTTAACATGGCTTTTTCAATGTCATCTTGTTTAACCAGGGCTGCTTCGATGCCTTGATCTAAACTGTCATTGACATGTATTCCCGCGGCTCTGCCAAAAACCACTAAATCAAGTAAGGAATTTCCGCCAAGACGATTGGCGCCATGCACAGAAACGCAAGCACATTCCCCTACCGCATATAACCCGTGCATTATCGATTCTTTACCATGATTATCTACCATCACAACTTGGCCATGCACATTGGTTGGGATCCCACCCATCATATAATGGCAAGTCGGAACAACAGGAATCGGATCTTTAATCGGATCAGCATTGGCAAATGTCATTGAAAGTTCACGAATGCCAGGGAGTCTTGATTTAATAACATCTGCACCTAGGTGATCTAATTTCAATAAAACATAATCACCATTAGGACCACATCCTCTGCCCTCGCGGATCTCTATTGCTATCGATCGAGAAACAACATCTCTTGAGGCGAGATCTTTAGCATGTGGCGCATACCGCTCCATAAAGCGTTCACCATTTTTATTGATAAGATAACCACCTTCACCACGACAGCCTTCGGTTACCAAGACACCCGCGCCAGCAATACCGGTTGGATGAAATTGCCACATTTCCATATCTTGAACAGCACAACCCGCTCGCAGAGCCATTCCAACACCGTCGCCTGTATTGATAAGGGCATTCGTTGTTGAGTGGAAAATTTGACCTGCACCACCCGTGGCAAGAATAACGGCTTTACTATTCATGCAAAGCACATCACCATTTTCAATATTCAAAACAATCACACCAGCAATTGCCCCGTTTTGAGCTTTCACTAAGTCAATGGCATACCATTCACTGAAAACACTGACTTTCGCTTCTAAGTTCTTTTGATAAAGGGTATGAAGTAAGGCGTGTCCTGTTCTATCAGCAGCAGCAGCGGTGCGAGAAGCTTGTTCGCCACCAAAATTTCTTGATTGACCACCAAAGGGACGCTGATAAATTTTACCATTATCTAATCGAGAAAATGGTAATCCCATATGTTCAAGCTCATAGATAACTTCAGGACCAACCTGACACATATATTCAATACAATCCTGATCACCTAGATAATCAGAACCTTTAACCGTATCAAACATATGCCATTGCCAATTATCTTCATGCTTATTGCCTAAAGAAACGGTAATACCACCTTGTGCAGACACAGTATGTGAACGCGTAGGAAACACTTTTGAAACTAAAGCGACCTTTTTACCCGTTTTTGCAAGCTCGAGTGAGGCACGCATGCCAGCACCACCTGCTCCTATAATTACTGCATCAAATGTACGCTGCGCAGGAAGAGCCATTTGCTAATTACCCCACAATATATGAATGCCCCAAACGACGTAAACAAAGAGTCCCAGCAAGATAATGGCTTGCAAAAGATATCTTAAAAATAATGATTTCACATAGTCAGTCAAAACTGTCCACAACCCGATCCAAGCGTGGAGCGCAAGACTGAACAATGCAAATAACGTACAAAGTTGCATGACACGGCCAGAAAATAAATCGAGCCAGACGTCATATGAAAGGCTGTTGTGCCTTAAAATAAAGACAAAAAGAAATACGGTATATAACGCTAAGAAGATGGCTGTAAATCGTTGAATTAACCAGTCCCGAGATCCACTACCACCCATCATCTCACCCCCAAGAACCAATATGCAGCTATAAATGCCACAATAGAACAAACGATGACTAATCGTGCTCCAAAGCGGCCCGCGCACAGAGAATCACCAATATGGATATCCATCAAGAGATGTCTTATGCCTGCAAATAAATGGAAAATCATTCCACCAATAAATGCCCAAATAAAGAGTTGGTAAAGAGGAGTGCTCCATGTCTCTTTCACTTGCGCCAATCCTTCAGGTGAGGCAAGCGATTGCCCTAAGGCGCTAAGCAATAATGGAATGAGTAAGAAAACTAGTACTCCGGAAGCCCGGTGTAAGATCGATACAATTGCCATCACTGGTAATCGTATGGTTAAGGGATTGATATTTATAGGTCTGTTTGTGTTCAATTTTTCCCTTCCCTGAACATGCAAAATTAAACCATTATAGTCACGTTACCTCTATTTTTACATCATCCCTAGGGCCATAATTAACCAGTACTTAGACAAATTTCTAGCTCATCTTTAATCGAACTATCCAAAACGGTTATACTCTATTACTTAACCCTTTAAATATAAGAAGCCACTAAGGAGTAGCCATGGGTAACGATGTTGCCAAACTTACATTGCCAGGCAAGGAAGCACTAGACTTACCTGTTATTAAAGGCAGCATGGGACCTGATGTCATTGATATTGGTGCTCTGGGTAAAAAAGAAGAAATTTTTACCTTCGATCCAGGCTTTCGCTCAACCGCTTCTTGTGAATCAAAAATAACTTTTATTGATGGCAATAAAGGAATGCTCCTTCATCGAGGATATCCCATCGAGCAATTAGCAGAGAAATCTGACTTCCTTGAAGTATGTTATCTGTTGTTGTTTGGAGAATTACCAACACAGCCAGAAAAAGATAAATTCGTAGCCAAAGTAAAAAATCACACGATGATTCACGAACAATTAATTAAATTTTATAGTGGATTCAGACGCGATGCGCATCCTATGGCTATTATGTGTGGCGTTGTCGGAGCCTTATCGGCGTTTTATCATGATTCTCTAGACATCCATAATGAAGAACATCGCGAAATTGCAGCACTGCGCTTGATAGCCAAAATGCCAACGCTTGCTGCTATGTGTTACAAATATTCGGTTGGTCATCCTTTTGTATCTCCGCTCAATAGAATGAGTTATGCCGAAAATTTTCTGCATATGATGTTTTCAGTCCCTAGCGAAGATGAAGTACCAAACCCTATTCTAGTCAAAGCAATGGATAGAATTTTTATTCTGCATGCTGATCATGAACAAAATGCCTCAACGTCAACGGTTAGACTCGCTGGCTCTTCAGGTGCTAACCCTTTTGCATGTATCGCAGCAGGTATTGCAGCGCTGTGGGGACCAGCTCATGGTGGTGCCAATGAAGCTGTTTTGGCAATGCTCCATGAAATTGGTGATGTCTCTAATATTCCCAAATATGTCGACAAAGCAAAAGACAAAAATGACTCCTTCCGATTAATGGGATTTGGACATCGGGTTTACAAAAATTTTGATCCCCGTGCAATAGTGATGCGTCAATCTTGTTACGAAGTGCTTGATGAGTTAGGTCTGCACGATGATCCTCTCTTTCAAATCGCATTAAAACTAGAAGAACTTGCTTTAAAAGATCCTTACTTTATTGAAAAGAAATTATATCCCAATGTCGATTTTTACTCCGGCATTATTCTGCGCGCAATCGGCATTCCCACCAACATGTTTACAGTTATTTTTGCCATGGCTCGTACCGTCGGTTGGATTGCACAATGGAACGAAATGATAAGTTCACCCGATCTTAGCATTAACCGCCCTCGTCAACTTTATACAGGACCTGTGAAGCGGGATTTCATTGATGTCAGAAATCGTAAATAGTCCTATTTTAATAACAGGTGGCGCAGGCTACATCGGCAGTCATATTGTTAAGGCATTCTCGGAAGCTAAAGTTAGCGGGCTCGTTGTACTTGATAATTTAACAACCGGTTTTGCGAATAGCCTACCTCAAGGGGTAGACTTTATTCAGGGTGATATCCAAGATAGTGAATTGGTATCTGGTGTCATTGCTTCCAAGAAAATTAAAACCGTTATACATCTGGCAGCTAAAACGATTATTCCAGAATCTCTTCAACAACCCTTAAAGTATTATCAAAATAATACGGTTGGCACTATGAATTTATTGCAAGCCTGCATTGAACATCAAGTTGAGCATTTTATCTATTCATCAACCGCTGCAGTCTATGGGCAAACTACGCTTGATAAAATTAATGAAGAATGTGTAACGCAGCCAAGTAATCCTTACGGTTATTCTAAATTAATGAGCGAGCAGATCCTCAAAGATGTGGCAAAAAGCAATAAACTAAAATATGTTATTCTGCGTTACTTTAATGTTGCAGGTGCGGCATTAGATGGCACCATCGGTCAACGCACAAAAGCGGCGACTCATCTTATTAAAGTAGCCGTGCAAACAGCTTGCGGTTTTCAAAAAAGTCTTCCGATTTTTGGCACAGACTATCCTACGCCAGATGGTACTTGTATACGCGACTTCATTCATGTGAGTGATCTCGCGCAAGCGCATCTTAAAGCGTTAACTTATTTGCAAAGCGGTGGTGAATCGACGACATTGAATTGCGGTTATGGACATGGATTTAGTGTAAAAGAAGTGATCAAAACCATCGAGACCATTACCGAGAAATCTTTACCAGTCACATTTTCACCTCCACGAGAAGGCGATATGGCTCAAGTCATTGCCGATAACTCAAAAATAAAAAGGCTGCTCCAATGGCAGCCTCAATATGATGATCTCAAAATGATTATTCAAAGTGCTTTAGTTTGGGAAAAATCTCCCCTAAACGTTTAACACTTCTAAAGGTGAGTACCCTTTTAAGCCAAGCGCTGTTGCAACCGCAGGATGGGTAATCTTACCAAGATGAACATTTAAACCATTGCGAAGATGAACATCTTCTAACAACGCTCGTTTATAGCCTTTATTCGCAATATCAACAATATAAGGTAATGTTGCATTATTTAAAGCAAACGATGAGGTGCGAGGAACGCCACCTGGCATATTGGCAACGCAATAATGAACAATACCATCTACCATATATGTTGGTTCAGCGTGCGTGGTTGGCATACTGGTTTCAAAACAGCCACCTTGGTCAATGGAAACATCCACTAACACCGCACCTGGTTTCATATTGGATAGCATTTTTTTGGTGACTAATTTAGGAGCAGATCCGCCTGGCACTAAGACCGCGCCAATCACTAAATCCGCACGAGATACATAACGATCAATCGCATCTTGAGTCGCATATATCGTATGAATAGAGGCTCCAAAGAGTAAATCAAGTTCTCTTAAACGATTTAATGATTTATCCAATACAATGACTTCTGCTTCCATGCCAATCGCCATGCGCATTGCATTGGTACCAACAACACCTGCACCCAAAACCACCACACAGGCAGGAGCAACGCCGGCAACACCACCTAATAATATGCCTCTGCCACCTTGTGCTTTTTCAAGCGCATGCGCACCTGCTTGAATTGACATTCGTCCTGCCACTTCACTCATCGGTGCTAACAACGGTAATCTACCTTGATCATCAGTCACTGTTTCATAGGCTATTGCAATGCAACCAGACTCTAAAAGTAATTTTGCTTGTTCAGGATCCGGTGCTAGATGAAGATAGGTAAAAATGACTTGGCCTTCGCGGCACATATGACATTCATTAGGTTGAGGTTCTTTTACTTTAACAATAAGGTCAGCTGTTGCATAAATTTCAGCCGCTGTATCAACGATAATAGCGCCTGCTTGTCTATAGTCGTCATCGCTAATATCAATGCCCATCCCTGCATTGGTTTCAACAAAGACCTCATGACCATTTGCGAGAAGTTCGCGAACACTACTTGGCACTAAACCAACGCGATATTCATGGTTTTTAATTTCTTTGGGCATACCTACGCGCATGTTTTTTCCTCAACACAGATGAAATTGGGTGCACATTAAGGGTTAAATGCTAAGAAGTCAATAAAGCAGTTATTTAGATAAGTAGATATTTCCAACTTCTACGTGCCGCGGCTTGTCCCTGGCATCCATGGATACCACGAACAAGTCGCGGTAAGTAGGCGTGGTCGCGGTAAGTGGGCGGTGTGATCTTTTACCAGTATAAAACTCAGCTTTTGTCCTATTGACAAGGATCTCATAGGTATGAGTTACTTAGGTAAGATCCTTCATTAATTACATTGACAAGGAATGTCATGGATAAGACTTCAGAAGGTGTTGTAATCTCTTCACTTAAAAGAGAACTTGGGCAATTGCAGGAAGCACTTTCCCACGTACACCCACTACCAAAACTCGCTCAAATTCAGTTTATTGCCGATATCAAAAAATCAATGGGTCCCCTTGATGATCCCCATATTCCATTGAGCCTACAGCCCGTATTAGATCAACTCTATAAGGCCTGTGATGTATATCTGGTCTCAGGAAACGAACAGATCATTATTCCCATTTGCCTAAAAGCAATTGAACAGTGTGGTCAAGGCTGGAGTCATCTTAGCTATTGGGCAAGCAGTGAACAAACCCTCTGCTACAGTATCTTTTGGAGTTTAAAAGAAGCTTTAGATAAGCATCAGAAACATATTTCGATGTATTCGAATTGTCGTAATGATGGGGCACCGCGGATCCAGTTCTTTAGATTGCCGGCGATCGAATCAAGATAATTATACACTGTAATGAGAATGCTCTGATGTGATGTAGGGTGGGCAAAGCTTTTAGCGTGCCCACCATCTTCTACATAATGGTGGGCACGCTAAAAGCTTTGCCCACCCTACTCAGATCTACGAAATAAATAAGAATTATTGTCGAGGTTTAAAGATCTTGCTAATTTTTTCTTGAGCTGAGAGTTTACAACCCCTTGAAAGAGAAGTTGGCACGAGTTTCAAGTCTATAGGATCTCGGTCTAAGGATTTGTCTTTTCTTCTTTTTGATTCTTTAAAAGCAGTAGCGATGGGTTGCGCCTCTTTTGGAGGTTCACTTTTCTCTTCACAATTCTTCGCTTGATTTTCATCTTCTTTTATCCCACTTTTAGCAGAAAAAACTAAAGGAGCTGTCTCAACAGTTGGTGTGAATTGCTTAACCGGAATTGTGTTATTCTCCGCAAAAAAGACACTAACGTCAAGGGCTGTACTTTTTTCAGCTGAAGATTGTTGCGGTTCATCTTTTACTTCTTCCCTTAAAGGCTCATCCACTAGTGCTTCATGGGCGTTCATCATAGGTAGGGGTATTGGTAGATCCATTACATCAGATTTAGATTCAGCAGGATCTGCCTCATATATAACGGCAGGTTGTAATGTATCCGAACCAGCTGCAGACTCCCGAGACAATTCATCCTGGATAGGTACAGCAAATAAAGGTGAATCTACAGCCGTTGGAACCGGCTCAAGCAAATCCAACCAATGCGAAAGCAAAGTCTGATCTAACCAAACTTCACTAAAGTGGCCAAAATCATCTGCCAATAACTCTTCTAAAAGTGATGGACCTTTGCCTGACATAATAAATTCCTCTGCATACTACACAAAACAGTGAGTTTTATAACCTAAAATAAGAACTGCCTCACTGGCGAGAAGAATCATCCTGAAAAATGCGAAGGGGCATTATACACGTAGTTATCTAGTTATCAAATATCTTCAATGCTCTTCTGAAAAAGTTGGTTCACTAATATTCAATTTTTCCATCAAATTGTATAGCGTTGGACGCGTTACCCCTAAAACTTCAGCTGCTTTAGAAATATTACCATTGCTGTAATTAATCGCTCTTTGAATGGCTTCTTTTTCAGCCGAATCTCGGATGTGCTTTAGATTAAATGGCATGGCTTGAATGTCATGTAAAGGAAGATCTAAATCCGCGAGGGTTATCTGATGGCTATCGGTCATAATGACCGCTCGCTTCATTCTATTCTCTAATTCCCTCACATTACCTGGCCAAGAATAGTGATGGATGGCCTCAAGCGCTTCATGCGAAATTCTTTTCACGGGTCTTTTATATTCTCTGGCATATTTCGTCAATAAAACTCTTGCCATAACCCCAGCATCGCCTTGTCGTTCCCGTAATGGAGGAATAGAAATGGTCACTTCACTTAATCGATAATAAAGATCTTCTCTAAAAGTATGTGTTTGAATAAGCTCTTCTAAACGATGGTGGGTTGCACAAACCACTCGCACATCGACTGCCACGGGATTCCTCCCGCCTAACCTTTCAATTACTCTTTCTTGTAAAAAACGTAATAGTTTAGGTTGCAAAGATAACGGCAAATCGCCAATTTCATCTAAGAATAAGGTTCCTTTATTGGCTAATTCAATTTTACCTAAGGTTTGCTTAACCGCCCCTGTAAAGGCGCCTTTCTCATAACCAAATAATTCACTTTCTAATAAATTTTCTGGAATAGCAGCACAATTTATTGCAACAAAGGGATGCATAGCACGAGAACTGCAGGCATGTAACGCCCTGGCAAGCACTTCTTTACCGGTGCCACTTTCACCATTTAATAAAATAGTGATGTTATTTGGCGCAACCTTTTGTACGGTGCGACAGACTTTTTGCATCAAAGGTGAGCCCGTAATGACGCCTTTAATCGCATGATCGGCAGAAAAATCTGTTATTTGCTTATGCTCTCTTTCCAATGTATCCAAGTAAAATGCCCTATCGACTATCAGGGCTAAAGCTCGAGGATCGATGGGTTTCACGTAAAAGTCATAAGCGCCTAAACTTATCGCTTCTACGGCAATTTTACGCGAAGTTTGCCCTGTCACCATAATGACTTTAGTATCAGGGGCAAGTGATATTATCTCCTGCAAGGTATTTAAACCTTCTTCATAGCCACACGGATTAGGAGGTAAACCTAAATCTAAAGTAACGACTCTAGGTTCAAATCGGCGCAGTTTGGCAATCGCTTCTTTTCTATCTTGCGCAATAATCACTTCATAATTTTCAAAGGACCACGTTAACTGTTCGCGTAAACCAGGATCATCTTCGACCACTAATAAGTGTGGCTTTTCATTCATAAGGGTCCCTAAACGACTTGTTGCGTAAATTGCGTTGTAAGAGGAAATTCGAGTCTAAAAATAGATCCCTGATCTTTAATTGTCTCGACTGTCAATTTTCCACCATTGGCATGTAAATATTCTCGCGCTTCATAAACGCCTATTCCCATGCCCTTCTCGCCTTTTGTTGTCACAAAAGGTCTATATAAACTGATATGAATAAACTCAGGATCCATACCACATCCTGTATCTTGGATGGAGACACATAATTTTTCATCTTTTAATGTCACGGCAATAACGATCTCACCATCCGCTGGCGTTGCTTGTTGCGCATTTTCAATTAAATGACACAGCACGTTGATAAATTGATCTTCTTCACCTTCAACAGTAATCTCTTTCAAAGAGATTTGCCAATCTAAACGCGGAACTGGTTGACGATGGTTTGTAAGCTGTATCACCTTTTGCAATGCACTGGCTATTTCAACTTCATTGATTTCATTATTCTCTGTTCTGCCACGTACCTGCATTAAGAGGCGGTCGATTTTCTCTGCTGTATGCTCAACGGTCTGAAACACACTTTGCACAAATAAAGGATTTCCTTCATGTTTTTCTCTATTGCTTTGAATAAGTTTTAACTGTGAATAAACATTTTTTAAATCATGCATCACAAACGCAGATAATCGATTATAGCCTTCAAATTGACGAGCAACCGCTAAGGCCTGCGCATTTTGTTCTTGCGCTAGACAAATAGCTGCTTGGCGTCCTGCCATGGAAAGTAAATCTAAAACTTCCCAATTTAAATTAAAAAAAGCAATGCGAGGATGTGCCAAAATAACAAACGCGTGCAAACGATTCCCATGAATCAATGGTACAAGTAGCCAAGCCCAGTTAAATTGCCGTATGGCACTGGGAATCATCACCGCACGGTTATCTGCAAATCTTGAAGGTAATTCAACAGCTCTTCGAGATTGTTGTAGGAAATCAGTGAAACCACCCGCTTCAATCACCATATCCTTATTGGGGAAGGGATTGTTCCAACATTCTTTTAATATATAACCCCGTTTATCTTCCCACTCAAACAAGATCCCTTTTGGGCTCTCCATCATATCGGCCAATGCTTTGATCACACGTTTGTGCAAATCCTTTCCATCTTCATCTGTTGACAGAAGGGTTGAAAATTTTATCCATTCTTCACGATAATCATATCTTAATTTGAAAAAATTCTTGGAAATGAAGTGTTTTGCAGAAGCTCTTACTTTTCCTGAAGATAGCATTAATGTTAAAACAATTAAGGATCCTGAAAAAAAGGCAATTTGTAATGCTTGTCCTCTTGCCCCACCCCATTCACGGATAAAATATCCCAAGAAAGCCATCAATAAAAGATAAACACCACAACTTACAAATACGGTTGATCTAAAAATAAGTGCTCGCGAAGGTAAAATCTCAGCTTGCCATTTATGATGGCGTAGAGCGCTTAATCCTATTAAAGGTGCTATTGTTGCGCAAAGTGCCCCTCTGACTTCCCAAATGGATTCACTCACCACATTAAATAAAACGGCATGCGCAAACATATAAAATTCAAAACAATACATTAAGCCAATGCCAATGCAGAGTAATTTAATTCCCCAACGTCTTTCTGGAACAGTGCCACGGTAAACTTGTTCAATCAGTGCTAACATTAAAACCGAAAACACCACATACCCCATAAAACTATATTTAGCATAGGGGCCGCTATGGGCTGGGATCCAACTAAAATCCGTAAAAAGCCCAATGAATAGACTTGTTAAAATGAGGCCAGTGAATACATAAAAATAAGGGCTGAAGAACCAACGCTTTTTATTGCCTCTTTGAGTCAATTTTAATAATTGAATCAGACATAAAAACCAAAGAGCGTCGCTGATGAGTTCGCTGCTATTAACGAGGCTATAATATTGAAGAATATGACTTGCAAACAAAGCTGCTAAAATCGCCCACAGTGCTGTAACGGCACAAGTCACGATAAGTAAGCGAAATTGTGAACGCGTAGGCCGATGCGCCGCCAAAATAGCGGTTACAATACTAAAAGCAATTGCGCACGATAAGTGGCTCGCAACTGCAACGCCAAACATAGTCTCTCCCTAGATGTTGGCTGCTAAGGCACCCTACATTCCCTGTAAAGTCCAAGCCCATCCTTATACTTCAAGGTGGAGCTACAAAGTCATTCATTAAACCTTCTACGAAGTGATTGATCTTAAGTGCCGACAGACCATTCCTTAGTCTGTCTTCTTACATGCAACCATTACGATCTTTGATGACTTTCCCATTTTTATGGTTATATAGCCATCCTAACCCTATAGCAGAATACATTCAGTAAGCTTATTTCCCATTTGCTTGCCAGACATCCGCCCGATCTCAACAACCTGACTGATTTTTTGAACATACACCGCCTTTTTCTCATTGTCTACCACACTAATCGAGGAGTATAGGTAGGGACAGGCATCGCACTTTGTCTGTGAAAAGCGTTATTTGCAACGACATTTTGAAAAGCCTGCATCGATTGAGCTTGGCGCTGCTGATAAAATGGGGAAAATGTTTGGTTCGGTTGTATCAAGCGCTGTATTTCTTGCTCAGCAGCAATTACTTTCTCAAGATCATTTCTTCCTGGAAAGCACTGATTTTTTTGCCATTCTTCGAATAAAAATGGGAATTTGCGACCACCAAATTGCGCTAGGCTGAGATGGTCCGCTGGCGACATTTCAGCCATCATGATGTCTGATATATTAAACCTTTGATTTGCATGCTGTAATTGAAAATTATGGTAAAGCATAAATCCAATTAACTGTTGTGATGCTTGTTGATGAGGCCCTTCAACTTTTGCCGTTAAAATAACTGCCTTCATCATATTTACAAAAGCAGCTGATAATTGATCAGGTGTTGGCCTTAAGAATCCTTGAGCTCTCACCATTTGTGAAAAATGGCATATCAGATTTGAAACATCCTGGTACAACTTGGGTTTTGTAGACCAATTTTGATGGGTATTTCCAAGTTCAATTCTACCTGTCTTTATAAACGCTTCAATGACATATGAGAATTTTTCAAAATCCAAAACCATACCGTCAAAGGTTTGCGCGGCTCTCATTAGAGCCTGTTGTGCTCTAAGCTCTTCAAGATGACGTCTTTCTAGCTCTGCTTGTTTTTGTTTTTGCAAAACGGCTTGTTCTTTTGCGATTCTTTCTTGTTCACATTTTTCAACATGGTTTTTCCAATTTAACCCTAATGTTTGTAAATCTGGATAACCTTGCTGTCCACGCCATTGTTCAGATAGAAAATCAAAAGCTGGCCTTGCACTTAAGTAGTATTTGCCCTCATGCCGTATGCAGTAGTTTATGGGCATTACATCATCTATGACTTTTGCTAAAGAGAGTGTTTCATTATCAATCTTTAATCGAATATCATGATTGAGCAAAAATCCAATAAGATATTCGGAGTGATTTGATTCTGCGCTTGCAGTATCTTCATAATTATCTCGAGCTGAACGTTCCAATTTACTCAAGAAATTTCTTAATTGGACTTTTGGATATAAAAACTTAAACTCATCTGAATTCACTGAATTGTCGAATTTTCTAAACGCAACGGTTACATCAAACGGAAGTTGTATATATTGTTTATCAGGAAGCGAGTACCGTTGATTTTGATAAATATAATTTCCAAGCTCTAATGCTTTAATAAGATTAATAAATTCTTTTAACGTAAATTCTGCTGTTTGACCAGGCATTTTGATTTCCCCCAAATATTGTTAAACATTAAGGATGCTGACTATAGGGAACGACATTTCCACTATCAATCAAGAACCGACGAACAGAAGCGATAAGCGGTTAATCTGCACGTGAGAAATCTAACCAAATTAAACAATTAAATCATTTTATGACGTGTTTTCTTGAAAATAAAGACAGCGAAATTTGAATTTAATACTGTGTTTGAACTTTATGAATAAAAACTCATCTAAGAAGAAAATAAGCTTTTTGGCTTTATCTGGAAGAATATACATATTCGGAGGTAGTTATGGTTGCTATGAAAAAATCACTCGTTGGACTGGCCCTTATCTTACTAAGTAATGTTGTCTATGGTAGTGGTGCTCATGGTGGTTCTACTGCAGGTGCAGGCGCCACAGGCATGTCCAATTCAACAATTGGCTCGGGTGCTTTGGCTCCTAGTAATCCTAGCACTTCATCAAGTTCTTCAACTGCAAACTCTCTTTCACAGCCTAGTGGAAGCTCAACGACAGAACCCAGTATGAACTCAACGTCAACTTCAAATACCAATCCTTTATCATCTGAAGTCCCTGGAAACAATGTGACGGGAAGTACAGATGCAACGAATTTACCAATGCAATCTCATAATATTGATATTCTCCCTAACAGAGGCAGCGGATTCGTTTCAGGCAGCACTAATGAAAATGTGAGTGATGGTGGTGGTGATAGTGATATGCAAAACAATTGTGATGGCCGTGGTTGCTATCGTATACCTACTAACGCTGATCCAAATTCCTATGATTATGATCCGAACTATGAAGACTTAGACTAATGAGAATGTTATTCAAATTTTGAAAGAGTCAATGGAGATGGCTTTTTCAATTTTTGAATGATTCACTTTTTGATTTTCTTCAAAATCCCACGCCGCTGAAAGCATGCTGATGCAAAAGGCCCATGCTTGGATTCTTTTTGGATCATAGGGCAACATCTCACAAAGAATCTTCAACCTGCTTTCAATGACTGTCTCGATGGAACCATCGGGAAAGCAATCGAAAGGGTTATGTATCATCGGGCCTACTTCTGCCGCGGGATCCCCAACATAGCCATGAGGATCAATCACTTTCCAAGAAGATCCGCTTGATAAAATATTATCGTGATGCAGATCGCCATGTAACAAGACATCGATTGATCTATCCGCAGTTAACTCATGGAATAACGTTTGCGCTTTAGAAAGAAGATTATTATCAACATGACCGTAAAGTTGAGCCAAATCAGATATAAATTCGCTCATATGTTTGTAAGTTGCAAACTCGGGTTGATCGCGATGTAATTCTAAAATGGTCTGACAAATAATTCTGGTCGCTTCATGATCTTTCCCCTTTTTAACCAACGATTTAACGCTTATCCCGGGGCTCAGATATTCCATCAAAAAAGCATGTTGCTCTTCATCCATCTTAAAGATCTGAGGAACCCGCTGATGAAAAGAGAGTAACCATTTGGCTTCTGTTATAATATTGGATCCCGGTGGACCCATCTTAAGAATGGCAAGTTCTTTGGTGTCATTCATTTCAACTTGAGCAACATAATTGTAGGATAAATCTGGCAGTGCTCGAATCAACCGAAATTGCCATTGCTTGGCGAGTTGCTCGATGAGAGTGGGAAGTTGTTCTAACCATTTTTTGCCAACTTCTTTATAGTTCGCGTGAATGTTTGCAATGAAGGCTGATTGGTTTTTCATATTTAAACTTATATCTTAATTTATTGAATATTTTAAAGCATCTTAAAAACGATTTCGCTACGGTATGCTCACCCAAAAAATATTTAGTTTGTCGCCTTTCTATCAAAGTTTAATATAAATCTTCATCCAATAAAACTTGAGATTATCAACAAAAATGCTGATTTATTGAAAAAGATAGATATATTACTGCTTTACTTTGTTTGGTAATTTGCTATATTAAGCGCACCAAATAACTATGTTAGTTTCGTAATTATAAACACGACAATAGGTTGATCCCATATGCTAACTTTTTTGAATCGAGCTGATTTTGATAAATATTTAATTAAGGATTTCATAACAATTGAACAAGATCAAAACCTTTGCTGGTTAAACACTAAAGACGGTTTTATTACTGAAGGTGTGTCAGCTGGAATCGTTTTGGTCATATACCATCATACTGGTCTTGCAGCTTGTAGCCATTGGGGCGCAATTCCTGCTTCCGATGCACCCGCTTGGACAACAGAACAATTTGTTAATAATCATCTTTGCGAACTCAAGGGTGAATTATTAAAGAAAGATCAAGACCTTTCTCATTTTACCGTCTATGCTATTGGCGGTCAGGATTCATCACAAAATTTAATCGATGCACTTAAAAAAGCTAAAAACAGTGGTGATTTCAATTTCAAATTAAATACGAACAATCTTCATTTGAAAGATAAAGTAAGTGATGATGAATTATTCGATTTGATAATGCCAAAAGGTCTACCATTATTTCCTGCCTGTAAAGAAGAACCTTCACCGTATTATCTTTCAGAACAAAAAGCCCTAACGGTTCTGAGAGAATTACAAACGGTTACACCTTTTCCAAAAATTAATACAAAAAAATCAAGTAATACAAGTCATAATAGACGTGTTGCTAAAAAGAGATAGGAAAAAAAGCCCTCCCCTCTCCCTCTTATCTTAGAAAAGAAGGAGGTGGGTATCCGCACTTGGAGCCTATCGACTCCAAGTGCTAGATATTGTTGCGAGAGCGATAAATGATAGCCCCTTTCATTCACTTCACATCTTTCTCATCATCACAACGTTCAGTTTCAATTTTGTGCTCTTTAATCTCAATAATATGACGAGTACTGGGATTGACCACATTTTGCAAATCCATTAAAGCCCCACCAAGGGCACCGCTTTGAGGTTTATTATTTCGATAAAATAGCCATCCTCTTTTTTCTAACCACAAACATATTCTGTCAATAATAAAAAGAGTGACAAAAAACATAATTACTGTAAATAGGATTTTCATATATGAGCTACAAGAAAAAAACGGTTAACGTTGATGAAATCATTTCGCCCACAATAATTGACCCAATAAAGCTCATCCACAGCTTTTTACCTTCAAGGCCTGAAGAGACTTTTAATGCGTAAAAATAGGTCATGACTTGCCAAATTGCACAAATGACTACAACCGTAATAAATACAGGGGTCATGAATGAATTTTGAATTTGAAAACCTTGTGATAATTTAAATTCCATAAAGCTTGGATTAACTATTCGAACGATACAGAGAAACCCAACCAAAATTAAAAACGGAAACCGCGCTAAGGCAACTGTTCCAAAAAAATCGATTACTCTCATCCTTTTTTGTTGAAATATTTTCGCTGCAATAATAAACAAAATGGATAACACTAACCATGAAACCACATTTTGATAGGCAAGCAAAAAGAAGCTTAGAGGTATTTTAGGATCTTTAACTATAGAAGAATTCAAACAATCTAATATCCCTGGAAAATACACTTTCGCAATAACCCCCAAATAGCTCATACATAAGATAACAACAAAACCTGCCATTAATGCATAAAATCCTGCTATTCGCTGAAAGGGGTTTATCAGTAGTGAAAATAGGGTATTGGCAAAAGAAGTTTGTTTATTTAGGGAGGCAGATAATATTTTAAAGTCAGCCTCAGAAATTTTATTTTCTTTAAGCATATTCAATAAACGTTGATTTTCATTACTCATTTGGTACTCACTGCTTGCAACATTTTGGCCGCTTCTTTAGCCGTAATTTTACCTTCTTCAAGCAGTTGCAAAATATCTGCTTTAGCGTTTTGCGTATTCATTTCAAGACTATCAATAATGTCAATTAGCGCATTGAGTCTATTGCGCAACGTTGGATAGGAGACACTTTGTTTGGCAGCCATTTCCTTAAGGCTTCCGGAACATTTAACAAAATCAAGAACAAAGGCTAAATCCTCTTCTGAAATTTTCAGTAAAGAAGGGATTTCAAATTTGCCTTCAAAAGTGGTGTTACAGCCTGCGCACTCAATTTTTGTCACCTGTAATTTGGTACTACTACAAGAAGGACACTGCGTAATGATTCTTCCCATGTTAATGCTCTTCAAATTGTCGAGTATCGCTTATCATATTGTAAAATGCCCACCTAATCATTTTTTATTCTTTAATTTAAGTTTGTCATCTAATTCTACAATAGGGGTTCTAGTGAGTTCTTGTGTACGGGAGTCTTTTAACTTCTTAGCATACAAAATCTCGCTATATGGCTCTTCTTTTTTTTCTGGTTTGCGAACAAAACATTCCCTTTCTTGTCCTATTGCTAAAACTAAATGAATGCCATCCGCTTGTACTTTCAGCTTAATATTACTATAAGCGGGGGGATCAATGAGAACCAAAAATTTATTTCCATTTTTATCTTCTTCACTACCTACCCTACTTTTCCAGTCATTGAACACCATCTCATAACCATCACCCATGGGTATACGACCCAATGTCGCTTCCCCTAGTTTATCGCTTGAATATTCTCCTACAAGCGTTTCTATCCAGGCTATCGATGTTGGAATCAGCGAAATCGTTGTGTGATTTATCTTTACTGATTCTTGTTGTTGCCTGACAGCAAAATTGAGCATTTCATCTGAGCGAAGTTTCACTCCAAAACTTAGCTCTAAGAATTTTTGTTTTACGGCAGATAGAAAGTCATTAGCAAAAGATCGATTGGTTAATACTGCCATCCCTATTCCTTTTTCTGGCAAAAAGTAACAATCGGATGAAAATCCCATCGTGTTGCCACCATGACCTACAATATCGAGTGCTTGTTCATTCGATAAAAACAATCCAAGACCATAAGATGATTTTTCCCCTATTCTTATCCCAGGTTTACGGCGCTCTAAAATACATTCTTCACTGATGATGCGTTTACCATGTAATAAACCCTTATTCATTTCCGTTAATAGATATTGAGACAGATCTTCTACTGTCGACCACACAGCACCAGCCGGCGCTAGATTATAAACAATTTTTTCAATATTCAGCCCCACCTTGCAAAGCTCACCGTTAAAATCTAACCCGTGAGGAAATGCCGCTCCCAATTGCATTGCATCTTCCATTTTGATTACCGACTTTTTCATCTGAAGTGGATCAAAAACAAAGTCTTTCATGGCACACGCATAGGCTTGTTGTAAACTGCCATCGGGAGTATGAGCTCTAGAGGCAGCATAGCCACCCATCATTAGCATATCGTTGGAATATTGAAAAGTTTCACCAATTTTTGTGGTTGGGTGCATGTGTTTCATTTGGTCAAGCCTATCTTCAGGTTCAACCCCGCTATATTTGAAAAGACAGGCAAGGCCGCCGGCAGGCATTCCTGTGGATGCACTCACCGTATGTCGAATAGTTAATTTTTGAGTAAGCTCAAGATCCCCCAAGGTAAAGTCCTTGAGAATATCTGTAACTGGCGTTTCCCAACTGAGTTTTTTTTGATCAATCATCATCGCCATTAAATAGGAGGTGAGTGCTTTTGTTGTTGAACCAATCATAAAAGGAGTATCAACTGAAACAGCTTCACTTAAGCCATGGTGTTTGACACCAAATCCCTTAGAAAAAACAGCTTTTCCATCTTGTCGAACAATGGCAATCGCTACTCCAGGTACTTTTAATTTTCGCATGGCATCTAGAATAAAAGTTTCAAAGGCTTCTTTTTCAACTTCTGTCCAATCCTTAGCTTCGTGAACAACCACTTCCGTTTCTTCAAATCCAACTGGTTTGAATGTCTCAAACATGATCTTAAATTCTGCATTGCGACGAGACATCATCGCCTTCGTACCCTCTAGTAAACACACATAAGCGCGCTCTTTAAAGGTACGAACTAACGCTATCACAAAATGAGTATCACTACTTGGGGTATCGAAGGGAACTTGAGAAATCTGTTCCCACAAACCTGTGGCAGGTGGAGATAATATGTTAATCGGTTTTAAGTCAAAAGCCGGCTGAACAATTTTCCAAGCGCTTGTCGCTATTTCCTCTAAATTCTGATGCGCCATTGGCAACTCTAAGAAAGAAACTGTTAAGTCCTTTTCTGGCCCATTCAACTGCACATGATTTTCGAATTTTTGAATGCTCCATGAAGTTGGGGCGGTAAAGGTACTGCCACTATTTAGAGTAATGGTCTGGGATAACATGGGCTTAATCCTTGTTGATTGACTTAATTTTTAATAATTATAACCGCAAATTTAATAATATCAATTTTATTTTTAATATTGTTTATATTTATATAGTTAAAATTAAACAAAAAGCCAAAAAAAGTTATTTAGTTTTGCAACTTTTACCCTAGCTTTTTCCAAAAATGAATATATTAACTTTCAATTTTAGGGATAATATTGATACTTTATACAAAAATAATTTAGAGGAACCTTGATGATCAATATAGATGAAATGGAAGCTAAATTTGATCAATTAATGCTTCTAGGGGCAGGCGATTTTGAACATTGGAATGGTTCACTTATCAATCATCTTAAAGGAACCTATGCCCTACTGAAAAGCTGGGGCACTCAGCCAGCTCTTTGTATTGCTGGGCTATACCATGCCGTCTATGGTACATCAGGGTTTGATGAAGTTATGGTTTCTGATAGTCACAGAGAAAAGATTAAGAAAATAATTGGAGAACAATCTGAAAATATTGTTTATACCTATTGTGCGTGTGATAGAGATCTTTTCTGGCCCCAGATTGGAAATGATGCCAACCCTCTATTTTTAGATCGATTTACTGGCCAGAAGTATCATTTATCTTTTCAAGAACTCAAATGGTTTTGTGAGCTTACAGTTGCTAATGAACTGGAGATTGCTAATGATAATAATGAATTTATCAAAAAGTACGGCCCCTCTCTTAAGCCTTTATTTCTTCGAATGAAGCCTTACATTAGCAAGCAGGCGGTTAGTCATGTTGATATAATTTTTGGAGATCGATAGAAATGAAACGGCCCTTCTCCAATAGTATGGTCTTAGCAACCATCATCCTAATGGATCTATTGGTAGGGATGGAATTCGATCTCTTTGTTCCAAGTTTTCCAGAACTGCAAAAGCATTTCACTCTTACTCCCTTTTGGGTTGAAGCCTTATTATCTGTTAATTTTTTGGGTTATTGTATCAGCCTCTTTTTTGTCGGGGCTTTGGCTGATTGACTCTCTAAAAATTAAGTATCAAAAGTACTTAACCATGATGGTTCCTGCCGCGGGTTATCAATACATATTACTTTATAGCGACTTAACTCCCCCTTGATTAATTCAACTTTTGATAATGGTGTTTTAAATTCTTTAGCAAGCCACTTTCGCAAATGTTGATTTGCTTTGTTTTCAACAGCAGGTGCTGCAATCTGAATTTTAATATGATCTTGAAATAATCCAATCACTTTATCGGCTTTTGAATTCGGTTGTACGTAAAACGATAAAACTAATTTATCATTTTCCCGGCGAAGTGCGCTCATGCTGTGATCATTACCTTTCCATTGACATCGATATATCCATGTGGCATTACCTCGGTATTATAAGAAAAACTCATTCTTCCTTTATTATCAATCGCAATCACCCCCATTTTTCCTTTTCGCGCTTCGGCTCGTTGATGAATAACATAATCACAGGCTTTTTGCAGAGAAAAGCGTTTTAATTCCATCATCATTGAAATTGAATGTGCCACAACACCTGAGATAATATATTCCCCGATGCCAGTGCTTGAAACGGCACAAGTTTTATTATTGGCATAACAACCGGCTCCGATAATACAGCTATCTCCCACTCTGCCAGGCAATGAAAGATTGGTGCCACCTGTTGAAGTGGCTGCGGCGATATTGCCTTTTTTATCTAATGCGACCGCGCCAACTGTGCCATGAGATGTCTGATTGGTCTTTTTTAAGAATCTAGCACGTTGATTTTTACTAATAAAATAGGATTCTGATTTTAGAATAAGCTCTTGTGCTTTCGCAAAGGCAAGTGCCCCCTCTCCTGACAGATAAATATGATCTGTTTTCTCCATCACAGTGCGTGCAAGCACAATTGGGTTTTTGACACGACGTATAACGGAAACCGCTCCAGCATGGAGCGTTTTGCCATCCATGATAGCAGCATCCATTTCAACTTTACCTTTGCTGTTTAAGGTTGAACCACGCCCGGCATTAAAGAGCGGATTATCTTCTAACACAATGACAGCCGCTTCAACAGCAGCAAGCGCGCTTGCTCCTCTTTTTAAGGCTTGGTACCCTTTTTTAAGCGCTTCTTCGAGACCTGCTTCTCTTTCGTTTAAATTTTCCTTCAAGAAAGGCGAATGCTTTCCCGCTCCCACATGGATGGCGATGGCAATTTTGCTCATTCGGGTTTTCCTGTATTATTCTTTCATGTACTTCTAATTATCATAAACAAGCATTTGAATGAGATCCATTCTAAGCTAATCAACTTTTTGAAAGAGAAGACGACATGGACAACCAAGGTAAGCGTTATGATGCCATCGCTCAGGGCTTCGCTCAAATGCGTGATGACTTCAACACCGAAAAAAAATACCTAGATGTCCTCCTCTCTCATTTACCTAAAAAATCCCATATTCTGGATATTGGTTGTGGCTCAGGCTTTCCCATTGCTTCATATTTAATCGAACAAGATTATGAAGTGACTGGCATAGATGGATCACAAGAACTGTTAAATATCGCAAAAACAAAATGTCCTAAAATGAGCGGACTCTATGGTGATGTTCGCACCATTGAATTGAATGAAACATTTGATGCAATTGTCGAGTGGTGGTGTCTGTTTCATATCCCCAAACCAGATCATGAAAAAATGATAAACCGTTTTTCAAAATGGCTAAAGCCAGGTGGTATTTTAGAATTTACCAGTGGTGATAGTGAATATGAAGCCACTTTCAGCGATATGCTAAATCAAGAATTACATTATTATAGTCTTGCCCCTATAACTTATGAGCAACATTTAAAGAAGTATGGGTTTGAAATTCTGTTAAAAGAAAGCGATCAAGAAACTCATTTGGTCTGGATAGCAAAAAAAGTGAATCAATAAAAGACTACCCAGCTTTGGCGGTAAGCCAAAGCCAGGTAGAAAGTTGAGGTCCTTACTATTTGACACCCGCTTTTAGTTTTGAAGCAGCGGCTACATCGTCATTTTTTGCCTCAGCCGAAACAGCTATTGATTCAGCAGTCTTAGCAGCTCCTGACAAGGCAGGACTATTAACCAACGTTTTTTGTTCAAATAACGCAGTCTGAGGATCAAATATAGGTGCTGTTGTTGGTACAGTTGTTTGTGGTACAGCAGCCGCTGTAGCCTTGGCAGCTGTTTGATGTTGATGGGCTCTATCTTTCACATAATTGTAAGGGTGTTTGAAAAAGTCCCATAAACTGAATGAGTGGTGTACATGTGCTGGCTTTGCTGGTGCAACAACTGGTGCAGCTACTGGTGCAACCACTGGCGTATCTACTGGCGCAGCAACTGGTGCAGCAACTGGCGCATCTACTGGAGCATCTGTTGGAGCAGTAACTGGTACAACCACTGGCGTATCTACTGGTGCAGCAACTGGTGTAGCAGCGACTGGTGCAACGACTGGCGCATCTACTGGTGCAGCAACTGGTGCAACCACTGGCGTATCTACAGGTGCAGCTACTGGCGCATCTGCAACAACTGGTGCAAGCGCAGGAACCCCTGTGTCAGCCTCCCAAGAAATTTGAGGATCTTGATCAGTTATTCCCTGTTCCACAAGTGTCGCTGTTAAAGCAGCTTTTAAGTCTTCCAACGCTTTTGAGGCGTAGTCAAAGCACGCCGTTAACCATGCAGCAACAGAATTGGCGGCAATCCAGTTTTTAATTGCAGCTGTAAGAGCACCATTAGTACCTAAGTCAGTCGATTCTTGATTTTTTTTACAACCAGCTATCAACGTTAAAGCACCATGAGAACTTTCAGAACGCTTATTATGCTTTTCGATGAGGGATTTTAAGTGTTTGAATGGTTCGAATTTAGGTGGCATAACCACTTTTACATTGTTTTTAAAATCATCAATGTTACCTGAAAAGCAAGAATCGGAAACCATTAACAATTTCACGCCCTGAGGAACTTTAATAAGCGAATTATGCAATTCATTACTTGAAATGAGTTTGCTTTCATCAAATCCATTTGGTCCACTTATAACATCAAGGGGCACAATATAGTCTAATTCGCCATTTGCTGAAGGGATCTGTGTGCCATGTCCACTGTAGTAAAACAGTACGGTATCCCCAGGTTTAGAGGCGGCAATCATATTGTTTAGATTATTTAGGATAAGTTCTTTAGTTGGTAAACCGGATACCTCAACACCTAAATCTGTGGCATCAGTTAAAATGGTAGTGCTAAAACCATTTTGTTTGAGGATGTTACTAATATCTCTAACATCATAACCACAACCACCTAACTGATTTGGTGTGCCTACATAATTAGAACCAGCTAAAACAGCAATGTTTGCCATATCTATCTCCTTGCTATGATTTAAAAACACATATAAATCGCGCAGAGGATCTTCCTTTCAGAAACTACGATCCTTTGTTAGCTCACACAGCAAATCCCTTTACTATACCTTCAACTTATTATTTTCCAACTGCATGCCTTTAGCAGGCACATTGCTTAAAAAATCATTTGTTGGTTGGCATTTACGGCACAAAATTAGATTTGTGCCTTTGCATCATGCAGCGCGAGTATAACTGGAATAACAGGGAGTAAGACACTGTAAATAATTTCGGTATTAAGCGTATTTAGGATGATTTTCTAACTACAGAAATGCCCCCACCGATGACTGATTTGAATAAAATTTAGCAATCCAAACTTTAACAATTATTGTGGATAAATGATGTAGTAATTTATTATAGCCTTGATTAGAAATCAGCGAAAAAGGCAAGGAGTTCTAAAAACCATAGCGTATCTATAATGGCAGACCCTACATCCGTAAACTGGACTTTGGCACTCTTATCAAACGGAGGGATTTTTCCAGGATTGTGATATTGATATTCCAAACTTCCTTTTAATACGGTTTTCGTTTCATCAAAAAGATGTTCGCTTTGAAGCCAATGTTGTATTTTAACTGCATTTTCTGTGAGCCATTTGGGTGCTGGAAGATAAGAAGTATTTTGATAACCTCGATAAGCTACTTCTAATAAACGCACTACTCTATCGTTTAGATTTTGGCAAAGTAGTTGTTTTTGACCATCTTCTAATATCTCACGATTAAGTAAATTAAAAATGTCATCAATCTCTTTTGAGAGAATAAATAAGGCATCACGCGTATCAACAACAGTCATAGATTATATTCCTTGGATATTCCCCCACAAAATACGGCATGTAAATGATATTTACTATTAAAATCCGATAATCAATTAGCATTCGAAGACAAATTGCCTCTTTTCACTACAGAGCAATACACATTCAGTCATATTATCTGTTTATTTTGAAACCACCATTTATCTTGTCTTAGCTGCCACTGGGCTCTTATAGACATTTTTACCACATCCTCTTTTTCTAATAGATGATATCTTATCAATGTCTTCAATTTTAGGAATATTTCAATGAAACGTGGAGCAAATGGCACAGAAAATCTAACAAGAAAAAAAACCAAAAAAGAAACTCAAAAACTAAAACTCTCCACACCTTTGCTTTTGCCCATTGAACAAAGGAGTGCTCCTTTTCCAGATGTTGATTCTGGTGATTTCGACATTACTATTGATACAATAATACAATTGACAAAAGATCATTTGCAAATAGACATCCCTGCTTCTATGAAGCTACTTATGGTAGAACTTCATCGCAATCTATACAAAGAATTGACGTCTGAGCGCTTAAGTTATCAATGCCATCTCATAGTGCTATTTAACCGCTTTCTAAAAGCCAAGTGGCCAATAACCCCTATTTCTCCTCTTTTGGATGATCAAGCAAAACAAATCATTAAAACAACAACAGAACAGGAATTACTTAAGGGGTATATTGGAGCAGTCATTGTTTGCACCAAAATGGTGTGCGATCAGACGGTATGGAATAGTGATATTAGCAAATACATTCAAAAAATTCATGATGAACAACTAACCTTTAATGAATTATACAAAACTCATTGTGCGCGAAATCTTGAATATCAAGAAGTTCTTCACCTTAAAAAAGTAAATAATCTCCTGGAAAGCTTCGACATTCTCAACACACTTTACTCTAGCTTTGTGACAAATAGACAGGCATTGTCAAAGTTTGAATATGAATTTATGGACACGCTAAATTGGGAGCTTGGTGTTATAGCCAATGAAGCGCAAACTGTTATGTTAATGTATCTATCAAAATATTATAATCAATTTTGCTTAAATGGTTCTAAGAAAGATCAAAATAAAGCATCTCAATTATTAGAAGATAGCAAGGTAATATTTGAATCGTTACTTAAAAATTTTGGAAAAATTGATAATGCTACTGAATTGTCTGCGCCAAATCCTCTCTTATGCTATCTTTATGATTCACCAACACAAGACACAGTAACCACTCCAGCGGCAGCGGCAATCGAAAAACCGGCAATTGCAACAGAGAAATATCGAAAATCTTGAAACAGTTTTTTTCCTGCGAATATTGCTAAAGTGATCAAAAATAATGTCATTTTTTTTGATATAAATGCAAATCCATATTTTTCTTAGCTTGACATGATGAGGTGCGTTGGGTACCTTCCTCTCAACTTTCACATCATCATCAGGAGTAATTCAATGTTAAGTTTTTTAAATAAAGCTCGTGCCCTGAACTCACAAGCAAGCCAGTTATACAAAGCTATTGAAAAGGAATATAGCCACAAAACAATCGGCGATAACTCTTATGTTGTTCATACCCCAATGAATATTCCTGCGGGCACTGAAGGATATTCAGATAAACCTTGGCACCATAATTCATATGAACTTGCCAGAAGCGCTTTTTATGTGCTTAATTCAACCCCAACAAACTATGAAAATTACTTATATCAAGGGCTTGTTAAGATTGAACAGTTTCAATCAGAGCATGCAACAGGAGCCGATAACAACGGCTTTCCAATGATTTTGGCTAAATTTGAGGCGGCAAGAATCGAGCTTGTCAAACTTTGTCAGGAAATGGTTTTAGAAATTGCCCGCTTCAAGGGAAGATTTGTAACTACCCATAAATTATCTGCTGATTTAATTAATTATTTCGCAGAAAAATTGGTGGATGAGAATAAATTTGGCTGCACTCCGCAACTTTTCAAAACAATGGAATTAAACTTAAGAAGAAGGAATGATCAAGAGATCGAAACGCCAAGATGTGATATCCCCTATTGGTTAGAATTGGATGAAAGCTTTAGCCATTTAGTTACCCCCAGATCTTTCAAATTCGATTCGAAGATGAATTCATTTGTAGCTGATCTTGGAACTGAATCAGAACGTGCAAACAGCTTAGCATATCTCTTGTCTTCCAGGTTCACGGGCGAGGAAATTTCGGCTTTAAAGAAAGCCGTAGATCAGAAATTTCAATTGCTGCAATCAAGCAAAGCGACAGATGTGGTTGTTAGTGAAACACGCGCACCTGTTGTAGTCCATGCATTTGTTGCTGCACAATTGGATGCGAAGAGAGTATCATCCGCTGTAGATGGAACTGATGCGAAAAGACGTCGCACTCCAATATAAGTGAAAGGGGTCAAGTATACCCTTGACCCAGGTTTCAATTCTCTTTAACAGTTCATACAAAATATTCTAGCAACATGGGGCAACGGTTTCCTTGCCCCCTTTTCCTAAGTCAAAATATCAACTGAAAATTATGCATTTTTGCATGAGGTATTTCTTGCTTTTCACCACTACCTTTAGTGAAATAAAGCAAAAGATAGGGATACATTATGCCAAGACCACTACGAATTGAATTTGAAGGTGCGTGGCACCACGTCATGAATCGCGGCGCAGCTCAACAAGATATTTTCAAGCACAACCAACATCGCAATATATTTTTGAATCTCTTACGAGAAGCAAGTTTATATTATAATGTTCAATGTCATGCATATTGTTTGATGAATAATCATTACCATTTACTCCTTCACACTCCACAAAGTAATCTTTCCATTGGTATGCGTCATATAAATGGTGTATACACTCAAAAATTTAATCGTTCTGAAAAAATAGATGGGCCGCTTTTCCGTGGAAGATACAAAGCCATTTTAATTGAGGAAGACGCCTATTTACTCCATGTCAGTCGATATATACATCTCAATCCTGTGGAGGCAAAAATAATAGATAATCCCGAAGAATATCAATGGTCGAGCTATGCGGCTTATATCGGAAATTACCAGGCTCAGCCATGGTTACAGACTGATTTTATATTAGACACATTTAAAACAAATAAATCATATCAATACAAACTATTTGTAAATGAAGGTTTGGATCAAACAACAAAGAAATTTTATGAATTAAAAAAACAACCTTCCATTATGGGAAAACTCTCATTTATAAAACATCAATTGGATATTCTACCCGAAATTAAAATTATGCATTCAAAACCAGATTACAATAGAACTCTGAAATTACCTTCTATTAATGAAATAAGTACCATCTGTTCAAACTACTTTAATATTAAAGAAGAAACACTTCTTCATTATCAGTCAGGAAAAAGAAATATGCCTCGAAAATTAGCCATGTACTTAAGTAGAGTTTTAGGTCAAGCAAAGTTAGAGGATGTGGCTTATTACTTTCAGTGTAAAAGTAAAAGTGGAGCCAGCAATGCGGTGAGTACAATTAAAAAAATGTTAACTACAGATTCGACACTACGAAAACAAGTAAATGAAATTGAATCTTTACTTTATGAAAGGGGTCAAGTATACCCTTGACCCAGGTTTCAATTTCATTGGCAGTGCATACAAATATTTTAACAACCTGGGTCAAGGGTATACTTGACCCCTTCCATATTAACAACCTGGGTCAAGGGTATACTTGACCCCTTTCATTATTTGCTGGCTGTAAAACTCTTTCTTGATTTTTGCTCAACTTCTTTGCCCGTAGTATCAAAATACGGGCCCCTTTCTTCTAAGTCGAAAGCGGGGGTGATAACCTCATGATACATCGGTACAAAGGGATCTTCCTCAACGTCTGAACTCACGCCCATACTTTCTAAGCTATTTGTTAAATCATCCACACTTTGCAAATCCAAGGATTCACGAGATTTTAATTGGGCATTTGATCTGTTCTGCACTTGCTTTCGATGTTCTAAAATGCTTTCCAAAAATTCAACCATTTCAGAGGTGAGTGACTTTGCGCTGAAGTTTAGAGCTCTATTAATCAAATTAGGATTTTTACATACTAAAGTTGTATTGTATAAAGCACTAACCACCACCAACTCACCGTTGGCAGCAGCATCTTTAAAGGCTCTCTTTATGGAATCCTCTGCACAGCTTCTATGATGAACGATTGTATAGAACATTTGCATATCAGAAGCTAAAAGGCTTATTCTAATACAATCTGCGATGGGATCTTTATCTCCCCAATGACGGCTGATATAACCACGATGCTCTATTAAATAACTTACAATTTGAATATTCCTATGTGCCACAGCTTGTTTTAAAATTGCCGTTAAATGAACTAGAGGTATTTCTTGCAAAGTTTTATCAAGTATTTTAAAGGCCAAATGAGGTTTGGACTGCATTAATTCATTTATAAAATAATACCAAATGCCAGCATCAACATTGTCAAAAACATCAAAACAAATCAATCCGATAATACCCCTGTAAATCGGTATCTTCTCTTCATTAGGTTTGTTAAGTGCGAAAAAAAGTAAATCCGACATATCCTGTTCAGTAAAGACCACTTCATGTGGATCGAGTAGTTCACTATGACAAGCTTGCACCCATGGTACTGCCCTTATCAGAACATAAATGTCATTAGGATTTTCATTAGCATCGATTTCAATAGCAGCTTTAAGTCCATTGTTAAGACAACTGCGATTAAAGGCTGTTTCCCCTCGTAGCATAGCCAAAGCATCAGCAACATGTTTTGTCGACGAGGTGGTAGCAACGGCAGGCTCGTCTGTGTGCTTATCTTGCGTTGATGTAGGTTTGCGTTTTTCTTTTTTGACGAGTTTCTCTCTTGAGGCAAGGTTAAGCCTGTCTTGTAATACAACAAGACTTCTTAATTTTCTATTAATATTTGAAATCATTTGTTCAATTTGATCAGGACTAATCCCTTTTCTTTGCGCAATCATTGAAGCGACTTCAAGATGACCATGCTGAACAGCTTTTTTCATCGCTTTGATATGATGTTTTTTACCCAAAGAAGACTCAACAAATACCTCAACCATCTCTATCAAACCTTTTTTAGCCGCATATTTATAGGCAGCGGCTCTCTCTTTCTTACCCCAATGATTCGATTGGACTAAAAGTTCCAATACAGTACGGTGATCATGGTCAATCGCGAATTCAAATGCACGAGTCTTAGGGTTGTGTCCCTCTTTCATGCAAGATAAAATTAAAGTAACTAGAGCGTCTTCTCCATGTTTAACCGCTAATTCCAAAGCAACGTTTAATTGCTCTGCAGTGAAAGAGACAGCCCCAACCTGTTGGATTAGGTCTTTGAGTGTTGGAAGATTGCCATGCCCCTCAAGGTAAAACAAAATAACAGCAAGTTTGGATTCAGGGATAAAAGAACAAGCCTCTCTCACCAGCGTTTCGACGACCTGCATCCCCTTCCAATTTGCACTTGCTGTTGCCCAGGGCAAAATGTCACCTATTTTTGCTTTAAGCGCTGCTAAATGATTTTGTAATAGATAGTTGACCACTTCAAAATATTGGAGACGCGCAGCGTCTAATCCCAATTCAGCTAACCCTTCGTGGGGTATATCCAGAAGTTTTTGCTGAACTGCTTCAAAATCAGCTTTTAATATCAGAGACGTTAGATTTTCATAAAATGCGGTAGCTATAGTAAAGCCGGTTAACATGGAATGTTCCTTAAATTGATTTTTATAAACACAAACTTAAGATTGAAATTTAAGGACTCAGCTATAACCGGCGAATTTTTGAATGGCGTGATGAAAAGATCTGCTCGATAGAATCGAAAGAAAAGAGATTGATTTTCTTATTGAGGATCGGGGGTCAGGCCTGCATTCGTGCATTTTGCTGATTTGAAAATCCAAAATGCACGAATGCAGGCCTGATCCCATTCCCTTTATTAGCATGATAGATAACACTCCACTTAATTTGTGGAGCAATTATACTTGTTTTTTATGACATATTAAATGTAAGTGGAAGGAGTCCATACCATGGTTAAAAACGAATCTTAATTAAGCTTGAACTTGTTATTTTTGCCATTTTCTGCAAGGTGTTTTCCAGCAGAATAAGAAGGATAATTAGTATAGCTAGTTATTTTCAACCATGCACTGAAGTACCCTTTATAGGATTGAGCAGCCTCAATGCCCGCATTAAAGGCATGTGCTGCATTTACCGGTATGTAGTTTACGTCTTCAATGCTCTTGGCCTTTTTGCATGCCATTAAGTCGATTAAATTTAAGGATTGCTTGATAGCAATGCCGCTTAGTATAGAGGCTAAGCAGATAATGGGGAGGCTAAAATGAAATAGGGAAAGTGCCACACCAACAGAAATCATCCCAACAAATGCTTTTGCAGCTCCATTCCAAGACGCAGGAACATGGTTATGCGTTTCAACGTTTTCAGATGCCTTCGCTGCTTCATTATTAACATGTGTTATTTCAACAGGTTGGCTTTTCGATTGCGATAATTCAGCTGCTGCAGTTAGTGTCTTTAATGCTGAAATGGTTTCCTGAGAGGGACTTAATGAAGTTTTTATTCCTTTAAGTCTTAAATTTGAAGAGATTGCCAACTCTAAGTAACTATCTAATGTTTTTCTGGGACTTTCTGGCAACTCAGAAAATTTTACTTCAAATGTTGGATTTTTAAAAAAAGCGCTAATAATTTTAGTGCCTGGCAAAATCGGTATTTTATATAATCCACTTTTTTCATTTTCCATTAAAACTTGATTTTTATCATCTATTTCAAGTTCAATGACAGAGAAATGTTCATCCGGATTTTTTGAGGCTGAATCGGCAGCCACTTGTGCAGCTTCATTACTGATATACCCAAGAAAATATGATTCTTCTCCATTTATAACATTTGCTTCAATCCCAAAAAATAACGCATCATTTTTTTTGATTTTTCTGCCTTTTTTAAATTCTGTTACAATATGGCTTTCTTTTTTATAGTTTAATTCTTCTGTATCTCTTATTTCGTTTGTAGTAAATTTTTCTACACCAACAAGGTAAACCTTCATAAAATCCCCAAACTTATTTATTTAGAGAAATATTTTATTATAAATAAATCACATAAAATAGGTAAATTTCATTTAATCGGCTTATTCATTGTAACTCGACAAACTTCAATATGTCGTAAAAATTATAGCTTTATTTTCCTGATGGTATACTTCAAAAAGTGAAGGGGTCAAATGACCCCTTCCTTTCAGAAATAATTATAAAGTCGGCTTTTTTACGGGTTGAACGTTTTGTACATCTGCGCTAACCACATGAGAATCTTGAAAAATCCAGGCGGGTTCACATTTCACAACCAAAGCGAGATTTTCCTTATCGGACACATTTTTCACTTGGTGCTTTTGTCCAGGATTAATTTCGATATGTCCACCTGCTTCTAAAATATGTTCTTCTCCATCAAGCATAATGGAAGCTTTGCCTGACAGGATATAGTAGTTTTCTGTACGTTCTTTGTGGAAATGTAATGATGAAACGCCTTGTGGCTCAAATTTGGCAATAGCCCAGCTACATTTACTTTCGCCAGTTGTGGCTAAACCAGAATATTCAATTACTGACTCTCCTTTGTCATTTTTAAATTCAGCTTTGCCTTCTTCATTGTAAGATAAAGTTTCATCTCCTACTTTTATTACTATGCTGGTAGGGCTAGATTGAGTGATCTTACACCCATCTTTAAAGGTGAGTTCGCTCGCTTCTCGCGCCATTTGCGCTTTATACATAGTTAACATTTTCAGTTCATCTCCTGATTTAATCAATGTGCTTATTTTACCAATTTCAAGAAGGTTTGGTATGGGAAGAAATTCCCACTTAATAAGGTCCATTTACCTGCGGTCGTAAAGATAGGATAGATGGGGATTAAAGTCCCTCTAAATAATCGTAGCTTGTGTTAAAATAGTCCATACCGCATCAGAGACCCTTTTAATGAGTAAAACAATTGATTTGAATCAACATTTTTCCATTACTAGTGCTAAGCAAATTAGCGCTATTACTGCTCCGTTGGTCCAGCATTTTGGGATTAAACATTTTCGCTATTTAAAGCTTTATCAAGATAAATCTCGTGTTTTGCTCTCTGATTTTCCTGATTGTACCCGATTTGTTTATGAAGATGGCACCTATCAGAAAATGTGGTTTGATGGTGAGTTTACTGATGGTTTAACCCCGGGTTGTCATTTATGGGCAGTTCTGCGAGGGGATGAAAAATCACCTTTTGAGCATGAAATCAATAAAACCTTAGGTCTGTATCATGGGATGACATTTGTTAATGCTGTGAATAACTACTGGGAAATTTATACATTCGATTCAGATAATCTAGGTATTTATCAGATAGATAAACAGATTTTTACTCATTTTATAACTTACTTCAAAGAGCAAGCCGCAAACCTTATCGTACGAGGAGAATCTGAAAGAATAACCGTTCCCAATTCAGATAAAATTGAAATATTTCCTCATGCAAACAAAAATAACATTCTTAACTTTTTAAAGAACACACGAATTAAACGCTACTATCTCAGCGGAAAATACCGTGATGTTTATTTAACGTCAAAAGAAGCCCAATGCATTTATTGGTTAATTGAAGGAAAGTCTGCCGATGAGATTGCAATGATTGAGGGCAATAGTATTAAAACAATCAATCGCCATTTGGAAAATGTGCGCATTAAACTAAATTGTTATAAACAAACTCAATTAGTAAAAATTATTTTAGAGTCTGGCATCATGGGATCCCTCCAAGGAAAATAAATGAACTTTAATGACGGCTGCAAAATCACTCAAGCCTCGCTAACAAGCGTGGTTATAACGGTGGAAAATCAAACAGTTACCTATAGCGAAGAAAATAAACCCGTATTTAGAAATGATAGAGGCGAATCGGTCATCGAATATACTGGTTTAGCAACAACAGGCGAAACAGAATGCAGTTGGGCTATTGCTAAATTTGAGCCAAAAGGATCTTCTCTTTATCATTACCACCAAGATCATGCTGAAACATTTTATATCCTTTACGGTAAAGCTATTATTCTTATTGATGAGCAAGAGCACATTTTAACGGCCAGTGATCACATTAAAATAAATCGCGGCCAACGTCATCAGGTGATCAACATCTCTGAAGATGAACAATTAGTGCTTATCGCCAAATGTGAGCCAGCTTGGTCTCATCAAGATGTGCATTTTGTCAATTTACCAGAGTAACTACTTTATTCTAAGGTAATTTTCTCAATTCATATTTCCCTTTTTTAGTGATCCCTTTTCTTGTATCTGGCATCGCTAACATACTCTGTTCACTTTGCTTACGTTTTCTATTTACAAACTGTGGCATGATTGCTCTTGGTGCAGGTTTCGCTATTTCTTGTATCAGATGATCATTTTGCTTTGATAATAACCTAGCATGCAATTGTAATCCTAGTCGCCTGCTGGATCGAAATTCAACTTCATTTCTATATGGATAACAATAACTTAAAATTTTACCACAAAGTTCTGCGGGTAAAGGTGTTTTCGCTAAACCGATAGCGGCCCAGATGTGTTGCAATGTTGCATGATTATTTGTTATAGCAATCATATGCTGTCCTAGTCTTTTAATTGCAGGTGAAATAGAAAACATCTTCGCCTCCTTTTGTAACTCTTCAAGAGAGGGGGTGTACAAAATGAATGACAATAGTAATATGTCTAATTTATTGAATGGGATTTTAGCCACTTCTTGCTCAATGTCTTTGCCTGCCCGGCGAAAACGATCAACAAGGTATTGTTTAAGCTGCCCAGTTGGTAAATGACAATGCCAAAATAAAAGTAAGAAAAGACTCTCGATGGTGGTATTTAACTGCTGTAGACTATATTCAGGATCAGTGAATATAACAACCATCTGGGTAAAATCTAACTCACTTTCTTGAATTAGGTTGAGTTTATCAATCGCCTCTTGGACGATTGGGTTATCTTCATGCACTCTTAAATTCAGCAACTCGTATAAAATTTGTTGTCTCCCGAAAATCTCAGATCCATCATTTGCCTTTAAGTACTCCATAACACGCAGACATAAATCATTATGTTGAAGAACATAACCTAGTAATTGAGTATTACCTTGATGAATTGAATCACGTAAAAATTCTAGAAAGCTTTGTAGATTTTGGTATGCCACATTCTCATCCGTCTCTATTTTTGATATGAGCGCAGAGGTAACGACATTATTCCATGCTAAGGCGTTGAGCGTCGAACCCTCATCCCCCAGCGGTTTTTTTGCTATTTCTAAAAACTGCCATAGTTCATCAACAGATAACTCACTTAACATAGTATTAATCAATTCACGAGAAGCATATCGACATATTATCGAAACAGGTGTGCCATTTTGTGTTTGGATTGCCCATCGAATGAGAGATTTAAAGCATGCCATTTTTTCTGTTGGTGTATTTTGAATGATAGCTTTTAAAATATGGTGATATGAAACTCCCTTGGAACAAAGAAATATCGCCTTTTTTATTATCATTTCTAATTGCGAGCTATTTATTGTCTGAAATGAGGATTTATTTAATTCCATCCAAATTAAAATGGGAGATACAGGGTCAACTTTTAAATCAAACTCCTCAAAAAGTGAAAGAAATTGCTCTATTGTTGGCTTGTTTTCCTCATTGGGAGCATGAGTGTAGGTTAACATATTCGGATCTCATATTATTAATAATGACCGAATTGTACATTTCTGACACATTCAATTTAATCGGTATAATTACCCATATAAAGGAAAGGGGTCAAGGGTATACTTCAACCAACAAAGCCATTTCTATTTTGTGGCTGCTGCTGTTGAGGTTGGTCCTGAAATAAATCTCTAAGGCCTTGAAGATTATTTTCTGTGAAGTCATCTAAATAGGGAGCAAAATTCTCCATCGTCATATGAGATTTTGCTGCTAAATATAGAAAAACGGCTTGATCCGCAGTTGCAATCATTAAGGTGATATATTGATCATTATTGGGCAATAACATACGCTCATTATCACTACGTAAATTAAATAGGTAAATCATGGTTTCAAGCTGGCAGGTTGGCGCGACAGTATGTGCTAGCCATAAAAGATAGTTCTTTAGTTCAACATGAAAATTAGCACCATGCGTACCTTGGAAGGCATAAAGTAATGTTGGATAAAGTAACTGGGCGAGCGCCTTATTATTATTGTTGATAGCACCGGTAAAAACCGTCTTTTGAGACTCCAGATCATGCATCTGATTGTATGCTGGAGTAAATTGCTGACCACCTAACATAACCAATCTCCCATCATCCATTCTTTATTAGATTTGGCAGATTAGCATAACTTTCTTAAGATGGCAGCTTTTACAGGCTAGCAAGCGCACAAGGAAGTAGTTTAAAGATGCTGTTCTATATGTATGCCGTAAATTTTCTCTGCTTAAGGTCCTTTTGGCTTGGATGGATTTGCTGGTGTTGAAGCCTTATTGAAAGCATTAAATGTGCTATTGATTAATGATGCACCGACAAACAATTTAAAACTATTCAAAAAGTAAGAAGAAGCTGTATTCCCATAATTAGGTACCTTATTAAATCCCATATTAGGCTTTTTGCTAGGAAACGCTAATTTATATATCCCTGTAAGCAAACTAAGTGCTCCAAGTTGTTTTAGTATCCCTGAAAAGATAAGAGCAGGGTTTGGTTTAGGTGTTGCGTTTATAGTCATCATATCCTCTGTAAGGGGGCAGACCCCTAAGTTTGTAATTAAACATAGAGCAAAGAATAAGTTAGATAGATTGATATTAAAGCCATAAAAAGATCTAACCCTGATGGCTGGATAGTTTGAACAGATGAATGTGGCGGGGTCAGACCCCTGAGTTCATTAGATGAACCGCTGTTCGCATAAATACCACCCATTATCGGAATTAGGTACAAGTTAGTTATGACACATATTAGTATAACGCAACTAAATCTAAATCCGGAATCTGTCATCATGTTAAATTCACCTGCTTCACAGCCTTTGCAGACCTACGTTACATTCAATTTTCGAGCGAACGTAGATCATGCTAGTAAAAAAAAATTAGACACACTGAATAGCAGTTGGGCTCCTTCTTTACCCCATTCCTATGTTGCTTCTCCTTATTTGAAGCAGGAATACCATGTGACATTCGGGGAGTCGATTTATTGTGAAAGGAATAAAGAAGGTCAGATTGGCAGAACGAGAGTGAAACAGGTTAATGTCAAAGATGCTAAAGTCGTTGCATCTGCACGTGCTGATGGGCAAAAAATGCTTAGAAATATCAAACAAAAGTTGATAACTGCGCAGACCGGCGCTTTGACTGGGTATGAGATAACAGGTTTTAGAGTTTCGGATCGTGGATTTATTTTTGCAACCATGCAATCTGATGCTAATGCAAACAAAATATCAAGATCTTTTAAAAATGCCTCAATGCAAACTGCCTCAACTAATAGTGACGTTCGTATTGGGTTAAAAGAATTTTATCTGCCTACCGATCCCTTTACTATGCATGTCTCTATAGGTAGATTACAATTACCAGCTCAAACTAAACTAGCCCCAGAAGAAAAAGCTCGATATCAGGCAAAACTTGATAATGATCCTCTTCTTAACGCATATAAACATCAAGTGATAAATTTCGAAGGAAAAGCTATTCTATCTGCATCCTATCTTGATAAACAAGAACGCAAAACAATTGCGCATAGTAGCTTTCCTTTGGCTCCTGAAAGAGACTTAGCTGAAGATATGGCTCGTCTCACACTCCAAGACAAGCCAAAACCAGTTCTGCGTCAATTTCCTGCGCAACAGGCTCGTCCACTACCAGTTTTACGTCAAATTGTTCAGCAACAAAAGCAGCCCGTACCGATTAAAAGTAACACAAAGCCAACGATTGATGACATCAAAAAAGCCATTCAAGTATTTTTCCCTGAAAGAGTTTCAACGGATATCCAAAAGGAAGTATTAGTTAAACTAAGTGATAAGTCGAAAAGTGGAATGATTGAAATTGGCTTTCATTGCGCTGAGGAAGATAGAAAAAGATTTTGTGAAAAATTTAAACAACACTTTCCTGGCGCAAGAGGTTTATGCAAATATTCAGATGTGAGTAAAAAATATGTTGTCATGGATGAAGCTGCGGTAAAAACCCTACTCAATTTCGTTGAACAACACATCGCTGCTAAACGTGCTATTCTCAGAAAATGTTGTTAAGAGACTCTTTGACTTACGAGTGGCATTGTCTTGAAATTTTAAGATAATGCTACTTTTTCCTTAATGACAAAAAGCGAGCTTAAAATAATCATCACCGCGCCGATGGCGGTGTACAAAGAAGGCATTTCATGAAAAAACAAAATACCAAGCACAAGGGAAGGAATTATCTCAACATATTGCAAAGGCGCTAAAAAAGTGACATCTATTTTTCTATAAGCACGAATAATACAAAACAAAATCAAATTTGCACTTACACCTAATAAAACACACAATCCCAATTGCTTTAATGATACTGACTTCCAGTAGGGCATCGCAAAATAAGCGGACAAAATCAATCCAAACAAGGCAGGATAAAAGAGCATTGACTGTATAGTTTCATCCTTCGCATATTTTTTGTTCGCTATATTTGATAATGCAAAAAGTGCTGCTGCAATTACCATGTATTCAGCATTTCCTTGCAGCAAGACAAATTTATTTGTTAAAACAATGAATAAAACGCCCAAAAAGCCAAAAATGGTCATCCCTATTCTTAACTTGGTGAGCTTTTCTTGTAACAAAAAAGAAGAAAATAATAACACAAACAAGGGATTTGCAAAGGTAATAACCGTTGCAGTTGTGAGATGAACACCTTCCATTCCGTAGCACCAAAGGGCAGTGGCTGCCACCAATAATGCACCTCGATAAAAATGAAAAGGAATTATCTTAGTTTGAAGTTGTTTTTTACCACTATAAAGCAAAAATGGAATCAATGTAAGCATACAAAAGAAAAATCGATTTGTTGTAATTTGCCAAAAGTGTAAATCTTGGGCTAAAATTTTTACAAAAAAATCATGCATATTGCACAGGAACAGGGATAAAACAAACCAACCTATGGCAATGAATTTAGTATTCACATTTAGTCTGAAGTTAACCATTCATTAACCTTTGCCATCAGCTCTGCTTTAGTTCTGACATTAGCTTTGTTTTTGATATTTTCAATATAGTGTTCTACAGTTCGGGGGGAAAGAGATAGAACTTTTGCAATTTCCTTAATTGATTTTCCCTGCATGATAAATTCTATACATTGAAGTTCACGAGCTGAAAAATATTGACTCAAAGATGAATACACAGCACGATCTTTTTTTGGCTTGGATAATAAACCTAGTTGATATAATTGTTCTAGACTTTCTGCAATTGAATGCAGCGCAAATGAACAACCAAAAACACCAATGACTTTATCATCTTTGGAATACCAGGGATATGAAATGCTCACATATGAGTAGGACGCTTCGTCATGTCTTATTAAGGTATCTTGAATGATTTTTACTTTTTCAGATTTCATTACTTCTACTTGATTATGAGCTCCTACAATAGCCGTTTCTTTCGTAAAAAATTCAAGACCAGAACGGCCTATGATATCTTGCGATGAATCATAACCACACGTTTTTACACTCAATTCGTTCATATCGACAGCCACATGATCATATCTATCAAAATAAACGTTACAGGGTAATTTAAAGATTTGATCGAGCGAATGAGTATATTGCATTTTGGACAATGTATTGGGTTTATTGAGAATAACTCCTTCACGGTGCCGCGCAAGGATCAATTCCAAGCTTGTATCTGGGAGTTTAGAATTCATTGATGATACTCACGGGCAAAGGCTATAACTTGCTTAAATTAAGATGAATAGCTTAATTTGTAATAATGAGACAGTCAATTTTAATGTGACAAAAGGCCCAAGAAAGGGTCTACATTAAGCATTTTTGATATTTTGCCATGATTTTTATGACAAAAATAATAATGATTTGCTAATCCTTGACAGGTTGTTCAAACAAGTTAAGAGCATTCATTAAGACCACTTTCATTAGCAATATCTCCATGTCATTTCACTATTTAGAAAATTTCATTGTATTTCAAAACAACTCAATTAAAGAGTTTTTGGAATAATTCACTTCTTGATCCCGTTAAATAAAGAGTTAGCAAAAGATTTTTTATTGCGCATTAGACTATATTTCCTCATTTAATTATGTAGAGAAATCAATAATTAAGATATGTTCGGCTAGGCAGCTAGATTATTGCTCCCCTATGCCAATCTCACATAGAATACAAAAACCACTCATATTGAAGAGATAGAAATGGAAGCTAATAAAGAATTCCCACCTTGCCCAAAATGTAAATCCAATTTTGTGTATGAAGATAGTGAACATTACATTTGTCCAGAATGTGGGCATGAGTGGGCTACAACGGATATCCCTGTCGAAAGCGATGTCATTGTTGTAAAAGATGCACACGGCAATCAATTGCAAGACGGTGATTCTGTGACATTAATAAAAGATCTCAAAGTAAAGGGATCGAGCTCAGTTGTTAAAATAGGCACCAAAGTAAAAATCATTCGCCTTGTTGAGGGTGATCATAATATCGATTGCAGGATCGAAGGAATAGGTCCCATGATGCTGAAGTCAGAATTTGTAAAGAAAACTTAAGCGAAATTTTATGAATATTATTCTTCCTGAGTTTTGTTTGGTTCTTATGATTGGCGTGTCTGGCGCTGGAAAATCCACCTTTGCCAAAAAACACTTTATGCCAAGCGAAATTGTATCAAGTGATTTTTGCCGCAAGCTAATATCTGATGAAGAAAATGATCAAACCATCTCCTTGGATGCTTTTGATTTACTCTACTCAATAGTAGATAAAAGATTAACGCATAGAAAATTCACCTTGGTTGATGCAACTAATTTAGAGGCAAATTCTCGTGGACACCTAAAAGCGTTAGCTAAAAAGCATAATTGTAAAATGGTTGCAATTGTTTTTGATTTGCCTAAAGAAATTTGCCAACAAAGAAATGTAGATCGTTCGAATAGAATAGTTCCTCAAGAAATTATAGATGAACAATTCAACAATTTACAGCGCACAATAAAACAAATTGAAACTGAGAAATATCGCCACATTTATTATTTACGTAATGAGAGTGATATACAAAACTCATCGATTACGAAGAGAAAACTCAATTGCAATCAAAAGCAACTAACAGGTCCTTTTGACATCATTGGTGACATTCATGGTTGTTATGAGGAATTAGTAGCGCTTTTAAATCAGCTTGGTTACTTGATTGATGAAAGTCTCATTGACAGTGACTCCTTGGCGGTGCGTCACCCCGAAAACAGAATGCTTATTTTTATAGGCGATTTAGTTGATCGCGGTCCACACTCTAAGAAGGTCGTGGAATTGGTAATGAATGTGACCAATCATCATGCAGGACTTTGCGTTAAAGGGAATCATGAAGACAAATTTCAACGTTATCTTTTAGGAAAAAATGTACAACTTAAACATGGCCTGGAAATGACAGTCCAAGATTATCCCCTATCGAATGATGAAATGAATGCTAAAACAATAGCATTCTTAAGAAAATTAGTAAGTCACTATGTGCTTGATGAAGGCAATCTGATTGTTGCTCATGCTGGTCTTAAAGAAGAATTTCAGGAAAGAGATTCAGGAAAAGTTCTTTCTTTCGCACTTTATGGCGATACCACTGGTGAAATTGACGAAATGGGATTACCAATTCGCAACGACTGGGCTCAAAGCTATCACGGCAAAGCAATGGTGGTTTATGGTCATACTCCTTTGATAGAGCCACAATGGATTAATAATACCATTTGCATTGATACCGGATGTGTATTTGGTAGAAAATTGACTGCCCTAAGATATCCTGAAAAGCAGTTAGTTTCTGTGCCAGCAAAGAAGAAATATTATGATCATCAATAAATAGCTGGTTAGCTTTGCATTAGTGCAAATACGCCTAGATTGCCATAAGTTGGCATACACTCAATTTACTTACATTCATCCTGTCAAAGCTAACCTAAAATACTGTTAGGGCAAAGTTAAAATGTCCGGTATCCGGCAAAGTTAAAGTGTCCGGTTTTGTCATAAAATTAGGGTACCATAAGAATTATTTCCTTTGAGTGCAATAGAGCTTATTAAGCAGTGAGATCCCAATATCTTTCCTCTGTGAATTCATTATCCAGATAATGATCTAAGGTCTTTCTACTCAGAGTAGGCCCAGGCAGTTTACTACTTTTATCAATCATATAATTTATAGGTTTGCCATGGCAGTAAAGACTTGTCCCATATAAACTCTCACAAATTGTTACTTTTTGATTGATATATTGTCTACTTCTATTCTTGGGAGGGATTATTTTAAATAACTGTTTGTTATGCCGAAAAGATAAATCTTTTGATATTTTCTTTTCTGTATGTATTGAAAAAAGATAATTTAAACTTAGCTTTTCTTCGTGAGATAGCTCTCTATGTACATCTTGCTCAACCGCAGGCTTTCTTTCAAACCTCATATTGTAACGTGCTACAAAGCCATCTAAAAACAAATTAGCATTTTCTATGTCATTTATTTTATGAAACCTTAACTCTTTGATTAATCTATCTTGTAACGTCTCATTTGCCCTCTCAACGCGCCCCTTAGCTTGTGGGGAATGTGCATAAATTGGCTTTATTCTTAGCTCTTTTAATACTCGTCCAAATTGTGTAACACCATCTTCAGATTTAGCCATTCTTTGATTTATATGAAACACATTATGTTTGTCAAAGTATACGGCTCGTGGGACGCCATGAGTTAATACATATTCTTTAAATGTAGATAAGTAATCAATGGTGGTTTCAGCTATTGAAAATCTTAGCTTCATGAGCTTACTTGTTGCGTCATCAATAAAGACAAGTAAACAGCACTTTGGCCCTCTTTCCTCAAACCAACGATGATAGGAACCATCTATTTGTATCAACTCACCATAGAACTCTCTTCTTGCACGAAGCGGATGAGCTCGTGGGACCTTTTTAATATGCGCTTGCCATAACTGCGACTCAATCATCCATTGGCGCGCTGTTTCTTTACTTATTTTAATTTGGAAATATTCATTAAGCTTCTCCGCTGCTAAAGTTGGCCCATAATCATAAAAATGCTCTTTGATTAATTCAATGGCCCTAGCTTTAAGCTCATTCTGTATACGATTACTTGGTGGTTTTCCTGCTCTTTGATTCTTTACCCCAATATCACCTAATAACTCCATGCGCCTAATTATGCGCCGTATCTGGCGCACGGATAAGCCTAAAATACGAGATGCCTCTTCTTGGGTTATGTAACCGCACTTATAGCGCTCAATAACCTTTAAACGATCTATGTCCTTTGGGAGCAAAGCTAAAATGTCCGCTGTGTGCATATCCACCTCCTTGAGATACACGTTTATTAACGTATAGCTCTAAGTGCTTAAATTCACAGGACATTTTAGCTTTGCTCAAAACCGGACATAATCCTTTGCCGCTACAAAGCTAACCTAAAATACTGAACTTTAACCCCCTAAATTTAATCTAAAAGATATATTTAGCTTCAATCAATAGGAATTTTCAATGATTGGCTGGGGTCATGACGATTTAACAAGTTATATGAAGGCTGCTGGCTACGAGTCAGACGAAGGCGGTGTCTGTTTTGGTTATTCTCATATGGGAATGCAAGCCATTTTGTCACAAGGAATGAAAGAGTTTGATGATCGCATAGTGCACATGCAGCAAGATAAAATAGACGCTAAAAGCAAAGATGATCCTGTTAAAATTAGAGACAGAGGCCTGCAAGGTATTACACCGTTTTTAGACGGTGTTGAGTTGTATTATCAGTCCAAGCTTTACCCCGATCTGTTTGAACCAGGAAAAGTTCCCAATCAAAAAAAACCATTAGAAACTGCACCTTTGGTCATGTCAACCAAAATAAGAGAAGAAGGTGGCTTAAATCAATGTGCAAATTTTGTTGGGATCTATAATAACGAAGAGTTAACACAATATCTTGCGATACTTCAGGATGCCTTAACAAAGACTAATCCGCCAAATACAAAACCACTTGCATTGACGCTTGGAAATGATGAACACTCCATTACTGTAGGATTTGACCCAACTCGTGATCCAAAAGAGGGCCAATGGATATACATCGATGCTAGTAATATGCCAACCAAATATTTAAAATCGCCCCAAGAAATAGCAGCTGCTGTTCAACAAGGATTTAAAGCCTCCGATGATAAAGTCGTTTTTTTTACAACAAAAATATATAGCACAAACAAAAATAAAGAACATTCTGATAAAATTATTGGAACTTGCCAAGCAAACCCCGCTTGGGCTGAATTGCATCAAGTCAATAAAGAAAATAAAGATAATAAACATCTTTCTAGTTTGTTAAGAGCGCTAGTGATAGATGGAAGAACAGAAGATGTAAAAGCACTCTTGAAAAATCCTAATATTGACCCGAATACTAGCACTGAAAAGGGATTCACGCCTTTAACGATTGCAGCTTTTGAAAATTCAGAAATTGTTAAGGATCTATTAAAGCACCCTAACATTAATCCAAATCAAGCTAGAAGCTATGAAGATGGTTATACGGCACTTCATATTGCAACTATCTTAGGTAAGGGTGAAATAACAAAAGAGTTGTTAAACCATGGTGCTTATCCTGATAAAAGAGATAGCAATGGCAAGACACCGCTTGATTATGCAGTTTCAAATAATAATCAAGAACTGGTTGGCCTATTATTAAAACACGGGGCTGATATCGATCTTGAAAGTTTGGATGATAATGTGCCTACGGCTATTAAGGACATGATAGAAAAACAGCATAAAATTTTAGACGCGATTAATGATGGAAAACTTGATTTAGTGAAAGAATTATTAACCGAAAATAAGGATAAAAGTGAAGACTCCGTTTTGCATCTTGCGGTGAAAGCAGAGAATTTAGCGGTTGTTAAGGCTTTATTACATTCAGGCCTAGATATTGATGTGAATTCAACTAATAAAAGGAAAGATACACCACTACACTATGCTGCAAATAAAGGTAATCCAAGTATCGTTCAAGTTCTATTAAAGGAGGGCGCTAACCCTAGCTTGCGTAACGGATCGGGCACTACGCCACGAGAACTTGGAGCAGATAATGCAGAGATTGAAGCTGTTTTTGTTAAACATGATGACAAAAAAGCCAAGAAAGAAGCTGAGCATGAAGAAGTATTTAAAGCTGATCCGAAACGAGGCTTATTTCAAAGCTTTAAACAAGCTGACACTAATCCACTAAAGCTAAAGGAAGCAGTCAAACCACAAGCTCAAAGGGATGAACAACCAGTCAAAGATAAAAGCCATTCTCGAACAAAATTCTTCTGACCTAAATTAATCACCGCAATCATCAAAAGAAATTTTCTAATCCATACCTTCACATAAGTTATAAAATAAACTTATTTATATCGGTTCTATATTATCACTTATGCTAATAATTACAATATATAATGCTCTTGATCCTCACCTAACGTCAGGTTCTATAGTCTGATTGTGACTGTCAATTGAAGATGAAGAGATTGTGATGAAGCCATATAAAATCGGAGAACTTGCCAAGCAAACTGGGTTAACAGTAAGAGCCTTGCATCATTATGATGAAATAGGATTACTTACACCGACTTATAGAACGTCAGCCGGTCATCGTTTGTATCAAGAAAAGGATATCCAAAAGCTGCAAGAAATTATGCTATTGCAGCTGATGGGCTTCTCGCTTGCGGAAATTAAAATCTGCTTGGAAAGAAAAGATTTTTCATTCCAAGAAATGGCCAAATCACATTTAAATCGCTTACAAATCACAATACAGTCGCAAAAGGCGCTTTGTAATCGCATTGAAGCGATTATTGAAGCAATTAACCATCAACAGGCATTATCATTGGATAGTGCAATTGAGACGATTAAGGCGATTGTTATGTACGAAAAATATTATACCCCAGAACAGATTGAAACTTTGAAAAATCGGCAAAGCAAAATGTCTAAAGAAGAATTTGCACAAGGGCAAGCCGCTTGGGAAACTTTGTTCAAAGAATTTGAAGTAGCTTTTAATGCCAAAAAAGAAGTTAGTGATTCTTCAGTGATTAAACTTGGGCAAAGAGCCAATGCTTTGATCCAGGAGTTTACAGGAGGTTCACCTGAAATGGAGAAATCTTTGCAAAAAATGTATAGCACAGAGGGTGGTCACAATGTGCTATCCCAACATGGTGTCACTGTCAGCGCTGAATTATTTCAGTTTATTACTTACGCCATGAAAGCTGCAAAGGAAGCATAATTTTCACATCTCACTTTGGGGCACTATGTGCCCCATTCTCAATATGTCACTGAAACTGCGACTTAAGGCTTTTTTCTTAATTCCATAGCCAATGGTGGAACAATTTCTTTACGTGAATGATGCGCTGGGTCAGACGTTCGCTTTTTATCGAAGCTTGTCAAAATTGGCTTACCTTTACTCTCATCAAGGCGACGGGGTTTTCTTAAGGCAATCTTTTCGATTTGTTTTAATATTTTTTCAGTTCTTTTTTCTTTTAAGCTAGGAAATTTTTCATAAATTTCAGCAACCAGCGATAGCGTGGTATTAATGTGCCTGATTTTTTCGTCATATACCCCTTTGGTTACTGTTCTATCCATTCGTTTCTGACATATGTCACGCTTGATCGATTTGGTATTTTCAAGCTTCTGAAAAATAGTGTTTTTGTAATAACCTAAGGTGTCATCTTGAGCATCGTGGGGATTCTGTTTAAGATATTCGATCCATTTTTTTGTTATGAGTTCCTTGATATATATCTTATGTGGCTTATGTTTTTTATATTTAATTTTGTCCTTTTTTATAAGGCTTGCAAGAAAATCTTCAAGGTCAATATCAACATCACCTTCAGCTTTTTGTTTTGTTCGCGTTACAGGCGCTTGCGTTTTAACTGGGTTATCAACCACGCTGCTAGCAATAGGAATAAAATTGTCTAATTCTGGACATAAAGAATAAAATGGTTGTAACAGCGATGGTGGATCAATCTCATCCGAAAGATCTTCAAGGAAATCTAACATAATACCTACAGATATAAAAAAAGAGTATCAATACCGGAGTCAAGATATAAAGTCAAGTGTTGAGTCAGATTTTACATCCGCTTGCTGGAACGTTTTGGATCGGCGTCAAGCTTCTCTTTAAGGTTATGTATTTCTATAAAACCTTCTGCTTGTTTAAGTTTTTCCTCTGGCGCTATCTCTGATTTTTGAAGCTTCTCAATACGAGCAATCGCACTTTGGATGTCTTTATCTTGTGGCGATTCTTTTTGAAGATCTTTGAGCTTAGTGATCAGCTCCGCTACCTTCATTTCAGGAGGTGTTAAGGGAAGTGGCGGTAAACTGTAAGCCTGTGGCTTTGAGAATGAGAAAGTGACTGATGATGGCGGCTCATCTTGGTTAGGTCCTGAAGTATTACTTGGTCTTGTTACTGTTGAACTTGGCGGGGAACTAGTCACAGAAGGTGGAACTGAAATTGTTGACCCAGGTACAGAAATTTTTGGTTCTTGAATAAGATATACTCCTTTTTGCCATGTCACTGGGGCTTTTGGCGGTTCTTTCACTACCGGTGCAACTGAACTTGTCAATTGCGCCTTTGGCGCTTCACCCAATACCGAATCATCTAAGCCAAATTGTTTAAGATCTAAAATAACGCCTGGAGGATTTTGATCATTGACAGGTCCAGGTTGCTTTAATAATTTCTCTCTTGCAGCATGAATTTCATCTTTACCTTTATCAATCTCAGTTTGTAGATATCTCGGAAAACGTGCGACTCGTTCTGCTAATGAGAAATTTAGTCTATCTTGAGCTATAGCTTTTTTAGCAGATGACATTAATTTTTTCTGATCATCAGTAGATAATGGTTTATCATTTAGGTCAGTAAGAGCAAAATATTCTATCCTATCGGCTTCAGAGTTGTTCTTTCTTTTTTCGGCTTGAATAATTTTTTCACTATTCTCTTTGATTAAATCTTGAACAAACGATTCTAGCGCTTGCGTTGCTTCATTTCGCCCTAAAGTACCCTTTTTAACGTCATCAGCTAATAATGCTGCTTTATTTTTAATCATAACGCCCAATTGAGCTCTCAATTGATCTGAGGCTGCTTCATATTCTTTAATTTTATCAATTCTCTCCTTCTTGGACATATTGTCATCTATACCATATTTCTTATTAAGATAATCTAAACGATCTTTAATTTGGATTGATGATTTTGTTTTGGTGACTATTTTTTTCATTCTTGCCATAGCCTTAGCAGGATCGTCTCCTAAGGAAGAAAGCTTTGGATTAATTTTTTTCATCACTTTATGGTGAGCTCTTTTGAGCATACCCTTTTTCTCAGGCTTGCCTTCATTCTTCGGTGACTTTTCAGTCTTAGACACCTTTTCAGGCGTAGACAACTTTTCATTTGTGTTAGTTAAACTTTCCCTCAAAGCTTTATGCACTTCGGGTGTAACAATCAAACCACCTTTTCTAAATGTACCTTCAAACTGCTTTTGGAGCTGACCAATGTCTTTCGATAGAATATGAGCCAAATCATTATCTCGAAGGTTCATAAACATGCAAAGGCCAGAAGGTGAACCTGGCTCAATCGTATAATCACCAAGCACACTTCCAAACAAAGGAGTATCCCTCGTCATTAAAGTTTCAAATGGCATCTTACATATTTGTTTAGCATACTCTCGCAATCCTGGAATATTAACCGCCATATCAGTTTTATCTTCTTCGAATGAATAGGTTACATCCCCAGGAAAATAAATAGTTTCCATATATAGTAAGTGATTCATAAAGCGTTGTTTTAACTCATCACTATAGTTTGATTTAAGTTCATTAAGCATCATCCTTGCTTTTATAATATCGATCATGCAAAAAATATCTTTGCCTTCAGCCTCACCAAGAGATAGCTGGGCAACAATTGGAGCAACCATATCCTCCTGGGTTTTAGCTCTTTCTATCATTATTTTAATTATTTCATCAGGAGATTTATCGAAAATCCTAGGGCCCAAGGATTCCATTTTATTATTAAACAAACGAAATAAATCTGAAGGAGCAGGATGAGCTTTTATGTATGATTTTACATATTCAACCGGTGTTAGTGCTGATTCAGAACCTTGTGTGCTCATATGTGTATCGCACCCTATTGCTAATGCACGATCTTTCATCATTTGACTTTAATATCTGTATAAAAGTTCAAAAATAATGCTAAATTAAATCAATGTCTTGCAAACGGTTCATCATATAACGACCCTTTTCCCCCTTCTCTTTAACCACGCTAGAATTCTGCAAGCAACTCCATTTTTTCTACTTCCTTTTACGTGGGCCCTTTTTTTTCTGTGAATTTTGCTTGGGAATATTTGGTGCTTTAACGACTTCAGGTTGGTGATTTTTTTCTTGTTGGCTGCCTTTGCGAACGATTTTTCTATATAACAAAAGCCTCCCCCCGGAGATAAAGGAATAAGAACAATTTTTTTATGTTTGTATTCTTCACCAAACATTAGCGTTATTTCATCAGGCGAAAGCTTTACTGAAGGTTCTTGCGGCTTGTCTTCCATAGGTTGTACTGCTGGCTGTGCTGGACCTCTTTTTTGCTTAGCATTTTGGGGATCCATCAGAGACGGATAGATCCCCTGCCTCTTTAACTTAGCTGTAATGCCATAAGATTGCGACTAAAGTGTTATGCATAATTGCACCACCTATCTTCAGATTCTACTTGACGAGCTTTCTCTTCTTCTTGCTTGCGTTGGATTTCTTCTTCCTCTTTCTGGCGTTGAATTTCTGCAAGTCTTCTTTCTTCTTCTCTTCTGGCAGCTAAAAGATCAAAATGTGGAAGGCTTCTTTTTGGGGGTTCAGCTAAGAACTCCATAATTTTTTTTTCCTTTCGTTCATGCTCTTCCATTCTTGCACGAGCTTCTTCATTGCTCTTTATCTTTTTTTGTTCTTCGCTTTTTTGCTGTTCAAGCTCTTCTTCACTACGTTTTTGTGATTCAAGCCCTGAACGAATGCTATCTTGGTTTTCTTTTTCTCTTCGTTTTTCTTCTTTACGAGCATTTTCTGCAGCTTCTTGGTTTTTCATTTCGAAGCGGTGAATTGCATCTTCAATCGCAGTATATCGATAGTTAACATTTTCTGGTGGGAATCTTGGTTCATCACCATCATCATCGTCATTTGTAGAAGATGCATCTGGTGCTACTGATCCATCATGACCTGTATCGAAGGAATAGGTCGCAAGAACTTGTTTTTGTTCAAAATCAATGATAGCTGCCTTAAGTTCTTGGGCAGTTTGTTCTAAATTACTCATTTCAACTTCAAGGGCTTTGAGAAATAGATTTTCTAACTGCTTGATCGCTTGTTTATAAGCAAAAAAAGCGTTTTTAGTAATGGTATTTGCTTCTGATAATTTTGGAATATAATGAATTGATTCAAATTCTAGTGCAGTCGTGATGTAAGCATAGCTCAGTAAGCAATCATGATAAAGTGATGCGAATTCTTTAGTTACTTGTTTATCCGCGGTCAAAGTATTGATTTCCTTTTGAAATTGCATACTTGCCGAAGGCATTTGCGCTAGATCTAAAGTAGCAAGTTTTTTACTAAATTCAGCTGCTTTAATTTTTGCAACATTTTTAAGAAAAGCTTCTGTTGTAGATAACGCATTTTTGGGAAAATTAGGATTAAGCATAAACACTCCAATAGATATCGAGTTATATATTTGTTAAAAAAATGAAATATAATTTAGAAATAACTCGGCGGAGTGAGATCAGTGCTGATCACTCTACTTTTATAAGGCGGGGTTGGAAGGTTTTTACGCAAGTGGTTCATATAATCCAATGTGTAAGTTAATAAACTGTTATTATATTGTCATATAAACCCTTAGGGTGGCAAGGCGAAATATCGGGGATAAATGGTAAAAAGCATGAATACTATTAGATTATATGCACCCTTGTTTCGGAAAGGATAATAATATGCTCACCGGTAGTACCTCTACTAAAAGAATATTGCTTGGCTTAGATCTTGATTATTCTCATTTCAATTCAAACATTACAAATAAAGCAGTTTGGTTTGGCTCTGAATCCTTTTGGATTGATCTTTATAAAGATATTGTGGCACGTGCTGCTGAACAGGGCGTTGAGATTATTTTTGCTGTTATCACCAAAAAAGATTTTTTTGATAATATTTGCAGTGTGGCCGCCTTAAAATTACGTCAATTTTTGGAAATGACATCTGTGCCAATGTATGTTGAAGATGATTCTGAACTATTTTGCCTAGTAGATGTTATGGGAAACTTAAGTTATGAGTCTGTTACCAGTAAAAGAATTCTAGAAGTTGATGAAAATATCACTTTCTCCAATTTCATGATTATAGACGGAGGATTAAAATCAACAGCCCTCCTTAAGCTTGCAAACTTTCATGGCATCCCGGCAAACCAATGCTTTATGGTAGATGATACACCGCATGTTATAACTGATGTCAAAAAAGCAGGGATCCATACTATCTCATTGGAATGTTTTCATCATTCGGTTGCCAAACCTTGGCAATTGAACGATGCTCTGTATGTATGGACTCATCTTGATAGATTTTCCAAAGAATTAAAGCAAAAACTGGAAGACATTGCGGAGATAAAATGGTCACTTTTATCAATTCTATGCGATAGATTGAGGAACCTTTCAGTGGGATTTAACCAAACTGAAACATCTTTTTTATTGGATAATACTGAGGTGGTACGTTTTACTTACCCTCACGGACAAAGATATCTATCAATGCATGAACAGAATGTAGCAGCTGAGGCTGATTTGGACGCTGGGGTTTGGTCTTTGGCGAGAAGTATGAAAATGAATTAATATGATAGAGGTCAAGTA
>CAWHKC010000003.1:0-670156 GCA_963829835.1 uncultured Pseudomonadota bacterium
ATATGCTTGCCTTTGTAGGGCTCGGGCTTCCGCTGGGCGCGGACCTCGGCCGCAAACTGGCCGACCACTTGCTTGTCGATCCCCTGGATGACGATGTGCTGCTGATCGGGGCAGGCGACTTTCACGCCCGGCCGGGATGGGAATCTGCAACTCGTTGGCCAGGCCGACGCGGAGTTGCAGCGTCTGGCCCTGGACGGCGGCCAGGTAGCCCACGCCGATGATTTCCAAACGCTTCTCGTAGCCCTGGGTGACGCCGACGAGCATGTTTTGCAACAGCGCCCGGGTCAGGCCGTGCAGGGCGCGGCTCTGCGCGGTCGTCGCGCTGCCGGTCCACGCGCAGGGACTTCTGCCTCTCGGAGGCGACGGCCACCTCCGGGCGGTGCTGCAACTGGAGCTTGCCCTCGGGGCCCTGACCGTCACGGTGCAGCCGTCCACCTGCACCTGGACGCCGGCGGGGACGCGAAGCAGTTTCTTTCCGATGCGGGACATGGTGTTTGCCTTTTGTCTTACGTCGTTTCTCGCGGTTGCGGCGTGCTGGGCTACCAGATTTCGCAGAGCACTTCGCCGCCCAGCTTCCGCTGCCGGGCCTCGCGGTCGCTGATCACGCCGCGGCTGGTGCTGATGATGCAGATCCCCAGGCCGCCCAACACCGGCTTCAAGTCGGTCGAGCCGCTGTAGACGCGGCGGCCCGGCTTGCTGACGCGGCGGATGCGGCGGATCACCTGCTCGCCGTTGGGGCCGATTTCAGGTGCACGCGAAATTGGTTGAGGGGGGATCGGGCACTTCCTCCCAATCCCAGATGTAGCCTTCGCGCTTGAGCACTTCGGCCAGGCCGCGTTTCACCTTCGACAGGGGCATGTCGACGTGCGGCCTTTCCACGCGCACGGCGTTGCGGATGCGGGTCAACATGTCGGCGATGGGTCGGTCATCATAGTCTTTACTGTCCCTCTTACCAACTCGCCTTCTTGACGCCAGGAATCACTCCCTCGTCCGCGAGGTTGCGAAAGCAGATCCGACAAATTCCGAACTTCTGGTAGACCGCCCGCGGCCGCCGCAGAGCCGGCACGCGCCGCACGGCGCAGGTGGAAAACTTCGGCTGGCCTCAGCGACTTGGCGATCTTCGATTTGCTTGCCATGCGATTGGTCCTCTCGGCAGTCGACTCGTTTCGTGCGCGGGGCAGCCCACTGCGGCTAGGCCGCCCGCAGCGGCATCCCCAGCTTCCGCAGCAACTGGCGGGCCTCGTCGTTGCTGTCGGTGCTGGTCACCAGGGTGACGTTCATGCCTTGGGTTTGTGTAAATTTGTCCGGGTTCAACTCGGGAAACACCAATTGTTCGGTCAGTCCGAGGGTGTAGTTGCCGCGGCCGTCGAAGGCGTCGGGGTTCAGGCCGCGAAAGTCCGCACCCGCGGCAAGGCGATGGAAATCAGCCGGTCGAGGAACTCCCACATCCGCTTGCCGCGCAGCGTCACCTTGCAGCCGATGGCGTTCCCCTCGCGGAGCTTGAAGCCGGCGATCGACTGGCGGCTCAGGGTAACGACCGGCTTCTGGCCGGCGATGGTCTTCAGGGCCTCGACGGCCTCCTCCAGATATTTCTTCTCGCCGGTCGCCTTGCCCACGCCCATGTTGATGACGATCTTCTGCAACCGCGGCAGCGCCAGGCGGTTCGTGCGGCCCAATTGCTGGGCCAGGCCGGCAGGATCTCCTTCTGATAGCGCTGCTGGAGCCGGGGCGTGGGAATGACCTTGGGCGGTTCTTCTCGCCCTTGTCCGCTTCTCGCCCTTGTCGCCTTTGGCTTGTTTCTCGCCCTTGGCCTGTTTTTCGCCTTTGGCCTGCTTTTCACCCTTGGCTGTTTCTCGCCTTTGGCTTTTCTCGCCCTTAGGCTGCTTTTCGCCTTTGGGCTGCTTGTCGGCCTTGGCTGGCTCTCGCCTTCGGCTTGGGTGCCTTCTCGGCCTTGGTCTTTCGGCCTTGGGCTTCTTCTGGGCCTTGGGCTGCTTTGCGGCCTGGGCCGGCTCTTGGGACGTTCCCTGCGGTTCCGGTTGACCGGCGGTTCCGCCTGGGGTTATCGTCTGGTATTTCGCTCATGGTGTTGTTCCCTTGCGGGCGTGCCCGGCGGGCCGCTCACTGGCGGCTAGCTGCTTAATTGCTTCTCTTGACTGGTCTTGGCAGCGGCAATGACGCCGTTGCCGGCGCCGCACTTCTTGCAGTAGCGTTCTTTGCTGCCGTCGGGCAGGTAGCGGGCGCCGAAGCGGGCGGCGGCCTTGCACGACTGGCAGACCAGGGCCACGTTGCAGATGGGGATGGGCATCTCCATGGAGAGCCGGCCCGCCCTGCGGGTTCCGCTGGCTGCGGCGGACGTGCTTGTACACGCGGTTGACGCCCTCGACCACCAGTTTTCCCGGCCTTCGGCTTGACGCGCAGCACGCGGCCTTGCGCTCCCCGATCTTCGCCGGTAATCACGCGGACGGTATCGTTGGCTTTAATCCACATCAGACCACCTCGGCGGCGAGGCTGACGATTTTCATGAAGTTCCGCTCCCGCAGTTCCCGGGCGACGGCGCCGAAGATGCGCGTGCCGCGGGGGTTTTGTTCGTTGTCGATGATGACCGCGGCGTTGCTGTCGAAACGGACGTAGCTGCCGTCGCCGCGGCGGGTGGGCTGCTTGCAGCGGACGATCACGGCGCGGACCACGCCGCCCTTCTTCACGTCGCTGCCGGGGATCACGCTCTTCACGCTGCAGACGATGATGTCGCCCAGGCCGGCCGTGCGCCGGCGGCTGCCCCCCAACACCTTAATGCACATCAATTCCTTGGCCCCGGTGTTGTCGGCCACGGCAAGTCGGCTTTGCATCTGGATCATGATCTGCCGTTCTCCGTCGGGGCTTAGGTCCGTTACTGTGCACCGCGGCGCCGCTGGCCGCGGCTCCTCGGCGCGCGGCGCGGCCAGGTCGATCGGCCCGCCCCTTCTCCACCACCCGCACCAGCTTCCAACGCTTGGTCCGCGACATCGGCCGGCACTCGACGATCTCGACCGTGTCGCCCGCGTGCGACTCGTTGTTCTCGTCGTGCACGGTGCAGACGGTGCGGCGGCGCAGGTACTTGCCGTACTGCGGATCTTTCACCAGGCGGGGAATCTCGACGCGGCGGGTCTTCGCCGTCTTGTCGCTGGTCACGACGCCGACCTGCGACTCTACTGGGCATGGTTCGCGTCTCCTCTCTTGCTTGGCTGCTGCCGCCGCGCGCTGCGCTGGCCGCGTGGATGGTGTTGATCCGGGCGATCAGCCGCCGCTGCTTGCGGAGTTCGCTGGGGGCGTCCAGCCGCTCCGTCTGCGCTTGCAGGCGAAGGCGGAAGAAGTGCTCCGTCGTCTCCTTCAGCAGCAGCACGAGATGCTCGTCGCTCATGTCGCGAAGTTCGCTTACCTTGGCCATCGGCTCGATCCCTTTACGCTGCGGTCAGTATCGTTCCCTTACAACGGCCGGCGGCGGAGCAGCCGCACCTTCACCGGCATCTTGTGCGCCAGGCGGGCGAAACACATCCGCGCCGCCTCCTCGGAAATGCCGCCGATCTCGAACAACACCGTCCCCGGCTTCACCACCGCCGCCCAATACTCCGGTTCGTCCTTTGCCCTTGCCCATGCGGGTTTCCAGGGGGATCGAGGTGATCGGTTTATGGGGGAAGACGCGGATATACAGCCGCCCTTCGGTGCGCAGGTATTGCTGCGCCGCGATGCGCCCGGCCTCCAGGGTCTGGGCGCTGACCCAGCCGCCCTGCACGGCTTGCAGGCCGAAGTCGCCGAAGACGACGCGGTTGCCGCGCGAGGCGTCACCTCTTATACGTCCTCTTTGGCTTTTTCGGTGCTTGACCCGTTTTGGCATCAGCGCCATCGCTATCATCCTCGCTATAGGTGCCTTGATTGATCCACACCTGGATGCCGATGTGGCCTTGGGCGATCTTGGCTTCGGTGAAGCCGTAGTCGATCTTCGCCCGCAGCGTCGACAGCGGGATCGAGCCGGCGATCTGTTTCTCGCGGCGCGACATTTCCGCCCCGCCCAGCCGGCCGGAAAGCTGGATCTTGATCCCCTTGGCCCCGGCTTCCATCGTCTGTTCCATCGACCGCTTCATCGTGCGGCGGAATCCGGAACGCTTGATCAACTGCTCGGCAATGTCCTCGGCCACCAACTGGGCGACCATTTCGGGCCGGTTGAGTTCTTCGATCTTGATGTTGATCCGCCGTCCCGTCTTGTCCTGGAGTTCCTTCTGCAGCTCCTCGACGCGCTCCCCCTTGCGGCCGATGAGGATGCCGGGGCGGGCGGAAAACAAGATGACTTTCACTTCGTCGCGGGTCCGCTCGATCTCGATCTTGGCAATGGCCGGATACAGCGGCTTGCCGAACTTGTCCTTGCGGTTCTTCACGTAGTCGCGGATCTTGTGGTCTTCGACCAGCAGATCGGCGTACTCCTGCTTGGACGCGTACCAGCGGCTCTTCCAACCGATCATGATGCCGGTGCGAAACGCGATGGGATTGACTTTTTGACCCATAGATTACTCCAACGCCACGCGGATATGCGACATCCGCCGATTGAGCACGGAAGCCATTCCCCGCGCCTTGGGCTGCATCCGCTTGGTCATCGGACCGCCATCCACCCGCACGTCCACCACCACCAGCCGATCGAGGTTCGTCGCCCGCCGGTCCTCGGCGTTCGCCAAGGCGCTGCGGAGCACCTTCTCCAGCAGCCGGGCGCCGCGGTGCGGCTGGTAGCGGAGGATGTCCAGGGCATCGTCGGCAAACTTGCCCCGGATCAGATCCGCCAGGGGGCGGACCTTGCGGGCGCTGATCCGCGCGAATCGATGAACCGCCTCGTAAGCCATGTTGCGTCCCTTTATCGCGTGCGCCGCCTTAGCGCTTCCCCTTGCCGCCGTGGCCGCGGAAGGTCCGCGTCGGGGCAAACTCTCCCAGCCGATGCCCGACCATCTCTTCCGTCACGAACACCTTCATGTGGATCTTGCCGTTGTGGACCAGGAAGGTGTGCCCGACGAACTCGGGAACAATGGTGCAGGGTCGGGCCCAGGTCTTGATGGGCTCTTTCGTCCCCATCTGGTTCTGTTTCTCGACCTTGAGAAACAGCTTGGGATTGACGAAGGGTCCTTTTTTCAGCGATCTGCCCATAATGCACCCGTTACCTGATCTTCAACTGGCCGTACCGCCGCGAGCGGCGCCGCCGCACAATCGCCTTGGAAGACGGCTTTCTTCGTTTTCGCGTGAAACCACCCTTGGCCAGCTTGCCCGTGGGGCTGACCGGATGGCGGCCGCCCTTGGTGCGGCCTTCGCCGCCGCCGTGGGGATGGTCGATGGGATTCATGGCCGTGCCGCGGACGTGGGGGCGGCGGCCCATCCAGCGTTTGCGGCCGGCCTTGCCCAGCACGATGCCCATGTGGTCGGCGTTGCCCAGGGTGCCGATGGTCGCCCGGCAGGTGGCCGGCACGCGGCGGATTTCTCCGCTGGGGAGGTTGATCTGGGCCCAATCGGCGTCGCGGGCGGCCAAGGTGGCCCGGCGCCCGGCCGAGCGGCACAACACGCCGCCCCGGCCCGGCAGCATCTCGATATTGTGGACGTCCATCCCCAGGGGAATCTTCGCCAGCGGCAGGCAGTTGCCCACGGCCGCCGGAGACCGACTCGCCGCTCTGCACCTGGTCGCCCGCCTTCAGCCCTTCCGGGGCCAGGATGTAGCGCTTCTCGCCGTCGGCATAATGCAGCAAGGCGATCCGCGCGCTGCGGTTGGGATCGTATTGGATCGAGTTTACCCGGGCGACGATGCCGTCCTTGTTGCGGCGGAAGTCGATGAGCCGGTAGGTGCGCTTGTGTCCGCCGCCGCGATGCCGCGAGGTGATCTTGCCCTGGTTGTTCCGCCCGCCCGGTGCCGTGCTTCGGCACCCGCAGATGCTTGGCCGGCTTGGCGCCGGGCGTGAGGTCGGCGAAGTCGCTCACCGTCGCCTGCCGGCGTCCCGGGCTGGTCGGATTGTATCGGCGAATACCCATGGTTGTCCGTTTCGCTCTATTGATCCCTCTCCCTCCGGGGGAGGGTTGGGTGCATGCTCGTCCAGCTTTCCCCCTCACCCTCTCCCGGAGAGAGAGGGGATTTCCTTTAGAAGAAGTCGATGCGATGCTCCGGGTTCAAAGTCACGATCGCCTTCTTCCAACTCTTGGTTACTGCCACGGCGATACCCCGCCCGCCGCGGTTTCCCCTTGCGGTTCTGCGTCCGCACGCAAACCACCTTCACGTCGAAGAGTTCCTCGATGGCGCGGCGGACGTCGTCCTTGCCGGCCATGCGGTTGACCTCGAAGGCATAGGCGTTGCAGCGGTTCGCCTTGTGCATTCCCTTCTCCGTCACCAGGGGGCGGACGATGATCTGGTGCGGCGCCAGGGCAAGCTTGGTTTTCGTAGTGTCTCGGGCCATGGGCCGGTTCCTTCTCTTATCCTGTGTGCGGCCGACGTGTTATCGTGCCGCCGCCTTCTCCCGCAACGCGTCCAGCGCCGACGGTGGTCATCAGCAACCGCCGCGGATGCAGCACGCCCAGGGCGGTCAACTCCGCCACCGGCGCCACCGAGACGCCGGCCAGGTTGCGGACGCTCTTGTATACGTTGGCGTCGTACTCGGCCACCGCCACCAACAGGCTGCCGCCGTCGATCTTCAGGGCCTTGAGGATGGCGGCCATCTCCCGCGTCTGCGGCTTCTCGAAACTCAAGTCGTCGATCAGCGTAACCTGGTTGTCGGCCAGCCTCGTGGCCACGGCCATCCGCGTCGCCAGGCGGATGGCCTTCTTCGTCAGGCGGTAGGACCAGTCGCGGGGCCGGATGGCGTGGATGTGCCCGCCGCCGCGGCGGATGCCGCTGCGTCGCGAGCCGGCCCGGGCGTTGCCGGTCCCCTTCTGCCGATACATCTTCTTCGTGGTGCCCGGCCACTTCCGAGCGGTTCTTGGTCCGCACCGTCCCCTGCCGCAAGTTGGTCTGGTACATCACCACCGCGTCGTGCAGCAGTTGCTTGCTGATCCGCGGGGCCAATTGGGCCGGATCGATCTCGTAGGTCCGCACCTGGACGCCGCTGCGATCGTAGACGGGTAAACTCAGCATGACTGGCTTCCTATCCTCCGCTCATACAGTGTTGGTCGGGCGAATGGTCACGTAGCCGCCGTTGGGACCGGGGACCGCCCCGCGGACCAACAGCAGATTGTTCTCCAGATCGACTTTGACCACCTTGAGATTCCGCGCCGTGCGGCGGACGGAGCCGAGATGGCCCGCCATGCGGTGGCCCTTGAAGACGTGGTGCGGATCGGTGTTCATGCCGATCGAGCCGGGGTGGCGATGCACCTTCTTCACGCCGTGACTGGCGCGCTGGCCGGCGAAATGATGCCGCTTCATGACGCCCGCCGTGCCCCGGCCCTTGGTAATGCCGGTGACGTCGACCGCCTTGACCTCGGCGAGGTGATCGACGCGGAGCTGCTGGCCGACTTGCCAGCCCCTCGGCCGCCACGCGGAACTCGCGGACAAACCGCTGCGGCTCGCAGGCCGCCTTGGCGACCGGCTGCACGCCGGCCGCCGTGCGACGCTTCTGACGCTTGCTGTCCAGACGGGCGACATGGCCGCGGGCACTGCGGCTGGCAAGGCGACGGGGCTTATCCAGAAAGCCCAGTTGAACCGCCTCGTACCCGTCGTGCTGCCGCCGTCTTCACCTGGAGGACGTGGCACGGGCCTGCCTGGATCACCGTCACGGGGATGATCTGGCCGGTCGGGTCGAAAACTTGCGTCATCCCGACCTTGCGGCCGAGTAGTCCAACTGCCATCGCTCTTGCCTTTATCAAGTCGCCTACGGGAACGGACGGTACGTGACCGGGTTTACCCGCACGGCTTCCGTTGCATAGATTATTTTGCCAGGATTCCCGTTCTGAGTGCGCTAACATTCGTCTGATCCGCTAATCTAATCTATCGCTCTCAATGCCGGCTGGTCGCCTTGATCTTAATGTCCACGCCCGCCGGCAGGCTCAACTTGTTCAGCGCCTCGATCGTCTTGGCCGTCGCCTGCATGATGTCGATCAGCCGCTTGTGCGTGCGGATCTCGAACTGCTGGCGGGCCTTCTTGTCCACGTGCGGGCTGGACAAGACCGTGTAGCGCTCGATGCGCGTCGGCAAGGGAATCGGACCGTGGACGACCGAACCGGTCCGCTTGGCCGTATCGACGATCTCCGTCGCGCTCTGATCCAAAATGGCGTGATCGTACGCCTCCATGCGGATGCGGATGGTTTCGCTCGTATGACCTGCCACGGACGTCCTCCGGTGCTACGGAATCCCTACTTGCCAAGCAGCTTCCGCCCAATAGCGGGAAACTTCAAATCATACAGGCTCGGCTTTCGCCCGTCAACATCCCCCGGAGGAAATTTTTCTCGCAACCGTGGCAATGCTGCGGCCGCGGCCGACGTAATCCCTGGAAATCGGCGATTTCTACGCGAGGGATTAGGGATTAGGGATTGGGGATTGGGGATTAGCGAGGCCCCCCCAAGCCCACCGGCGGCGACCGGTGGGAACTGCATTGCTCGCGGCCTCAATTCCCACCGGCCGCCGCCGGTGGGCTTGGGACGTAAACCTGGTTTCTGTCGCGGAGGAGCGCTACCACTTTCGCCGGAGGGGGGGGTAAAGACCCGGCCAACGCAATGTTTTCGGCCGGCGCGAAATGTTGGCCGCGTCCTCGCCCGAAGTCTACAATTCCCGAAAGCAGGTTATACACCCAAGGCTTTGGAGAGGTTGCCATGAGGTTGATTGCTTTGGCAGTGGCCACGTTAATCGGGGCCGGTGCGGCCAAGGCCGCCGTGCGGACGCAGGTGGTGGAATACAAGCAGGGCGATGCCGTCCTGGAAGGTTTCCTGGCCTGGGACGATGCCGTCCAGGGCCGGCGGCCGGGGGTGCTCGTCGTCCATGAGTGGACCGGACTGAGCGACTACGCCAAGATGCGGGCCCGGAAGCTGGCCGAGATGGGCTATGTCGCCTTGGCCGCCGACATCTACGGCAAGGGCGTTCGGCCAAAGACGCCCCAGGAGGCGGCCGCCCAGGCCGGCAAATACAAGAACGACCGCACGCTCATGCGGGCGCGGGTGGAGGCCGCGTTGGACGCCCTGCGCAGCAATGACCGCGTGCGATCCCAAGCGGGTGGCGGCCATCGGCTATTGCTTCGGCGGCACCTGCGTGCTGGAACTCGCCCGCAGCGGCGCCGAAATGGCCGGCGTGGTGAGTTTCCACGGCGGTCTGGACACCCGGCCCCGGCCGACGCAAAGAACATCAAGTGCAAGGTCCTGGTCCTGCACGGCGGCGACGATCCGCACGTGCCGCGCAAGGACGTGGAGGCCTTTCAGGACGAGATGCGGTCCGGCGGCGTGGACTGGCAGCTTATGATCTACGGCGGGGCCGTCCACGGCTTCACCAATCCCGGCAACGGCAACGACAAGTCGCGGGGCGTCGCTTACAACGCCGCGGCCGATCGCCGCTCGTGGGAGGCGATGAAGGAGTTCTTCGCCGAGGTGCTGAAGTAGCTGCTCTTGGGGCAGGCGGTAAGAGAAGTAGGGTGGGTGGAGAGAGCGAGCCCCACCAATTACGATCCGGCCGTTTCTGGTGGGGCTCGCTGCGCTCGACCCACCCTACATAACTGAACCTCACCCCCCCTGCCCCTTGTGCCACTGCTTCCAGTCCTCATTGGTCGCTTCGGCCATCGCCTCGGCGGCCTTTCCCAGCCAGTGGGAATTTCGCTCGGCGAGGTCGGCCCGGATCGCGGCCTTGGCCCGGCCGTCGCCCACGTGGACGTTGGCCGTCTCCTGGCCCATCGCCTGCAAGAGCTTCTGCTCGTCGCGGTCCTTCGGCAACGCCGAGAGCTCGACGCGGCTGCAATCGGGGGCCAGGCGGCGGACGAGCCACGAACCGCAGAGTTGCACCCAGGGGTCGAGCCACGCACCGACGTGCCGAGAATTTTCTGGTAAAGGATTTCACCGGCCCCGGCCGGGGGCTTCTCCCACAAACAGGCGGAGATGCGCAGCGCCTTGGCCTCTCGGGCGATCAGGCCGCCCCGCCAGTCGGCCAGGGCCACGAATCGCTGGCGGCCCAGGCTACCCAGGCCGGCGATCCGGTGGACGAGCTTGTAGGTCAGGCCCTTCTCCGGCAGCCATCGCTCCAGGGCAGCGGTCACTTCGCGGGCAATCGTCCCGGTGACGGCAGGCAACTTGTCGAGCTTGTCCCAGAAGGCCACCGGATCGCGAAGGTTGCTCCCGGCCAGGTCCCGAAGCCAGTGATGCCGCCGGGCCAGCACCAGCGGGCAGCCGCCTTGATCGAGCGTCTCGCTGTAGCCCGCCAGGATCGCATCGCAGGCATCCTGGGGATCGAGGAGACAGATGGTTCCCCTCGATGGCCAGGATGGCGCTGGCGGCCAGCCGTACCAGGTCGTTGGTGTAGGCCATCGGCCAGGCTTCATCGAAATCGTTGATCCCCCAGATCAGCCGGCCTTCCGTGTCCCGCCAGGTGCCGAAGTTCTCGATGTGCAGGTCGCCGACGCTGAGCACTGCCGGGGCGGCGGCCAACTCGGGACAGATCTCGGGCCAGCGCTGGACCCAGCGGTAGTACGTCGCCCGCAGGAACGGGAACGGGCTTTCCGCCATCCGCTGGTGTTTCAGTTCCAGGTCGGCGGGGATCAGCGTAATTCGGTTTCGCAGCCAAGCCTCGTAGCGTTGGGTGGCCTGCTCGATCTCCATGGCAATCTCGCTCCTACTGCAACGCCTGGGACTGCTTCGCACTGCGAACCGGGAACTTCTCTATTCGAACTCCCCAAGCCCACCCGTTGCAACGGGTGGGACTCTTCCACGGCAAACGGCGCAATTTCGTCGCAAGTCTTCAGGTACAACAAAATTCAACGTGGCCGAGGCGGGACTCGAACCCGCACGAGCGATTAACGCCCCACAGGATTTTAAGTCCTGAGCGTCTGCCATTCCGCCACTCGGCCGACTCGGAATGCACTACCGACGCCGCCCTGGGTCGGCAAGACCCGGAGCTTCTTCACCGGCGGTCTCACGGTCTTGTCATCCGCCGCTGGCGGCGATCCGGTTGATCGCGTTCAGAAACGCCTTCGCGCTGGCCTCGACGCTGTCGGTCGAGACGCCGCGGCCGCGATACAGCTCGGCCCTCGTGCTCCACCTGGACCAGCACCTCGCCCTGGGCGTCCTTGCCCACCGTGACGCTGTGGACGTTGAAGTCGCGGCAGACGACCGAGATGCCCGTCAGCTTGCTCGATGGCCAGGAAGACCGCGTCGATCGGGCCGTCGCCGCCGGCGATCGTTGCCGTGCTAGTTTCTCCTCGCCGCGGCGGAGCCGGAGCGTCACCTCGGGCACCTGGCCGGTGCCGCAGATCACCTGGTACGAGTCCAACGTCCAGTGTTCGGTCACGGCGTGCATCTGCTGCTCGATCAGGGCGGCGATGTCGGCGTCGTAGATTTCCTTCTTCTTGTCGGCCAGGATCTTGAACTGCTCGAAGACCGTGTCTGAGCTGCTCGCCGGTGAGCGTGTAGCCCATGGCCTTGGCGCGGTCGGCCAGGGCGGCCCGGCCGCTGTGCTTGCCCAGCACCAGGTCGCTCATGGCGAAGCCGACGTCCTCGGGCCGCATGATTTCGTAGGTGGTGCGTTCCTTGAGCATGCCGTCCTGGTGGATGCCCGCCTCGTGGGCGAAGGCGTTTTGGCCCACGATCGCCTTGTTCCGCTGCACCTGAATGCCGGTGATGTTGGCCACCAGCCGGCTGGTGGGAACCAGGCGGCTGGTGATTGATGCGGGTGGCGGCATGATAGTAGTCGTGCGCGGGTCCGCAGGGCCATGACGATCTCTTCCAGCGAGCAGTTGCCGGCCCGCTCGCCCAGGCCGTTGATCGTGCATTCGACCTGGCCCGCGCCGGCTTCGACGGCGGCCAGGCTGTTGGCCACGGCCATGCCCAGGTCGTTGTGGCAATGGACGCTGATCACCGCCTTGTCGATGTTGGGCACGCGGTTGCGCAGCGTGCGGATGACGTTGCCCATGTGCGCTGGGCGTGGCGTAGCCGACGGTGTCGGGGATGTTGACCGTGGTGGCGCCGGCGGCGATGGCCGCCTCGACCACTTGGCAGAGGAAATCGGCCTCGGTGCGCGAGGCGTCTTCGGGCGAGAACTCGACGTCGCCGCAATAGCCGACGGCCCGCTGCACGCCCGCCACGGCCTGCTCGATGATCTCGTCCTTGTCCATCTTCAGCTTGTGCTCGCGGTGGATGGCGCTGGTGGCCAGGAAGACGTGGATCCGCGGCTGCTCGGCATGCCGGACGGCCTCCCAGGCCCGATCGATGTCGCGCGTCGCGGCAGCGGGCCAGCCCGCAGATCACCGCGCCGCGGATCGTGCTGGGCGATCTCGCGGACCGCCTCGAAATCGCCGGGCGAGGCGATGGGAAAGCCGGCCTCGATCACGTCGACGCCCAAGTCGACCAGCGCCTGGGCGATTTCCATTTTCTCGGCCAGGTTCATGCTGGCGCCGGGCGATTGCTCGCCGTCGCGGAGCGTGGTGTCGAAGATGGTGATGCGACGCGTGCGGTCTGGTTTCGGGCTCGGTCATGGCTTCGGCTGTCCTTTGGCAAATAGTAACAAAAAAAGCCCCAAGGCTCGGTCTGCCTTGGGGTTCGAATGTACTTTCGGGATAGCGGAGTACGCGCGAACCTTACGGCCGACGGCTGGCTAAAGCCAGCAATAACAACGGCAACAAGCTTCGCAACAGGTTCACGGGCGGACTCCTCCACGACCGGTTTCGACATTTCGGCCGTGTAGAATAAATGTATCAGCCGAAACGGCCGGCGTCAAGAAGATTTTCGCGACCGCGGGTGGCCGGGGGCGACCGGGGGTGGCCGCGATAGCTTCGCTATCGGGGTGCCGCAGGCACGGGAGGCTCTCGCGGCGTATTGAAGCTCCTCTCGCGGCTCCGCCGCCCCGATAGCAAAGCTATCGCGGCCACCCACGTGGAATCGCCACCCGCCGCTCACCCCCCCGGCTGTGGCATGGCCACTCCGCGAGTCGTTTTTTTCGGTTTCCCCCTTCCGCCTTCCGCCCTCCGCCTTCTTTACTCCCTAGTCCCTCCCCCAGCTCCCTGCCCCTGGTGCAACGACAGAACATATTCCCGCCACTGCCGCTCGAACTGAGCCAGCCGAATGCCGACGAGCCGCTCGAGGCGCGGGACGGGCGCCAGTTTCTTCGCCTCGGGCGCCACGTACTGGCAAGCGCCGGACTATCCAACAGGTGCCGCTCGAAGGCCAGGTAATAAGCCAGCCCCCAGGCATAGGCGTAGAGCCGATCGGCGGCCGGCCTGTCGGGTGTCGTGCCGCTCCAGGAAGGCGGCGGCGGAAGTCGACAACAGCCGCTCCAGCGACAACGGCTGCGGGCTGGAGAAATCGGCCTTCAGCCGCTTCAAGGCGACGGCGTTGGGGGCGTCCACCCGCAAGGCGTCCGCCTCCAGGATGCCGCCTTCAAACGTGACGGCCAGCCCCTCGTTGAGCCAGCGGGGCACGTCGTAGCGGTTGTGCGGATAAACGCAGTTCTCCAAGTAGGCGTGGAACGACTCGTGATAGAGGCGGGCGAACACCTGGCGGGTGCTGTTCTGAAACTGCTCGGCGGCCTGGCGATCGCAACGGCTGAGGTCCTTGTTCTTGGCCTTGACGTGGCGTCGAACTGCCGCTTGACCGCGGCCTCGGCCAGTTTGATCTCGGCCGGCGGAGCGACCTTCTTGCGCATGCCGGCGGCCAGCTCGGCCTGCCGGGTCTTGAAAGCGTTTCTCCAGTTGCTTCAACTGGCGGCGGATGTCGTCGGTCTGGGCGTTGACCTTGGCCATGCTCAAGGCCACTCCGGCCAGGTCGCTGCCGACAACCACGACATTCTCTTTTTCAGGAAGCAGGCGGGGTTCTGGATCCGCACGCCGCGCGCGGCCAAAACGCCCGGTACTGCTCCATCGAGTTCAGCACGACCAATAGGGGCGGATTGGGCAGCCGGCCGCGGGGAGGCAGCATTTGCCGATAGGCGGCGAAGATCTGTTCCACCCGCACGATCACCCGCCGGGTGGTCGGCTCGTCGGCCGTGCTGTCCAGCGTGAACCACTTGCCCGCGTAGTGCAGTAGTGGTTTCCTTCCGTTGCCTGCGCGGCCAGCGAGACGGCTTCCATGCGGCCGGCCTCGATGGGGCGCGATGAGGAACTGGCGGATCTGTTCCCGCAGACTGGCCCGCTCCGGCTCGTCGAGGCGCAGCGATCTAGGCCACCGAGCGGCGATCGAGCGTGCGGATGACCAGGTGCATGGGTTGTCCCGGGGGGCGTTGAATCTGGATGAAGTAGAGCCAGCCGTCGCCCAGCGACTCGATCAGCCCGTCGTAGGAGGCGCCTTCCAGCAGGTTGACGCGTTCCATCGCCTGCCGGGGCGGCCCGAGGTACTGCCGGGCGGCGACGGGGCTGCCGGCCAGGCAGCAGGCGCCCAGTCCCGCTGCCAGGATAAGAGAAGATGGTCCCATGCCTCTGTTCCTGTCTGTGCGGAAGGAGATCCGTTCCGCTGCTGCTCTATTTTCAGTCTCTCGGCGCCGGCAGCGGAAGGGAAGCCACTGCGGCGGGGACTTGCCACGGGTGGCCCCGATAGCTCGGCTATCGGGGTGCCGAAGGCACAAGAGGACGCCTGCTTGCGGGTGGCCCCGATAGCTCGGCTATCGGGGTGCCGAAGGCACAAGAGGAGACGCGGCGTTTTGACGCCCCTCTTGCGGCTCCGCCGCCCCGATAGCGAAGCTATCGGGGCCACCCGCAAAGCTATCGGAGCCACCCGCGAAGCTATCGGAGCCACCCGCGCTCGGCGGACCTTGACTGCCCGCGAAACGACGGGGAGAATGGGGTTTTCCCCCGCACTTTCGCCCCCGGAAGCGCGGCCCATGCCCGCAACGCCGGAGCTGCCCGAACTGCCCGATGCGCCGGCCGTTTTGGCCCGTTCGGCGGCCGCTATGTGCCCGAGACCCTCACCCGGGCCCTGGACGAGCTGACGGCCCAGTACCAACAGGCCGGCGGCGACGCGGCATTTCAGCAGCAGTTCGCCGAGTTGTACCGGCATTACGTGGGCCGGCCGTCGCCGCTCTATCACGCCGGGCGGCTGAGCCAGCAGTGCGGCGGGGCGCAATCTATCTCAAGCGCGAGGACCTCAACCACACCGGCGCGCACAAAATCAACAACACCCTCGGGCAGGGGCTGTTGACCCTGCGGATGGGCAAGAAGCGGGTGATCGCCGAGACCGGGGCCGGGCAGCATGGCGTCGCCACCGCGACGGCCTGCGCCCGCTTCGGACTCGACTGCGTCGTCTACATGGGCGAGGAAGACATCCGCCGCCAGCGGCTCAATGTCTTCAACATGAATGCTCGGCGCCGAGGTCCGCCCGGTGACCACGGGCTCCCGCACCCTGCGCGACGCGATCAACGAGGCGATGCGCGACTGGATGGCCTCGGTGGCCAATACGCACTACATCCTGGGCTCGGTCGTCGGGCCACATCCCTTCCCGATGATCGTCCGCGACTTTCAATCGGTGATCGGCCGCGAGACGCGGCAGCAATGCCTGGACGACCTGGGCCGTCTGCCCGACGAGGTCGTGGCCTGCGTCGGCGGCGGGAGCAACTCGGCCGGCATGTTTTATCCCTTCGTCGACGACGGGAGGTCGCGCTGGTGGGCGTCGAGGCGGGCGGGCGAGCCGGCTCCCGGCCAGCACGCCGGTACGCTGTGTTATGGCCACCCGGTGTGCTCCACGGCACCTACAGTTATGTGCTGCAGGACGACGACGGACAGACGCTCGACGTCCACTCCATTTCCGCCGGCCTCGATTATCCGGGCGTCGGCCCCGAGCACAGCTATTGGAAAGACACGGGCCGCGTGAACTACTTCAACGCGACCGACAGCGAGGCCCTGCGCGGCCTTTGAACGTTGGCCCGCACGAGGGGATTCTGCCGGCCCTGGAAAGCTCCCACGCTATCGCCGGGCCATCAAAACGGCGGGTGCAGCGCAGCCGCGACGACGTCGTGGTCTGCCTGTCCGGCCGCGGCGACAAAGACGCCTACGAGGTCGCCCGCCTGCTGGGCAAAGAAATCTGGATCATGCACTTCAGGCATCCGTTTTCACCTCAGCCTTCATCCGCTCCTCCATGTCCGCCATCGACAAACTTTTGCCTCGCTACGTCGCCGCGGCCGCAAGGCCTTCATGCCGTTCCTGACCGCCGGCGATCCCGATCTCGACTTCACCGTCGAGCTGATCCGCCTGCTGGCGGGCTGCGGCTCGACCTGATCGAAATGGGCATTCCCTACAGCGATCCGATTGCCGACGGACCGGTCATTCAGGCGGCGTACACCCGGCCCTGGACCAGAAGATCAGCTGGACGACATCTTGGCATGCTTGGCAGCCACGCCCGGACTGACCGGCGCCGCTGGTCACGATGGTCAGCTATGCGATCGTCTTTCGCCACGGGCTGGAGCGCTACGTGGCCGACGCGAAGGCGGCGGCGTGGCCGGGGCGATCGTGCCCGACCTGCCCGTCAGGAGGCCGGCCGCGCTGGCCGAAGTCTGCCGCCGCGAGGATTTCAGCCTCATTCAGTTGGTCACGCCCACCACCCCGCGCGACCGGGCCCTGCAGCATCGCCGCCAGCACGACCGGCTTCATCTATTACGTCTCGGTGACCGGCATCACCGGCGAGCGGACCGAATTGCCGCCGAAGCTTGTCGACAACGTCGGGCTGGCTGCGCGAGCAAACGCCGCTGCCAATCTGCATCGGTTTCGGCATCAGCCGGCCGGACACGTGCGGACGCTGGCCCCCGTGGCCGACGGCCTGATCGTCGGCTCGGCCATCGTCCGCCGCATGGCCGAAGCCGCCGGCAAGCCCCGGCGCAAGTGCTGGCCGAGATCGGCGACTACCTCGCCCAGTTGATCGCGGCGGTGTAGGTTCCGATACCGGGGTGCGTGGGTGGCCCCGATAGCTTGTCTATCGGGGTGCCGCAGGCACAAGAGGCTGGGGTGGCGTATTGAAGCTCCTCTCGCGGTTGCACCGTGTGCGATGGCGTAGCTATCGGGCGGCCCAATACCGGGACCCGCAATCCGTCACAACCGCTACGATCGTCAAGCCGTGCAGTTTTGCAGGGTGGGTCGGCGCAGAAAGGCCCCACCATCCAGGCCGTGCGCCAGTCGCGACCGACCCGGGGCCCACGGTGCAAGCTAGACTTCATTCGGTAGCGGAACCCCTCCCGCATTGCCAGGAGACCAGCAAATGTCGCAAGGACTGAAATCCCCTCCGAGAGGTTTTGTCGATCGTCGTCGTACAATGTCTCGCAGCGGACGCCGGCCCTCGAACGGCGGCAGTTTGCCGACTCCTTCGAAGGGCTTCGCCGACGCCCAGGAACTGGGCCTGGCCATCGACCAGTACAAGCTGCGCCATCGCCGCCGCTTCATCACCTATGAAGAGACGCTCGCCGTGATCCAAGTCGCTCGGATATCACCGGGGATGAAGGAGGGAAGGATAAAGGATGAAGGAGGAGTGACACCCGGCTGTCTGGTCATGCTTCATCCTTTATCTTCATACTTTATACTTATTTCAGCAGCGGCTCCCGCAGGCGCTCCGCGGTGACGATGCCGATGGTCTCGCCGCGGGCGTTGACTACGCGGGCAAGGCTCTCGTTGCGCCATCTCCAGACGCATCAAGGCCGCCAGGTGCGTGCTGCTGTCGGCGGATCTCCAACAGCGGCCGCAACGGTCCCAATTCCGGCGACTCGCTCAGCTTCAGGTCGATCACGCGAACATAGCCAATGAGGCTGCCCGGCGAATCGGCCGGCCTCGATGGGGACATGGCCACCCGCTGCCGCTCGGCCATCGCCAGACCTCCGTTTGTTCATATCGGCCGTGGCGCGGGGCAGCTCTCCGGCGGCCGCGAGGAAATTGCCCGACCGGTCGGCCGGCGACGGCAAAAATGCCCTGCGCCAGGCTGCGTTGGGCGGGGTGCAGGATGCCCGCCTCGTGCCCTTCTTCCAGCACGCGGCGGAGTTCGCGCCGGGCCAGCACGAGCGGATCGGATCGGCGACGGCGGCGCATCAGCCGCGCCAGCAAGCGGCTGAGCCCCATAGCCACGCGCTCAGCGGCAAGAGCAACACGACCGAGGCCAAAAGCAGCGGCCCGCACCGCCGCAGCAGTCGATTCGGGGCTTGCAGAAACAAGTTCTTCGGCAGAGCTCTCCATAGACCAAGAGGATCGGGGCCAACAACAAGCGGCGAATCCCTCCACCGACACCGCTTCCCCGGGCGCCACGGCCGGAAGATCACCACCGCGGCCAGCGAGACCAGTAGTCGCCAGGCTGTTGCCCACCAGGGTCGTGGCCACGATGAGGGCCGGATGGTTGGTCAGGAAGAGCAGGCCGTGGGCGCACCTCGTCGCCGCCCATCGCATCCAGCACCAGCCGCGCGGGTGGCCCGATAGAAGCCGGTCTCCGGCCGCTGAACAGGGCGCAGCAGCAATCCCACACTCCCAGGGCGAACATGATGGCGATCATGGCCGCGCCTCCGGGTTTTCGCTCAGCACCAGTTCCACCAGCAGCTGCCCGCGCGGCGGGGCGTCAAAAACCTTGAAGCCGGAAGGGGCCCCAGCGGCCCACGTCGCCGGGCTGGGGCAGCCGCTCCAGCCCTCCTGAACGACGCCGGCCACGGTGACGCTCTTGCTCGCGGCCGCTCGACATGGAAGTGGCGGGTCAGCCGCCGCAGGCTGGTCAGGCCGGTGACGTGCCAGACGACGGGGCTATGCGCCGGATCGGCGCCCGCCGCAGCAGCCGCTCGCTGCGGCTGGGGATGCCGCTGAAGATCGTGTCCAGGATGTCGTCGAAGGTGAGAATGCCAGATCGTCTCGCCCAGCTCGTTGACCACCGCGGCCACGTGGCGACCACCAGCATGGCCTCCAGGGCGTCGGCCACCATGACCCACCAGGGGCATAGAAGACCGGCTCCGCCTGCCGTGACCATGTGCACCTCATGCCCGCGCTGCACGAGCCGCCGGGCCATCTCGTAGGACCGGATGCTCCCGACCATCTCCCGGGTGTTGAAATACTGGTGCAGATAAACGATTCGCACGGAAAAATCAGACGATGGTGTGGTAGTTCTTGTGACTGGGAAACTGCGACGCCCCGGTCAGGTCGACCACGGTGCGCCCGTCATTCAATATCTTCTCCACCGTCTCGCGCCGATAGCGGTGGCCCAGCACGACCACATCACAACCCGCCAGCGCCTCAAAGTCCGGCCGCAGCAGTTCGGCGAGGTGCGGGAACACCTGCTCGACGTAAGCCTTGTTGCGGCCAACCAGCCGGTGCGTCTCGACATATTCGTCATGGATGACGAGACGCATGCCCTTGCCGAGCAAACGCTCCGCCAGCTCCACGAGCGGACTCTCGCGCAAATCGTCCGTGCCAGGCTTGAACGCCAGGCCGGCCAGGCCGACCGTCCGCGGCCGCAGCGATGCGACCATCTGGACCGCGCGGTCGAGCTGGTGCCGGTTGCTGGTCAGGATATTCTCCAGCATCGGAAGCGCCACGCCGCGAATGCGCGCCGCGTAGGTGAGCGCACGCAGGTCCTTCGGCAGGCACGAACCGCCGAACGCGAAACCCGGGCGGAGGTAACGGGGCGAAATGTTCAGCTTCGTGTCGCCGCAGAAAACATCCATCACCGCGCGGCTGTCGACCCCATAGGCCTGCGCCAGCTGCCCCACTTCGTTCGCAAACGTGATCTTGAGCGCGTGAAAAGTATTGTCGGCATATTTCACCATTTCCGCGGTCTCAATCGCCGTGACGAAGCGCGGCGCCGAGATTTCCTCGTAAAGCGAGAGCAGCGGGGCCGCGGCTGCCGGATCGTCAGCGCCGATCACGATCTTCGGCGGGTCGAAGAAATCCGCCACCGACGAACCTTCGCGCAGGAACTCCGGGTGAAAGAGCACGGCAGGACTGCGACCGCCGCACGCCTCCCGTAGGATCGGCATGAGCTCGCCGCGCACCGTGCCGGGAAACACCGTGCTGCGCACCACCACCACCGGCCATTCCGCCGGGGCGCCGGCGGCTAGCAATCCGCCGACCTGCTTCATCACCGTCACAAGGAACCCCGTGTCGAGCCCGCCGTCGACGCGCGACGGCGTCCCGACACAGATGATCGCCATCTGCGCTCCTGTGAGCCCCTCGGCCGCCGACGTGGTCGCCCGCAGCCGCCCTGCCTTGACCGCTGCGACCAACAGCTCGCCAACGCCCGCCTCGACGATCGGGCTTTCGCCCTCTTTGATCATCGCCACTTTGCTGGCGGACGGCTCGACACCCACGATGTCGTGCCCGCTTTTGGCGAGGCAGGCAGCTGTGGTCACGCCAACGTAGCCCATTCCGAAAATTGCGATCTTCATGCCGGTATTGGAAAGGTGTGCGCACGGGCGCGCAATTGATCAACCTGAACGTGTCGCACCACGGGTGTTTCCGCCACGGCTCCGAGGGCGAACTCTGCGCGTTGGTCCCCCGTATGGACCGCCAGTCTCCCCGCGCCCTTCGGGGCGTCGATCACCGCCTGCGCCGGGCAAAATACCGAAATCAGCCGCACCGGCAGCGGCCCGCGCAACGTCCACGCCGCCGACACCGCCGGCGTGCGGCTGCCGTAACGCAGCGATTGCCAGCCCCCGAGCGGCGACGACGCATCGCCGCGGCGAACTTGCAACTGCAGACTCGAGGTGTCACCGGCCGCCAGCAACACCCGCAAATCGTAGGGTCCTTCGTGGAGGTTCAGCCGCACACCGCGGCCCTCCGGCAACAGTTCGTGCGGCCTGTCTGCCAGCAACCAATGCAACCGCACCTCGTGTGTTCCTTGACCGATCAAATCGTCCACGATCACCCAAACATCGTCGCCCGCATGCGCAACCGCGCGCCGATGTGTCACCGGCTGCCGGAGGCGCATGTAGCCGTCGTGTTCGCCCTCGAAATGACCTGTTCGCCCCGCCGGATCGCGTTCGCAGCGCAGCACGCGCGACCGCAGCCATTCCGTCCACATGAAACGCGGACCGCGCTCCATTTGATCGAGGCCATCCAGGGTGACGGTGTTGTGCACGAGCGATGTCGCCAGGCCGTTCGCCCATGGCTTTTCCGCAAAATAAAGATAGGACCCCGCATCGAGCGCCACGTTTTCGCCATTGCGCCACAAATCAATATGCAACGCGTCCGCGTGTCCCGGCCGGTCCTTGAACGACGGACAACGGATCAACGCCCAGCTCGTGCGACCACGCAGCGTGAAACAGCCGCCCTCCGGGGCGGTTAGCAACGGTATGCCGGGCCCTTTCGCACGCGCTGCCTGAAGAGCGTCGGGCCCGAACAGCCAGAACAAATCCTCGTGCCACGGCCCGGATTCGTTGCGCCGTGTCCCCTGAAACAGGAATCTCGCCGCCTCGCTCACCGGCCGGAAATCGCCGTAGTCGCAGCCGTTCAACGGGAGTATGAGCGCGCCGTCGTTGGCGCCGAGATTGGGCGCCCGTCCGGACGACTCGTCGATCATGCCTTCGATAAACGCGGCAGCGGCCCGCACGCGTTCACGCAACGGCTCCGAGAACCGCTCGCCGTTCACTTCCGCCAGCCGGATGGCGTAAAGATAATCCTGCAACATCAGCCGGTGATAGTTGTTCGACTTCTGAATGAACGAGCCGTCGGGATTGATGAGGCGCAATGCATCCTCCTCGAGGATGCCGCGACCGAGCGTCCGCCATGCGCCTGCGTTTCGCAGCTCCGGAAACAGCACGCCGATCGTCCACAGGCCCACGCCCTCGCTGATCGAGTGATTGTTGGTCTGAAGATAAGAATAGATGTGATCGGCCGCCACGCGTTGCGCCTGCGCGGCCATCATGCCCACGGCGCGGGCGATACGCTGCGGAGTTGTCGCGTCGGCATTCGCAAAGGCGTGCAGCGCGAAAGCCCAGGCCATCAGCCGCAACGAAGTTTCCTGCCCGCATTTCCAATGGGCGCCCTGATGCGGCGGGTTCGCTTCGTCCCAGCTCTCGACGAGCTGCCAGAAACCCTCCACGTAACGCTCGTCACCCGAAACCGCCCAGGCCCGCACGAACAAATAAGCGGCGCCAAAACGACCTGGCTCCCAAATGAATTTCAGGTCGCCCGTCTCAGGTGAAAACATCGGCACCCGTGTCCAATGCGCAGCCGCCGGCACCGTCTGTCCGGTGAAGGGATTCCGATGCCAATCCACCCGCTCCCGCGAAGGGGACGCCTGATCGGAAAAATAACAGAACGAACCCCGCAAAGCGGCATCCGCCTCGGCGATCAAGGCGGTCACGCCTTGCTCGCCGAGCATCTCGCGCAGGCGTGCGGCGCGCTCTGGTGCGTTGACCGCGGCATCGACGAAGTGGGCCGGACGCCGTTTTTTCCAACCGGCCGCCCAAGACAGCGGATCCTTCGCGAAATCAGGCCCGAGCCAGCGTGCCAATTCGTTTGCGTCCCATGCCCGCTGGCGAAACCGAAGCCGGTGCCAGCCCGTGCGCAGTTGCAGCTCATACCCAGCGCGGCGGACGAGCCATCCGGGGCCGAAGTCGCGCAGCGAGTGGCGTAAGAACTTGACTTGATCTTTCAAAGATCGCGGTTAGCGCAACTGCTCCTGCGCCGTGAATGCGGCTTCCATCACCTCGAGGATTTCCGCAAAGGGAATTGGCGCCGGCTGGCCATGGACGCCTGTCGCGATCACCGCGTCAACCTCCGCTTGATGGCCCTTGTCCATCGTGAAAAGGTTCAGCTTCGGAAACCGCGGCCAGTTGTAGGCGCGCATCTTCTTGAAATTCTCAAGCTGCACGACACGCCCCGCGCAAAATACTTCGAGCCGCTCCTTCGGAAAATCCGGCGCGCCGTTTCCGAAATAGTGCACCGTGCCCAGCGAGCCGTCCGCAAACGTAAGCGTGATCGTGAGCTTGTCCTCCCGCACGGCGACCGCCTTGGTCGGCCCGAGACAGGTCGCCTTCACGTCCACAATCGGATGCCCGGTGAGGAAGCGCAGATAATCGATGAAATGCACCGCCTCGGACAGCAGCCGGCCGCCGCCGATCACGGGGTCGTGGTTCCAGTGCTCGGGGGGCAGCATGCCGGCATTCACGATCATCACGAGCGTCTTCGGCTCGCTCAGCGTTGCGAGCGCCTTTTTCAGCCGCACGGAATGAGGGGCAAAACGCCGGTTGAATCCGACCATTAAATAAGGCGCCGGCGCCGTCTCGTACGCCGCCTTGATCGCCGCCAGCTCTTCGCGATTCAGGCAAAGCGGCTTTTCGACGACGACTCGCTTGCCCGCACGCAAGGCCTCGATCGCATAACGCGCATGGGAGTCGTGCCGCGTCAGCACGAATACCGTGTTGATCTCGGCGTCGCCGAGCACCGCCGCTGCATCGGTCGCCGAAAGCTCGAACCCGGCCTTGGTGCCGTTGTGCGTGCCGCTGACGCCGGCATTCGACACCAGTGTCTTGAGGCGTGCACCGCCGCGCTTCAACGCCGGCAGCAGCACACGCGAGCCGAACACGCCGGAACCGAGCACGCCAACGACCACTTCCGGTCGCGCGGCCGGCGGTGGTTTCGGGAGCGCAACGACGCGCGCCAGCGGCGCCGGCCCGCCGTCGCCACCATAACTGAGCACGATCCCCAGGCCGCCGCCGGTGTGCACCACCTCGTAAGCCTTCGTCACGTCGGCAATGGCAAAGCGATGCGAGATCAGCGGGGCGGTCTTCACCGCGCCGCGACCCAGCAGATCCAACATCGCCTCGAAGTTTCGCTGCTCGGTCCAGCGCACAAAGCCGAGCGGATAATCTTCTCCGCGAATCTCGTAGTCCTCGTCATAGCGACCCGGCCCATAGGAGCATGAAACCTGAAACCGGATTTCCTTTCGATAAAACTCCTCGCGCACGAGTTCGAGGCCGGTCGTTCCCACCTGGATGACGCGGCCGCGCTGCCGACACATGCGGGCCGCCTGATTCGCCGGCTCGCTACTTTTGGTCGCCGCCGTTAGCAGCACCCCGTCCACGCCGCGGCCATCACTCAACGCCAGCGCTGCCGCCACCGGGTCGCCGCCCTCGCCGATTGTCTGCGCCGCGAAACCGAGTTCCCGCGCTAACGCGCATTTCGCCGGATCGAAATCCAGCCCGAGCACGCGCACGCCCGCCGCCTGAAGAATCTGTCCGGCGAGCAGCCCCACAAGACCGAGGCCGGTGACAACAAACGTTTCCCCCAAGGTCGGCTCGGCCAGACGGACGCCTTGCAGCGCAATCGAACCGACAATCGCGAATGGTGCGTCTTCCCACGCCAGGCCAGCGGGGATTTTTGCGCAGAGGTTTTTCGGCGCGCATACGATCTCCGCATGCGGTCCGTTCGAGAGCACGCGATCACCGACCTCGAAACCTGCGACCCCCGCGCCGACCTCGATCACCTCGCCGGCGTTGCAATAGCCCAAGGTCAGCGGCTGGTCGAGTTTGGCGCGGACCGCCTCGAAGGCCGGCAGCAGGCCCTCTGCGCGGACCTTGTGCAGCACCTGCTTCACCTTCTCGGGTTGCTGCATCGCCTTGTCCCAGAGGCTGGCGCGGCCGAATTCAACGAGCATCCGCTCGGTGCCGAGCGAGATCAGGCTCGCGCGCGACCGGATGAGGAGACAGCCGGCCCGGAGCATTGGCGCGGGGACTTCGGCGAGCGCGGTTTCGCCGGTGCCGAGGTTCTGGAGGACTTGTTTCATTCGACGCGACGGGCTGGTTCGCCCGTCTTCACGAGCGCAAACATCAGTTCCTCGCCTTCCATGCGGTCCACCACGGTGGAGACCCGGTCCCAGTTCTTGATTCGGTCCAGTGGGTGCGGCGCGGAGGTGGCGAGACAAGGTCGGCACTGAGCGGCGAGGTAGACATCATCGATCAACTGCGGGTGAACGAAGCCCCAGGCACTGTGCCAACGGGCGGGATTCACCGCCTTCCGCGCAAGCGAACCGTTGGGCGTAAAAGCGACAAACATCCCGCCCGGCTTCAGAACGCGCAAGCCGACCTCAACCATTTGCTGGACGGAGGGAACGTGCTCAATCACGTGCGCGGAAAAGAAAACGTCGTAAGAATTCGAGGCGACCACCTCAGGCCGTGTCATTCGCACCCCCAATCGGGCGGCGGCAAATTCGGCCCGTTCCTTGGAGATCTCGAATGCTTCCACGACAAACCCTGCCGCCGCCAGTTGGTGGCTGCCGTAACCCCACGAACAGCCGTAGTCCATCAGACGCAGGCCGCGGCCAAGGCCGAGCGCGCGCAGGACCTCGATGTAGGGGTCGTAGGATTTTTCGTGCCCACGGAACCCCGTCGCGATCAGTCGCGCGATCGTAGCGTCGTTCGGGATATCGGTGGTGAAGCCCTCCCGGTAGATCATGTTGTAGATCCTCTCGTTTTCCGCCTCCGTCGTGGTGGGCGACCGAAAGAGCAACTGGCACGACTGGCAGCGGCGTAGCGTAGTAACGCCCCATTTGCGATCCATTACGCGCGACTTCAACGCACCGCAGGATGGACACGCGCGGCCGCAGCGCGTGACCAGCTTGATTAGGGACGAGAAAAGGTAGGAGGAACTTCTCATTGTTAGCGAAGGGAGGACAGGCGCCGAACAAGCGTATGCCAGACGCAGTTCACGCGGCCGGCGCCTTGCGGCATACGAACGGCCCGATCGCCAGGACGTCCATCTTCGTGCGCAGATAACAGTCGATCGCCTCGGCCGGCGTGCTGACGATCGGTTCGTTTTCGTTGAAGCTGGTGTTCAACACCACTGGAATGCCCGTGCGCGCCTCGAAGGCCTTGATCAAATCGTAATAAAGCTCGTTCTCCCGGCGCGCCACGGTCTGCAGCCGGCGGTGTTGTCCGCGTGGTTCACGGCGCAGAGCCGTTCGCGCCACTCGGGGCGGATTTTATAGACGTGGAGCATGTAGGGCGACGGAAAGTCATGCTCGAACAGCTCCGCCTGCCGCTCCGCCAGCACGGAGGGTGCGAACGGCCGGAATTTTTCGCGGTGCTTGATGCGGGCGTTGAGGATGGCCTTCATGTCGGGGCGCCCGGGATGCGCAAGGATCGAACGGTTGCCGAGCGCGCGCGGGCCCCACTCCATCCGGCCCTGAAACCAGCCCACGACGTTGCCCGCCGCAATTTCCGCGGAAGTTTGCTCGATCAATTCCTCACGGGTGAGCTGGCGGGCAGAAACACCCTTGCGGGCCAGCTCCGCCGCGACTTCGTCCGCGGAATACTCCGTGCCCAGATAAGCCTGCGGGATCTGTTCGCGCCGGCCCTGCTTTAGGATCGCATTGCTGACGTAGAGCGCCGCGCCGACCGACAGCCCGTCGTCGCCCGCCGCGGGATGAATAGCTGTTTCCTTGAACGGCGTCTCGGCGAACAGCTTGCCGTTAGCCACACTGTTGAGCACGCACCCGCCCGCCAGGGCGAGACGCGTTTCCGGCACGAGCCCGTGCAGCACCCGCAACAGGTGCATATAGACGCGCTCGAATTTAGCCTGCACCCCGAACGCCAGGTCCATGTCCCGCTGAGTGAGTTCGGCCCGATGGGCGCGCGGTGCGCCGAGCACCTCGGTCATGTAGTCGGAGTAGCCCCGCGACACGGTGATCTCGCCGTTCTCCTCGATCCGGAAACCCTCGTTCTCGCCAAACTCCTGGAAGAACCGGGGATTCAGTTCGAATCCGTCCTTTTTCAGGAAAATCATCTGCTCGAATAAATCGTGATAGGTGTCCTTGCCGTAGGGCGCGAGGCCCATGATCTTTCCCTCGTCGCCGTAACCGGTGAAACCGATGAAACGGCAGACCATGCTGTAAAACGTGCCGAGCGAGTGCGGCACAAAAATGCGGTGCTTCACGTTGATCTGGTTGCCCACGCATTCGCTCATCATCACGGTCACGAAGTCGCCCGAGCCGTCGATCGTGATGCCCGCGGCACGATCCCAGTTCGTCGGAAAGTAGGCGCTCGCCGTGTGCGCGAGATGATGCTCCACGTTCGCCTGCTTGAATTTCAAGTCGCCCGCCCCGACGTCAAACTGCGCGGCCAGGACGTCGCGCATGTCGGCCAGCGGTTTCTTCTTCGCCCGCATCTTGATGAAATTGGGCAGGTGCGAGGCGTGTTTCAGCACATATTGTAGTTTCTTCGAAAGGTTGGCCGACGAGTCGCGGCCAAAGGCCACGTAGTCGACGTCCTTGATCGACACCCCGCCGATCCGCAGGCACGCCGCGATCGACTGGGCCGGAAACCCGCCGAAATATTTCACGCGATTCAGCCGCTCTTCGGGCAGGGCGGCGATGACGCGGCCGTCGATGACCAGCGCGGCGGAGGCACTGGCGTGATAGGCGTTAATTCCAAGAATGATGCTCATGCGTAGCTCGGATGATTTTAGTGCTTTTATTAAAGCGTGATGCGGTGCTCGATGAGCCAGTGCTTCAGCACATAGAGGCTCCAAATTCTGCTCCACGAAACCTGTCCCGCCATAAAGCCCGACCAAAGAGACGCTACGACGCGGCCGTCAATCAATTCGTCAGCCGCATTTCTCTGCAGGAATGTATCCTCTACTTGATTGCGGAGTGATCCTCGCAACCAGACCGAGAAAGGAAGTTCGAAATTTCCCTTTCGCCGCTGCACGCACGCCTCGGGAAGATCCTTAACCAGTGGTAACGTCAGTAAGGGCTTGGGCTGGTGACGATCGATTTTCCACGCCCCCGGAAGGGTAAACATGAACTCGACCAGTTGGGGGTCGATCAACGGGACCCGGACTTCGAGCGCATGAGCCATCGTCATCTGGTCCGTGTCGCGCAGCAGCGTGCTCGTCATGTAGGTCCGCATTTCGCGAAGACAAATCCGATTGATGTCGTCCAGTTCCTCGGCCTCGGTATCGATCGAATGAAAGGCGGCTCTCCGCCAGTCGGAGGCCGGGTTGCGTGGATCACGACGCGATAGTCGCGCCACGTCGCCATCCAGAAAAAGCCGGCGGCTGTGATAGTAGGGGTCGTCGTCGTCCTCGAGTAATGACGCGAGGACTCGGCCCGAACCGCTCGCGCCGCTCCTTGCTGCAAGCCAGGACATGACCGTTCGTGCGAGCCGAGGGCTTCGGCGCAGCCAGGCCGCCTGGTTTAACCGGCGACTTTTGGCATAGCCGCGGTATCCGCCGAAAATCTCATCGCCGCCAACACCGGAGAGCGCGACCTTGATGCCGGCTTCGCGGGTATATTTCGCCACGAAATAGGTGTTGATGCCATCCATGCTCGGCTGATCGAACGCAGCCACGGCCGCGTCGAGCGCCGGCAAAATCGCGCCAATGGAAAGCACCACCTCAGTGTGGTCGGTGGCGAGAGCTTCCGCGGCGATTCGCGAAAAGCGCCGCTCGTCGTAGCGCTCCTCTTCAAACACAAGGCTGAATGTCTTGGTCGTGAGACCGGTCGAACGCTGCGCCAGAAATGCAAGTGCGACGCTATCGATCCCCCCGGAAAGAAAAACGCCCACCGGCACATCGGCCACCATCTGGCTCCGAACCGCATCGAGCAGTCGCTCCCGGATCGCGGGCAGCACGGCATCCCGGGAGCTGAACGAACCGCGTTCGCCGCCAACCGGGCGCCAAAACACCCCGCCATCGTGACAATCTCCGTCCCCACCGATTACGATTGAACTTGCCGGCGGCACCGATCGCACGCCTTCCACCATGGTAAAGGGCTCTTGAACTGACCCATAGGCCAGAAACGATGCCAGACACTCCGGGCTCGACCGGCGGGGCACAAATTCGGAAGCAAGCAACGCGCGAACCTCCGACCCGAAAAGTAATCGCCCGCGGTCGCGAAAATAGTAGAGTGGCTTCACCCCCAACTGATCGCGCACGAGGTGAAGCTTTCGCCCGCCCGCGTCCCACAGGGCAAACGCGAAGATCCCCCGCAGCCGTTTCCAGGCGTCCGCCGCCCACTGACCGTAGGCGCGGAGGATGACCTCCGTGTCCGTGCGCGTGAGGAACACGTGGCCAAGCTTTTCCAACTCCGACCGCAACTCGCGAAAATTGTAGATCTCTCCGTTGAATACGATCCAGTCCCCCGTGGAGGGATTGCTCATGGGCTGGTGCCCAGCCGGAGACAGATCGATGATCGATAGCCGGCGATGCACGAGAGCCAGCGAAAGGTTGCCGGACCGCACCAGCTCGCAGCCGGCATCGTCGGGGCCGCGATGCCGCACGGCGTCCCGCATCGCCCGGGCGCGTTCGAGTGCAACTTGCGGTTCGTCAACCCAGGAGGCAATTCCGGCTATGCCACACATTGGAAAGGATTCTTCATCAGGCGTTCCACTTCAATCAATGGGTGCAAATCGGTCCAGGAAGGTCTGGCACCAAACTTCGATGCACATGATACCGAATATCGGATACGCCGCATAGACCCGCCCGGCGCGTTCGCGCCGCAGCAGCGACGCCACGCCGCTCGGCGAAAACAGACCGCGCCGGCTCAGCACGGATTCCGACAGCGTATCGTTCACCAGCTCTCGCAAGTCGGTCTTCAGCCATCGTTCGAGGGGCACGCCGAAGCCAACTTTGGGACGATAAATGGAGGCGTGTGGCAGTATTCCTTCCATGGTTCGCTTCAGCAGCCACTTGCCGGTGGCGCCGTGTTGCTTGAAATCAAGGGGCAGTCGCGCGGCGAAATTCATCAGGTCGGGGTCGAGGAAGGGCACCCGCACCTCCACTCCCGCCGCCATGCTCATTTTGTCGGTGTAATTCAGATTGTGGTCCGTCAGGAAGAATTTCCCGTCGAGGAAAAGCATCTGGTTGAGCGGCGGCGTCGTCCGCGCCAGTCCTTCCAGGGCCGACGCCATCGGGCTGGTGATTTTCCGGGCGGTCAGGTCGGCACTGATATCAGGATGCAACAGCGCGCGCGTTTCCTCCGGGTGGGTCCAGAGAAAATAACCGATCAACCGGCCTTGCAGATCTTCGTCGGCATAGGCAAAGGCCTTCGAAACGCGCCTGCCGAAATCGCTGTCCTTGCGCAACGTGTCGGTGGACAGGCGCATGCCGGTGCGCACCGCGCGCGGTAGCCAGCGCCACACCTTTTCCAATGCGATCGCGTGATGCCGTCGATAGCCGGCGAGGATGTCGTCCCCGCCCGCACCGGAGAGCAGCACTTTGATGCCAAGCTTGCGCGCGGCACTCGATATATAAAGCACGTTCAGAGCGGCGGGGTCTGCCTGTGGCTCGTCGAGGTGATAGACCATCCGCTCCAGACTTCGCGCCATTTCGGGTCCGACCTCGATCGTATGCAACGGGACCCCCAGATGCTCGGCCATCCGGACGGCATACGGGTAGTCCTGCGTTGCGCCATCGTCGCGCGAGGTGGCGTCGCCCAGACCGATGGTGAAACAATCCAACGTGCCGTTTTTCGCGAACTGGCGGGCGAAAGCGACGATGGAACTCGAATCCAGGCCGCCGGACAGAAACGCGCCGAGCGGAACGTCGGAGAGCATCTGGCGCCGCACTGCCTGCCCCAGGTGATAACGCAGTCCCTCGATGGCCTCCGCTTCGCTGATCGGCCTTAACAGTTGATCGTTCGGCAACTGGTAGAAACGCCACTTGCGCAGCACCTGCGAACGATTGAAAATCATCGCGCATCCCGGTTCGAGCTTGCGCACGTGACGCAGCATCGTGCCAGGCGAGGGACAATAGAGATAGGAGAGATAACATGCCATCGCGACAGCATCGACCGAGCGGTCGACCGCGGCGGACAACAGCAGCACCTTCATTTCACTCCCGAAAATCAGGCCTCGAGGCGTCTGCGAATAATAGAGCGGCTTCACGCCGCAACCGTCGCGGGCGAGCATGAGGGTGTTGTCGCGCGTGTCCCAAAGGGCGAACGCAAAGATGCCATTCAGCCTTTTGACGAAATCCGGTCCGTCGCGAAGATAGAGATTCGGCAGGATCTCCGTGTCGCAATTGCTCTGGAAAACAAATCCATCGGCTTCGAGCTCCGCCTTGAGTTCGGGAAAATTGTAGATTTCACCGTTGTAAACCACCAGCACCCGCCTGGTGCTGTCCCACATCGGCTGGCGGCCGTTCGCCGAGAGATCGATGATCGACAGCCGCCGGTGAACCATGCCGAGTCCCGTCGCCGGATCGTGATGCACCGCGTGATCGTCCGGCCCGCGGTGTTGAAGCATATCCCCCATCGCCTGGAGCAGACGGGGACTGAATTCACCGAGAAATCCTGCAATGCCGCACATAGCTTCCTAGGCTGGATCCTTGTGAAACCGAATTTCTGCCCGTGCGTCCGATGCCCCGCCCACCCATTCGTAGATCCGCCGCATTTCGCGAGCGACCGCCGGCCACGAATACCGGCTGGCAATGAGGTTACGGCCACGACGTCCCATGAGGGCCAGTTCCGACGGTTCGCGCGCCATCGCATCGCGCAAGGCGTCACGCAGGGGTGCTTCGCCCACCTCGATCCACCAGCCGCAACGTTCCGACTGTAATTCATGCCAGGGCGTCGCTCGAGTGGTAATGACGGGTAATCCCGCTGCCAGGGCCTCTCCAATCGCGAGGCCGAAATTCTCGCTGTGTGATGGCAACACAAAGACCTCGGACTCCGCCAGAATCCGATCCTTTTCCGGCCCCCACAACGCGCCCGTCATGGTCACGGACCGACCGAGTTCGAGGGTCTTGATCTCGTTCGTGATCGTGGAAAAATATCCGTCGATATCGGGACCGGTAATGATGAGCTGCCAGTTTTGCGGCGCCAGGGACTTCCAGGCCCGGAGCAATTCCAACAGGCCTTTCTTTGGTTCGATACGGGAAAGAAACAAAACGCGCCGTTCGTTGGTTGCCCGCCGCATTGGCCCGAACGCGAGCTTTCTTTCCTCTGGCAGGTCGATGCCGTTATAGACGATGGCAATGGGAGCCGTGACACCCGCCCGGCGGGCTCCTCGCGCCTCCATTTCCGAGGTCACCACCACGCAGGCCGCGTTGTTCAACAGTCGCCGCTGATACATCCGCATCGCGAATGCCTTCCGCCTCTTGCCTTGTCGCAGCACCCAGGGCTCGAGCATGCCGCGTGGTGAAACCACGAAAGGAACGCCCCGGCTTTCCGCCCAGCGCGCCGAGGCCCACGCGTGATAACGCCAAAGACCCTGGATGTGCACGATGTCGGGATTCGCCCGGCCGAGCAAACCCGGCAATCGAGGACACCAGCTCCACAATCTCGCGCCGTAAATGGGCATGAGCTGCGGCTGGCAGCGCAGCCAATCGCCCAAGGCCTCGGTGGCACTCGGCGACTCGCCGGCGACGACTTCGATCTCGAGGCCACCCGACGCCAGCAGCGTGTCGACCATCCGACGCACACTCAATGAAGGTCCACCGCCGTAGCGGGCGATGGTCGGCATCACGTGGGTAATTCTCATCGTCTTTTCATCACTCGCATCCGCAATACCTCAACACCAGGCGCGCGGCGAAATACATGTTCGAAGAGTTTCATTTCGTTTGATGGATCATGCGATCAAGGCAACCTTGCCAGACGGCGATCCTGTTCTTGTGGCACCAAATGCATCAGCCGAATTTGCTTTGTTGCGGGGATTCAGCGGCATGGGCCCGGTTGCCTCAAAGGAAGGAATTAAGCCCAGAATGCATATGTTAATGGAGCCAGAGGTGATTGCACCTGCAGGCCACTCAACAAATTTGGCAACGTAACGTAAAAAAGCGGCTTTAAGATGATATTCTCGAGATTGAGGAGAATACTCAGCTGATGAGCTACTGTCGCTAGTGGGAGCACCGGAATCAGCGGTTGGTGCGGCTCCTGCGGACCCATATGCGATAGGGGCAAACAATACCAACAAACTTACTAATATCTTGTTTATTCTCATGCTAGAGTCCATTAGCTATGTGATTTTCGTCTATTGATAGGCAGCACAACGGTGAATTCAGTATAGACGCCTTCTTCTGAGCTTACTCTTAACTCACCTTTATGTTGTTTTACTACTGTATCATAGCAGATAGATAAACCAAGACCAGTATTACCTTTGCCGGTTGGCTTAGTTGTAAAGAAGGGTTCAAACACTTTGTCTATTGATTTTTTAGGGATCCCTGTTCCATTGTCCCTTACCTTAATAACAACACTTTCTGCTTGATTCTGCATTGATATGGTCAATGTAGGTTGATAATCAGCTCCGGCATGCTGTTGCTTCTCTCGTAAAGCGTAAAGTGCATTATCTATTAGATAAATAAACAGACGGCCAATAGATTGAGGTGCACCAAGTACCTCTTCTAAATTGGGATCATAATTCTTATCAAGTTTTACATCAAACTTTCCAGCTGTGGCCTTGAAGCTTTCAAGTGCAATTTGAATATTATCTTCCATCAAATTCTTGAGATCAATCATCTCTTTTTCAACACCAGCTTCTTGTGAATGCATGAGCATATTTTTAACAATATTATCTGCGCGAACACCATGCTCTTTAATTTTACTACAATTGGTTTTAAGATCTTCAAGAATATCTTGGATATATTTGAGGGCATCAGGTGCCAACTTGTCTTGGTTGGTTTTTAATTCCTGATTTAATTCATCTACAAGTTCAATGGATATGTCAGAAAAATTGTTAACAAAATTTAAGGGATTTTTAATTTCATGCGCAATACCTGTTGTTAACATACCGACTGAAGCCATTTTTTCTTGCATAATTAATTGTTCTTGCGCTTCATTTAAGTCCTCGAGGGCTTGATTGAGATCACTATTTTTAACCGTTAACTCATGAGTTCTTTGCGCAACACGATTCTCCAATTGACGATTCGTTTCAGCCAGTTCCTTTTCAGCTTTGATTTTACGTTCGACTTCAATATGTAAAGTCACCACGGTATTTCGTAAGCGTGAGAACGTCCAGCGAAGTACAATCAAAAGTGTGAATACTAATACATATAAGAGGATCCGATAAGTATCACCTTGTGCAAGAAAGTGCCTAAAGGCATCATTATATGTCTCATGTAAATCATTTAATGCGGGTATGATAGGGACTTGAAAAAGTGCTTCATCTATTTGTGACATTTGAGGTTGAAGTTGTAACACTTTATCGGCATAAGTTAAAGCAAGATCCATTTTAGGCAATTTGTCGGGCGCATTACGAAGTTCTGTTACAAGCTTTACTAAATAACTATGCCTTTCTTCAGATCTTTGGCTTACATATATCAGAATACCGCGAAATAGATTATTCGCAGTATCAATTTGTTGCGTTTTAGAATCTTGCTGCAACTGATTTTCGATTAATTGGTTGTTGGATTCATTCTCAATGATTTGACCCAAGATGGTAGAAAAATTGAAAATGGCATTAATTAAAACAGGGTTAATACGTTCAAATTTTTCTGTCAATTCCAGTTTGGTTTTAATAGTTTTTTCTAAGATATCGAATTTTGCTTGAATATCAGGATTAGGATGTTTCTTCAAGGTATTTTTTAAAATGGTGAGTACTTCATCAGTACCGTCTTCAGCTTGAACGATTGGCCCATAATACTTTAAAATACCGAATCGAATAAGCACAATCGATTCATTCAATTCCGCATCGTAACGTTGTAGTTGGTTGATATGTTTTTCATACTGATCGAAAGGAAAAGGTCTAAGTTCGCTTAAATAATAAATACCCGCTATCACCAATACGATGAACGGGATACTCACTCGAAGTAAGCGATTTTTGACAGATTCTGTTAATTTCATGAATATATCTATCTACTTTCCATTACTTTTTTTCATTCTCTGGTAACCTACCTGTTAATGATTCTAAAAACTTGACGATGAAAGGTATATCGTAAGTCGGAATAGATTGGCCTACTTGATAAATACCCATTATTGTAATGGCTTCATCAAGTGTTGCTGCCGAGCCATCATGCAAATACGGTCCCGTTATAGCAACATTTCGTAATGAAGGAACTTTGAAAACGTATTTGTCTTCTTCTTTGCCGGTAATGTTATAAAGGCCTAAATCTGCTTTTGAGATATTTTTGCCATTAGCAAAATAGTCTTTATAAATACCAAACTTTTGGTACAGATTACCACCCACACCACGGCCTTGATGACAAGTGATACAGCCATAACTTTTAAACAATTCATACCCTTTTAACGCATCGTTGGAAAGCGCTGATTTATCACCTTTAAGATATCGATCAAAAGGAGATTGTGGCGTGAGTAAAGTGCCTAGGTAAAGCGTTAACGCGTCTTTTATCGATTCAGGTGAAATTTTTTCTGAATAAGCATTTTTAAAAGATGCACTGAGTGTTGAATTTTCTTTAACGCCTTGGACAACGCTTTCCCAGTTGTTTGCAAACACGGTAGGATCTTTCAGATGATCATCCACGACATCTGCTATTGTTTTCGCGCGTCCATCCCAAAATTGTCTGAAATTTAAACTGGCATTGAGTACAGTAGGAGTATTTAACAAGCCTGGTTTACGATTTTGACCAATATATTTTGGTAAGTTATCAGTCCCTGCTCGATTAAGGTTATGGCAACTGTTACAAGAAATCGTATTATTTTTAGAAAAAAGTGTAGCATTGAATAGCTCTTGTCCTACTTTTACTTTCAGTGGGGGAAGCTCGGGTGGATTAGGAATAGGGAGTATTGGTCTATTTTGCTCGGCAAAACAAATACCTAGCTTTAAGACTAATAAAGCCGTAAGAAGAACAATAGTCCTTTTGCGTTGCAGCAACGCATTTCCCTCCTTGGTATATGTCTATTTAATAATAGTTGATGATTAACTTAGAAAGAATTCAATTCTCCTCATTTTAAGCTTTAGTACTAAAGTCCTATATCCCTCACTGTATATTTGATGTTTTACTTTAGAAAAGCGCTTCCTTTTTCGCACATAAAAGCTTTAGTACCAAAGTACAATATCCCTGAATCCCTCTTAGGATTACCTTATATTAAGACATTCGAAATGTTTTGCTTTTGTTGTATTTACACGTAGTTAATAAATGGTGGGTTAAAATGACAAAACACCAAATAGATCTTGGTAATATGTCAAAAGGAGAATTGGAAAACTTAAAAAATAGTCCTATTGAAGCAATGAATAATCTTCAATCTGCTCCCCTAGGTGAATTTGTTAGTGTTGATATGCAAGTAATTGGTGATAACAATTACAATGATATTACCGTTCCTGCCAACTATAAAATTTCTTTAGATGGCGTTTTAATACCTTCGGATGATGGCAATATTTCATATGATGGCGTGTTTGCCGCATGGGAAAAAGCCTTTGAAGGATCCGAACAACTCTCCTTAGCAGAACTCATTAATTTATTGCCCAAAGCCCAAGCAAGTGACAACGGTCCTGATTTTTTAACGGTGGAATTTGAAAAGTTATTTGATATTCCATTAAATGAAGCCTTGGAAAATGCAAATCAAGTATCGCAAGTAGTTAGAACAAGTTCAGTTGATTCTACTAGTGTTAATATTGTATTTGACTTGTTATTTAACGATAATAATTTTGGCGTTGTTTCTGTACAATCTGTTCCTGAAACATTAATGTTCGTTAACAATACTCAACCACCACCATCTGTTATATTACCTACACTCCCTCAGCCTGGGCAGGCTTATCCTTACACGCCAAGTGTGTTATATGAACCGAATTTTTTGACATTAAATCAGACGTTTGTACAACCGGCAATACCAGAGTCGAGTGAATATTATTTGAATACTTATCACAAAGTGGTAATTGAAGGTAATATTTTAGATCAAACCTACGGATTTAATTTGCCAGGTGGTCCTGCTACTGGTGGAATAGGGGTAGGAAATGGAATCGTTTCAATCAATGCCTCTTTTAGCCCTAGCAACATAGCAGGTGGAACGGAAACTCACCCTATAGCTGGTGAAGTTGTGTTAACGACAGCACAAGGCAACACTTTTACATTTTTTACAGCAGCTGTTGCTGGACACCTAGCAGGTGATGATTTCTATACTTTGAATCATCCTATTCTTTTGACCCCATCAAGTCCTAATCTTGTAGAAGTAAATGGTGTTTTCGCCGCTAAAGATCAGTTTGAATATAGTGTTACCAATGCGGCTGGTCAAACAGGCGTTGGCACAATTACTATTGATGTGCTTGTAGACAAACCTGTTGCCTTTGATCAAACTGGAGGAACGGTTTTTGAAGCGGATATTAAAAATATCGGATCTGCAGGCTTGCATAGCATTGAAGAGGTAGCAGGAAGTTTAGTAGGGCCGTTGTTCCCAACAGGCACCATGATAGTTACGCCAACCCAAACAGTGAATCCTGATGTTCTCCCTGCAAATCAGAGCTATTTTGGTAACGATGGGGGATATGTCTCAAGTGTTACCTTTAATTCAATTGCCAATGCCACGTCGGGTACCCCAATTTTAAATGATGTTGCGATCACTATCACGGCAGCTGAAGCAGCCTTTATCAATGCTAGTTTCAATTCATCTAATGGTTATGTGAACTCAGTTGCAGGTGACAAAGGTATAGAGGTTGAAGATTATAAAGGTAATTACTTTATAGTTGATGCAAAAACCGGAGGCGATATTTATGAACTGAATGCGCCACTTAATAATACAGTGCCAAATGGCACAAACCCAGACACGAATGCGCCAGCGGTAGAAAGCTTTAATTTTCAATTTAGCAATAATTTAAATGAAACGACGGCAGGTAACATCGTATCCATAACGATTAATGATGATGCGCCAACCATCAGTATTAGCACAACGACGCAACCTTCAATAACGGTACAAGAAAGCACTCTCGGTTCAGGTTTACCACCAAGTACACCAGGCACTTCTGAATCAGCCAGTTTTGCAGGGAGTTTTATTGATCACATTAATTATGGTGCCGATGGTCCTGCCGCCACCACGCCAAATGCGACTAGTTATGCATTATCAGTTTCAAGCGCTGGCGTTGATAGTGGATTAGTAGATACGCTATCTGGTCAAGATGTTTTGTTAACACTTGTAGGTGGTGAAGTACAAGGCCGAACAAGTGGTAGTAATGCGCTTGTGTTTACAGTCGATGTTGATGGTAGTGGTAATGTCACTCTTCAACAAGATCGTGCTATTGTTCAACCAAATAGTGTTGCCAACAATGGTGATCAAACGGTAACTATCGCGGCGGCGGCTGATATTCAGCTCACGCAAACGGTGACATTAACAGATAGCGATGGTAGTACTGCAACAAGTTCAGCTACCAATAATATTGCTTCCTCTCTCAATTTCCAAGATACTGGCCCTAGTGTCATTGTAGGTACTATAGGTACGGAACCTACCGTAACTGCCCATGAAAGCGCTTTAGGAACACCGGCGACAGGCAGTTATTCAGGCAATTTCACTGATACGCCAACTTATGGTCCAGATGGTCCAGCAGCCAGCACGCCATTAACAACCAGTTATGGGTTATCAATTACCAATGCAGATAGTGGTTTGAAAGATACCCTCAGCGGTCAAGAGATTATATTATCCGAATCCGGTGGTGTGATTGATGGTAAAACCCAAACCAGTGGTGCTTTGGTTTTCACAGTTGCTGTTGACGGCAGTGGTGATGTAACGCTGACTCAAGACAGAGCGATTGAGCAGCCTAATAGTGTGGCTAATAATGGTGATCAAACCGTTTCAATTGCCTCGGGTGATATTCTTCTCACACAAACAGCGGTGGTAACCGATGGCGATGGTAGTACAGCGACAAACTCTAAAGGGTTAGATATTTCCTCTTCATTGAACTTCCAAGATAGTGCGCCCACTGTCAGTGTTAGCACAACAGGCACGGAACCTACCGTAACTGCCCATGAAAGCGCTTTAGGAACACCGGTGACAGGCAGTTATTCAGGCAATTTCACTGATACGCCAACTTATGGTCCAGATGGTCCAGCAGCCAGCACGCCATTAACAACCAGTTATGGGTTATCAATTACCAATGCAGATAGTGGTTTGAAAGATACCCTCAGCGGTCAAGAGATTATATTATCCGAATCCGGTGGTGTCATCTCTGGTAAAACGCAAGCCGGTGGTGCTTTGGTTTTCACTGTTGGTGTTGATAGCAGTGGTAATGTGACGCTCACACAAGACAGAGCGATTGAGCAACCTAATAGTGTGGCTAATAACGGTGATCAAAGTGTTTCAATTGCATCGGGTGATATTCTACTTACGCAAACAGCCGTGGTTACCGATGGTGATGGTAGCACAGCGACAAGCTCCAAAGGGTTAGATATTTCCTCTTCATTGAGTTTCCAAGATACCGGCCCTAGCGTTGTTGTGAGTACAACAGGCACCGAACCTACCGTAACCGCCCATGAAAGCACTATAGGAACGCCAGCGACAGGCAGTTATTCAGGCAATTTCAGCGATACACCTACTTATGGTCCAGATGGTGCAGCCGCAAGCACACCCTTAACCACGAGTTATGGTTTATCCATTACAAATACGGATAGTGGCTTAAAGGATACCCTCAGCGGTCAAGAGATTATATTATCCGAATCTGGTGGTGTCATCTCTGGTAAAACGCAAGCCGGTGGTGCTTTGGTTTTCACTGTTGGTGTTGATACCAGTGGTAATGTGACGCTCACACAAGACAGAGCGATTGAGCAACCTAATAGTGTGGCTAATAACGGTGATCAAAGTGTTTCAATTGCATCGGGTGATATTCTACTTACGCAAACAGCCGTGGTTACCGATGGTGATGGTAGCACAGCGACAAGCTCTAAAGGTTTAGATATTTCCTCTTCATTAAACTTTCAAGATACTGCACCTACCCTTAGTATTAGCACTCAACCAACAGCTGTTTATGAAGCAGGTCTTTCTACAGGTTCAGATCCAGGTGATACGACGAATGCTCCGGTTGTTACAACAGGAACGTTTACTGGCAGCTTTGGACCTGATGGTCTTAATTCCACACCATTGTCCATTTCATTGTCTACAACAGGTGCAGATAATGCAGGATCAGCAGGTGCAATAACAACTTCCACCGCACTTGCTGGCAATCCTTATGGGTTTGCTGCTGGTGATACTATTGAAACCACACACGATGGCTTAGGCAATACTTTAGAAGTAGATATAACAAGTTTTAAAGAAGCATTTATTTTGAGTAATCCTTTAAATTTTACGGCTGCACAAGCTGTTGAAAGTTATTCTCTTACTTTAAAAGATGGTGATGGTAGTACCTCAGCACCAGCAACCATTGCTATAACCATTCATGATGATCCTCCCGTCATTGGTGGCGCTGGCAATACGGTTGGTTATACTGAACATTCAGGGACGGCCAATCCAACGGTGGTTGATGGTGGCATTACAGTAAATGATGTGGTTACAACTCAAATGCTTTCCGGCGCAACAATAACCATTAGCAATAATGCTTTAATAGCGGATGATGTATTACATTTTACCAATACGGCCACTATTACAGGAACCTATGCATCAGGTGTATTGACGCTTACAGGTTCAGATACCTTAGCCGATTATCAAGCAGCATTGAGATCGATTACCTATTCATCAAACAATGCCGATCCTACCGATGGTGGCACTGATTTAACACGTACTATAACGTGGCAGGTTAATGATGGAGATGGTGTAAGTCCTAATAATGTGAGCAACGCACCGACTAGTACTATTGATGTAGCATTGATCAATAATCAAAATTTCCCTGATAGTTCGACGACAACCAATCCGACTAATACTGTAGCAACAGATCACACTTTATATACCGATCAAACCTTAACTGGTTCGTTGCTTGAAGGAGATTATAGTGCAAGTCCTATCACTGGTATTTCAAACATTACTGAAGTTACAACATTAACAGGTAGTTCCTTAACGAGTACACCAAATGGTAATTTTACTTATACCCCACCAGACACAGCGCCAAGTGGAACGGATGATTATACATTTAATGTGCAAAATGCATTTGGTTCTTTTGGAGCAACCGCACATTTTGCAGTGGATCAGTCTTCTATCACACCAACTTTAACCACTCCAGGAATCATAACGAATAATGTGAACGGAGAGGTAAGCGAACAAGGACTAAGTGATGGCTCGGGCAGTTACATTACCTTAACGCACTCAGATAGTGGTAATACCAGCGATTCTGTAACAGCCACCGGCGTTGAAGTCTCTACCTTTGATAGTTCAGGTAATTTAATTAGTACTAGCAATACAATTATCCCAATTGATCCTACCAATGGCAGTGGCCCCATTACTCTAGCAGATGGTACGGTGCAAGTTTCTGCTGATGGTACTTTTGACTATACAGCCAACAGCGGTGGTGTTGGTGGAACCTATGATGGCTTTTCTGTTATTTTTGCAGATTCAACGCATCCTAACAGTGTTGTTGTGAATAATCCGTTGCTTGTTGAAATTTCTAATCCCGGCCCTACTATTGCTGTTGGTACTTCAGCAGAGAGTACAGCAAGTTTTCCAATGGATACACCTGCTGCCGTCACATTGGATAGTTCGGTTAATGTAAGCGATCCTGTTAGTACGACTTTAACTAGCGCCACAGTGGATATTACTAGCGGATTTCAATCGGGTGATGTGCTTGCTGTTGCGGCTGTATTACCACCATCAGGCTTTAGTGACAGTTATAATGCGACCAATGGTGAGCTGACAATTAATGCCACAGGTGTAAATGCCACTCTAGCAAATTTTGATACAGTACTACACTCTGTTACGTTTAATAATTCAACAACCGATCCAAGTTTAGGTGGCACGGATCTTTCCCGTACCATTAGTTGGCAGGCAAATGATGGCACCTATACTAGTGCACCTGCTACTAGCACCGTCAATTTAACATCCACTTATACTGTGGCTGCAAGTGACATCAATACACTAGAACTCGATATTGCAATAGCAAATGCTCAGCAGGGAAATGCAGTTATTACTGTTAATGGTGGTGGTACATTTGATTTTAGTACTGTTGGTTCATTAGAAATTAGCTCGAATATTACCATTAATATGGATGGTGCTACATTCACAGGTAGTAATGCCACACAACTCTTTCTAGTTGATGCCGGTTCAACCTTGATAATCAATGGTGGAAGTCCAAGTAATATGGGTGTGATAGAAGACGGGGCAGTAACCATGACGGGCTCTTTCAATGGCTTAAGTACAGTGCCAGCAGTCGCACAAGGGGGAGCCATTGATTCTTCAGGTAATTTAACGCTTAATAATGTAGATTTACAGGGCAATACTGCGACTGCAAATGATTCTTATGGTACTACCAAAATTGGTCCTGATTCACAGGCTGAAGGTGGAGCTATTTATAACAATGGTGGAAACCTCACTATCACAAATAGCACATTAAGTGGGAATTCAGCAACGGCGAATGCGACTAATACAGAAAACGGCGAATCATCAAATGCCATTGCGAAAGCCTACGGAGGGGCGATTTATAATAATGGTGGATCTGACACTATTACAAATACGACAATAAGCGGTAATTCAGCTGTAGCGAACTCTAGTGGCACGACAGAAAATGCGGGCGGTGGTATTTATTTAAATGGAAGTTCTGTCGCTAATACAAATGTCACCTATTCAGGTAACACGCCAGATAATATTAATGATGGCACGAATTCATACGTAATTGGGGCTTTACCAACTTCATCAACTTATACACCTATTATCTTAGACTTAACAGGTGCTGGCATTTATTTAACCTCACCCTCGGATTCTCATGAGACGATAGGGCAAATTACGGGCACCCAAAATAATTTACCTGTAGGTTGGATAACAGCCGGTGAAGGCGTATTAATGCTAAACTCTAATGGGAATGGTACTATCACTAACCCTAATCAAATTTCATTTGTCTCCTATTTACCAGGTGCAACAACAGATTTACAAGGTTTAGCCGCTTTTGATACTAACCATGATGGTAAATTAGATGCAGGCGATGCTGATTTCGCACAATTTGGAGTCTTATTGGCTAATGGTAGATTTGAATCATTAAGCCAATTAGGTATTACTTCTATTTCATTAACATCGAACAATCAAGCGCAAACCATGAATGGCAATATTATCTATGGTATGACAAGCTATACAACAACAAGTGGTAAAACATTTCAAGCTGCTGATACTGGACTAGCTGTTGGCCCTGTTTCAAAAGGCGCATCTTTACATACTCACGATATCTTTTCAGTGCAACACAATATTGATTTCTCCAAAATACCACATGATCACCACCTTTCTTCATCTTTACCGCTATTAGCAAGTAATGTTGGCAGTTCACCATCTGTTTCTTGGACGCAATCACATGATGCTGGCGTTGCCAATGTTAGTGCCGTTCACAGTGTCAGTGAGCATCTCCATCCACATCATGAACTAGTCCATGGACATGGATAATTCTCAGCTTTTAAATCTATAACCATTAATGCAAGTTGATTATCTAAGAAACCTGTTTGTACTATAAATATAGTGTATTGATTCAAAGCTTGTTGCAAAGCTAACTATTCACCAGAACAGGGATGTTATGGCAGAAAAGACAATTAAATTAAATGGGGATGAGATCATTTCGGTTGATGAGGTCCATGCACCCATCCAAGATGCGGAGTTTCATTATCTAGGGATATCCAAACCGTTCGAAAAAAAGCTAAAAGAATACGTTAATTTAGATAAAGCGGAATTTCTCAAAATTCTCGACTCTTTGCCTGAAGAGCACAAAAAACCAGAAGCTGATTTTCTAGATCTTAAATTAGAAGAATTATTAAATATCCCTGTTGACATTCCTCATCAAGAACTTATTAAAGTTGTTAAAAGTGATAAAGAAGGGAGTGTCGATTCACTGCAAAGAACAGTGGATTTAAATGCGACATTGAATGCAGATGATTTTCTCTTTTTGTCGCAAATGAAGACAATGATATTTACCATTCCCGTTTTAACTTTTACGCCTCCTACTGTTTCAAGCATCCTACCACCACCGCCAGTGAATTCAACTCATGGATTACCTACGACACCCAATATAACAGTTAATAGCGCATTTACAGGTGGATTGAACACGGAAGTATTGCTAGAGACCCAAACAACAGTCTCTTTTGGTGGAAGTGTTATTACTCAAGGTGCGGGAGGAGGAAGTATATTTAATGCGTATTTTAAGCCGCCGGTGCTTGCAGGATCCTTTGAAAATAGAAATATCTCTGGCGAAGTCATTTTAACAACACCGCAGGGAAATACTTTTACATTTTACACTCTTAATGTAAATGGGCATCATGTGGGAGATTTTGTCTATACCTTAAATGATGCTATTTTAACGCCACCACAGCCATTTACTATTATAAATGGCCACAAGACCCATAGTGATTTTTTTCAATATAGCCTCACGGATTCCTTTAATGATACCAATGTGGGTACCATTGAAATTCAAATCATCGATGATGTGCCGGTAGCAACTAATCAAAATGCACCAAGTGCTTTGAGTGAAGCTAATATTTTAAACATTGGATCAAATGAGCCTGTTATCGTTAGCACCTTAAGTGGTAGTCTTATTGTGCCTTCAATTCAAGCAACGCCACCTGGCCCTGGAGATTTGTCAAATAATCGATTCGGCGCCAATGGTGGTTATGTTTCTAATGTTACCGTCGCTGGCGGAACAACGGTGCTTAATGGTGCAAATTATACAGTGACCGATAGTCTTGGAAACACGTTGGTTGTGAATAAATTTACGGGTAATTATGTATATACTTTAAATGCTCCTTTTCATAATACCAATAATCAACCATTCCATGAAAATTTTACTTATCAGTTTACTGATAATGAAGGACAAACCGCATCCGCTGTCTTAACGGTAACAATAAATGATGATGCTCCCCATGCTGCTAATCTGACTAATTCAATATCTGAAGCTAATATTAAAACGATTGGTTCAAATGGTTCTAATATTTTTGATACCGTAACTGGGTTATTAGTCCCGGCTTCACCAACGATTAGTACCAGTCGCTATGGCGCAGATGGTCCTGCAAGTAGTGGTGGGGTCACAAATGCGACTCTTGCCAGTGTTAGCGGAACCAGTGGCGTGACAGGTAATACCACTTTTAGCACTATAACAAACACTCAAATAACCAATAGTAATGGCGCATTTACCAATGCCAATTTGGGGGATGCTAGTGTAGTGGTGACCGATTCTCTGAACAATACCTTAGTCATTGATAGTGTGACTGGGCGTTATGTTTATACTTTAAATACAGCGTTCACTGATTCGAATAATCAACCTGCAATAATTACTTTTACCTATCAATTGACAGATAGTGATGGTAGTACCAATAGTGCAAATTTGGCGATTACTGTAGCTGATGATCAACCTATTGCTACAGCTAAATCAAATACTGCCAATGAAACATTACTTTTTGTTAATGGCACGAACACCGCATCAGGGAATTTTATTACGGATAATAATGGAAGCGGTGTTTCATTACTGGGCGCAGATGGCGGTACAGTCTCGAAAGTAAATGGAACAGCAGCGGTGAGTGGCATTATTACTGCTTCTACAACTTATGGCAGCATTACTGTCTATGCTACTGCACAATCTGGCCATCAAAAAGGGGATTATATCTATTCACTAGATAGTACTAAAACTGGACCTGTTAATGATGCTTTAGGACAAGTTGTTGATACCATCAGTTATCAACTCACCGATGGGGATAACAGCACTTCTTCCTCTGATTTAAGCATTACGATTACCTTGAATCAACCCCCAACGGCAAATAATGATACTGGAACGACAGATCAAGGTACTATTTTATCTGTATCAAGCGGCAGTGGTGTTTTGGTAAATGATACTGTCAGCACTGGTGATACTAAAGTTGTATCAGCCGTCAATGGTCAAACCAATAAGGTAGGAACTTCTCTAACCTTAAGTTCAGGCGCTTTGCTTACCCTCAATAGTGATGGTAGTTATACTTATAATCCTAATGGCAATTTTCTTGGCGGTGGCTCAGATAGCTTTACTTATACCTTGACTGAGGCCGAAGGATTAACCAGTAATGCAACAGTTAATATCACCATCACCGCACCACAAGCGGTGAATGACAGCGGCTCAGTTAATATAGATGGTATTCTTGCCGTTAATGTAGGCTCCGGCCTTTTATCCAATGATGTAAAGTCACCTGTAGACAATACACTGACGGTTGCAAAAGTTAATGGCAGCTCTAGCAATGTGGGCGTACAAATAGCACTCACTTCAGGCGCTTTATTGACAGTTCATAGCAATGGTAGCTACAGCTATAATCCTAATCTTCAATTTGAATGTGGCGGCAGTGATAGTTTTACCTACCAGGCAGCAGATGGTCATAATGGCTTAAGTAATGTTGCAACCGTTTCTATCACTATTACGGGAGATGGGGCACCCGTTGCCGTGAATGACACAGCTTCGACCCATGCTGGTACGCCAATTGTGATGAATGCAGTCAGTGGTTTACTATCCAATGATACGCCTAATGATGCTGATAGCTCGATAGCAGTTACTGCGGTTAATGGTGTTTCAGGAAATGTTGGAACACAAATTAGTTTAGCCTCAGGCGCATTGTTAACCGTGAATAGTGATGGTAGTTATACCTATAACGACAATGGGGAGTTTGCTAGCACAGGTACCGATAATTTTACTTATACGGCAGGAACAGCCTGCGGTACAAGCGATGCATCCGTAACCATTACCATCAATGTTCCTCCTATCATTTTAGATTTGGATGGCGATGGTATAGAGCTTATATCGGTAGAAAATTCAACTGTTTCATGGGTTTTCCCTTGTGGTAATGAACACATCACAGGTTGGGTAGCACCGGATGATGGTATTTTGGTGTTTGATTTTGACCACGACGGTAAAATAACGCAATTGGAAGAATTTAGCTTTGCAGCCTACCATCCTGATGCTAAAACAGATCTTGACGGATTACGCTTAGTATTTGATACAAATCACGATGGTATTTTTGATGCCAATGATACCTATTTCTCCCAATTTGCAGTTTGGCAAGACTTAAACAGCAATGGAATCACCGATGAAGGTGAGTTACAAACCCTTATTCAACGTGGCATAACCTCTATTAATTTAAATGCTAACCCACAAAACCAACTGATTGATGGTAATATCATTTTTGGATTAACAACCTATCAAACTACTGATGGTGAATTTCATATTGCTGCCGACGTTGGCTTTAAAGTGGGTGAGATATTATCTCTAAAAGATGTTTTAATAGAGAAGTCTGAGATTGATTGTTCATCTTTACCTGAAAATTCTCAAGTGTCACTGCTGTCTAATCCCATCCAGCCAATAATAGAACAAGTATCCTTACCCGCGAGTGATTTAAATATTCATTTGAATTTACCCACGGTTGTTACTGAGATGTAATACATAAAAAACATATGAACCAGCCTGTTTTACCAACTTCTGTTAATAAGCAGTGGATCAATTTCATTGGTTTTGTTTCATTAACATTGGCTTTTATTGGATCCCTGAAATCATCATCAAATACTATGTCCTTAATTTTTATCTGTATGGCAGCATATGCTATACCCATTCTTATCCTAGAATCACTTTTTCACAAATCAACTAATAGTAAAAGTATTCGAATAAGTGAACTAACGAAACAGTTTAACTTAGAACGTACTATTAAAAAGTTACTAGGACTGTATTTCACCTATGCCTTGTTATTTTTAATTTATTATCTTGTCCCGGAATATCATTATTCTATCTATAAAGAGTATTTTCTTTTTATAAAATACATTGGGTATTTATCACTCTTTCTAGCCATTCCCTATTTTATGCTGACAGATGCAATGTGGGGTGATAAAGATGCCTATTGGATATTGGGTTCTTGGCTTTGCTTTGAACCGGTAAGAGATCGTAAGCTTATTATTCAACATTGCTTAGTGTGGATCATTAAAGGTTATTTTATTCCTGTGAATTTCATTAACCTTGTTTTTCTGCTTAATATGTTTTCGAAAATGGATATAACAACCTATTTTTCAGATGTGCATGTTTTATTTAAATGCAGTGTGATTTTACTTTTTTCGATTGATTTTTTAGTCGCTTTAGTAGGTTATCTTTTAACGCTTAGATTGTTTGATATTCATGTGCGTTCAGCAGATCCCACTTGGTTTGGCTGGATAATCTGTATCATTTGTTACCAACCCTTTACCGGATACCTTCTTTATATACCGAGCCTTGAAGATCAATCTTCTTGGATGACTTGGATAACCAATGGTGTTGCAATGTGGGTTTGGTGCTTTATTATTTTAAGTTTATTGTTGGGATATGTTCTTGCCACTATTTCATTTGGCGTTCGATTTTCAAATCTCACTCATCGAGGTATTATCACTAATGGACCATATCGATTAACTAAGCATCCAAATTATGTGTTTAAAAATCTATTTTGGTGGTTAGCATTTTTCCCTTTTTCATTCTTAATGGGAAATTGGATGCATACTGCGTTAGTCGTTATGATTATGACAGTGCTGAATGTGGTTTATTACTATCGAGCAAAAACTGAAGAATTTCATCTATCTAAAGATCCCACCTATGTACAATATGCACTTTGGATAAATGAAAATGGCATGTTCGCACCTCTTGCGAAACGACTGCCATTTTTAATGTATAAGAATCCGCATCAAGAAACAGTGAGCTAGCTCTTGGCTCCCTTTTCAACCATCGCTTTACGATCGGCTGGGAAAATAGGTTTATCATCAGTTGGGGTATAAACTTTTTCAGTGGCAGGTACTTGCGTTTTCTGCGCAACGGGTGTTTCAACATTCTCTGGTGTCACCATGACGATAACGCCATACATCGGATGATCAATATAAGATATTTCATTAACACGTAAACGACTAGATTCTTTTAAACGAAAAGCGTGAAATTGTTCATTTGCAGCGCTTTGGCGAAATAATAAATCGGCATCAATATTTAAATTTCTGCCTGAACTTAATCGAACCGTCCCATCGACTTCAAATTCACCAAGTGCAGCAGATAATTGTTTGCCTCCAACAAGATGCACTTTCTGAGCGTGCTCTTTATCCGTAATCATTTGTCGCCACCCTTTGTGTAATACTAAATGATAATTCTTTTGAATGCGTTTTTTAGCATCCTGCAAAGCGAGTTGATTGTCCAATAGTAGAGAAAATTCGGCTTGAGGATCAGAATTAAGGTTAATGGCATTGCTGAATGAAGGCTTGCCTTGATCGGCATTCTCAATCAGTGGTTGTTTGTCTTTCATTTCAAATATCAACATTTCCACCCGATACCATCTATTCTCTTTGGCAAAAGCGCTGGTCAATGATGAGGTTAACAGTAAAAATAATAACGCTAATTTGCTTATCTTCATTAGTATTCCCTTATACAGAATCATTTAGTTGATTAATTAGATTTTCTACTACTTGAAAACGAAGTTCAGGTGTTTGCATATCAAAGATAAATTTAATTTCAGATGAGCCTATTAATTTAAAATGATTGGGTTTTGAGCGGATCATGGCTATCAGTTTATCGGGATTAATATTTGGCGTAGGTTCAAAGACTATTTTACCGCTTTTAGTCGCCGCTTCTATTTTTAAAATACCGATAGGAGAAGCTTTAATCTTCAACTCAGTGACTTTAAACAAATTCTTTGTGGGATCTGGCAGTAAACCAAATCTGTCAATCATTTCAACTTGTAGTTCTCGAAGTTCATTGTCAGTTTTCGCATTTGCAATTCGTTTATATAAAATAAGTCGCGTATGCACATCTGGTAAATATTTTTCTGGGATGAGGGCAGGTAGTTGTAAATTGATCTCAGCACCTTGTCTTAAATGTTCTGCCAATGTCACTTTTTTGCCAGATTTTAATGAGTGTACCGCTTTTTGTAAAAGTTCCATATATAAGCTAAAGCCCACCGCATGCATACTTCCACTTTGTTCTTCACCTAACAACTCACCAGCACCACGAATTTCTAAATCATGAGTAGCCAATGTGAAGCCAGAGCCTAATTCTTCCAAAGATTCTAATGCATCTAAGCGTTTTTGGGCGTCTCCCGTTAAACGATTTTTAGGAGGCGTTAAACAATAAGCATATGCTTGGTGATGTGAACGACCAACACGTCCTCGTAATTGATGTAGTTGTGCTAAACCAAGTTTATCAGCTCGGTCAATAATAATCGTGTTTGCAGTAGGGATATCAATGCCTGTTTCGATAATAGTTGTGCACACCAACACGTTGAATCGTTGGTGGTAAAAATCAGACATTACTTGCTCAAGTTGACGTTCTCGCATTTGGCCATGGGCCACGCCTATGCGTGCTTGGGGAATAAGTGCTTCTAACTCTCTGGCCACTTTTTCAATCGATTCAACATCATTGTGCAGATAATACACTTGGCCACCGCGCATCAGTTCTCTGAGAATGGCTTCACTCACTTGAACTGAATTGTATTCGCGGACAAAGGTTTTAATGCTTAAACGTTTGGCTGGTGGCGTTGCAATAATCGATAAATCTCGTAAAGATGAAAAAGCCATGTTTAACGTTCTGGGAATAGGCGTTGCGGTGAGAGTTAAGATATCAATTTCAGCTCGCAAAGACTTTAATCGTTCTTTTTGACGTACCCCAAATCGATGTTCTTCGTCAATGATGGCCAGACCTAAATTTTTAAATTTCACGTTTTCGCTAAGCAGTTTATGAGTGCCAATGATAATATCAATTTTACCTTGGCTTAATTCATCCAATACTTGTTCTTGTTCTTTTTTACTTTTAAAGCGAGAAATCACATCAATTCGTATTGGCCAATCAGCAAAACGATCGCTAAAAGTTTCATAGTGTTGTTGTGCGAGCAAAGTTGTTGGTACTAAAATCACAACTTGCTTACCATCTAAAGCGGCAATAAAGGCTGCTCGAAGCGCTACTTCTGTTTTTCCAAAACCGACATCACCACAGACCAATCTATCCATCGCTTTATCAGAGCGCATATCTTCAAGAACTTGCTCAATGGCTTTTGCTTGATCTGGTGTTTCTTCAAAAGGAAAAGAACTTGAGAATTGAAAATAATGATCCGCGGGTTTTGAAAATCGATGCCCTTTCTTTGCCGCACGTGATGCGTAGATATCTAATAGTTCAGCAGCAACGTCATAAGCTTTCTCAGAGGCTTTTTTCTTGGCTTTTTCCCACTGCTCGGTACCCAGCTTATGTAATGGCGCATTATCAACTTGAGCGCCACTGTATTGGCTGATTAAATGTAATGAGGAGACTGGTACATAGAGTTTATCATTATCAGCGTATTCTAATATTAAATATTCCGCTGGTGTCTCATCAATAGAAATATGAGTCAGCCCTTTATATCGTCCAACACCATGATCAATATGCACAACGGGTGCGCCAAGGGTTAACTCGGCCAGATCGCGAATCGGCGCATCCAGATCTTGGATGACCTTTTGTCTGCGTCTGCGCTGCATGACTTGTTGACCATAGAGTTGATGCTCAACAATCCAAATCATTTCCGGAGATTCTAACCATAAACCTTCATCAAGGGAGGCAACCGTTATCCCAAGTGGAGCAGGATCTTCATAGAATTCATTCCATTGTTTAAGGACTTTCGGTTTAATATCATGACGATTAAACAATTCAAGCAATGATTCTCTACGGCCTGCAGATTCCACACAAAATAAAATTTTATTGGGATGTTCGTTAATAAATTGTTGTAGTTTTTCTAATGGGTTAGCCGAACGAGAATCTATCGTTAAATCAGGAAAACCTTTCGTTTTGAAATGATGTGCGCTTTGCGTTGGCTGATCTTGCGTTTGGTCGATAATTTGAATTTGTCTAAAAGGCTTCAATTGAGCAAAAAGCAGATCGGTTTGTATAAAAACATCCTGCGGCTTCATAATGGGACGTTGATAATCATGACGATACTGCTCATAGCGTACTTGAATTTCTTGCCAGAATTTTTCGCACGCAGCCGTTATATCTTGTCTAATGATAAGAGCGTTTTCTGGGAAATAATCAAATAGTGTGCTCGTTTGTTCAAAAAATAAAGGTAAGTAATATTCAATGCCTTGAGAAGGGGTACCTTGACTGATATCTTGATAAATAGGGCAAAGGGAGGGATCCCCTTCAAAGGTTGCTCGCCACTGTTGACGAAATAAAGTAATCGCCTCAGGTGTTAACGGAAATTCTCGCGCAGGTAAACAGGTTAAACGGTCTATCTTCTCATCTGAACGCTGCGTGTCAGGATCAAATAACCGCAAAGTATCGATTTCGTTATCAAACAAATCAATCCGCACTGGCTTATCTTGGCCCATGGGAAAGATATCAACGATACTGCCTCTTAAGGCAAATTCACCATGCGTCATAACCTGTGAAACATAACGATAACCACTTTGCTCAAAGCGTCTTCTCATTTCATCCCAGTCAAACTTTGCTCCAACGGATAGTAGCAAACTATGTGCCTGTATATAAGATTTGGGAGAAAGACGATGCAACATCGTTGTCACGGGAACGACGAGTACTCCACGTTGCAGTGAAGTTAATTGGTTTAGAACGAGTAAGCGATCAGAAATAATATCCTGATGAGGTGAAAAATTATCATAGGGCAATGTTTCCCAATCTGGGAAATGCAGTACAGGTACTTCATCTAATAAAAAGAGTTTAAGCTCGCGCTCTAATCGATTCGCGCTCTGCGTATCTGCGGTGATAACAATAACAGGCACATCCGCAGAGATAGCTGCTTGGGCTATCATAAAGGGAAGTGATGAGCCCTTTAAATTATCCCAATACAGTCGCATCCCAATTTTTTGGGGGAGCGGTACCGTGAGATGATTGAATTTGGGGCTCATAGAGTAACCTAGATTAACGTCCTTTTCTTAGCGAGTTCAACGCGCTTAACATAAGCCGTTCTTGCAATATTGATATCTTCTAAATACCAATCTAACTGCTTAATGGAGATAGCTTGTCTGCTATCGACCGCCGCAGTGGGGGGGTGAGGATGAAAATCTACCAAAACCATATTAGCACCACTAATGATGCCTTGTGCGGTGACATGAAAAATATCATTCAAACCATCTGGTGTAGAGCCTAAGACACCAACAGAATGTGAAGGATCAATACACACAGGCATTCGCGTTAAGCGATGGATCACCGGAACATGGGCAAAATCAACCATATTACGATGTGGTGATCCAAATAAGGATTTGACGCCACGTAAACAAAAAATAACTTTATGGTTACCAGCATGTGCTAAATATTCTGCAGCATGAATAGATTCAGCTAATGTAATACCATAGCCGCGTTTAAAGAGAACTGGGAAAGTCTGTTGTGAGCCAACTTCACGTAGTAATTCAAAATTCTGCGCATTGCGAGTGCCAATTTGCAACATCACACCAGTTGGATTACCAGTTTGATTCAAAATTTCTGAAATCTCTTCAATGTGACGTTGATGGGTCACTTCCATTGCAATGACTTTGATTCCATATTTTCCAGCCATCTCAAAAACATAGGGTAAACAAGATTTGCCTAGTCCTTGAAAAGCATAAGGGCTGGTGCGCGGTTTATAAGCGCCCATCCGGGTGCAGACTTGGCCATTCTGATGTAAACCTTTCATCATGGCCTCAACATTCTCAAGGTTATCTACAGCACATAGGCCCGCAAAGATGTTGAGATTATTTTGCGAGAAGACAACGCCGTTATACTCAAATTCAAAGCTTTCGTTAAAACGAGATGAACGGCCCAGGATTTTATACTCATTTGAGATCCGCACAACTTTTGAAACACCAGGAAGTGATTCTATATTGTCTTTAGAAATGTGATCGGTATTACCAATCAGATAAAATTCTGTAATGTGTTCTTCCACACCTTGAATAGTGTGGATTTGAAGTTCAATCCCTGAGATCCCTTGCAAGGTTTGTAGGATATATTGGTATTCAACAGATTTATCGTCTATTGATGGTTTTAAGATGACTATCATGAGGTTGTCGCAGAATCCTTTAGTTATAAAAATAAATAACTAAAAATGAGGTTTTAAAGCAAAGGTATTCTTCCAGAGAGCTATCTTACTGTCAATTAAACTTACCTAAAATTTAGTTACGATATTTAACCTGAATTTAGGTTAAAATAAACGAACCCTATTATAGTGAAAGAAAACAATGTTTAGACCCTTTTTCTTATTTGTTGGCGCCCGCTATACCAATTTTAAGCGTCGCGACCATTTTATAACCTTTATTTCAATTGTCTCGATGATTGGTATAGCCCTTGGTGTCATGGTACTGATAACAGTGTTATCTGTCATGAATGGTTTTACCAAGGAGATCCGCAGCCGGATATTAAGTATCACCCCCCATGTGATGGTCAGTGGGTGGGGAGAAAACCTACAAGATTGGCATGGGTTATCTGATACGCTCTTGAAGCATAAAAATGTGGAAGCCGTTGGGCCTTATGTGGATGGCCAAGGTATGATAACCCGTGGTCGTGAGGTGCGAGGTATCGTTGTCAAAGGGGTTGACCCCTCGGCAATTGATGCTGTGTTTCCCTTACGCAGTACCCTGAAAGTGGGGAACGTAGACTCCCTCAAAGAAGGTTCTTTCAATGTGATAGTGGGCTCCTATTTGGCTAAGCTGCTAGGAGTCAATATCGGTGATATGGTAACGCTGGTGGTTCCAGAAGTATCCGTTTCTATGGCAGGGGTTGCACCGCGTTTAAAGCGCCTCACCGTCGTTGGTATCTTTGAAGTGGGTTATATATATGACAGTGGCTTTGTCTTTATGAACATTCAAGATGCAGCCAAAATCTTCAAAACCCAAGGTGGGATAAGTGGCTTGCAATTACGATTGGATGATCCTTTCTCTGCGCCTCGAATAGCAAAAGAACTTTATGAAGAAACACATGGTCATTATAACGTCGTTGATTGGACCGTCCTCAATAGCGCATATTTTAGTGCGGTGAAAATGGAAAAAACAATGATGTTTTTTACCCTCATCATGATTTTAGCCATTGCGGTGTTTAATTTAATTTCTACCTTAGTGATGGTGGTGACGGATAAACGGGCTGATATTGGCGTTTTGCGAGCACTAGGTGCTTCAGCCAGAAAAATTATGGCTATTTTTATATGCCAAGGCGCTATCATTGGCTTCATTGGGACCATCTTGGGCGTTATTGCAGGGGTTGCTTTGGCATTGAATGTCAGCGATTTGGTAGCGGCCATCGAGAATGCATTTAGAGTGAAATTTTTATCTGCCGATGTTTATTTTATTAGTTTTCTACCTTCAGATTTACAAACCTCAGATGTTGTTTTGATTGCAGTGTCTGCAATGGTTTTAAGTCTCTTGGCAACTATTCACCCAGCATGGCGAGCAGCGAATGTGCAGCCAGCGGAGGCCTTACGACATGACGCCTAAAACCCATTTAACCGAAAGCAAAAATCCGATTTTGTTATGCGAAGATATTAAAAAAACCTATCAAGATGGGGATAGAACAATTCCGGTTTTGGAAAATGTTAGTTTGTCTGTAATGCCTGGTGAAAGTGTTGCTATTGTTGGGCGATCAGGCTCTGGCAAAACGACATTATTAAACTTGCTTGGGGGGTTGGAAGCACCCACTTCAGGTAAAGTGGTATTAGATCAAACCAATCTACAATCTTTATCCGATCGTAAGCGTGGTTATTTACGCAATAGGGTATTAGGTTTAATTTTTCAATTTCATCATTTGTTGCCTGAATTCACAGCCCTTGAAAATGTCTGTATGCCATTATTAATTCAAGGATTATCTGCCCATGCCTCTAAGAAACGGGGTTTGGATATTTTAGAGAAAGTCTCTTTAAGCCATCGTATTCAACACAAACCTGCGACCATGTCTGGGGGGGAACGCCAGCGTGTGGCTATTGCCAGAGCTTTAGTAACCCATCCTAAATGTATTCTTGCTGATGAACCAACTGGTAATCTAGACACTCAAAGTGCCGATCAAGTTTATGATTTAATGATGCAGTTAATTCGAGAGTTTGGCACCAGCTTTATTGTGGTTACCCACGATTTGAGCCTGGCAAAACGCATGGATCGCATTGTTTCTTTGGAACGTGGGGTTCTTCGAGACGGCGTTTAAGCTTGGACACTGCGGCGTAATTGGCGCTTGCGCCAATTTTTAACCACCGAATAGCGCCATAAAAGCCGAACGAGAACATTCGAAGCCGTCGCCAGAAAAGTTCCGCAAAGCAAACACCCTAGTAACATGGGTTGCCATATTTCTAGAAACACCGTTAAAGATTTAAAATCGAGATCTTGTAAAGCAATCCCCAATAGAAAAGCGCCAAGGGTATAAGCAAAACCAAACATAGGGATTATCGTTAAAGGATTCACTACCCAAACGAGAGCAACTGAAATGGGAAGGTTCGCTCTGAACAAAATTGCCATCAGGGCTGCCATAGGCATGTGGCCTGGGAAGGGAATAAAAGTGATAAACAAGCCAATACTAAAAGCGGTCGCCACACTCTGGCGATTAAGATGCCAAAGGTTAGGGCTATGCAATAATTTACCAAAAATCCTTAAGAATTTATTGTTTTGGATCTTTTGGGGATCTGGTAAATAGCGTTTAATGAAGTGTTTGGCCATGTTTTCTATCAAAGTTAAGTAAATAATAATTCTTCTAAAATACTAGACTTAAGTTGGTTCTAAGTCCAGGCCTCGTGGTGGGCTTTGGCAGGACATCTATCTGAAATCTCGTAATTAAACGCATTTTTGTTGTATATCACCCATTTTTTCGATTTTTTCTTAGATTTTTCAAAGAATTGAAGTAGTTGCTTTGCCCTATATTATGGGTAGAATTAGCCAATTTTTTTAATAGGGAAGAGGGTGAGTTATGCTTGGAACAAAAAATGATAATCGAGTTTTGGCTTTACCAAAGCATGCAAATCAATACACAGTTGATGCACTGATAGCTGCTTGCCTTTCTCAAGATATCTCTAAACTAAAGCTATATCAGGGAATGGGGATAAATTTAAATTCTATTCGCGATGAATATGGAGACACCCTTTTACATATAGCTGTCCTCAATGATAAACCCAAATCCTTTTCCACTTTGATTGAATTAGGAATGAAGATTGATAGTCGCTCATACTATGATGGTTCCACGCCTCTCAATCTTGCTGTCATGGCAGATAAACCGTCATATGTTCAAAAATTAATTGACTTAGGAGCAGATGTTAACACGAGAGCCGATGATGGTTTTACGCCATTAAATAATGCAATGTATTTTGAGAATTATACTTTAGCGCAGTCACTTTTAAAGATACCAACCTTAGACGTTAATATACCGGGCTTTTATGGTATGCCTCCTCTTTTTGTGCCTTACATTGATAATCGTTGGGATATCATTGATTTAATTATTGAGCATCCAACCTATGATGCTCCCTTTAACCAAATATTACTCAGTGACTATCCTGAACATGAACTACAAGACTATTTACTCAATAATTCACCCAATGCAGATTTTTCCGTAGTGGACGCTTTCGAACAATCTAAATTGTTTGGTTTGAAGTATGATTTGGCTGGATGTATGCCATTTACGAAATTAGACTATCATCAAATGGATTGTTTTAGCTTTGAGGGTGCTATCAATCTTTATGGTACATTGGCGATGGTTGATTCATATAATCTTTTTTATGAAAATGTTGTCCTTCCTAGCAATATTCCCTCATGGGCACAGCAAGCTTTTGTGAGTGTAAATGAATCATTACATTTTACTGCAAATAGTTTTGATGATCCTATAGCCTACTACAATAAAATATTATTGGGTGAAGTCGTTATTATCCCTTCTGGATGGGATGAACATTCGGTAGCCTTTGTCATTCATGATGATAGATTATATCGTTGTAATCGAGGTGACCTAAGTGATGGTATACATGGTATAGAAGAATTCATCATTTCAAAACCAACTAATTTAACTTCTTCATTGATAGGCTTCATGCTTGCCGCAGAAGGGCCACCTGACGTTTTACAATATGATATCATCGAGCTTTTAGGATTGGAAAAGATAGGCGAGATTGAGAACCCTGTTCAAATAACAGGAAACTGCGTTTGGACCTCTCTTGAAGCCGGATTGGAAGCTTCTTTCTTGACGAATTTTATCTATCAAGGTATAGAGAGTAGTGTTGCTCATAAACTTGCTAAAGACAGTTTTTTACTTTGGGAAGAATTCGATTTAACCTACACTCTTAAGGAAGCAATTTCAGAGCAAGATTTACTCATTCAAAATGAAATATACGATGATTTATTGGTCGGTGCGCTAACGACACATCATAATCCCTCCAATGAAACCGATCTTCAAATAGCCATTGTAGCCCTTAATGAGCTAGACAAACCCAGTGTTTTTGAAACATTTCATAATGAGATTGGAAAAAATCTCATTAATTATGATCCTGCAAGTTACAGTAATATTAGTTATATGAAACCCTATACGCCAACAACTTATTATGACTATTTTATGAGTTGGCTTCCCTTTTCGAAGCCTGGAATGAATACAACTCAAAAAGAAGAAGCAAAGCAGTATCTTGAATTTTTAAAAGCTTGTGATGAATATCAAAAAAAGATAGTACCAGAAGTACTCAATATTGATAATATTCTAGATTTTTCAGTGGGTGATTCATTAGAGCAACTCTTTCATAGTGGCATTTCCAATGTCGTTCAAACTGTGTCAAAAGAACTGCCAATTCAGCATTTGATGCCAGCTCTCATGCCGATGCAGGAACATACTCCTACAGCAACAATAGAACACTTTGCTTAGAAAGTTTGGTTATTTTTTCGTTTTTTGGCTCTCTCTCTCATCGCCATGACAACGTTAAAGCGCCAATATAATCGGACTGCAATATTGCCAAGGAGGGCAAAAAGTGTCCCACAAATAACAGATCCTACTAAAAGTGGCTCATAATAATGTTTCAGCTCATGTGCTAACCAATGAAAAGAGTGCTCAATATGAAAAGGTTCAGGGGGTATGTTGAGTACGTGGGTGCCTACAATATAAGCAAAATAATACATTGGACCCATCGTTAGGGGGTTTGAAACCCATACCGCAGCTATGGTGAGTGGTAAGTTTGCTCGTAACAGTAAAGCAGCAAAAAGAACTGCGATAGTATGGCCTGGAAAGGGAAGAAAGCAGATAAAAAATCCAATACTAATTGCGGTGGCGACTGAGTGGCGATTAAGATGCCACAGATTAGGATCACTCAAAAAACGACGAAAATGTTTAAGCGAAGGATGACGTTGGATCGCTTCAGGGCTAGGCATAATACTTTTAAATAACTTTTTGGCCATGATACCTCTTAGCTTTCAGATTTTTTTTGTTTGCGTTTTTTCTTGTATAATTTTTTGCGCGCTTTAAGACGACGAACCCGTTTTGTCCAAGCGCTAGTAACAGAAATGCGCCAAATGATTCGAACAACAACATTTCCAATAAAGGCAAACAAAATAGCGGTAATAAGGCATCCTAATAAAATAGGACCACCAAAGGTTTGAAACTTGTCCAACAACCATTCAAATGAGGCTTCAAACTCGAATTTTTGTGGTGGAAGACCCAGTACAAAGGCACCTATTTTGTATTGAAGATAAAGTAATGGCGGAGTAGTGATAGGATTGGATACCCATGCCAATGCAGCTGCTATAGGGATGTTAGCTCTAAAAAGAATAGAAAGAGCAGCCGCAAGCAGCATTTGAAAGGGAACTGGGATAAGTGCTGCAAATAACCCGGTACTAAATGCTGTAGAAACAGAATAACGATTTAGATGCCATAGATTAGGATCATGAATAATCTTACCTAAAAGATTAAGATGTTTGTCTTCTTTAATCTCTTTGATATTTGGTATAAACCGTTCAATCAATTTTTTAAATAATTTTTTAGACATTCTATCTTTTAGTTGGTTTCATTATTTGGTTTAAGTTTATGATCATTCTTTTGGCCTTAGGGTCATTAATCGGTGCGAGCGCACTAAATTCCTTTTCTACTCTACCACAGCCGATGCATGTTGTTGCGTTTTGTGGAAGTTTGTTAGCAACACTGCTAGTTTGTTGGTTTGTAAACAAACAGAAATTCAGAAACGTCTCAATTCTCATTATAAGTGGAGTTGCGGGTTTTAGTTGGTCTTACTTTCACGCTGTACAAAAGCTAAGCTGGCAAATGCCGGCAGAAGATATTCAACGTAATATCTTTGTTTGCGGGAAAGTCGATGGCATTAGCCAATGGCATGATAAAGCGTTACGTTTTGATCTTGAGTTGAATCGCTATCAAGGAAAGCCATTAGCGGCCAAAGGGATAAAAGTCAGACTATTTTGGCCGCAAGGGTCGATTGGATTTACCGATGGAGATACCTTGTGTTGTTATGCAAAATTAAAACCGCGTTGGCATCTCTCTAATCCAGGAACGCTTGATCAAGAAAAGCAGTTTTTTCTGGAAGGGATTTACGCTACTGGAAAATTGGTTTCATTAGCAGAATATAAAATCAACGATCATTTTTCTATTACCAGATGGCGTCAAAATTTGAATGAGCGTCTTAGAACATTGATTGGTGATAAACCTTTTTTGGGCGTGATCCAGGCAACGACACTTGGACTATATCAAAATATTACACCCCAGCAGTGGTTTGTCTTCCAAGCAACAGGAACCATTCATGCGATTGCCATATCCGGTTTGCATATTAGTATAGTAGCCTTACTCTGTGGCGGTTGGGTGACCTTTTTAGTTGCACACTTTCCGAGATTAACGAATTTGTATCCTGCTAAATGTTATGGCGCAGTGTGCGCATTAATGGGGGCGCTTATCTATAGCGCCATGGCCGGGTTTTCCATTCCAACACAACGCGCTTTGGTCATGATTTTAGTGTCAATTATTGCGTTATTAAAGCGCCAACCTATTTTATCGTGGCACTGTTTTGCACTGGCCTTGATTGGCATATTGATTGTATCCCCACTTGCCCCATTACAAATTGGTTTTTGGCTTTCATTTGGTTGTGTAGCCGCGTTAATTTATGGAAGTTCACATATAAATAGTACTTCACGATGGCGAAAATGGGTCGTTCCTCAACTTGTCGTATTTATTGGCTTATTACCGCTGTGTTCATTCTTCTTCGAACAAATTCCTCTTATTTCTCCGATTGCGAACATTATCGTGTTGCCCATAATGGATTTAGTTGTTGTGCCTGCAAGTTTGATAGGTCTTTTGTTAACAGGCCTATCTACTTCCCTTGCGTCTTTGTGTTTTTACATCGCTCAGTTGGCGCTAGAAGTGAGTTGGTGGCTATTAGAAAAATTAGCCCATGTTTCTTTTAATGTATGGCAACAAGGCCATTTGCCCTTTATTTATTTGTTGATAGCCCTGTTTTGCGCCATTTTATTATTAGCGCCAAAAGGGTTTCCAGCAAAGCGTCTGGGTTTCATAGGTTTTTTACCTATGGTTTTTTATCAAGGACCTCATCCTGCGTCAGGTGAGTGTCATTTTACCTTACTTGATGTAGGACAAGGTTTGGCGGCAGTTATCCAAACGCAACATCATAGTATGCTATATGATGCTGGTCCTGTTTACGGTGCAGATAATGCCGGACGTCGTATTATTAAACCATTTTTAGGCTCACAACATATCAAAGCACTTGATAAAGTAATAATTAGCCATAGTGATTTAGATCATCGGGGTGGGTTGGATGGATTAGCTGATTTTCCTATTGGGGAAATTCTTTCAAGTGAACCAACGCGCTTAAGCGTTAATGCACGTCAATGTATAGCGGGTGAAACTTGGGAATGGGATGGTGTGAGATTTGCAATATTAAACCCACCGCTAGTTGATAAACATAAAGCGACTCAAAAACGTAATAATCTTTCTTGTGTCTTAAAAGTAACGGTTGGCAACAAAAGCATTTTATTGACAGGTGATATAGAACAAGGAGCGGAGCAAACATTGCTAGAGCAGGGGCATAATGTGTTACGCAGCGCCTTGTTAGTTGTACCGCATCATGGAAGTTTGACTTCTTCCTCGCAAGCCTTTGTTCAAGCGGTGAGCCCCAAATATGCTTTATTTCCTGTAGGATTGGCAAATCAATATGGATTTCCTAAGCAAGCAGTGTTAAAACGCTATGAAGAGGTTGGTGCAATAAACCTTCTTGTGTCACAAACAGGTGCTTTGATGTTTCGATTAAATCAAACAGATGAATTGACACCTCCTATTCATTGGCGAGACACTTCTCGTCATTATTGGCATCGGCAATTAGCATTCGGAGAAAAAAGGTGATTGACTTATTACTGGCAGGAGGCTGGTTAATGTTTCCCTTGTTGGGATGTTCTATTATTGCTTTGGCTATTATTGCGGAGCGGCTTTGGGTGCTGCGAGAACCAAAGATAATACCCCAAGAATTAGTCCAAATTATTTTACGTGATATCGCAAGAGGAGATGGCAAACCACTGAAGTTGAGTGAGCTAGCTACTCAAAGTCCTTTGGGCCATATTTTGTCTAAAGGATTGCAGCATAGTGAACAAGGGATCACGGCAATGCGTGCAAGGATGGAAGATCAAGGACGGCAAGTTATAGTTGAGTTGGAGAAATACCTTAACACGTTGGGTACCATTGCTTCAGCGGCGCCACTCTTAGGATTATTAGGTACTGTGCTTGGCATGATTCAGATTTTTGCTGTTTTAGGGGGAAATCCTGATCCCGAAGCTTTAGCCGGTGGCATCGCTCAAGCCCTACTTACCACCGCTTTTGGACTATTTATTGCTATCCCAAGCCTCATGTTCCATCGCTATTTTAGGCGTCGGATTGATGAGTTTGCATCAAAACTAGAGAAAGAAGCTCAAAAGATGATAGATGGCTTAAAAGCCTTGGCGCCAAATATGGCGGTTCGTCGGTTGGATCGGTCAGAATGAAATTAGTAAATAAACTGATGGTATATTATCATGCAATTTCGTGAAAAGCGTCAGGAAGAACTGGGAATTGATCTCACGCCTTTTATTGACGTAGTGTTTATGTTGTTACTCTTTTTTGTGGTATCTACAAGCCTTTTTAAGGGTGCTACCCAACTTGGTATACAGTTACCCAAAGCGGATGTACAACAGTTCACGAAACAAGGTGACATCATTGAGATTGGGGTTGACGCTTCAGGGGCTTATTTTCTCAATGGCACATCGGTGAGTGCTTCGCCTGAAAAATTAAAAAAAATATTAGCGGCAAAGCTCGCACAAAATAAATCATTGGCCATTGTATTGGCTGGTGATAAAAAAGCCCCACACCAAGCAGTGGTGTCTGCATTAGAAGTTGCCTCTCAACTGGGGGTAACACAAGTGCGGATCATTGCGCAAAAGTAAAAGAATTTTAAATAATTTAATTAGGTAATTCTTAATACGATGACATCCATTCCTGCCTATTCGAGTCGTGCGGTGTACCGACGTTTATTATCCTATGTATGGCCTTACCGTTACGCTTTTGTATTAGCCATTCTCGGTAACCTTTTATATGGTGCTGTTGATGCTGGTATGATCAAATTACTTGAGCCTTTGTTAAATGAAGGTTTTGTTAATCATAATCAAACTTTCATTCATTGGATCCCTTTTGTTGTGGTTGGCATTTTTGTCATCAGAGGTTTGGCAACCTTTCTTTCTACTTTTTTCATGGGATGGGTAGGAAGAAATGTTGTCATGAATTTTCGTCAAGAGATGTTTTCACACTTATTAAAATTACCCACTTCCTATTACGATCGCACGACGAGCGGTGAAATATTATCAAAAATTACCTATAACGTTGAGCAGGTCGCCAATGCCAGTAGTGATGCCTTAACAACACTGGTGCGAGAGTCTTTTACGGTGCTTGCTTTGATAGTGGTGATGCTTTCGATTAGTTGGCGTTTAACCTTTTTATTCGTTATCACGGTACCCTTAATGACAGGCGTTATGCATGTGGTGAGTAAACGCGTGCGGGGAGTGAGCTCGCGTATTCAAGATTCGATGGGTAACGTTACGCATGCTGCCGAAGAAGCCATTGAAGGTCAGAAGGTGATTAAAGCTTTTGGTGGGCAAAGCAATGAAATTGCCCAATTTGAAAAAGTGGTACAACGTAATCGTCGCCAAGAAATGAAGCTCATAGCGACTTCAGCGTTAAGTGTACCGATGGTACAAGTTATCGGTTCCATGGCTTTAGCCGTCACCGTTTATTTAGCGACGCTCAATCCTGAAGATGCCTTAAGGACGTCAATTAGCCCAGGCGCTTTTGCTGCGATGATGACCTCGATGATTGCATTATTGCGTCCCATTAAAGAGTTCACCAAGTTAAATAATAATATTCAAAAGGGTATTGCTGGAGCGGCAAGTATTTTTGCCTTTTTAGATGAAAAGCCTGAAGTCGATACGGGTTCTAAAACGTTAAGATTCCCTGCTGGTAATGTGGCTTATCGGCAAGTGCGTTTTAATTATGGCTCGCAAAATAGCGCCAATATTCTTGAAGATATCACTTTTGAAGTCAAAGCGGGTGAAACAATCGCTTTGGTTGGGCGATCAGGAGGTGGTAAGTCGACTCTCGTTAATTTGTTACCGCGATTTTATGATGCTTCGGGTGAAATATTAATCGATGGTATTAATATTATGGAGCTCCCCTTAGCCGAATTGCGTCAGCAAATTGCCATTGTGTCTCAACATGTCACCCTATTTAACGACACCGTCGCTCGTAATATTGCCTATGGGTGTGATGATGCGACGCAAGAAGAAATTTTAGCGGCAGCTGAATCTGCCCACGCGCGCGAATTTATTGAGCAGCTCGCCGATGGATTTGATACACAGATTGGTGAGAATGGTGTGCGATTATCAGGCGGCCAACGTCAACGCATTGCGATTGCAAGAGCTATTTTGAAAAAAGCACCCATCTTAATTTTGGATGAAGCCACCAGTGCTTTAGATACAGAGTCTGAGCGATATATTCAAGATGCCCTTGAAAAATTGATGGCAAGTTGTACAACACTTGTGATTGCACATCGTTTATCTACCATTGAAAATGCAGATAGGATAATGGTAATCGATAAAGGGCGTATCATTGAAATGGGGACGCATGAAGAATTAATGCGTTTGAATGGCTTGTATGCTTCTTTGAGAGTGATGCAATACCAAGAACCTCAAGTTAAGGCAGTTAATTCTTGAGGCTTTCTTCTTATATAGTCGCTTTTTGGCATCGAAAAAAACTGCTTAACTTTTTTCTTTATCCTTTCTCGTTGGTATTTCAATTCATCTGTTATCTTCGTTATTTTTGCTATACACAACTTTTAAAACAAGAGCGTTTTAATGTGCCGGTCATTATCGTTGGGAATATCTCTGTAGGTGGGACTGGTAAAACCCCTTTGGTAGGATTTCTTGCAGAATTTTTGAAATCTCAAGGTTACCATCCAGGTATCATTATGCATGGCTATGCCAGCCATTTGAAAAAGGATGAAGTGAAAACGGTTGCGGCAACAAGTCATGGTAGCGAGGTGGGAGATGAAGCCTTACTTATGGCAAGAAAAACGAGTTGTCCGATTGTTGCCGGACGACAACGAACAAAAGCGGTTTCATTTTTACTTTCAACTTTTCCAGAAGTCGATATTATATTGTGCGATGACGGATTACAGCATTATCAATTAGCACGCGATATTGAGATAGCAGTGATAGATGGACAAAGGCGCTTTGGTAATGGTATGTGCTTACCAGCCGGCCCTTTGCGAGAAAGTCCGCGCCGATTAAAGAAAGTTGATTTTATCGTGACCAATGGAACAGCACATCCTGGGGAATGGCCGATGTGTGTTTCATTAGGACGACAAGTTACCAACGTAAGATCTCCTAGTCGACGTGATGAGTTGAATAATTTTATTGAGCAAAAAATACATGCTATTGCCGGTATTGGCCATCCGATGAAATTTTTTAATATGTGTAGAAAAGAAGGGATACAGGTTATCGAACATCCCTTTCCAGATCATCATCAATTTGTGTCCAGTGATCTTCAGTTCAATGATAACTATCCTATTTTAATGACAGAAAAAGATGCCGTGAAATGTCAATCTTTTGCAGGGCCAAATTGTTGGGCTGCTCATTTAGACGTATCTGTGGAAAAAGAGTTTTTAGATAATTTGTTACGGAGAATACAAAGTGGACAAAAAGCTACTGGACATCTTAGCTTGCCCGATCTGCAAGCAACCCCTCCTGTATAAAAGAGATAAAAATGAATTGATTTGCAAATTGGATAAACTCGCCTATCCAATAAGAGATGATATACCTGTCATGTTAGAGGAAGAAGCGCGCAGAATATTAAGCGATGAAGAATATTAAGAATGACTTCCTATAATAGGCTGATAAATGAGACCAGTCCCTATTTATTGCAGCATGCTCATAATCCAGTCAATTGGTATCCATGGTGTGATGAAGCGTTAGCCTTAGCAAAAAGCCAGGATAAGCCGATCTTATTATCAATAGGATATGCAGCTTGTCATTGGTGTCATGTGATGGCTCATGAATCCTTTGAAGATGAAGCAACTGCCACGCTCATGAATAAATTGTTTATCAATATTAAAGTTGATAAAGAAGAGCGACCCGATATCGATAAAGTCTATCAGCAGCTACATCAGGTATTGATAAGACAGGGAGGGGGCTGGCCTTTGACGGTCTTTTTAGCGCCAGATGATCTCATGCCATTTTACAGTGGCACCTATTTTCCAAAGGAAAGACATTTTAGCAGGCCTTCCTTTCAAGAAATATGTCAGGTTATCAGTGATTTCTATTTAAGAGATAGAACGGCCATCCATGAGCAAAATCAACAGTTGGCGCAAGCGATTGCTCATCTTGAAAAACCCGCCGATCCCTATTTACATCAAATTAAAATGACACCACTGATAGCCGCCAAAGGGCAATGGTTACAAGAATTTGATAAGCGCTATGGCGGTTTTCAAGGTGCACCAAAATTTCCAATGCCTGCTGTATTAAGTGGGATTTTATATCTCAAAGATGATGAACTTTTGCAATGTGTTCTTTTTTCACTGGACAAAATGGCGCAAGGTGGACTTTATGATCATCTTGGCGGCGGCTTCTTTCGCTATTGTGTTGATGAAAAGTGGCAGATCCCACACTTTGAAAAGATGCTCTATGATAATGCGCAAATGATTGGTCTTTATGCGCAAGGCTATGCGTTCACCCACAATGAAAACTTAAAAGAAGTAGCCCTAGAGTGCATTGATTGGGCAAGCTTTGAAATGCACTCAAAAGAAGGTGGCTTTTATTCCTCTTTAGATGCCGATAGCGAAGGGGAAGAGGGAAAATATTATGCTTGGGATAAAAGTGAATTTGAATCTTTGCTAGATGAAAATGAGTTTGAGCAACTTAAAAAAACCTATGAGCTAAATGAGACGCCTAATTTTGAACATAAATGGCATTTAGTTCAAAGACAAAATAAAGAATCACTTTCATTATCCATTAAAGAAAAATTAATAAACTATCGTGCATCCAGAGTGCGCCCAGGCCTTGATGATAAAATATTATGTTCATGGAATGCCTTGATGCTAAAAAGCTTGAGCATCAGTAGTATCATCTTTCAAGACAATGTGATTTTGCAGCAAGCCACACAATTAATTCAATTTATAAAAGACACACTATTTTATGATAACAAATTGTGGGTCACTTATAGCAAAGGACAACGCAAACAGAGTGGCTTTTTAGATGACTATGCTTATTTACTAGATGCATGTTGGTATTATCTGCAAGCACATTGGGATGCTCAAATCCTTGCTTTTGCAAAAACCATAGCAGATATTTTAATGAGTGATTTTTGGGATAAAGAGCAGGGTGGTTTTCACTTTACATCAAAGCATCATGAAAGACTTATTCTTCGAGTCCAATCTTGGATTGATGATGTGATGCCTGCTGGTGCAAGTGTTGCAGCCCTGGCTTTGCACCGATTTGGTTCTTTATTAAACCGAGTCGACTATACGGAGATGGCTGATAAATCATTATCAATGACCCAAGGCTTGTTGGAACAAAATGCGAGATATTACCCAACACTCTTAGTATTGCAATCTGAGTATTTGTCCTCACCTGCAATTGTTATTATTCAGGGGAAAGCTGAGTTGGTTGCCTATGCCAAAGAGCTGTTATTTAGTGCCTATATTCCCAATCGTTTTGTATTTGCGCTTGATGAAAGCATTCCTGCTGAACTAAAACAATATGAGTCCAAAGATGACTTGAGCATTTATATTTGTTCGGGGAATGTGTGCGGGGCGCCGTTGAAGAGTATTAAAGAATTAAAAGACTATCTGAAGTAGGGTGGGCTAAGCTTAGCGTGCCCACCACTCTAAGATGGTGGACACGCTAAGAGCTTTGTCCACCCTACGAAAAAAGAATCATTTATCGATTATGGTTATCGTCTTCTTCCATAATCACTTCATAAGAACTCTCTTTTTCTTTCTTCTCTTCCACACGTGCTGGTGCTTCAGGTCCTTTCTTAGTGACCACTTGATTCAATGGTGCTGAGCGAGGCTGAACAACAGGCGTTTCTTCCATTGTTACCATATTCTCATTCGATGGCACAACAGTCGTTATTTTTTGCGGCACATGCTCTACAACACTTGCTGGGGTTTCAGTTTTCTTGGTCGTGACCAAAGTAAAATGATGTTCAGGCACTGGCGTTGAAGCTTCACTTAAGGTAACCACGGTATTTTCTTTCTCAGCTTCTGTCAGCTTGACGATGCTAATGGCATCTTGCAGCCTGCGAGCCGCTCTAGCCTCTGGTGTATTGATATCAAGCACTGGTGCTGGCGGTCTTTCTTTTTGTGCTGGTCGCTGTTGTTGAACATAAGGAGTACTTTCCTTAGGTGTTGCAGCATGGCTTTCCTGTTTTGATCTATCATCTGAGTCTCTGATGTCAGGAATAACAGTTTCAGCAACTTCTGGTTTTATTTCAAAAGCAGTTGGTTGATTCTTATCATCTTGAAAATCAGAGAAAGGTTTCTCTTCAAATCCTTGTTGTTGGTTTTGATCACGTGGATAACGTTCACCACGATTTTGTCCGCCTTGACGACGATGACGATGATGACGGCGTCCTCCACGTTCATCTCGTGGCTCACCACGATCGGTTCGTTGATCGCTACGTTGCTCGGGTCTTTGCTCGCCACGATCCTGGCGTGGTTCACCGCGCTCGTGACGTGGCTCACCTCGTTCATGTCTTGGTTCACTTCGTTCGTGCCGTGGTTCACCACGCTCCTGCCGTGGTTCACCGCGCTCGTGACGTGGTTCACCGCGCTCGTGACGTGGTTCACCACGCTCAGCACGTTCTGTACGCTCTCCACGTTCATGACTACCTCTTTGCTGACCACGACCTCTTCTGTGGTGGTGATGTCCTCTACTAGGTGGACGATGCTCAGAAGGTGTTGTTGCTGTAGCAGTATACTGTGAGCCGGTACGACGCGGTGTATCAGAAGCGGTCGTATCACCAAAAATGGCAGACCACACTCGCTTAATAAATCCTTTATCACGTGTTATTTGTAATGGCGCAGCAATAGGCGTGATCTTGATAGCGGGTTCATCAGTCTTTTCTCTTTGAACTGGTGCTGTTACATCTTCTATTTTGCGCTCAATGGGGGTGATAAGTTTGAAGCTTGGTACATCCTCTTGATCAGTTGCATCATCTTCGCGTATGCGAACAACTTGGTATTGAGGCGTTACCATGTGTGGATTTGGCAGTAATATGATGCGGATTTGATGTCTTTCTTCAAGCGTTAATACGGCTTGACGTTTTTCATTTAGCAAGTAAGCAGCCAGATCGACAGGTACTTGTACGTTCACTTGACGCGTATTTTCTTTCATTGCCTCATCTTCAATGATACGCATAAGCGCTAAAGCTAACGATTGAATATTGCGAATGGTGCCTTGTCCTTCACAACGAGGGCAGGAAACACCACTTGAATCACCTAAAGAGGGACGTAATCGTTGGCGAGACATTTCGAGCAAACCAAATCGTGATATGCGCCCTAGTTGAATACGAGCCCGATCTGCGGCTAACTCTTCTCTGAGATGGTTTTCAACCATTCGTTGATGTCTTGTCGAATTCATATCGATAAAATCGATAACAATTAATCCGCCAATGTCACGCAAGCGTAATTGACGTGCAATTTCTTTAGCAGCAACAAGATTGGTTTGTAATGCTGTTTCTTCAATGTCACTACCTTCGGTTGCTCTTGCAGAGTTAATATCGATGGCAATCAGTGCTTCGGTTGGGTCGATAACGATAGAGGCGCCATTTTCAAGCGCTACTTCGCGCTTAAAGGCAGATTCAATTTGGCTTTCAATTTGAAAGCGGTTAAACAAGGGGATAGCGTCTTGATAACGTTTAACGCGATCTGCAAAATCAGGACGCACAACTTGGATGTGCTTTTTAGCGTGCTGATAAGCTTCTTCGGTATCGACTAAGATTTCTGCAATATCAGGCCGCAGATAATCACGAAGCGCGCGTATAATAACATCGCTCTCACGATGAATGAGAAAAGGAGCAGGACGTTGTGATGCTTGTACAATGGCTTGCCACTGGCTGAGCAACACATCTAAGTCCCAGCTAAGCTCTTCTAAGTTACGTCCAACGCCAGCGGTACGAACGATAAGACCCATTCCTTCAGGCAATGCGAGCTGACTTAAGGCATCTTTTAGATCGTTACGTTCATCACCTTCAATGCGCCTAGAGATACCACCAGCTCGAGGATTATTTGGCATTAAAACTAAGTAACAGCCTGCTAAGCCTATGTAGGTAGTAAGAGCAGCACCTTTATTGCCACGTTCTTCCTTGTCGACTTGAACAATCAGTTCTTGTCCTGGTCGAAGAGCATCTCTAATGTGAGGTCTACCGCCATCATGACCATGGCTAAAATATTCTCTCGCGACTTCTTTGAGCGGCAAAAATCCATGGCGATCAGCACCATAGTCAATAAAAGCGGCTTCAAGACTGGGTTCAACTCGTGTTACGCGACCTTTGTAAATGCTTGCTTTTTTTTGTACTCGGCCAGTGCGTTCAATGTCGAGATCATAAAGGCTTTGCCCATCGACTAAGGCGACACGTAGTTCTTCTTTTTGCGTTGCATTGATTAACATTCTTTTAGTCATAATATTCCGTGCATTTTATCTTTTGTTTTATTTAGTTTTAGTGTGTGGAGTCATTCTTAAATACCAGCAAGGGGGGCAAATAGGGAGATGATTATTTTACTAGCCTTGCTTGGTGAGCTCCTATGGCATAATGTTGCCAAGTAAGTCTTATAAATTCATTAAGCGCTTACAACGTTGCCATTTTATCAGTTTTTGACCAACCGAACTAGTTGATCTCTATAGGGAAAAAAAGCGGACAAAAAGAAGTGAGCAGTATATAATCTTCAGATGTTAGCCAGTCATCAGCCACTTACCAACGTCCAACAAATTGTTGTGACCGATGCCCACGCAGGGCAACGTATCGATAACTTTTTATCGACTTATCTACGTGGCGTACCAAAAAGTCGAATATACCGCATCATCAGAAAGGGTGAAGTTCGGGTGAATAAAGGTCGCATTGGGGTTAGCTATAAACTTTCTTTGGGAGATGCTATACGCATCCCTCCCATACGCATGGCCTTGAAAACTGAAGGTAATTCACATCCTGGAAGTAAACTAGCTAAAACATTAGATCACGCTATACTCTACGAAGACGATCATTTTTTAGTCATTAATAAACCCGCAGGTATGGCTGTACATGGTGGAAGCGGGATTTCCCTGGGGTTGATTGAAGCAATCCGCGGCATGAGACCAGGAGCACCCTTTTTAGAACTTGTGCATCGGCTAGATCGTGATACTTCCGGTTGTGTCATGATTGCTAAACGCCGCCCCATGCTAACCCATTTACATGACTGCCTTAAGAGTGGGAAAATATCAAAGCATTACTACGCTCTCGTACACGGTAAATGGAAAGGGGGAAAAACGATAGAAGCCCCCCTTCATAAATTTTTGCTAAAATCAGGCGAAAGAATGGTTAAGGTTACCCCGGATGGTAAATCATCAAAAACGACATTTGAACAGCTTGAATCTTTTTCTCAAGCAACGCTCTTACAAGCTACGCCAGTGACTGGTCGGACTCACCAAATTCGAGTACATTGCGCTTTTATGGGTAGTCCAATTATTGGTGATCAAAAATATGGGGATCGTGAAAGCGATAATCAGGCCAAGATACAGGGGTATGATCGGCTATACTTACATGCACATCAGTTAGTCGTAAAGTTACCATATGAGCCGTTTAGCTTAACTATCACCTGTCCCATGCCAGAAGCGTTTGAAAAGTATTGTCAGGAATTAAGAACTTAAATACGAGGAACTGCTATGCAGGATCAAATTAATCCTTCCCCAAATTGGGAACGTGACGTTGTTGAAAAAGCACTCTTATCAACGGTTGTCGAGCACAGACGCTCAAGACGTTGGGGTATATTTTTCAAGCTGATTATTTTAGCTTATATCCTCGGTATGACAATATATTGGTTTCAAGGAAAACCTAAACAAGTTCTGAAAGAGCATGTTGCCTTGATTGATATGATGGGTACCATTGGACAAGGTCAAGAGGTTGAAGCTGATCATATAGCAACAAGTCTTCGCCATGCTTTTACAGAGCAAAAAGTGAAAGCAATCATTTTGCGTATTAATTCACCAGGCGGTACACCAGTACAAAGTGCTTATATTTACGATGAATTAAGAAGATTAAGAACAAAATATCCTGAAAAGAAAGTTTATGCCGTTGTTGTCGATATTTGCGCATCAGGTGCTTATTATGTGGCAGCTGGGGCTGATCAAATCTATGCCAATCCTTCAAGTATTGTCGGATCAATAGGTGTACTCCTACCAGGTTTCGGTTTTGTTGATATCATGAAAAAAGTAGGCGTTGAGCAACGATCTCTTGCTGCGGGTAAGAACAAAATGTTTATGGATCCATTCTCTCCTGAAAATCCTGAGCAGATCCAATTTGCACAAGGACTTCTAGATAATGTCCACCAACATTTTATCAAAGCGGTAAAAGATGGTCGTGGTACCCGATTAAAAGGCCCTGAAGATCAACTTTTTAGCGGTTTATTTTGGTCTGGTGATAAAGCCTTAGAACTTGGCCTTATCGACGGTTTAGGCAGTGCGGGTTTTGTGGCAAGAGAAGTGATTGGGGTTGAAGAAATCATCGATTACAGCACAACCCATAGCTTGCTAGACAGACTGGCTTCAAGAATGGGCGCCAGCATGACCAAGCAACTCTCTTCTGAATTGGGTTTAAATACACAAACCCTTCGATAAAATAACTCCTACTAAGTTAAAAGCTTAGTAGGAGAGGGCCTGCCTGCCGAAGCTTCTTATCTTCCTGCGCCTAAAAGGCTTCGGAAGACAGGGCGTAGGCAGGTGAGGGCTTACTTTACTAAGATCCTCCCAAATATAGTCTTGGAAACCAATCTTCCAATATTGAACTTGGGAATGCTAAACTAACTGGCCCTTTAGGGGAGCTTGAAATTAACAATCCTTTTTCGGTTAATTTGTTTAAAACAGTACGAGCTTGCCTTTCTTTATATTGAGTTAAAGTTGAAGCTTCACCTCTGTCATACTGTCCTCTGATGAAGGCTTCTTTTAATAAAGAAAATGATCCAGGTAACAATTCTTTTGATTCAATTTGATCGATAGTCCAGCGCTCTATCCTTTGTAATAGTTTCTCAGGCTGTAATAGCTTTTCCATAAATTCGATTTGATCTAGACAGCTTTTCAAAAAGAAAATACAGAAATTATTTAAACCTGTTTGAGTGAGAGCGCCTCGTCCATCATAATCCCCTTGTCTTGGCATATCAGCATCCATCAATAACTGTTTGTATTCAGAATGATTTCTTGCAAGCCCTCTTGATATTGACCATAAGCCACTACCTATTCCAATTTTCTTAAGATAGGCGTGAGAAAAAAGTCTTGCAACTCTACCATTACCATCATAAAACGGATGGATCCAAAGTAAGCGATGATGAGATGCCGCTGCTGCGATGGCTTGATGAATTCGATTAAATTTTGCTATTTCATAACGCTCATCAAAGCGAAGTAAAAATTTTTGAATTAAATGTGCATCAATTGGAATATGATAACCAATAATAACATTGCCATCTCGAAACTGTCCTGGAATCACAGGTTTGCGTTCTTTTGTTTGTGGATTTTCTATCCAACGCATTTCATCAGGTAAGGCCGAATAAAATTCCTCATGCAACCATAAAATATATTCAGGGGAGGTAATATTTAACAATTTATCATCAATATCTATTTTTTGTTGTAACTCTATGTGCGCTTTGGCTTCAATTTGTAAATTACGCTTTTTGATATCATGAGAAAAATCTAGCTTTAAGGCCCGTTCAATATCGATGGGGTGTGTGTTATGCCCTTCAATAAAGTTGCTATAGTAACAATTCATTGAGCGCACCATGTCACTTAATGAGGATTGCATTTGGGGGTTAAATTTAGATTTCAGCTTTTCGCTTTTAGCAATAAGATCAATAACAATGTCAGACATTGCTGTCATAGCTACCCCTTCTTGGGGCATCATAGGTTCCATTGCACTGGGTGTTTGAACACTCATATTTTGCCGATCTTTTTGCCGATTATTTAATAATAATAACATATGGTTATATTATTATTATACTTTATTTTTGCCGATCCTTTTGCCGATGTTTACGTGTATACCAACATAATTGATTAGCTAACTATTGAACCATAAACTCTTACAACTTGTCATATCAACAATAGCCAAAATCAACAAGTAAATAATTATAAATATCATAAAGTTAAAAGAGGACGCCGTCATGACTCTTGAACAAAAAACTACCCCCACACCCCTATCCTTTAGCGAAGCGACTATATTGCAAAAATCGAATCTCATAATGGAACAAGCTTTTGCAATGATGGATGATAATTTTTTCTCAACGACAGGGGTCTTTAGACTTTCCCCCGGCATTGGAGAAATACAAGCAATATATAATGAGATAAAGGATGATCCTGCGTCGAATAAGCTTTCACAAATAAAAGGTCTTAAAGACAACCCCCTTAACCTTTCTGGAATAATAACACAAGTAAATTTGCAGCTCCCGCCATGGACAGGAGAAGCCCAGGCTATTTTAGCAAGTAGTATCAATGCTGAAGGCTTTCCGAAAAAATTTAAACAATGCATTGAAGAGCTTATTGATAAGGGATATGTAGAAGAAGCGAAATTTTTGCATAACCTCTTGTATGTTGCTTCTATGGTAACCAAAAATGCTTCACAAAATAAAATGAAGGCTTACAATATGGCCGTTATACTTGCTCCAACATTAGATAAATTGGCTGCAACGGAACCTAAGGTTATTACAGAGGCTCCTAAGGTCGGTTTGTCGGTTCCTTTAACGAATAAAAAACAACAATTGCAAGATCAAGATCCATTTGAAATGCATTCGTTTGTGCAACCATTTGATAAAAAATATCCCAAAGCCGCAGAAGAACTTTCATATCAGCATAGTCAAATTCCGCAAAGAACGAAACTTTTTGGCATTAACTTGCCGCGTTTTGTCGACAAAGTAAAATCATTTTTTGACACTGGTGCTGAACAATTAGGACAATTGGCAAAGCAACAATTAGCAAGAGAGGCAAGTAAAGCTGAAATTAGCGGCAAAAGAAAAGAAGAAAGCGATGCGAAAGCGGCAGCAATAAAAGCCAAGATGAAAGAACCTCTTCCCGAAAAAATGCCGGATATGGGGCCACCACCACCTCCGCCTTCGGTTGAGGAAGTGAAGCATAATGAAGAACCTGCAAAAAGAATGGCACCCATTGCTCAAGAATATTTGGAAAAAGTCAAAGAAGCTAAAAAGGGAAAAGGGCCTTCGGGTCAACAAGTGGAAATTAAAGAAGAGCTAGCACAATTAAGAGAAGGTAATAAAGGTATTGTTGCCAAACTAAGAGATAAATTTAAAAGTAAGTAAGCTCTTAAATCACTTCTATCCCTACCCGGCTTAACATGTCGCATAACATGATTAAGGGTAATCCAATAATGGCCGTAGGGTCTTCGCTTTCAAATCGTTCTAACAAAGCTGAACCTAAGGTCTCTGATTTAAAACTACCCGCGCTATGATAGGGTTTTTCTTTATGCAGATAATTTTCAATCATCTGTTGAGACAGTGTGCGAAAGGTGACAGTGGTTGTTGCCATACGAATGTCTTCATGCTTTAAAAAGGGCGCACTAACACAAACACCGGTATAGAAGATAACTTGTTGACCGCTCATTTCACTGAGCTGTTTTATCGCATTTTCGTGCGTCAGCGGCTTGCCTAGAATAGTATTGCCAAGAGCCGCTACTTCATCTGAACCAATACAAATTGCCCCTGGATTTAAAAGAGCACAAGCATGCGCCTTTTCTTTGGACAGCCGCAACACCATTTCAGGAATAGGTTCCCCAGGATGTGGCGTTTCATCGATATCAGATGAAAAAGTGGTAAAAGGGATTTTTAGCCTAGATAGCAATTCATGACGATATATAGAGCTTGAAGCAAGAATTAATGGGTACATTTTAGTTGCAAAGTTAAATTAGTTTAAGGGTGATATTCATCATATCAACATTTCTTACTTTGACTCCACTTCGTACAAAAGATATTATTGCCGGCTTATGTTAATTAATGAACTGCCAAAAATTATAAATCCTAAAGAACTATGCCGAAAAGCACCGCCTGGCGGGAATAAGCTTATTGGCAAAATCTCTTTAGGTGAAATTCCACATTTGCCAAAAGAATTGAAAGAGCAACATGAGACGCCTGTGACAATGTCGCTTGTTTTCTCTACAGATGAAGGGGGCTTATGTTGTATTGAAGGTGAATTATCTACTGATATAGAGGTGATTTGCCAACGTTGTTTACAACCTATGACATACCCAATAAGAGCTCCAATTCTTGTGAGTCCGGTAGCTAACGACAAGCAGGCTGAGTTGTTACCAGAACGTTTTGAGCCATTATTGGCGCCTGAAGGAGAAATTACTCTTGCAGAATGGATTGCAGAGGAGCTACACCTTGCGTTACCCTTGGCACCTCTGCATGAACCACCATGCATGAGCTATGATGATTTAAAAAAAATTAAATGATCCAAACATATATTTAGTTAACTAAAATTAATGGTGAAATCAAATGGCAGTAGGACAAGCACGAACAACACGTTCAAGACGTAATCAAAGACGTTCCCATGACAAGGTAAGTAAGCCTACATTGTCTATCGATCAAGAAACCGGCGAAACGCATCGTCGTCATCATATCACTGCGGATGGTTACTACCGCGGTCGTCAAGTGATTGCTGCAGCAGCGGTTGCGGATACTGACGAAGAGTAAACCATTTGAATAATTTCAGCATCGCGCTAGATGCGATGGGGGGCGATCATGGTCCGAGCGTTGTAGTACCTGCAGCCTTGGATGCATTATCTGAATACCCCCATCTGAATCTTATTTTAGTTGGCGACGCCCAAAAACTTGATGAGCAGCTGAAATCCCACTCGCATTCATTTGATGAAAAGCGTTTGCGAGTTCATCATGCCTCTGAAAAAGTTGAGATGGACGAATCGCCAGCTTCTGCTTTGCGTTTGAAAAAAGATTCCTCAATGCGGGTTGCTATTAATCTTGTTAAATCAGGAGAAGCAGCAGCTTGCGTTAGCGCTGGCAATACGGGCGCACTGATGGCCATTGCACGTTTTGTACTGAAAACCCTTCCTGGTATCGACAGGCCTGCCATTGTCTACTCCATTCCTGTTAATGCTGATCAAGCCAAAATGGGTCGCATGCGGATGCTTGATTTAGGGGCAAATGTTGATTGCCAAGGTGAACATTTATTTCAATTCGCTGTGATGGGATCCGTTTTGGCTGGCGCATCCGATAATATTGCACGTCCAAGGGTTGGACTTCTCAACATAGGCTCTGAAGCGATTAAAGGCAGTGAAGCCGTTAAACAAGCAGCGCAAATGCTAAGTGAAACAGATATCATTAATTACATCGGATTTGTCGAAGGGAATGATATGTACCAAGGCAAAGCGGATGTCGTTGTTTGCGATGGGTTTGTCGGCAATGTGGCATTAAAGTCTAGTGAAGGCGTTGCCAAAATGTTAGTTGATTATATCCGTCGTGAGTTTACTCGAAATTTCTATACCAAATTTATTGCCTTGCTCGCTATGCCCATTTTACGAACAATTCGTACCCGTTTTGATCCCAGTCGTTACAATGGTGCAAGTTTATTGGGCCTCAATGGCATTGTCATTAAGAGTCATGGCAATGCAAAAAGATTTAGCTTTAAACAAGCCATCATAGAAGCGTTGGTGGAAGCTGAAAATAACATTCCAGAAAAGATCCGATCTGAAGTTGAGTTATATTTGGGTGAGCGTAAACCTGCATGAAGTATTCAAAAATTATTGGTACGGGAGGGTACTTACCTCCTACTATCTTTACAAATGCAGATTGGGAAAAGCGGGTTGCAACATCTGATGAGTGGATTGTAGAGCGAACGGGTATTCGTTCACGTCATATTGCAGGTCCTGATGAAACCGCCTCTAGCATGGCAACTATCGCAGCACAAGCGGCATTAGATCAATGCGGTTATGCGGCAAAAGATATTGGAATGGTTATTGTTGCAACGGGTTCTCCAGACAAGATATTTCCTGCCACAGCGTGTTTAGTTCAAAAAAATTTACGGATCCCTGTTTGTATAGCGTTTGATATTCAAGCGGCTTGTTCAGGTTTTATCTATGCCTTAAGTGTGGCAGATCAATACATAAAAACCGGTGCTATCAAAAGTGCTTTAGTCATCGGATCTGAATTAATGAGTCGACTTATTGATTGGTCAGATCGTAATACGTGTGTGCTATTTGGTGATGGCGCAGGCGCGGTGGTGTTAGAAGCCAGTGACACCCCGGGTATTATGTCTACACATCTGTATGCTGATGGTAATTATGATGAAGTACTCTATGTTGATAATATGCAGTTGGCTGATCATGTCAATGTGATCCCAAGCGTTAACAAGGTTGAAAACTTCAATACCCCATTAGAAAATATGCAACCCTTCATTCAAATGCAAGGGCAAAAAGTGTTTAAAATTGCTGTTGCTAAACTGGGTGCTTTGATGAAAGATATCCAACAACTACATCAGCTAACACCCGATCAAATTGATTGGTTGGTTCCTCATCAAGCAAATATTCGCATTATAAAAGCAACAGCGGACAAACTGGGCTTGCCCATGGAAAAAGTTATTTGTACTGTTGATACTCATAGTAATACTTCAAGTGCTTCAATTCCTTTAGCTTTAGATGTCGCTGTGCGCGATGGTCGCATTAAAAAAGGACAAACCTTATTGTTTGAAGCAATTGGCGGTGGTTTAACGTGGGGCTCAGCACTCGTAAAGTTTTAGGTGAACGCAATGGCAAAACAACATCAAACATTAGCATTTGTCTTTCCTGGACAAGGTTCTCAACAAGTTGGGATGCTAAAAGAAATTGCAGCTAAATATCCCATCATTGAAGATACTTTTTCAACAGCGAGCAAAGCTCTTGGAAAAGATTTATGGGAATTATCACTGTTTGGACCAGAAGAAAGTTTAAATGACACGGTTAACACACAACCTGCACTCTTAACAGCAGGCGTTGCATTATGGCGTTTATGGCAAGCCCAAGGAGGACCTTTGCCAAAAATGTTAGCAGGGCATAGCTTAGGCGAATACACAGCGCTTGTTTGTGCTAATGCGTTGGATTTCGCAGATGCCGTGAGATTGGTTGCCTTGCGTGGAAAATTGATGCAAGAAGCCGTGCCCCATGGTTTGGGTGCCATGGCTGCTATCATCGGCTTTGATGACAAAATTTTAACACAAGTATGTGAGAGTGCATCAAAAGCTTCTGAAAATGAAATTGTTGCTCCTGCAAATTTCAATGCCATTGGTCAAACCGTTATCGCAGGCTATGCGCCTGCGGTAGAACGCGCTGCTGCTTTAGCAAAGACACAAGGCGCAAAAAGAGTTGTCATGCTCCCTGTAAGTGTTCCTTCTCATTGTGACTTAATGAAACCAGCAGCATTAGGATTGGCTAAACAATTAGCCAACATCAAAATTTCTGCGCCAACCATACCAATCATCCAAAACGTTGATGTTGATAATCATCAGCATCCAGATGATATTCGCGAATGCCTTGTACAGCAGCTCTATATGCCTGTACGGTGGGTTGAAACAATTCAACGTCTGACAAAAGAGGGTATTCAAGTAGCCGTTGAGTGTGGACCTAGCAAAGTCTTATCAGGATTGATAAAACGAATTGATCCGGCATTAAAGACCATGGGCATTGAAACACCATCAGAACTAGAATTAGCGTTAACGCAATTAGGGTAATCATATGTGGCAATTATCATCACTCGAAGGCAAAGTAGCATTAGTGACGGGCGCAAGTCGCGGCATTGGTCAAGCAATAGCTCTGACATTAGGTCAGATGGGAGCCACTGTTGTTGGTACTGCCACCTCAGAAAATGGTGCAAATGCTATCTCTACCTTCTTGGAGCAAAATGGTTTAAAGGGATTTGGTATGGCGCTAGATATCGCCAATGCTGACTCCATTACAACTTGCCTGAAAGCAATAGAAGAAAAAGTAGGGGCGCCGCTTATTTTAGTGAATAACGCTGGTGTAACCCGAGATAATTTAGTGTTACGAATGAAAGATGAAGAATGGGATACCATTATTCAAACTAACCTGACGGGCGTCTTTCGTTTATCCAAAGCGTGCTTGCGCGCCATGGTCAAAGCGAAGTGGGGAAGAATTATTTCTGTTAGCTCAGTTGTTGGAATTACTGGAAATCCTGGCCAAGCAAATTACAGTGCAGCAAAAGCAGGTGTGATAGCCTTTTCAAAATCCTTGGCAAAAGAAATTGCATCTCGTGGTATAACTGTTAATGTAGTGGCGCCTGGTTTTATAGATACAGATATGACTCGTGTTTTGCCTGAGGGACAAAAAGAAGCCTTGCTGACCAGCATTCCAATGGGGCAAATGGGGCGACCTGAAGACATTGCGGCGAGTGTTGGGTTTTTAGCATCTGAGCAGGCTCGCTATATTACAGGCGAGACAATACACGTAAATGGTGGAATGTTAATGGCTTAAATGCATCATAAGTTTTCTAACTAGTAGGAGAAATCCTTATATTGCGAAGACTATGAGCATTACTGGTGGCGTGAGAGAGAATATTTTGCTAGCATTTGCGCTCACTCTAACTAGGTATTAAACCATTGATGTTAGTTTTTTAACTTTATTTGGCGGAGCGGAAGTCGATAAAATGGCTGAGGAACAAGTTGTCATGAACAGCATTGAGGAGCGAGTAACAGATATCGTGGTGGAACAGCTCGGTTTAGAGCGTGATAAGGTTCACCCGGAATCTAAGTTTGTTGATGATTTAGGAGCTGACTCGCTCGATACCGTCGAGCTGGTAATGGCGTTAGAAGAAGAATTTGAAATTGAAATTCCTGATGAAGAAGCTGAAAAAATCACTACTTTACGGGAAGCCATTGCCTACGTTGAAGAACACGCAAAGAAGAAGTAATCCCGAATAAAAACAGGGCTGCTATGGCAGTCCTGTTTGTTTCTTATGGGAGGAGTTATGCAACGTCGAGTCGTAGTCACTGGGTTAGGTGTTGTTTCTCCTATGGGAAATGACGTCGAAACCAATTGGCGCAATATTCTTGCTGGTAAGAGTGGTATCACTCTTCTAGATACATTTGATGTTACGAATTTTAGTGCCAAAATTGCTGGATTAGTCCGCAATTTCGATCCGCAACTTTATGGAATAACCACTAAAGATGCTCGTAAAATGGATACTTTTGTCCAATACGGTATTGCTGCAGCGGTTCAAGCGGTTAAAGATGCAGGCCTTAGTGCACATCCAGAGAACGCTTCCCGAATAGGGGTGTCCATTGGTTCTGGCATTGGCGGTTTAGCCTACATTGAAAAAAATCATGATGAATATCGTGATTCAGGTCCACGTCGAATTTCACCTTTCTTTATTCCTGGTGCCATCATCAATATGAGCGCTGGTTATTTTTCAATTATGTACGGCTACAAAGGACCCAACTTAGCCTTTGCAACGGCTTGCACGACCGGTGCGCATAGCATTGGTATGGCTGCCAGATGCATTGCCTATGGTGATGCCGATATTATGGTTGCCGGGGGTGCTGAGAAAGCAAGTACACCACTAGGGTTGGGCGGTTTTGCGGCTGCGCGTGCTTTATCTACACGTAATGATGCACCTGAACTTGCAAGTCGTCCTTGGGATGTTGATAGAGATGGCTTTGTCCTTGGCGATGGCGCTAGCGTACTTGTTTTAGAAGAATATGAAAGTGCTAAAAAGCGTGGTGCAAAAATCTATGCTGAATTGATTGGCTTTGGCATGAGTGCTTCCGCTTATCATATCACTAGCTACTCTGAGGGTGGATTAGGCGAAGCTGCTGCAATGACAGCCGCATTGAATGATGCCCATATTGCGCCAGAAGCTATCGATTACGTTAATGCACATGGGACTTCAACGCCTGTTGGAGACGTAGGAGAATGTCTTGCGATAAAAGTAGCACTTGGTGCTCACGCGAAAAAAACCCCTGTGAGTTCAACCAAATCGATGACGGGGCATTTGCTCGGAGCAGCAGGAGCGATAGAAGCCATGTTTTGCGTTCTTGCCTTGCGCGATCAAATTGCGCCACCAACGATTAATTTGGTAAAAGCCAGTGATGATTGTGATTTAGATTTTGTACCAAACCATGCTCGTGAAATGAAAATGGATATTTGTATTTCCAATTCATTTGGGTTTGGCGGGACTAATGGTGCACTGATATTCAAAAAGATTTAGTATTTCTTTCCTCTGATGTAGGGTGGGCAAAGCTTTTAGCGTGCCCACCGTTGAGAACGAAGATGGTGGGCACGCTAAAAGCTTTGCCCACCCTACTCAAGACCCAAAAAAGAGAGTAGATGGTGCGTTTTAAAGTAGTGTTATCTTTAATCTTAGTGACGCTACTACTTGGTATCGCAGCTTCCTTCTATAGTTTTAATCATTTTATTCACTCACCCCTTCAAGACTCACAAGAATCCATCAAATATACGCTGGCCCCTGGCACGGGCTCTACCGTCATGGTGTATCAGTTAAAAAGAAAAGGCGTTGTCACAGCACTGCAAGCGCAGTTGCTGATATGGACTATTCAGTATCATGGCCTTGAGAAATCGCTCAAAGCCGGGGAATATCAATTTCCTTTATCGATTACACCCGAAAAGCTGTTAGAGAAATTCAAGAAAGGCGATGTGGTGCAATATCCTTTTACGATAGTAGAGGGAGTCACCTTCGAAGAGCTTCTTAAGTCAGTGTTTGCATTACCGAACATTACTAAAAAATGTGAAGGTAAATCACCGCAAGAAATAATGACGCTCCTGGGTAAACCTGATTTATCATCGGAAGGACAATTTTTCCCTGAGACTTATTTTTACACAGCCAGTATGTCAGATCTCGATATTTTGAAACGCGCTCATCAAATGATGCAAAAAAAATTAGAGCTCGCTTGGCATAGCCGTTCTTCTGATGTGAAATTAAATGCGCCTTATGAAGCGTTGATTTTAGCCTCCATTATTGAGAAAGAAGCAGCCGTTGATGATGAAAGAGAATTAATTTCTGGTGTTTTTCAACGAAGATTAGAAAGAAACATGCGTTTGCAAGCCGATCCAACCGTGGTCTATGGCTTGGGAAAAAACTATACTGGGCGCTTAGACAAAGCGCAATTAAAATTCGATACCCCTTACAATACTTATACTCGTAAAGGTTTACCGCCAAGTCCCATTGCCATGCCAGGGATGAAATCCATTTTAGCGGCGATGCATCCAGATCAGGGTGACGCACTTTATTTTGTCGCAAGAGGGGATGGAACCCATCACTTCTCGGCCACGCTAAAAGAACACAATGCTGCTGTGACCCAATATCAATTATCACCTCCTGCCACCACTGTTTATCAATTTGGGGGCGGAATGGGTTTATCAAAAGGGATAACGCAATGAATAATAATAAAAATCAAAAGGGAAAATTCATTACCATTGAAGGTATCGAAGGTGTCGGAAAATCGAGCAACGTTAACTTTATTGCCAAATTTATTCATGATGCAGGCAATCAGGTTATCGTCACAAGAGAGCCTGGCGGCACGCCGATTGCAGAGTCTATTCGGGGGATTTTATTATCGGAGTTTGATGAAGCGACATTGCCGCAGACAGAATTATTATTACTGTATGCTGGCAGATTGCAACATGTGGAGCATGTGATTAAACCTGCTCTAGCACAAGACAAGTGGGTGATATGTGATCGTTTCATTGATGCAACCTATGCTTATCAAGGTGCGGGTAGAGGACTTGCCATCGAAAAGATAGATGAGCTCAATCGTTGGACGCTAGGAGATTTTGTTCCCGATCACACAATAATATTAGATGCACCCGTGGAAGTTGCTTTTGATCGTATTTTGAAGCATCGAGATTTGGATCGTTTTGAAAAAGAAAAGAAACCTTTTTTTGAGAGAATTAGGTTGCAATATTTAGCAATGGCAAAGCGCCACCCCGAACGCTACTTTGTGGTTGATGCTGCAAAATCTTTAGAAGAGGTTCAACAAACCATTCAAACACTATTGAAAGAGCTGATATGACGTTTTATCCATGGCTCGAACCGAACTGGCAAAGATTGTTGCAATTATTCAAGCAACAAAGAGTGCCTCATGCCTTATTGTTTTATGGACCAAAAGGGTTGGGCAAAACGCTCCTTGCGCAAGCTTTTGAGCAATTATTACTTTGCCAAACACCAAGCGCAATCGGTGCTTGTCAACAATGTCGTTCATGTTTTTTATATCAACAACAGCACCATCCAGATAGTCTTCACAAAGGCGGTGAGGAAGCTATTGGTATTGATGATATTCGAGAGGTCAGTCACTTTTTAGATCAAACATCCCACCAAAAAGGGAAAAAAGTGGTAACGCTTTTTGATGTGGATAAATTGCAGCCGGGTTCTGCAAATGCGTTATTAAAAACATTAGAAGAGCCCCAAGGTGATGCGGTATTGATTTTAGTGGCATCTCACAGCAATATTATACCGACACTAAAAAGCCGTTGTTTTTTGGTTAACATTCCTCTCCCACCAAGGAATTCAGTATTAACTTGGTTGTCGCAAAGCTTACCCCTTCGTACCCCACAAGAATGTCAACAAGGATTATTTCTGGCAGGCGGTTCTCCTTTATTAGCAAAGGAAATCATAGGATCTGAATTGCAAGGGCATGTAACATGGTGTAGTGCTTTATTAGAAGGGACGACACGTGCTTTTGACAGTGAAGAGATACAGCAGCTCATCACCTCGCAACCACTGACTGCACTATACTTATTATATTATTGGTTAGTTGATTTTATGCGGTATGATTTACAGTGCCAAACTGGATTTTCGTACAACGATGAACAACTTAAGCATTTACGGCATTTATTAGGTAAAGTCTCACTTGCACAAATTTTCACCTATTTGGAAAATGTGAATGAAGCAATACGTGCATTATCATCACCTAGTATTAACAAACAGTTGTTATTTGAATCGCTGTTTTGCCAATGGCATTCATTGTGCCATCAAGGAAAATTAGCATGAATTTAACAAACGATACTACTGGAGCACCAAAGCCCCAAAGGCCAGGGATCTTATCGTTAACGATCAGAGACAAAGCGGTGCTATATGCGACTTATATGCCGTTTGTGAAACATGGGGCTTTGTTCATTCCAACCAATAAATCGTATCAATTAAGTGAAGAAGTCTTTATGTTACTTAATCTGATGGAAGAAACCGAAAAATTACCCGCATCCGGTAAAGTGATTTGGGTTACGCCAAATGGCGCTCAGGGTAATCGTGCCGCTGGTATTGGTGTTCAATTTCAAGGAGAAGAAGGCCTTAAAATACGTAATAAAATTGAAACTTATCTAGCCGGTGCTTTAAAATCAGACCGTCCTACCCATACGATGTAATATCATGTTAGTTGATTCGCATTGCCATTTGAACATGTTAGATTTGACTCCCTATGGTGGAGATCTCCAACTTGTCTTAGCACAAGCAAGAGACAGCGGTGTTGGCTATTTTTTATGTGTAGCAGTAACTTTAGATGATCACCCGGAATTAGTGAGCATTGGAGAAAAATTTGAGAATGTCTTTATTTCAACGGGATTGCATCCCAATGAAAATCCAGGCGTGCCATTAGATATCTCTTTATTACAAGAATATGCTGCTCATCCAAGAGTGATAGCGATTGGAGAAACGGGTTTAGATTATTATCGCTCTGAAGGTGACATTAAATGGCAGCAAACACGCTTTGCACAGCATATCGAATGCGCTAAGCTTTTTTCTAAACCTTTAATTATCCATACTCGCCAAGCCAAAGAAGACACACTAACTTTAATGCGCTCTGAAAAAGCGCATGAAATAGGCGGTGTTATGCATTGCTTTACTGAAGATTGGGAGATGGCTAAACAAGCTATTGACATGAATTTCTATATTTCATTTTCAGGGATAGTCACTTTTAAAAATGCAACGATTCTTCAAGAGGTAGCACGTAAAATGCCTCTTGATAGGATGTTGCTGGAAACAGATTGCCCTTATCTGGCCCCCATTCCGCATCGTGGCAAGCCAAATGTGCCCGCCTATGTTTGTCATGTGGCAGAATATATTGCCGAGCTTCGAGGCGAGCCACTTAGTAAGGTTGCGGAACAAACCACCGAAAATTTCTTTACTCTATTCTCTACACCAGTGTAAATTACAGTCCTATATTTGTTTCTTGAATGAAGTCAAATAGAGTCATATGAACATTTTAGTCAGTAGGGAGTTAGTAATGCGGGAATTAGCAATAAACGAAATTCAGCACGTTTGCGGTGGTAGTGTTATAGGTGATTTGCAAACACTGGGACAAAATGGATTAACACATCCTGAGAAAACGCTGAGTGTTGTGGTATTGAGTACCGGCATCATTATTGGTGGCTTTATGTCTAAATTCGTAGCGCCAGTAGTGGCCGTGGGGGCATTGGTTGGTTGGTTTATCTATGATATGCAGACATCTCCTTCAGCGTAACTGAAGGAATGATGTCAAGACCCTCTCCTTAAAGGAGAGGGTATGCAGCTTTGTTTTAGATACGATTTTTGGTTTTGCTTGTAGCAGTGTGTGCTGGCTTTTTATGCTCATTCAATAAATGATTGAAAACAGCATCCAGATCTTGAAGATTCTTTGTTAGTGGCGTTTTAACTCTTTCAGGCATTTTTGCTAAATCCTGAACACCCTCAACACCATTAAAGAGCTTATTGGGTTCAAAATAGATTCTATTTGGGACCTTGCTCTCATTATTTTCTGGCCTATCCTTTGACCTAAGTCTATGTTCCGCACTTGGTAAATATGCCATAAATGGATTCCTAACTAATCATCCAACTAAATTATTTTGGTATGTTAACACAATTTGTTTGTAAGTAAAGTGCTGGGGTGGAAATTTCTCACGAATATCAAAATTAAGCTAGGTGGATCCGACAATCGGTAAATAGGTACTGATTAAAAGAGTGTACCTTCTCGAAATTTAGAACCAAACTCATGTTAGAGCACAAGGATAAAGATTTAATTTATTTTGTAAAGAGCTTTATTGGTTAATTACCTGCTCTTCGCGACTTTAGATGTATCTTTTTTCGGGTTAAAGTTAAGATCCTTCTCACCCGTTTTATTGGCAGCATTGGAAGCCTCAAAAGATTCGACGAGTTTCCCAACTGAAACCTTGTCGGTGCATTTTATTTTCGCTTTCATTTCAGCAAGCACTCTACTATCGTTAGCAGGATCATAAGGTTTTGCCTCGAGATCTTCAAAAAGTTTAATGAGTTCCTTTACAGTTTGCATAGCTTGAGTCTTTTGCTCTTTCTTACCATTTTTTGCTTGATTAAAACCAGGGAGAAATGTCGACATATACTACCTACTACTCAAACTGCTGTAATTGTACTACTCGAAAAGTTTTCCATTATGTAGTGTCTAACTTTAGACGTCAAAGAAAAAATTACTTTTTATGCCCTCTGTTCTTTTTACCATGATACTCCTTCTCTATTGCCTTTGTAGCTGCTTCCATTTTTTCAGGAGTTGGGTCTGCTTTTAACAAATCCTCTAAATTTTCACGCAAGGCCTTAGAAAAATGTGTTTCAATTTTGTCAGGAGGAGCATGCCCTTTTAACAAAGGAGATTTTCGGAAGATCTCTCTTATGGCTTCTTTAACCATTTTTTCTTCAGATTTGCTCAATTTGTTCATATTAAGGAACATCTTACTTGGTTCAAGTGGATCTGGCATTCAGGCCTCCGACTACATATTTTGGCCATTTATTTTATAAGTATGACACAATTATGTTAAATAACCAAAACTAAAGAAGTACGAAAAATGACTTTATTTTCAATGGGATACAGTAAAATTAGGTGTATTGGCAGGGTTTAAAAACAGAAATCGAGAGTGTTTATTTTGTTATTCTGAAAAGGGTGTATACGGGAATATACCCTCATTTTCATACAACTTCCCGCTTGAGACGCCTTGCTCATATAAGGCTTTGAATTTAAGAATAAGAAACTCAATGGCAGCATTGCGCTGTCCGGCCTCGATACGGGTCTCAATAATCCGCATCATTTGTTCTGCTTGAGCTCGAAAATCCAGTACGTTTCTGTCAGCCATTTAACTCTCCATGGCAATGCTGCTTTTCCGCAGAATAAATAATCCCCAGAAGTCGATATACTCCATCATGCCAAAGGATTGGCTCAGTAGCAAATGATAACGATTATCAAGTAAAATACAAACTTAGTTTTAATGTGTTAGGTGATAAATGAGTGTAGATGCAGTGACTCTTCCGAAAATTCATGTTAGCGCAAGTGCGCAAGAACACTTCAATCACCTGATTGCGAAAGAAGAAATCCCTGGGATGGGCTTGCGTATTTTCTTAGATCATCCAGGATTACCCAATGCAGATGTTAGCATATCCTTTTGCCCGCCAGGGGAACATCGCGCCGGCGATATACCGGTGCCATTTGCACAATTTACAATCTATATCGACAGAGCTAGCGTCAGCTACCTAGAAGACGCAGAAATTGATTATAAAAGCGATAAATTAGGTGGCCAGTTAGCGATCACAGCACCAAACCTTCGTGGTGCCAAACCTAATGAAGATGATAGTTTGGCTGAAAGAGTAAACTATATTCTTCATAACGAAGTTAACCCTAATCTTGCAAGTCATGGCGGTATGGTCACCTTAGTTGAAATCACACCTAACAAAGAAGTGGTATTGCGTTTTGGGGGCGGTTGCCATGGCTGTGGCATGGTCGATGTCACCTTAAAGCAAGGCATCGAAAAGTCATTAATGTCACAATTGCCAGAAGTAACAGCGGTTGTGGATGTGACCGATCATACTCAAGGCGAGAACCCTTACTACAACTAATAAGAGATTATATGGCAGAGAAAAAAATTCAGCGCACAGGTTATACCAGCGAAATCGATCAATTTCTAAGAGAATTCGACAAAAAGCGAACCCAGATACCAGACTCGGTCACTAAAGAAATTGAAAAAAATAAAAGAATTGCTGAAAAGCGTGATGGTATCGTTGAAGAAAAAGACAGCCCTATTTGGAAAGAATTCTAACAAACAAAGATGTATGGCCTATACTGAAAGATAAGTGGTATGACTTTGCTGGACAGAGTAATATTCCATCCAATATAATCGAACAAATATTTTTAGGCAGAACCAAAAGGTTAGGTGTATATGAGCGCAAGAGGTCCAAGACCATCAAGAAGTGACGGCGTGCTTACAAGCTTCCAAGCGGATTCAGATGAACAAGATTTGGTCAATCAAATGCGTAATGGCGGTTTAACTGCGCGACAAGCTGAGCAAAGATTTGGATTTACTGTTGTACGTACGGGTGTTCATCTCGTCAACGGCGCTTCTAGTACAATGCAAAACCAAGAAAACCAAGTATACAATGCAAATCAAGGTTACCAGCCTCAAGATCCTAGGACAATCCACGCAATAAACCACAAGTTGTTCCTGTTGGTTTCCCACAAACGCAAAAAAGAGATGATGATCCAAACTATCAGTACATTCCACAGAATAGAATGGGTAGGTAAATTTCTCTTTTGATGAAAACCACTTCCTGGCAACAGTAAGTGGTTTTTTTTTGCTTGTGGCGGTAAGCTAGGCCTTGCTTCAAAGGAATAAGGCTTACCATGTCAGACCAAATTGATGCTCCCTCGGCTCTTATTAATACTTGGCAACAAAACTTATGGCGAAGTCATCTTAACCATATAACTATACCGACACAGTCTTATTTTCAGTTTGTAAACTTGGATAACATTACTAGAGAAGATGGATTCGTCTGGGTTGCACCCTTTGTGGGAAAAAAAGAGAGCAGCAATGAACTTTGGGTCCCGTTATGGATCCCCCTTGAGATAAAAGATTCTAAACTGTGTTTATCACCTAAACATCTACCTTGGATGCCGCCTGCGCAATTTGAAGCGTTGTTGGGGCAAAGCCCTTTTGCCTCACAGATGCATTGTTTTGATGACTGGTTACGTTTTGAATGGTTAACCCAAGACAATACTTTAGTTTTTGAAAATTGGAGCGACGCATTTGAGGCGTGTCAAAGTTTGCTCAATGAGTTGAGTGAAAATCAATGGCAAGAAAGATTGAGTGAACTTGGTTTCAGTTTATCTCCACAAGCCATTGTATTTGATGAGCCAATGGAATTGGTGGATAGCAACGCGCTGTGCAATACTTTTGCAACCATTGAAGATTATCAACCCAAAGAGCAATTATCAGCGCTTGAATGTTATGCGAAGGCTTCTCTTTTATGCGGTCATAGTCCAGATAAGTTACCTTTAACCGCCTCTGAATTCGAAGCAGCAGTGCATGTTTTATCGCTTGAAGAAGGTGAATTACTCGCTGTTAAAGCACCGATTGGTTCTGATAAAGAAAAATTTATATCATCAATCGTTTTATCAAAGATTATTGACTCGGTTATTCATCCAAAATCTTTATCAAATATTGCTTTATTGAATAATGGTGAACTTTCTACTTATAGAATATCACTCAAAACGCAATCTGAAGATCACAAAAAAATCTATGCTGAATATCTTGCTGCAGTTACGATGGTATCGGATTTAGCCCAATTACAAGAAAAATATCTTGAAGCAGATTATGAGGGCGAACAAGCAGAAGAATTTATTACCGAATTGCAGCAACAAGATGAAGATTATGAAAAGCAATTAGTTCAGTTGATGCAAGTGCAAGCCGAATTTCAGAAAAAGATTGCAAGACCACCCTTATTGGCTTGGTTTCTTCCTAAAAAGAAATTAAGGGCCGAGGATCTAAAAACTTTTTCTAAAGCTATTGCGCAAGAAAATATAAACGAACAAGAAGAGTTGGCTAAAGCCATTTTTGATCAAATTCGTCAAAACAAAGTACAACGTACTAAAATTCATCAACAGCTTGTCGATGTGGTTGAATTGTCAGCTGCTGCCAAAGGAGCAACGGCACGTTGGCATCAATGGCTGACAGAAAATATCTGTGGAACGATGAAGAACCAATCATTAGCAATACAAATCAGCGCGATGCAAGCGCATTTTGGGAAACAGCTTTTCTCTTGGATTGTAAAAGACCAGGGCCGTTGGGAATCAGCGGAATCAATAGCACCTGGGTCATTCTTAATAGTGATGAATGCCAATCGCATGTTACCGCAACAAGTGCTGCCATTTTTACGTCAGGCAAGTCAAGCTTTGTTCTTAGGAGATAACCAAGATATCACGGCATTGCCTGCCATGAGTGCTTTACCAGAAGAATGGGAACTAAGAGGTTGTGCTCTAGATGATGAAGAAATGATTGAGCAGTTGCAATACAAAGGGTTACTCCCAAGCACAGGTAATGCCTTTAGTGTGGCATTAGCCAATAGTGCTTATCAGCAGTTTTTAGATCATGGGATTACGGCTAATAAGTTATCCTTGATGTCAGATGAGGCGCCAACATTAGAGTATCATGCCATTAATGTTGTCAGTGAAAGCGAACAAAAAGGAAATGCTTTAATCAATGAAGCGCAAGCTAAATTTATTGCAGATTGGTTAACAACAGGGCCACTTAATAAATCATTGGCTGAAACTGCCATCATCACGCCTTTTCCTTCTCAGAAAGAGACTATCAAAGATTATCTTGTAACCCATCATCTTCAGTGTGAAGTGATGACCTTTTTTGAATTAGACCATAAACAATGGACTAATGTTATTTTCTGTCCAGTTTACACTTCAAAAGATCAAAGACCTTTTGTGTTTGATCAAGGTGATTACTTGCTTTATAGCTTGTTTATTCGGGCAACAAAAAATGTTTGGGTGATAGGCGATTTATCGATATTCGATCCCAAGATGCATAGCCCTTCGGGTAATTTGGCGAAAGTGTTGTTTGAGAAAAGAGATGAAATACTAGTGATGGATTAAAATAGCCAATACGCCTACAAACTTATTCTTGAACTGACCTATCTGCATCCCTATAGCTTTTTTTCTGTTCTACTGAACTCCTTCGAACTTCATCCAGTCTTATATTTAAGCTTATTACCTATTCATAGGAAATGTTCATGTTAGATGGCAACAATAAAGATGAAGTAATTGAAGAAATTCAAAAAGCAGTAGATAACTGGTCAAAGGGAAAAGAGGAGCGCGAATCAGAAGGGGTGGAAAACAAAATCCTTCTTATTTTAAGTGTATATCCCATTGCTATTAATCCCCAGCAACAAGTTAAAATTACCATCGGTCACGATGTGCAGACAATTTCTTTAATTGACCTGGCTCAAAGGGAAAAATGGCTAAAGCTTGAAAACCACTTAGCACAAAATATTGGTGTACGTCCCCCTTCTCCACAAGAAGAAAGACCCAAAAGAGGATTTCGTCAAAAGACTAATATATTACAAGCAGATCCATATGAAGATGAACAAACATTTATGCATTTCGTGGAAGAATTGGCAACTCAACATCAAAGTGTTGTTGTACAACAGATTAAATCAGGTTTGTTTTTAAGGGCGATTAACAGTCAGAACACAAATGTTTTGAAAAAAATACTTGAATGTAAAAAGCAATCAAAACCCGTTTTTGATATCTTTATGAGAGATAATGACAATAAAAATGCATTTGCGCATGTTATTAAAGTTGGTAACTTAGATGCGTTAAAAATGCTGGTTCAGTATTGTAAAGAACAGGGAATAACTTTAAATAATGTTGGTCATGAGATTGTTAAAAATGCTCCACTTCATCTGATAGAACAACTTCTTCAACCTGAAAATAGCGAATTTCGGCAATGGATTTTATCAGTTCCCACCACAAGTCCTTACACGCTTGAAGAACGAGCTGCAGCCGGTATACAAGAACTTAGAGGCGATGGGATGAAACATGATGAAAATGATATTCATCTTGCTGAGCTTCGATTAAAATTTGTTTTTGGAAAAGAACCTACCACAGAACAGATAGATCAAAATATTGCAAATTACGCAAAGAAAGGTAAAGGCTTAGTCGAAAAGAAAGAACAAATTTCACGAGCAATTTTTGATCTAAAAGATCTTAGAATCCCTTCCGAAATTGACAAAGTGATTGCTACATTTACATCTGAACTCTGTTTGGACCTTCTTAAGCGAATAGATAATCATGAGGGGCTAAATTTTTTATGTCGCAGCGCTTTGAGTAACGATGATTTGCAAAACTATATAGCGTTAAAATTATTTGAAAAAGCCTATAGCACAAACCCATCGCGCACTAAAGTTGTCGAGTTGCTGAATGCTAAAACGCATGGTAAGACACCTATCTATATGGCAGCGGAAGCGAATAATGTGCAATTTATTAGATTGTTTTATAAGCGTCAAAATCAATATCTTGTCGATTGTGGCCCCATTTACTGTGCTTCAGCATTAATGGCTGCAGCCAAAAATGGTGCTTTAGAGGCCGTTATCGCAATTATTCATATTGAACCAAAATGTCTTACAACAGAGTTGTTTACGACTAAAAGCAAAGACGAAGAAGGTAAGACTTTGGCACATTATTTGTCACAATCAGATCCTACTGGTAAAGCATTTTGTGCACTTTTAAATAGTTCCGGGATTAAGACAGCACAGCCCTTTCGTGAAATCATGTTAATTGAAGATAAAGAGGGCAATTCAGTTTTTGATAGTCTTATGCTAAATGAAAATGCAACTGCAGTGCTTGCTGAAATTGTGAAAACTATGAAAACCTGGAGCGCAGGATGGGGACTGGAACATATTTTTGATATTAATCAACCACGAAAAAATAAAAATGGCTTAACTGATCTGGAGTGGGTGATTAAAAATGGATCACCTGAACTAATAAAAATATTGCGTGAAAATATTTATGATAAAGCCATATTCAATGCGGCCTTTACTAAAATGCATTTAGTAGAAGAGAAACAAAGTTCTATAGAACTTGAGTTGAAGGAAGTTGAGGCACCTCAATCAAGGTCGACTGTTTGTGGTGTACGGGTATCTACCTTTGGTTCAAGAAATAAAGATACATCCGGTATTATGCATGAAGTTGATACGCAGCTTTGGGGAGGGAATGTTGGTCATGCTACATTAACCTTAACTATACCTGCTAGTGATGAAAATAAAGAGTTAATTAGAAAATATTGTATTGATGCAAACATACCGTATGAAAAGCAAAAAATTGTCACATATAGGCAAACTGGACCAGGCGCACAGGATAAAGAAATCGCTCATGATGAAGAAGTTTATATTATCAACTGGAGCTGGTGGCCAGGTAGTGATGGCGGTCATGAACTTGTCAGGGCATTAAATATTGATGGTTTATCAGAAAGAAGGGCTGTTCATAGAGAATGGGCTCCACAATTTCGACCACTATTTGCGCCTGAAACAAGAACACATCCTGGCATGATTGGTCGTACTCACATGACCTATGGTACAACAGGTATTGTCCACGGTCGTGGACTCTCTGATGATGAGCGAAAAATCATCGAATTAAAATCATTAGTTCCGATTCAGAAACAAAATAATGAATCTTGCTCGGTGTTAATAGAAAAACTAAAGACATTATTAAGCTGCAAATTATCTGTTCAAGAAATAGCGCAAATTGCAAGTGAGTTAAAAATATCTACAGAGGACTTATGTACTAATTATAAAATCAATGATATTGAAAATTCAAAAGACAAAGACCTATACTTCAAAAATTTGCAAACTATAATTGATGATTTGGGCAAGTTAGATCAAAATATTAAAATTAAAGTGTTAATTGCTCAATTGCAGACCAAGATTAAATTGGAAAAATCTATTAATCTTAGTGAGGCTAAACATGCAAATACTGTTAGCTTAATTGAAAGATTTATACCCGCACGCAAAAATGAACTCATGCCAGATGGTAAAACGATTTCACTCAAAGATCTTGATTTGCTGTTGTTAGATGCCCAAGCAGTTGAAGCTGAACTGAGCAAACAGATTGAGGAATCCGAAGCTAGTCTTGCAAAACTTGTCCAAGCAAAGCAAGAACAAGAAACTGAAGATAAACGACAGTTAGAAGAAGAATATAATTCAAAAAGAGAAGAGTTGGAAGAACTTAATGAGCAATACGAGAAAAGTACAGTTGAATTTGAATATTCCATGGGAAGAATTCCAGTTTTACAACAAAATATTGAGCAATTAGGTTCGCTCATAAGCTTTTTTGATACAACAAAGAAAAGTAAAGGATGGCCTAAAGATTTAACCAAGGAGGAAAATAAAGAAATCTTGGATAATATCAAAGCCATAGAGAGAAGTCCTCGCGATTTGGCGGAGGTTTTAGCAAAAAACAGTTTATCTAAAGCTAAAATTGATGCAATTTTAGCTCATCTACGAAAATTAAAGCAAAGCTATGAAGGGGAACTTGGAAATATTAAAAGTCCTAAAAAACAAAAACAACGAGAAGAATTAGGTCAGAACCTTGAAAGGGTACGAGCAGAATTCGTTGAGCTTAATAAGCGTTACCATCAAGTTAAGTCTCTTATTCCATCATCGGAATATGAGCAATTGGTTGCTAATAGAGAAGCAGTTGAAAATGTTGTTGTCTGGTGTGATGATCATTTGGAAAAATCTGAAGAAGATCCATTAGAACTCTCTAGTGACTTTAAATTCTGGATTGTAGAATCAAAGATAATGGAAGGAAATTTGAAAGAGTCATTTGATTATAATGTTGATAAAATAGTATTAACCAGAGCCGAACTGGAGCAATTAAAAACTAATGCAAAAAATATGATACGTACCTTAAACTCACAAATTCTAGATGTGGAACCTTGTCAGGGTATTTTTGCCGTTGGAGAATTTGAACAATTTTTAACGTTGGGGACCACTCCGGATCATGTTGTTGATATACCCTTAGACAGCCAAAGTGGTGTAGAGAGGTCCTCTCCTAAAGGGTTAAATGTACAAGAAATGTTGAGAAAAATGCATTATATAGTTGAAAATTCACGAGAAGGATTTGACTTGTTTAACCAAAATTGTTCAGACACCTCTTTACAAATATTACATGCTGGCGCAAGCCGAGTGAATGATATATGGATGCGTGATATTTTTACCGAAAGAGCTACCGGTAAACTATCAACACCTCAAACTGTATTTAACACAGCCCAAAGTTATAATTATGCTATATATAACCCAGTACAACCAACACTCATGGAGCGCATGAATAGAAATGTTGATACATGGAGTCCAGCAGTATTTGTGGAAAGTGTTTCTCTTAAAGCATTGGCAAACCCTGAAGTTGACCCAGTATCAAAAGCGCTTGCTCTTACGCTTGGACTTCCCATCGCTACGCTTGTAAAAGGGCCAAGAACCTTATTGACCATGGGTTATAACATGGTTGCTGGTCCAAGCAGCTCTCCAGTAAAATCTAATGTTCCTCAATCCTATTCTAAAGCAGGAAGTATGCCTCTGGAAATAGAACAAAACATTTTTTATATTCATGCATTTACAGCGCAACAAGCACTCAAATTTTGGGAACAACAATTAGATGAACACATGCAAGACAAACAAATCCCTTTGTTGGATAAAGCAACGGATGCCTTGTTTGATAATCTTGCGCTAGAAGAAAAATTGGATTTAACCTCAAAATACAAAGTTTTGCAAAAAAGAAGTCTTGATAAAATGAAGGAAGTTTTAAGTGGCAAGGAACCAGAAGTGGTTGCGGCCCCCATTCAAGAAACACCACCTGAAGAACCTGTGGAAGCAAAGAAAAAGTCTAGAAAGAAAAAGAACAAGCAATAATCTATACCCAAATCAGATGCGTTTCGATATGCACTGTGGATGATAACACATAGCCTCTTCAGAGATTGCGGGCACCTGTAAAGCTAATTCTCTTAATGGCGGATGCTGGGCAATTTTTCGTTGGCAGAGCATGGTTAATGGTGGCACTGTCAGTGCGGGCAATAAATTTGTTACTTCATCGATGTTTTTTCGGCGACGTAAAATTTGTGCAGGCGTTTCTTTTTTTTTGTTTAGGAGATTAATCAAAGAAGGATCCATAATAAGTAACCAATCACCAACAATCACTTTTCCTTGAAGAGCAACTAAGTGTAATGGCGTATTTCCAAAGTAATCGCCTATTTTTAAAAGATTTGGATTAATTTTACATAGAGCTCTAATAATGGTGAAACGATCTTCTAGTGCTTCTATAGGATCTTTATCGACTTCCTGACCTTCTACCAGTTTAATATCTTGGCCAACAACAGCGGCATGCAAGGCTGTTTGCATACTATGATCATGCCATTGCGGATCTGCACCTCTTGCAAGTAAGGCTAGGACTAATTCTTTAGCCGCAAATTGACAGGCATCTATTAGTGGCGTTGTAATGTATTGATTTGTGCCATCAGTAATTTGCACTTTAAAATTAACATTAATACACGGATTTCTTTCTAAAACGGCAAGCGCCGCAGGGAAGTCACCTGCTTGAATAGTTGAGATTAATTCTTGCTGTGAGGCGCAAAGTTGCGAGCCATGTAACATGGAGGCTATATACACTATGTTTAGTTATCAAGTCCTCTACCTTATCAAATCTTTTTGTCTGTGTAAACTAGCTAAGGGGCTAGTGGCTTAGCTTGCCAACTAAGAAGCCCTCTGACCCGAGCTGCCATTTTCTTGCGGAAATATGTCGTTTTGATATCTAGCTAACACCTTAAGCAACCCATCATTCTCATCCGTTTTGATCACATACTCGTTCATTCCTGCGTCTATACAGGTTTTTTTATCTTTTTCATCCGTACTAGATGTAAAAGCGATGAGAGGTATGTTAGATTTATCACTTTCGAGCGCTCGAATGTGTTGAGCTGCCTCATAACCGTTCATTTGAGGCAGGAAAACATCCATGATTACAAGGTGATAATTTGACTGTAAAATGGCTTGAACTGCTTCTACGCCACTACTGACAGAGTCGACATGATAGCCTTCGTTTTGCAGTAGGCGTGTTAACAGAACACGAGCAGTACGACTATTTTCGACAAGAAGTATTTTTAAGTGATTATTTGGTGCATCCTGACTCATAACCTAACCATGGTATAATAAAATCCATTCAATGATGGTAAGTTTACATGGTAAGAAGTATTGGAGCTAGCCGAACGATGACCATTTTACCCCTGATGGGTTTGGAATAGTACGAAAATGAGATTAAGCAAAATTAAATTGGCTGGTTTTAAATCATTTGTAGATCCGACCACTATTCAGCTTCTTAGCAATTTAACTGCGGTAGCTGGCCCCAACGGTTGCGGTAAGTCTAATGTTATCGACGCTGTCCGTTGGGTGATGGGGGAATCCTCTGCTAAGCATTTGCGTGGTGGATCCGCAACGGACGTTATATTTAATGGTTCTTCTGCTCGTAAACCAGTCGGCCAAGCAACCGTCGAATTACTATTTGATAATACGGAAGGCAAACTTGGGGGTGAGTATGCAGCTTATTCAGAGATCGCGATCAAACGACAAGTCACTAGGGACGGACAGTCCAATTACTTTCTCAATGGTCAACGTTGTCGACGTCGTGATATCACAGGTATTTTTCTTGGAACGGGTCTAGGCCCTAGAAGTTACGCCATTATCGAACAAGGTATGATAACCCGCGTCATCGAAGCAAAACCAGAAGATCTCCGAAACTTTTTGGAAGAAGCGGCTGGAATATCAAAATACAAAGAGCGTCGTAAAGAAACTCAAAACCGAATTCAGCATACCCTTGATAACATAGCAAGATTAAACGACATCCGAAGTGAGCTGGAAAAACAACTTCGTCACTTGCAAAGACAATCTGAAGCTGCAGCTCAATACAAAATATTAAAGGCCGAAGAAAAAGAAAAGAGCGCTCAGTTAGCCGCGCTTGCTTGGAAACGACTCGATGAGCAAATTAGAGAAAATGATGCCAAAATAAGAGAGCTAACAGTCAAATTAGAAGAAGAGCAATCAAGCTCTCAACATCTAAAGACTGAGCAAGAGAAACAACGTATTGCACAAGCTGATACCAATGAAGCATTGAATGAAGTACAAAAACGTTATTATGGCGTAGGTGGTGAGATTGCTAAAATTGAACAAGCCATCCAACATCATCAAGAACGTCAGCAACAGTTATTAGCGGATAAACAGGAAGCTGAACAAACATTATTAACCGCACAAACTCAATTACATCAAGATCAAAGTAGCATTCAACAGCTTCAGCTACAAATAGCTACCTTAGAACCTCAATATGAAGTGGCTAAACAAGAATCCGAGATGACATTAGAGATCCAGCAGGAAGCTGAATTTGCCTTGGAACAATGGCGTGAAAAAACGGCACAATTACAACAAGACATCATTGCGCCTACACGGCAAGCCGATGCCGAGAAGGCAAAAATTACACAGCTTGAACGTCAGATCCATCAAACACAAGAAAGACTCTTGCGATTAGAAAATGAACTCAAAGCGCAACCCAATAATGAGATGCCTGAGATAGATGTTATTGATGAAAAAATTCTTATATGTCAGGAGCAATTAGAAGACATTTTAAGCACATTGGCCGATTACCAAACGGAAAAAGACAATGTAGCTGATGACTTGCAAAGCATAAGACCAGAAATTAAAAATACCCAACTTTCTTTGAATGAAATGCAAGGTCAATTTGCAGCGCTGAAAGCCTTACAATCATCGGCGTTAGGTAAAGATGAAGATGCAAGAAACGCATGGATGCAGCAACAAGGTCTCAGTGATATTTATCATGTTGCCGAAAAAATCGAAGTGGAAAGTGGTTGGGAGACAGCCGTTGAAACCGTACTTGAAGGATATCTTGAAGCGGTTGGGGTTGAGCAAGGCCAACTATCAAAATTAGCTCAGAGTTTGCATTCACTGCAAAATGTTGGTTTAAACTTGATCGAATGGCAAGAAGCAGCTCAGGATCAGGTCTTAAATGATAAAGGCAGATTATTAAACTGTATTAAAGTAAATCGGTTATTTCCTCCTTGCATTAGTCAATTATTAAATAGTGTTCATATTGCAACATCACTTGATCAAGCTCGAGAAATATTAACTTCTTTACCTGCACATGAATCTGTTATTACAACCGATGGCTGTTGGATGGGGCAGGGTTGGTTAAAAGTTAAATCGCCCGCTCAAGATAATTCAACAGGCGTATTGATTCGTGAAGAAAAGCTTAAGAAACTTGAGAAACAAATCGAAATTACACAAGAAAAATTAGAACAGCTTCAGATTTCTTTGGAAGAAAATGAAGATAAGTTAAAAACAATTGCACTTGAGAAAGAAGCAAAGCAGCAAGAAAAGAATAAAATTCAGCAAGAAGTCATTACATTACAAAGTGAACGCAAAATTAAACAAAATAAGATTGAGCAAAATCAAAAGCGTACACAACTTATTCAACGTGATGAATCTGAATGCAAAGAACTGATAAATAATGCACAAGCAGAAGTGCATAGTGCAAGATCAAATTTGCACAAGGCTGTAGAGGAAATGGCGCGATTAAATCAAGAGCAAGAGTCCATTGTCCACAGCAAAGCTCCCATGCAAGATGCTGTTACAAGTGCTCGTTTAAAAGTGAAAGAAACATCTGGTCGTCTCCAACAGATTTCAATTGATCTACAGACATATCGAACGCAGTACAATTCTTTGACTAATAACGTGGAAAGATTTAATCAACAAATACAAAATGCGCAATTGAGAGTTCAAAATATTACTTTAGCACTGGCTAAAAATGAAGAACCTATCTCAACGTTAAGAGAAGAATTAGAAATTAATTTAGAAAAAAGAATTATCATTGAATCTCAATTAAATCAGGCGCGTGACAATGTTGCTGCAGTAGATAATATTTTGCGTGAAACAGAACATAAACTGCTTCACCTTGAACAAAAAATTGTCAACATACGTGAGCAGCTTGAGCAAACGAAAATGTTGTGGCAAGCACTTCAGGTTCGATGTGAAAGTGCCTTAGAAAAATTAAAAAATACTGAATATACGGTGGAAAACTTATTGGAGATGATGCCCCCTGAGGCAACCGAGGATAAGTGGGCGCAGAGTATTCAAGATCTTGATCAAAAAATACAGCGCTTGGGAGCGATTAATTTAGCCGCTATCGAAGAGTATGATGCAGCATTGCAACGAAAAGAATATTTAGATGCGCAATGTAATGATTTAACAGAAGCGCTCACGACTCTTGAAAATGCGATTAAAAAAATAGATCGTGAAACGCGAGCAAAATTTCAAGAAACTTTTGATAAGGTGAATGACAGTTTTACTAAATTATTTCCACAATTATTCGGTGGGGGCCAAGCCTATTTAACGATGACAGGTGAGGATCTATTAGATACCGGGATCACCCTAATGGCCAGACCCCCAGGTAAAAAGAATAGTACCATTCAACTGTTATCAGGTGGAGAAAAGGCCCTCACTGCTGTGGCATTGGTCTTTTCTATTTTTCAATTGAATCCAGCACCTTTTTGTATGCTCGATGAAGTTGACGCACCTTTGGACGATAACAACGTTGGGCGTTTTTGTAATTTAGTAAAAGAGATGTCAAAAACAATTCAATTTATTTATGTTAGCCATAATAAACTAGCGATTGAAATGGCAGAACAATTACAAGGCGTTACTATGCGTGAGCCCGGTGTGTCGCGCTTGGTGACAGTGGATATCGAAGAAGCCAAATCGATGGCTCAAAGCTAAATACTATCTTAGAATTCAAAGGGAGATGTTAAATGCGCTTAATGATATTAATTATAGGGATAGTATTAGGCAGTTATATTCTTTTTAATGCTATACGTCGCCGAAAGTTAAAAAAGCGCTCATTAATACATGAAGAATTTGAGCAAACGATATTAGAGAACAACCATAGTCATTATCAACAAATGCAACGCGTTGAAAAAATGCAACAGGATAACCAAATAGGGTCCACTTCGCATGATCCGTTGTTAGATGATGTGACCATTGAGACAATTAAATCTGCTCCTATCGCTTTTCTGGATAATGTCGAAACCGCTACACGAATAGAAGATGAATTTGAAGATTTAAAAGATGAAATAGATGACATTGATGAAGAAAGACCGGCTCCAAAAGCGCAAGAATTCATCGCCTTAACCATTATGCCTAAATACAAAGGTGTGATTTCTGGTAATGCATTGTTAACCGCATTAACGCGAAATCATTTTCGGCATGGAAAGCAGAAATTATTTCATAGGCATATTCAAGATAATGAACATTTACCAATTATGTTCAGTGTGGCATCAATGGTAGAGCCAGGGTTTTTTGAGCAAGAATTGATGGCACAGAAATCATTTCCAGGCCTTTTAGTATATATGTTTATCCCCTGTGCATCTGATTCAATCGGCACTTTTGAAAAAATGTTAACAAGTGCAAGACAATTAGCAATGAGTTTGCAAGCAGAACTTTGTGATTCAAAACGTATTCCTTTAACAACAAGGTCAATACAGCAGTATCGGGATAAAGTGAAAGAGTCGCATTATATTCAAGCAGCCTATAGACAAAAGGAAACTGCGTGGTAAAAGGTTCTATTGATGAGAGGGTGAAGCAATTACGCAAGCTGATTAATGAGCATAATTATCAGTATTATATTTTAGATGCACCCTCTGTTTCTGATGCAGAATATGACAAGTTATTTCGTGAGTTACAGACACTGGAAGAATCTCATCCAGAATTCATATCACCTGAATCCCCTACGCAGAGAGTTGGCGTAACACCGCAAGGTGCTTTTGAGTCTGTAACACATTTAACCCCCATGTTATCGCTTGATAATGCATTCTCATTTGAAGAATTAGAGCGTTTTGATCAAAGAATACATCAGTTAGCACCAGAAAAAAAATCAAAGCTTATTTATGCTTGTGAACCAAAATTTGATGGCCTTGCTGTAAGTTTAATATATGAAAAAGGTATTTTTGTCCGAGGAGCTACTCGCGGTGATGGGACAACGGGAGAAGATATAACGGCGAATTTAAGAACTATCCCAACCATTTCGTTGCAATTACAGGGTGATTTTCCAGAAAAGCTCGAAGTGCGTGGCGAAGTTGTTATGCCAAAGAAAAGCTTTGAGGCTTTAAATAAAAAAGCCATTGCGAATGATGAAAAGCCATTTGCTAATCCTCGAAATGCCGCCGCGGGAAGTTTGCGACAATTAGATTCTCGTATTACAGCTCAGAGAAAATTAGAGTTTTATAGTTACGGCGCTCAAGTTATTCAAGGAAAGCCACTTCCTAATACTCACAAAAAAAGTTTGCTGCAACTTCAAAAATGGGGAATTCGCATTAGTGTTGAAAGTGCATTAGCTTCAGGGATTGAAGAAGTACAACACTATTATGATAATTTGCTGCTTAAAAGAGAAAAGCTTCCCTATGAAATAGATGGAGTTGTCGTTAAAATTGATGATGTTTCGATGCAAGAAATGTTGGGCTTTGTTTCGCGCGCCCCAAGATGGGCGATTGCCTATAAATTCCCGGCAGAAGAAGTTATGACGCATCTTGAAGATGTTGATTTTCAAGTGGGTAGAACAGGAACATTAACGCCAGTTGCACGTCTTAAACCTGTTGCCGTTGGTGGCGTCATTGTGAGCAATGCGACATTGCATAATATGGATGAAATTGAACGTAAAGATGTCCGAATTGGTGACTATGTTATTGTTCGTAGAGCAGGGGATGTGATTCCAGAAGTCGTGCGCCCTGTACTTGAAAAACGCGCATCAAATGTTAAAAAAATAAAAATGCCTGCAAAATGCCCGGTCTGTGGTTCTGATGTAGCAAAAAGTGAAGATGAAGCTGCAGCCCGTTGTGAGGGTGGCTTAATCTGTCAAGCACAGCGTATTGAAAGCATTAAGCATTTTGTTTCAAGAAAGGGCATGGATATTGAAGGTATTGGCGCTAAATTGGTAGAGCAGTTGGTTAATCAGGATCTTATTCAATCTGTCGCTGATATTTACACCCTGACCAAAGCAGATCTGATGTCTATTGAGCGAATGGGCGATAAATCTGCTACAAATGTCCTTGCGTCAATTGAGAAAAGCAAAAAAACAACTTTAGCGAAATTCCTTTATTCTTTAGGCATTCGTGAGGTTGGTGAATCTACTGCTGGGACTTTAGCGAATCATTTTACTTTAGAAGAACTTATCCAAGCAGACAACGAAACACTCCTTAATTTACCGGACATTGGACCGGTGGTGTCTGAACATATCGTGTTATTTTTTAAGCAAAAAAACAATTTGAAAATAGTACAAAAGCTTCAAAAGGAAGGTGTTCATTGGCCAAAAGTTCAAATAACACATGAACATCAGCCATTAAAAGGCAAAACTTACGTGATAACAGGGACGCTCTCCCGCCCAAGGGACGATATTAAAGCGCAACTGCAAATGCTAGGGGCAAAGGTAACAGATAGTGTTTCTGCTAAGACTGATGGCCTTATTGTAGGAACGGATGCTGGTTCTAAATTAGCAAAAGCGCAAAAATTAGGCGTTCCTGTATTAGATGAAGAATTATTAAATAAATTAATTCATACTTCGTAGGGGCGGACCTAGTGTCCGCCTATCAAAAGGTGCATATCCTCTAGTATTTTCGTCGCCGCCCGCCTTCCATACATCACTAATACACACTCTAAGTATGTAACCTAACAAATATAAATGATAAATTACTCAAAGTTTTGATTATTGGGTGATGTTTGGGGGATAGTAATGAGTGTTAATTTAATCCAAGACTTATTGGTAAGATTTAAAAAGGTTGATAATTTTCAAGATCTCGCCGCCTTGCTGAGCGATGTTAAAGAATTCTTCAATCAAACAGCTAAAAATAACATTGTATTTTCACAAGAAATTCCTGAAATCTTGAAAGATTTACCTTTAGTAGATAAGAGTGATGTAAAGATTCCTGCCTCTATACAAGAAATCGATTTAATCGAACCTACTGAAGCTAATGATACCCTTGCTAACGAATTTAGAAGAATTGATTTAAATCGCGTTGAACATAAACAACAATTAGTTGATTTTAGTCCAAAGTTGGATGTTTTATCCATGGATGATTTGACTAATAAATTGCAACTAACAACGCATTTAACAATTATGCAACCTATTCAAACTTCTTCAATTGTAAATCCAGTTACTGTGCACGCGGTAAACAATGCCCCTAATACTCGTCCAGTTTATGTTCATCAAAATGATGAGGGAAATGATACATCAATCGTAGAACTAGACGTTGACATATATGATGGCATTCAAAATTTATTTGCTGAGAATCAAAACGATATTCCTGTATCTCAAGAACCTGAAATCGATATGGATAGTCTCCTTGATGGATTAGAGGTGGTTATTGAGAATCCATCGCCAGTGATTGCAAAACAAGCGGTATTACCGGAGCCATCAACCTTACTATTAAACACGTTTAAGAAAGCAGTTACTGATGTCATGAATGCAGTGAATAATCTCGTTGGTGTGACTAAGATAGCAAAAACACAAGAAGAAACAAAAATACAAGAAGCAGCAGAACAAGCTAAAGCATTAGAAGCAGCGAAAGTTGCAACAGAACAAGCTAAAGCTTTAGAAGAAGTTAAAGTGGCAGAACAAGCTAAAATGAATGCACTGATTGAAGCATTGGAAGTTGACGCTAAAGCATTAGAAGAAGCTAAAGTTGCAGCAGAAAAAGCAGCAGCAGAGCTAAAAGCTAAGGCTTTAGAAGAGACTAAAGCGCTAGAAGTTGCTAAGGCAGCAGCAGAAATAGCAAAAATGGAAGCTAGAATGGATGCATTGGAAGCGCAAGCAAAAGCATTGGAAGAAGCAAAAATAGCAGACCAAGCTAAAAAGGCACTCGACATGAATGCTTTAATCGATTCGTTAGATGTTGGGTCAACGATAGCTGTTGATCAAGACATCATGAATGCAATTATTGATAGTTTGGAAACAAGTCAAGAGCCTGCGATTGTGATGCCACCACCTCCGCCACCACCACCACCAAGCAAAGCTAGTGATAAAAAAGCAAAGACTTGGGCTAAAATTGAAACAACAAATGATGATTCTTCAAAGGAAGCTATTAAAGCTGTTGAAGCTCACCCAAGTGAAAATAAATTTCTTGATGAGATTCGCGCTCAACAGCAAGCACATGCTGCAAAAGTTAGCGATAAAAGCATAGAGGCTAGCATCAGTGAAAAGAAACAATCACATGAAAGTGATTATGTTCTACTAAATGCATTATCAAAAGCGATGGGATTTGGCGCTGCTGTTGCACAAGCAATCGTGGGTGCGCAAGAGGAAAGCGATTTCGATAAAGAAGAGAAAGAGCTTGAACATATTCGCAAAAATGAAAAGATAATCGATGATGCTTTTGAAGCTAAACTTTTCCAGAGTAACAATCATGAAGTATTGCATGAACAGTATATGGCAAAGATTCAGGAGTTAAAACCATTAATAGATACTTTGATTACCCAGTATCATACAAAGTTATTTAATGGTATCAATAAATTGTCATTGGATGCGCAAAAGCTAGTACATGATAAAATGGATAATCCTGAAAAAGTTGAAAGTTTTGTAAAAAATCAACTTTTAACACATGCCACTGATATTGCAGTAAAGCTATCAGTAGATGCATTTGAACAAATGAAAAGTAAATTTGACCTTAAAGGGTCAATTGAATTATCTGAAGTTGACGTAGCAATAGATGAGTTGTTGAAGAGTAAAACATTATTAGCCACAATAGATGAAGCAGTTTCTAAGGAATTAACTGCTATTCTTCAAGAAGAAACAAAATATTTATCGAACGCTTCAGGTCGAGATCACAAGGCTCATCTTGACGCCGCTGTTGACTCTTTATCTAAATTATTTGACGCAGATAAAACGATCGTTGATAAAATGATACAAGTACACAAACCTGTGTCTCATGTTGAAGTTAGCGATACCAAATCAGATATTGCAAGTGAAAAATTTGACCTGGTAAAACAAATAGAAGCTCGTCGATTGGCATTGTCTGGACACAGTGCTATGAATAAATTAATTGATGATTTGGATGTGACAGACTCATCGGTTGTCAAAAAACCTGTGGTATTATCTGAAGTTGTATCCAAAGACGATTCAATTCCTGGATTGGATGGTGTTGGAAGTACAAAAACAGCAAGTGCTATAGTTGATACTTCACCAGTTGGAGCGGTTGATACTAACGTTGGTCCAATGCCTGTAATTCCGAATGTTATGCCACAAGTAGAAGCGCATGTGGAACAACACTTTGGTTAAATAAAATGATGCTCAATTGGGGGCAATATGTTGCCCCCGCCGTCAATAATAACATGTCTATGAAAAACATTGATACCACCATCGCCACCTGGAAATGATAATTGCACATCAGCAACAGTGATTGGTAACAATGGTTGGCTTTTATCTGAAATTTTAACTTCATAGACGTTAGTGCCTAGGCCATTTTCTTCGCGTTGAATAACTTCAACAAGACGATTTTCGGCAGGAATCGCTAAATGATTAAATAAGGTATCCAGATTAATCGTTGTTAGGGGAGTAGGATGCTGTACGTTTTCATCGCTAACAATAATAGTTTGGTATACGCTTTGATCAAAAATCACATCAAATGGTTCATGATTGCTTAGTTGAATTGGTGGCGTTGTTGTAACATTAACCGTAAATTGGCTATGCGACACATTCCCATCGTTGTCAAAAACCACATATCCAAAATCAATAGGTATTTTATTTTGAGCAGTGCTTAGTAGGGAAACATCATGAATATTGTCTTTTATAAACTGTTCATTTTCACTTACAAATTGTAATTTAGTACTTGCTTGTTCAGCGCTCCCTTCTACTGAGAAAGTATAACCTTTTCCTTCATGTTGATGTGGTGCTATCGTATAAAGTAACCTATCTCCCCAATATACTTGGATATCCTTTAAATCGGAATCATTACTGTTTGTGGGTTGATGATGAAACGTTAACTGATAAGGTTCTAAAGGTTGGGTATTTATTTCCTGAAACAAGCCTACTTTTGATGAGGTTGGATCAACTGCTTGGGTTTTCCATCCATCATGTTCATTTGTCACAAGATTTGAGGGGGGCAATCTATCAATGTGATTATGTAAAGTAAAAGTATAAGTACCACTTTTATCTAAATAGGCTGTAAAAACGGCAATATCCGATGACCCTTGGGTTGCGATCAGCAATTTATCGTGATTTGTTAGCTCATAGTGTAAATCTATACCTTTAGATTTTAGGGCCATATCATGTAATGCATGTTGATTGTTGATAGGTTGAAATTGCACATCTACTGCATTATTTTGCCCATAAGAAAATGACAGAAAACCAGTTGTTTCACGAGATTCAGAAGCTCCTGGAAGTAGCCCTTCTTCATCAATATAAGAAGCAAATTCACCATCACTCATAGGTTAATCCTTAAACTGTGTATAGCAAAGGCGTTAATACACATATTGAATCAACGTTCTCTATTAATAATCATCAAAACATGGTGGGCGGGAAGTGTATACTGGACTTTAGTCCTATAGTCACACTATAAGTTGCGGGCATATAAACTAGTTGGGTGACAAAATTGTAAGAGCTTATAGACTTCAAAAGGAAAGTAAGATCTAAGAGCTTTAAAAATATAGATTTTTATTGATTTTGGTGCATTTTCTAAGCAGAATGAAGAATCGTTTTATCTTTATAATGAGTGAAATAATGTCTGAGGGTATTCATACCAACGAAGCAATTCAAGAGATGGTAACTGTTAGGGACTTTATACGTTGGGCAGTGACACAATTCAATCAGGCTGATCTTGTATACGGCCATGGTACTGATAATGGCTGGGATGAAGCCGTTAATCTCGTTTTAACAACCTTACATTTACCGCCTGACATTGATACCAATGTCTTAGATGCAAAGCTAGTTTTAGCTGAAAAACAATTAATTGCTCAAAGAGTGAAAAGAAGAGTAGATGAACGGATCCCGGTGCCTTATCTTGTGAATGAAGCATGGTTTGCAGGGTTAAATTTTTATGTTGATGAACGCGTTTTAATTCCCCGCTCACCCATTGCAGAATTGTTGGAAGATGAGTTTAGTCCATGGGTAGAAGAAGCGAATGTACAAAATATTCTAGATCTTTGTACGGGATCAGGATGCATAGCGATTAGTGCCGCATTCACATTTCCAAATGCTCAAGTAGATGCGGTTGATAATAGCGCCAGCGCTTTGGAAGTCGCGAAGATAAATGTGGATCGTTTTGGATTAGAGGAAAATGTTCATTTAATAGAGTCTGACTTGTTTGAAGGCGTATTTGGAAAAAAATATGACATTATCATCTCCAACCCGCCTTATGTAGGTAAAAAAGAATACGAAGCTTTGCCGCCTGAATATATTCGTGAGCCCGAGAAAGCATTATTATGCGGCCAAGATGGATTGGAAATTATCCGTCGTATATTAGCAGCTGCAGCTGATCATCTTACAGCGACCGGCATTTTGATTGTCGAAGTTGGTTTTGGTCAAGATCTGCTTGAAACGCAATTTCCGGGTGTTCCCTTTACATGGCTACAATTTGAAAATGGTGGCGAAGGGGTGTTTCTGTTAACGGCGGATGAGTTAAGAGAGTTTCGTCATTTGTTGAATGATTAATATTCAGATACCCTCACCCTAACCCTCTCCCACAAAGGGAGAGGGGACAAGATGTGCCACCTCATGCTTAAAGTCTAAAAGCAAAATGGGAAGAGCAAATGTCTGGAAATACTTTCGGGAAATTATTCACTGTCACCTCTTTCGGCGAAAGCCACGGTCCTGCTATTGGCTGTATTGTTGATGGCTGTCCAGCCGGCTTAGAACTATCAGAAGCAGATATCCAAGTTGAATTGGATAGACGTCGCCCTGGCCAATCTCAATTTACATCGCAAAGAAGAGAACCTGATCGGGTACAAATATTATCAGGAACTTTTGAAGGTAAAACGACCGGCGCACCCATTGGTTTATTAATACCTAATGAAGATCAACGCACAAGTGACTATGATAAGTTAAAAAATGTTTTTCGTCCCGGACATGGTGACTATACTTATTTTAAAAAATATGGGTTTCGTGACCATCGAGGGGGAGGGAGATCTTCTGCACGGGAAACGGCAACAAGAGTGGCAGCTGGAAGTATAGCGAAAAAATTTCTTCAAGCAGAAGGTGTCGTCATTCGTGGTTACCTTGCACAGATGGGCGAAATAGTAGTTGATTTTGAGAAGTTTTCTTGGGAGCAAGTTAATCAAAATCCATTTTTTTGTCCAGATCCTAGCAAGATAATTTTAATGGAAGAACTGATTGAAAATTGCAGACGATCTGGAGATTCTATAGGCGCAAAAGTTAACATTGAAGCGCTGAATGTCCCTGCAGGTTTAGGTGAACCAGTCTATGATAGGTTAGATGCTTGTCTTGCAAAAGCTTTAATGAGTATTAATGCCGTCAAAGGAGTTGAAATTGGGGATGGCTTTCAAGTGATAGCACAAAAAGGATCAACTCATCGTGATGAAATGTCTTCATCTGGATTTTTGAGTAATCACAGTGGTGGGATTCTTGCTGGTATTTCTACAGGGCAACCTCTTTTAGCGAGTATTGCTCTTAAGCCTACTTCTAGTATTAGGATTCCAGCTAGAAGTATTGATGAGATGGGTAATGAAGTAGAAGTTATTACGACAGGTCGCCATGATCCTTGTGTTGGGATCCGCGCAGTGCCTATAGCAGAGGCAATGATGGCTATCGTGTTGATGGATCATTGGTTGTGTGTTTTTGGTCAGAAACGGAGATAATCTTGAACACAATATTACAAATTTCAATTGCCATTTTAAGTTTATTTATTATCTGGCGAATTTATAAACAAATTCAAGCAAATCCAGAAATGTTAAGTAAGGAAAATGTCAGTAAAAGTTTTATGACAATGGGAATATTAGCTTTAATACTCATTGGTGGGGTAGCGTTGTTGGTATTGATGCTTAAGCATTCGTCGTAGGTTAAAAATGAGCAAAAAATTTGATATTGCCATCTTAGGGGCAACAGGTACAGTCGGTGAAGCGATGTTAACTATTCTTGCCGAAGAAAATTTTCCAATTAATAATTTATATCCTTTGGCAAGTCACCGTTCTAAAGGTGAAGTTGTTTTATTTAAAGGAAAGCCTTTGCTAGTTGAAGATGTCGAAGATTTTGATTTTTCAAAAGTGCAATTGGCTTTATTTTCAGCCGGTGCCAGTGTTTCTGCAAAGTATGCACCAGTGGCAGCGCGCGCAGGATGTGTTGTCATTGATAACACATCCCAGTTTCGTAATGATGAAGATATACCCCTGGTAATTCCAGAAGTGAACCCATCTGATATTCAATATTTTAAAAATCGAAATATTATCGCAAACCCAAATTGCTCGACAATCCAGATGTTGGTTGCGCTGAAACCCTTATATGATGCTGTTGGTATCAAACGCATTAATATTGCAACCTATCAGTCCGTTTCAGGAACAGGTAAAGCGGCTATCGATGAATTAACTAAACAAACACAAGATTATCTAGAAGGGCGCAACATTTCATGTGAGGTTTATCCAGCTCAAATTGCTTTTAATCTTATCCCTCATATTGATGTTTTTGAGTCCAATGGTTATACAAAAGAAGAAATGAAAATGGTCCGTGAGACACAAAAAATATTGGGTGATAAAGAAATAGTTGTGAATCCCACAGCAGTTCGGGTCCCGGTTTTTTATGGACATTCCGAAGCGATACATATTGAAACAAAAGAAAAAATATCAGCTAAAGATGCAAAAATCTTACTGAGTAAAGCTCCAGGCGTTATTTTAAAAGATACTCAAGAAGATAAGGGTTATCCAACCCCTGTTTTTGATGCGAGTGGGAAAAATGGCGTTTTTGTTGGTCGAATTCGTGAAGACATTTCTCATCCTCTTGGCCTTAATTTATGGGTGGTATCCGATAATATTCGTAAAGGTGCAGCTCTCAATAGCATCCAAATTGCCCAGATACTGGTAAGAGACTATTTCTAAACCTATAGTAATGATATTAAAGCAGGGATGTTAATGTATTTAGTAAGAAATATATCTAAATACAAAGTGTATTCGAAGGGAGATTCGAGTGAAAAAAGTTGGGAAGCTTGCTTGCGCTTGCTTGTCGAGTATAGTTTTCGGACTATTCCCAGCTATTTCACATGCTTTAGGTTTAGGCGAAATACATCTCCACTCTTATCTCAATGAGCCACTAAGTGCAGATATAGATTTGGACGATACCAAAGGTATCGAAGCTAGCGATATTATTATTATGGTGGCTGATGAAGCCGCTTTTGAAAAAGCAGGGTTACAGCCAACAGGCTGGTTGAATCATATCCGTTTTCAGATAACAAAGAACAAAAACGGTACGATGAAAATCGTTTTAACAACTCAAGATCCGGTTAAAGATCCTTTTGCAGATTTAATACTTCAAATCACTTGGCCGGGTGGAAAAATTGTACGAGAGTATACGCTTTTACTCGATCCACCCAAGGCAGTGTCGCCCCAGGCGAAAGTAGCTCTTTCCAAAGCAACAGCGCTCTTAAATACGTCATCGACAAACACGGTAGAGAATAATTCACATAAAACAATAGCTTTTGGTGGACAATATGGCCCCGTTTATGATGAAACATTATGGAGTATTGCTAAGCGTTTAGTCAGTAAATCAGGACTATCTGTTCATCAAGCGGTTATGGCAATTGCCTATAAAAATCAACAAGCATTTACTAATGGGAATATAAAATTAATAAAACAAGGTTCAATCCTTAATTTGCCAACCCAAGCAGAAATAAGCAATTATTCGCCAGATAAAGCTAAGAATTTTGTTGAGTCACAACCTAACAACTGGCAAGCAACCAATATTCAAGTAACCAATCCTCAAGTAACCAATGCACAAGTAACCAATGCACAAGTAACCAATGCACAAGTAACCAATGCACAAGTAACCAATGCACAAGTAACCAATGCACAAGTAACCAATGCACAAGTAACCAATGCACAAGTAACCAATCCTCAAATATCCCAAGAAAAGGTTAGTCCTCAACCACAACAAAAAATCGGTGAACAAGTTGATGCTAAACCATTAAAATTACTAGCCCCAATTGGTAGTGGGCAAAGTAATACACAAGGCGACGCTCAGCGAATTACTTTAATAGAAGAAGCCATAGATACACTTAAAAAATCAAACGAAGATATAGCCAAAAAGAATCAAACTTTGCAAAGTCAAAATGAATTGCTTGTAAATCAGTTGGCAATCAAAGAGGCAGAAATTAATCGCCTGAAACAGTCATCTGGTCAAGAAACAACTTCACCTGATATAAGTAAATCACATGAGTTATTAATTAAAACACCACAACAATCACATGATTATGCCATTGCAACACCAGACACGGATCATCACCATAATGAGGGTTTGCCTGAGAATAAACCAGAAGTTAAACGAGAAATAGTTAAACCCATCGCAAAGTCAACGGCTAATCAAACAGTTCAAAGTGAGAAACATTCACAGGGAAGTAAAAGAAATATTGTTTCTATGGTGTTTTTACTAGCATTGATAAGCTCAATGCTTGGATGGTTGTGGTTTAGTCGTCATCGGATCTATATCATTGTAGAATGGTTAAAAGCGCATGTGAATAAGACTAAAAAGAATAAATCACAAGCAACTGAAGCGGTTGTCTCTGGTCCTCGCCCCCAAGACAGCCAAGTGAATTATGGGATGCAATTTGATTTAGATAAAGCGTTAAATGCTATCGTTGGAGAAGAAAAGAAATTTATAAAACCGCAAGGAACATTTACGGCATATAGTGTTGAGGAACAAGATACTTATCATAAAAAATCAGTAGCATCCCTTGAAGATGCAGAAATATATATTGCTTATGAGCGTTATCAACAAGCAGAAAAGATATTGCAAGATATTCTTGGTCATGGCAATAAATTGGATCCAATTTATTGGGAAGCGATGTTAAAATGTTTGGAATTATATGTTTTAACAGAAAAATACCCTGAATATGAAAAGTTACATGCAACCATTCCAACAGATCTTAAAGATATTCCGCCCAAAGTATGGTCTAAAATTGTATTGTTACAGGAAAAAGTTCAAGCCGATAAGGCTATCCTTCTAAAAGCAAAATTCCCACAACAATCTGAAGATGATTTAGCATTAGCTAGCCATCATTTTTCAGAGAAAACAGATCCTGATATGCCTCATACTGCAGAAGCACCGCCACCTAAAGTAGTGCCTGTTAAGTCGACAGGAAAGTTAGAGTTGGTTAAGGACGATGATGTTCAGTCTCAGATTTCTCTTGCAAAGGCCTATATTGAGGTCGGCGATATTGAAGCAGCACGAGATTTATTAACAAAGGTTACTGATAGTGCTGATGAAGATCAGAAGAAGCAGATCCAAATATTACTCGCGCACTTAAAACCCAAGTAAATATTCTTCCCAGTTTACTTTTATACCCACCACACTTATATTGACCCACCACCAAACTCCCCAAATAGTCCATTGGACCTTTGGACAATATAAAGGCAATCCAAGACATGATTTAATTGTATTTAGTCACGGAGGCAGGGCGTAACGAAAAAATAATAGGGTAAATAATAACAATAAATAATAATAAGATAACGGACGATATAAGAACAAAAAGGGAATAAGAAAAATAACAGTCTCCTGAATATAAAGGCCCTAGATAAGTTTCTAGGGTTATACTTTTTGTTCTAGTTTGTGCTAATAGTTATAGTTAGAAGGCTTAACTATTCAATTGGCATCCTTCAGGAGCAAACTAGTGATACGTCCAGTAAAAAAAGAATCCTCACAAATTGTTCCGATCATCCATCCTACACAATCCTTTGTGGCGATGCCTTATAAAAAGAGTTCATGTTCTACTCAATTTGATATATCAAATTCAAGATTTGCATGTCTTGCATCAAAAGATGAATTAACAACACTCAGGCCCAACTGTGTAGAAATTGATATTAGCCGTGAATTAGCTGTAATGAACAAAGAAAGTGCATTGGAAGTAACGGTTCCAGTATTGGGCTTAACTGATTTGTTAGGCGCATCGCCATACAGCAATAAATCTCGTCAATTTCCTTGTCCTATAGCCCTTAATGGATTTGGTGCAAAACTCAATAATGTGACTGTAAATAATTTTCCTCATGCTGAATTTGTTTTAATAACCGACATTATGGGAAATCAGTTTGAGATCATAGTTAATCAAGATGGTAAGATTGAAATACCAAAGGATGGCACCGGACTTTTTTCAATCATTGCAGCAATTACCTTTATTTTTAATGAAGATCAGGTAAAACAGGGAGCAGGTTTTGAGAACCTTCAATGTTGTGGCCTCAAAGAAAATAAGCTTCTTCTATTGCTTCCCGAAGAAAGTAATGAAAAATTTACTGTTAATGTATGTGTTACTCACATTAACGAATATCATCACCGAATAGTTGATACTATACGTACAATAAATACACAATATCCTGAAATGACAAAAAAAGATTATCGAACGAATGTTGTGGTTCAACGTACGAATGATGCAATTGGTTTATTGTCAGTTAATTTAGCTTTGATGTTATTACTACCATTAGCAAAACATTTACCACTTACAGCCAGTATTGCACTTCTTCATCCTGATGGCGTTAAGTACGGGTTTCATCATCCTGAAGGATTTGTTTCGTTGCCAACAAAGTTTCATGGGTGGATGCAAGATCCAGTTCATTCGAATATTTTCACTAAGCATATCGGTTTAAGTGATAAGACATTAAATTTACTTGTTCGCAATCTTTATTCTGAATATGATTTTATGAAGGACTATCTTAAAGGAGATACTTTCACACTATCACATAAAAATGGGTATAATAACTTTTTGCTTAGACCTGAAGGCTTTGGGCATTTTTATGATCTGGTTGTGCATGATCTCGTACATCAGAAAATTCCAGCGAGCTTTTTATTTGATAGAGTACCGGATGAGAGATTAGCCGAGTTAGATTTATCACATTTGCCTGTTAATCTACATGATAGTATAGTACTTTCTCACATCCAAGATAGTATATCGGAACATGATTTCCAATATATAAAACGCTTGTTTTTATCAAATGACTTGCAACATAACATCATGTTCGATGAATTTAATGTATTTGCTTCACAACCGATGGCGACTTTGCCTCAAGTCGCAGTGGATCTTTCGCACGAAGATTCATTCTTTCATGATAGCAATATTGATGTGTTGTTAACGCAAGATCAATATGCAAATCAACCGTATCAAACATTTGATTTACATCAAATGTTAGAAGCACAAGCTTCTTGGACCCCTATGATGACAGTCGCGCAAGAGGTTGGAAATGTTGTTACTATGACCTTCACCGAAGAAAATGGTGAAAAATTTAATGTCACTACCCATGTTCAGGTTGATCCTGAGCCTTTTAAATCTGGGCAAAATCTCGATTAATTCCTTAGTTTTTGGTATCATCCCTCCTTAATTTCAATAAATCAGATTTTTATCCCCATGCAACGAATAGCCTTAGGTATTGAATATGATGGCGCCAATTACAGTGGTTGGCAGCGCCAGCATCACAGCCCATCTATCCAAGCTGCGGTAGAATCTGCTATTGCTAAAGTTGCCAACCATGAAGTGGCCACCATTTGCGCCGGTAGAACTGATGCAGGTGTACATGCCTTTGGCCAAGTGATTCATTTTGATACCAGTGCAGATCGGGCCGATTTTGCTTGGCAAAGAGGTGTAAATACCTATTTACCAAAGGATATCAGAGTACTTTGGTGTAAGGGGGTACCAAGTGAGTTTGATGCCAGAAGATCGGCGCTCTCAAGGCGTTACTGTTATGTCATTACGAATCGAAATGTTCGTCCCGGCATAATGCATAAGGCGATTTCTTGGGTTTTTGGCGAACTTTGCGTCGATTCTATGCAAAAAGGTGCTGCCTATTTAGAGGGGAATCATGACTTTGCCTCATTTAGAGGGTCGCACTGTCAATCCAAGACAAGTATTCGCAATATTCACTCAATTGAAGTGACGCGTCGGGGTGAAAATATTCTTCTTGATGTAAAGGCAAATGCATTTTTGCATCATATGGTGAGAAACATTGCAGGCTCACTAATAGCCGTTGGCCAAGGTAAATATCCACCTATTTGGGTAAATGAAGTGTTACAAGCAAAAGATCGGCGGGCTGCAGGTATTATGGCTGCGCCTCATGGTTTGTATTTACTAGAAGTGAGTTACCCAGATAAATTTGATTTACCTAAAGTTCCATCTTTGCCTTGGTTTTTTTAAGAATAGTGAGCAGAACTCATTGTTTTATAATGAAAACTAAGTTAGAGTTTGTTAACTAGAAATATTCAGTCAGATGTTGCATGTCAATACTCGTTCTCAACAGTAAAAATATAGCTGATTTGCTATCCCAGGTGGCCTTATATATTCCTAAAGGATTAATTCTTCCTGTTGTTCAATTTATTGATGAGTCACGTCAATTATTAAAACATCATCACGTTGCATGCGCTTTTTGCCAGCGTAATCTCCCTCCTCCTGAAGGGGCTAAAAGTACAATAACCAATCGCATCAATGATAGTTTGAGCGCTGTTGAACAGCTTAATGTGCATATCATAATGTGGTGTTTCAAATTTATTAATCTTTTGATTTCAACGTTGTTTCCCGAATTATGGATAAAATTTGTTAGTTCTAAAATCGAAAAAAGTGCAGATAAATTTAGTTATTCGGCAAATGCTTTATCTGAATGGTTAATAAAAAACCGCAATAAAATAGTATGGTATGGCCTGATACCTTTAGTCCTATTAACGGCAATTTCCATGATTTGGGGGGTGAGCCTCATACCCGAAATTTATATATTTTTTATTGCTTCATTTTGGGGCGGAAAAATATTAAATCATTTAGCCAATTTAATAGTACATCAAAAAAATTCTGAAGAATGGGCATTTTTGAAAAAATGTTGGGAGAAAATAAAAAATCCGAATCAAGAAATACAAATTTTAACTGAGAAACAAGCAATCAAGCCATTAGCCATACGCATCGCAATTGAACTTACACTGGTGAATATTATCGGAAAATTTTCACAGTTCATAAGTTATTGCTTTCAAGCATTTTTTAGTTGGCTCATATTTTACATATTGGTAAAAACCGCTAGTGAACAAGCACCTCAAATGTTGCACTCACTTGAGAAGTCAATGAATCAAAAAAATAAGCAAAGTTACCAATATGGAGGTATCCATTTTGATAATTTATTATGGTTGGTTTCTTATCAAGCATTTAGAAGTACAGGTTCTGAGAAGGCTCAAGCTTCATATGATGAATTGCATGAAAAAATTCACCATATACCTAGTCGACCTACTAACGTTTAGTTAATAAATTTATGTGGATAAATGTTAGAGGGTATAATGTCCAAGTTTTCGGTCTAGGATAACTTATAATATGAGTTGGTTTCAAAAATTACTTCCATCTAAAATTCGTGCAAGCGCTTCTAAAAAGAAATCGATACCAGAAGGGCTTTGGACAAAATGCCAGTCATGTAGTGCTGTATTGTTCAGAGCGGAATTAGAACGCAATTTAGATGTCTGTCCAAAATGTGACTATCATAATCGAATTAGTGCCCGTACTAGGCTAGATCAATTTCTAGATAAGGATATTCGTGAAGAGATAGGTTCTACTATAGAGCCTCAAGATAAACTTAAATTTAAAGATACTAAAAAATATCGCGATAGGCTCATAGCAGCACAAAAAGAAACAGGCGAAAAAGATGCCTTGGTTGCCATGAAAGGGACAGTGCATGGACTCCCTGTTGTTGTATGTGCTTTTGAGTTTAGTTTTATTGGTGGTTCAATGGGAAGAGTCGTTGGAAAGCGATTTATTCTCGCTGTTGAAGCAGCCATATTAGCACGTGTACCTTTGATATGTTTTGCAACCAGCGGTGGTGCAAGAATGCAAGAATCACTTTTTTCATTGATGCAAATGGCAAAGACAAGTGCAGCATTAACAAAATTAGCAGCAGCAAAATTACCCTATATTTCAGTATTACTAGATCCTTGCATGGGAGGCGTTTCTGCGAGTCTTGCTATGTTGGGAGATATTAATATTGCTGAGCCAAAGGCTTTGATTGGTTTTGCAGGTCCTCGTGTCATTGAGCAAACAGTAAGACAAACATTACCTGAAGGTTTTCAAAGAAGTGAATTTTTATTAGAGCATGGCGCTATCGATATGATCATTGATAGACGAAATATGCGTTTTAAAATTGCAAACTTGATTACTAAGTTAATGAATGAACCTTTGCCTAATGAACTTAAAATAACTGAAAGTAATATACTTACTGAGATTATAAAAAAATGATGCCTTCAATGGTGAGAGATCTTGAGCAATGGCTTGCCCATATTGAACAATCTCATCCGTTAACGATTTCTATGGGATTAGAAAGAGTCAAACAGGTCGCTGAACGTAGAAATTTGCATCAATTTCCATTTCCTGTGATAACAGTCGGTGGAACTAACGGGAAAGGTTCTACAGTTTCATCACTTGCCAAATTATTGCAAACAGCAGGCTTGCGTGTTGGAACATATTCTTCACCTCATTTGTTTCACTTTAAAGAAAGGATACAAATAAATGGTTGTTTTTTAGAAGATAAGCAACTTTGCGAAGCTTTTGCAGACATTGAGGAGTGTAAAGAACAAACTCAACTTACCTTTTTTGAATTTACAACATTAGCCGCTTTGGCCTTATTCCAGCGGCCTCAATTTGAACTTGACATTGTCATTTTGGAAGTCGGTTTGGGAGGACGCTTAGATGCGGTGAATATCGTTTCACCCGATATCGCGGTGATAACGTCAATTGGTTATGATCATCAAGAATTTTTAGGCAATACTTTAGAAAGCATTGCTTATGAAAAGGCAGGGATTTTACGTTCGAAAATACCAGTCATATTAGGCCAACAAGCAAAAAATAAAACCTTACTAGAGCAGACAGCAAATCACGGGAATGCCCTTTATATTGAAGGAGAGCATTTTGATTTTGATGTAACGAAAAGTGTCTGGCAATTTGGCGATCTAACTAACAAAGTTCCAAGATTTTATTTGCCGCCAAATAGTGTTTCATTGGCAATGGCTGCTTATACTATTTTGAGCGATATTCATTTTTCATTGCCGCCTTTGAGTGCAGTTGTGAATTGTTTTGAAGATTTGATGATGGTTGGAAGATTTCATCCTGTAAATATAAACAATATTCCAATCATTTTTGATGTTGGACACAACCCAGATGGAAGCCTTTGGTTAGCAAAAAAATTGCAAGGATTAAACCAAAAAGGAAAAATAATGGCTGTTTGGGCAAGTTTGGCAGATAAAGCACTTTCGGAGATTGTTGCGCCGCTGAAGGACATTGTTGATAGTTGGTTTATTGGTGAATTAACTGAAGTTAAAAGATCTGCTGCAACTGATAAGCTTGAAGAAGCTTTATCAAAGCAAGAGATAAGCGCAGTTTACCCTTATCCGACGATCTTGGCAGCATTTGATGGTGCCATGAAGATGGTGAATCAAGATGATCTCATTGTAGTGTTTGGATCTTTTTATACAGTTTCACAAGTAATGGAAAGATTTTTAAATATTGAACTACAAAATAATGGTTTGTTTAATGTTGTTCCAAACAATCCTAGGGCAAATTCTTTTGCAATAAGTGGATACTGACATGGAAAAGTTGAAAGAAAAAATCTTTGGACTCATTGTCGTTCTAGCGCTTGGTGTCATTTTTATACCGATGCTATTTAATAACCCTCATAAATCAAAAATGCATTTAGCAAAAGATCTTCCTCAACAACCAGAAGATAAAACAGGAACCTTAACACAAAAGCCACAGGTACTTGCCCAGTTAAAGCAAACAGATCAAGTAAAACAACCTGAAGAAGAATCAACACCATCAAATACGGCTGAAGAAGCTAAAGAAACAGAGCAAGCAAACGCTCAAGCACAAGCTGAAGCGGATGCAAAAGCGGCAGCAGATGCAAAAGCGGCAGCAGATGCAAAAGCGGCAGCAGATGCAAAAGCGGCAGCAGATGCAAAAGCGGCAGCAGATGCTAAAGCAGCAGAAGAAGCTAAAGCTGCTCAAGATGCTAAAGCGGCAGCAGATGCTAAAGCGGCAGCAGATGCTAAAGCAGCAGAAGAAGCAAAAGCTGCTCAAGATGCTAAAGCGGCAGAAGAAGCAAAAGCAGCTCAAGAAGCTAAAGTAGCAGCACAAGCTAAAGCAGCTCAAGATGCTGAAGCAGCAGCGCAAGCAAAAGCAGCTCAAGAAGCTAAAGTAGCAGCGCAAGCGAAAGCAGCAGCGCAAGCTAAAGCAGCTCAAGATGCTGAAGCAGCAGCGCAAGCAAAAGCAGCTCAAGATGCTAAAGCAGCAGCGCAAGCTAAAGCGGAAGAAAATGCAAAAGCAGCTCAAGAAGCTAAAGCTGCAAAAGCAGCTCAAGAGGAAAAAATAGCGCAGGAAGCCAAAGTAGCTGAAGAACAAAAAGCGCAAACCCAAAAAGCAGCGCAGGAAGCCAAAGCAGCAGCTAAAGCAAAAGCTCTCGAAGATGCAAGGCTTGCTAAAGAAGCAAAAGCGCAAGCAAAGGCAAAAGCGCTTGAAGATGCAAGACTTGCTAAAGAAGAAAAAGCCAAGAATGCACAGCTAGCCAGAATTGCCGAAGATGAAGCAAAGGTTAAAGCGCAGGAAGAAGCCAGAATAGCCAAGCAAACTAAGGCAGCAGAGCAAGCTAAAGCAGCAGAGCAAGCTAAAGTAGCAGAAGAAGCAAAAGCAGCTGAGCAAGCAAAAGTGATAGAACAGGCACCCATCAAAACTGAAAAGCAACAACAAATCGCTAAGACAGACAAGAATGTAAAATCAGCGCAACAAGCAAGAGTATCGAAACCTAAGAAGAGTGAGAAACGTAATCTTTTCTCTAATGATGGTGCATGGGTGGTACAATTAGGTACATTCGCCTATCCAGAGCATGTCACGGCATTAATCAGAAAGTTGAAAGCGGAAGGTCTGCCTGCCTATACTCGAAAGACCTATATAGATGGAAGCCAGCTAACTATTGTTTTGGTAGGGCCTATAGTACGTAAAGAAGATGCAAAGAAGTTGTTAGCAACTTTAGATTCAAAGTTTAAGTTAAGAGGAATAATTGTTCGTTATGGTATAGAACCATGATAAGCGGAGAAAAGAGATGACATTGAGTACGCCAGATCTTATTATTTCAGGTATCATTTTACTATCCATATTAATTGGTATCGTTCGTGGATTTGTTAAAGAATCAATTTCGTTAGTTACTTGGGTTGTTGCCATTTGTTTGGCAGCAATGTATGCAAGTCCCTTATCAGAGCATATGACTTTTACTTCAAATGCTTTTATTCGAAATTTGACATCCTTTTTACTTATATTTGTAGGAACCGTATTTGTTGGCGCAATTTTTAATTACATTATTGGCAGTATGGTTAGAAAAACACCGTTTAGCATTCCAGATAGAATATTAGGATCTGCTTTTGGTGTTTTAAGAGGGGTTTTCTTTGTCACCGTTTTGGTATTAATTGCAGGCCTCACGCCATTTCCAAAAGAACAATGGTGGCAGAAATCATATACCATATCTCATTTCGAAGAATTGGCAATCTGGGTAAAAGATAGGCTTCCTGATGAGAATGCAAAAGTTTTTCATTTCTCTGAGGAATCAGAGAGTACAAAAGAGACAAAAGGGTCGTAATAAATGTGTGGTGTAGTCGGTATAGTAGCAACTCAAGAAGTTAACCAGACCATATTTGATGCTTTAACAGTATTACAACATAGAGGCCAAGATGCTGCAGGAATGGTGACTTGCGAAAATAAACACTTTTCCTTACGAAAAGGAAATGGATTGGTTAGAGATGTTTTTCGCAATAGAGATATGCAACGATTAAAAGGAAAAATGGGGATAGGTCATGTACGGTACCCCACAGCAGGTTCTGCCAGTGAATCAGAAGCACAACCTTTCTATGTTAACTCCCCTTATGGCATTGTTTTAGCTCATAATGGAAATTTAACGAATGCGGACGAACTCCAAAATGAACTCTTTCACGATGATTTGCGCCATATAAATACAGGCTCAGATTCAGAGGTAATTCTTAATATTTTTGCGCATGAGTTGCAACAGTCCTCACATTTAAAAGTAACGAAAGAAGATATTTTTAAAGCAGTATCTGGCGTTCATCGTCGTTGTAGAGGTGGATATGCTGTTGTTGCAATGATAGTTGGGGTTGGTGTTTTAGCATTTAGAGATCCCTTTGGCATTAGACCTTTGATATACGGAAAAAAAGAATCGCCAAATGGAACAGAGGTTATGGTTGCTTCTGAAAGTGTTGCTTTAACCTCTCAAGGATTTTCTATTCTTGATGATGTGGGACCAGGAGAAGCGATACTCATAGAAAGCAACGGACAAATTCATCGTCAACAATGCGCTGATAAATTTCAACTAAGTCCATGTTTATTTGAGTTTGTTTATTTTGCAAGACCAGATTCTATCATCGACAAGATTTCAGTGTATAAAGTGCGTATGAATATTGGTCGTAAATTAGCTGAAAAAATTAGACGTGAATGGGTTACTGATGATATCGATGTCGTTATTCCTATTCCCGAAACAAGTCGTAATGCCGCTATTCCTCTTGCAAACAGTTTAGGGATTGAATATCGAGAAGGTTTTGTAAAAAATCGTTACATTGGACGAACCTTCATAATGCCTGGACAAGTCATACGTAAAAAATCGGTTAATCAAAAACTAAGTGTTAATGAACTAGAATTTAAAAATAAGAATGTTCTGCTTGTCGATGATTCTATTGTGAGGGGAACAACGTCAAATCAAATCATACAGATGGCAAGAAAAGCAGGAGCGCGAAAGGTTTATTTTGCCTCTGCAGCTCCTCCTATTCGATATCCCAACATTTATGGTATTGATATGCCAAGTACAGATGAATTAATTGCTCATCACCGTACCGTTGAAGAAATAAGAGAACAAATTGGAGCTGATGGATTAATATATTTAGATCTAGAGGATTTGATATCTGTATCCAGGGAAGGCAATAAACTTATTGAAAAATTTGAAAGCTCAGTTTTTGATGGCGTTTATTTGACAGGGAATGAGTCACTTTATCTAACCAAGGTGGCAAAAACGCGAAATGATGATGCGAAATCAAGTGAAAACCAGGTAGTCGACGAATGTCAGATTGGTTTACATAATCATTAGAAATTCCCTAGGAGAAAGTTAAGTGACGCTACAAAAAACACTTTATTTTGATATTGTTGGTTTGTCTACCACTAGTTCACCTAAATCCGATAAAGTTCTTGAATTTAAGATTGATGGCATTACTTGTACAAGTTGTACAGGGCTAATTGAAGCTGGCTTGAAATCCTATGTAAAAGAAATTACTGTCAATGTTGTTACTAAACAAGCGCGGATGGTTGTTGAGAATGACACTGACCCTCTCACGATAATCAGCGCTATTAGCAATATCGATGATAAATTTAAAGCGACTAGAATAGTTCCTCAAGGTTTGGTTGGAACTAATAGTCATTTGTCAGTTACTGAAAAAGAATATATTGATAGAATAGCAAATGTACAAATGATTGAAAAGGCTTTACAGGCCGAAAAATATGTCAAAGAAGTGAGTATTAATGCTCTTACAAAGAGAGCTCGTATTGTTGTCGATAGTAATACGGATCCTCAAACAATTGTTCGGGCGATAAGTGAAGTTGATAAGAAATTCCTCGCTTTTTGGCTTTCCCCCAAAACAGAAAAAACATTTTATTTTTCCATAGAAGGGATGACTTCAAATCAGGATGCATCACAGATAAGTACTGCGTTGAATGCACAAAAAGAAAATGTTAAATCTTGTGAGGTCAACTATTCAACAAATACAGCGACAATCACTACTTTTGCTCCCGATGATATAGAAAAAATAACCGAAATTGCTAATCGTTTTCAAAGTGAAATTGCCAAATCGATAACAACGCACTCTATAGTTGTTAAACGCTTTTTACCTCGCATTAATGATGAAAGAAATATAAACAAAGCTTCCCAATATTATAACAGAGCTCTTACTAATGGGCTTGTAGCCGTCCCCCTAATTTTATTAAGTGGATTTATACCATTACCACTAACAATTGCTGGACAATTAATTGGATTATTTATCGGCGGTGTTACCTTTGGTGTGATGTGGAAAACGGGCAAGGAATTTTATAGCGATGCTTGGAGCCAGTTAATAAAACATGGTTTTCGTGGTTCCAATATGAATACGCTTATCGCTTTAGGTACGGGAAGTGCTTTTGTTTTTTCTATGCTAATTGTAATAGCGCCTGCGTTATTTCCCATAGCTGTTCTTCAATATCATTTTCTAGCAATTAATATGATTTTGGGGATTATTAATTTAGGTAGAGGGATCAGAGCAAACGCAGAAGAGCAAACAAAAAGTAAAGTACAAAAATTGGCTCAGGTTTATGTGAATTTACAACCGCAAACAGGTAGAAGATTAGAGTTAGCATTTAAAGATAAAATTCTTAACAATGAAAACCTTGATGATGATATTAAGGAATATATTAAGGAAATTCCATATACCGATATCAAGGAAGGCGATATTATACAGGTGCATAAAGGTAAACGCTTTCCCGTTGAAGGTATTATCTTGAGTGAATGTGGGACTGTCGTGGATCAGGAAACTTTCACAGGAGAGTCAAAACACTGTGCAATGGCCAAGGGGCAGGAAGTTTATAGTGGCAGTTTAAATCTTAAAAACTCTGTTTTTATTCGATCAACAGTAGCCGGATCTAAAGGCAATTTAACGCGATTGATTGCAGATGTTGATAAATCTAGTGCCTCAAAGCCATCCATTTCGAAACTTGTAGATAGGCTTGCTGTCGTTTTTGCTCCTACTATTTTAATCATATCTTTAATCACGGCTATATCATGGTTTTTTCTTGGTCCCGTTCCAGTTTTACCATTAATGTTCAAAAATGCCATGAATGTACTACTATTTGCCTGTCCTTGTGCCTTGGGTCTGGCAACACCGATTTCTATAGCCATTGCTATGTTTAAATTGTTCCATAAGAAAATCTTGGTTCATGATGCCTTGATTTTAGAATCCGCAGCAAAAGCGGATACAGTTGTTTTTGATAAGACTGGTACGTTGACTAAGCCTGTTGTTAGTGATGTTTATATTGGTCGAAACGACAGAAAATGGACTCGAGCGGAAATTACACAATATATTGCCAGTCTTGAAAAGGGATTTGATCATCCTATTGCAAAATCTTTTGTAACTGAGAATTCAACTCAGGAACTACTTCCTTGTATTAATGCAAAAAAAGACGAGCAAGGCGTATCAGGAAAAGTTAATAACGTAGAAGTCTTAGTCGGAAATTTATCTCATTTAGAAACAGCAAAAATTGAAGTCCCAGAGGTGTTTAAGATTCACGAAAGCCAATTCGCTGATAAGGGAATGACATCTGTTTATGTTGCTATGGACAAAAAATGTGTAGCTGTCATTGGGTTAAAGCACGAAATAAGACCAGATGCTAAGAAAACGATAGAAGATTTACAAGCTAGAAACATTGATGTGATTATGCTAACAGGTGATAAAAGGGAGCCTGCAAAAGCGGTTGCTAAAGAATTGGGTATCCTGAAGGTCAATTGGGAACATGATTCTAAAATGAAAAAAGAATTTATATTAAGTTTAAAAAAGAAAAACCGCGTTGTTATCATGGTAGGCGATGGCGTTAATGATGCAGAAGCGCTGGTAGTAGCAGATGTTGGGATTGCTGTTGGCTCTTGGACTCACGCCTCTTCTGTTGCTAAGGTTGCTACTCAGAACCTTAATTTTGTTCCGATGCTCATTATTGCTAAAGAAGCGATGAAAAATATTCATCAAAACCTTTGTTGGACGGCTTTTTATAATTTACTTGGTCTTATAGCTGCCACAGGACTTTTATATCCCATGTTTGGATTTGTGCTTAATCCAATCATTGCAGGTATGAGTATGGCATTGTCTTCAATTTTTGTGGTCGTGAATTCAACGAGATTGAGTTATAAAGTTGATTATGAAGTAGGTGTTTATGAAAATACCATTGTATTACCTAATACGCTGTATCAGAAAATCAAACAACTCTTTTCTTTTGGTGGTTTAATTCAATCATTTAAAAGTGCCATTATGTTTAATCCTCAAGATACAGAAATACATAATGTTGATACACCTCTTAGCCCAATGAATGTGGCTGCAAATAAACCTAGTGCAGTACTAATGACAAGAAGGTCATTAACACCTCCTTCTTCACCTCAGAAGAAACCTGCTCCTAGTATTGCTAGTGCACCTTTTTTATTAGAGGATGAAGTCCAATATAAGTCCGAACCTATAGCTTCATCTGCATTTCAGACAAGGCTTTCTTCAATGTAAACGTCATCGGGGATGATCCTCGAGCTTAAAAGAAAATACTTTGCTAGAATGCTTATTAGGTATTTGTGTTTTTGTAGGGTAACTGTTTTTTTTTCTAGATCATTGGAGGATGACATGCGTAATTTGTTAATAAACTCACTATTAATAGTGGGATCATTAGGGATTTCTATGAATTCCCATGCGACATCAGATAATGCAGCTAAAGACAAGTTAGAACAAGCACAAAAGATGAAAGAGGATGCAGCAGCTGCCGCCGAGAAGAAGAAAGAGGATGCAGCAGCAGCAGCCCAGAAGAAGAAAGAAGAAGCCGCAGCAGCAGCCCAGAAGAAGAAAGATGAAGCTGCAGCTGAACAGAAGAAGAAAGATGAAGCAGCGCAGCAGAAGAAGAAAGATGAAGAAGCCGCTGCAGATAAGAAGAAAAAAGATGAGGAAGCCGCAGCAGATAAAAAGAAAGAAGAGGCTAGTGCTAAAGATAAATCAGCTAAAGAAGCACCTAAGCACAAGCATAAGCATAAACATCATCATCACAAACATCATAAACATCATAAACACCACCATCAAAATGAAGGTCAAGTGCGAGAAGCTCCTCCACGAAACCCCAATGATAATAGTGGTAAAAAGATGGAAATGGATGAATATAGCTCACATTAATAGTTATTCTCATGTAATTACGCAGATCCTGGTAAAACCCTTAAACGGGTTTTACCATTTTTTTTTCAAGGAGGAAAAATGCATAAGCCAACTTTGTTAAAATCAGTATTAATGACCGGATTCTTAGTTGTATCTGCTCAAGGTTTTGCAGATACCCATGATCAACAACATACTCAAGATTATACGTCATCATCACCGTTTGAAAACAATAATACCTCACCAGAGCCACAACATACTTCAACCCATACGACGGGTTCTACGTATAATTCAAATACGAATCATGGTGGAAACAGCGATGATGTTCCTGAGGATATGGATTAGATAGAGTTATCTTTTAAGTCGTAGGGTGGGCAAAGCTTTTAGCGTGCCCACGCTTGATTCAGAAATGGTGGGCACACTTCGTTTTGCCCACCCTACATCAAAAACTTCCCCTTTTTCGCTAGCTGAGCAAATTCGAATAATCACTCTCAATCTTATTCATGCTCAGTTGATTGAGGAAGTTAGCAAAACACATCCATGCGGTTATTGCATTTAAATCTTTGATTTGGGGAGGGAGATATTTAGGAAGAATGATAATACCTTCTTCAACCAATTGATGAATATCTCTTATATCTTCAAGATTAGTCTTACCACAAAAAAGTAAAGGGATGCGATCGAGTTTTCCTTTACGAACGGCTAATTGAATGAAATTATAAACACTGATAAACCCTTTTGCATAAGCCAAATCTTTGGTGAAGGGGCCACCATTAGGAATGCTTCCTCGAAAGACACGACTTGCTAATGTGTAGCAAGTATCCTCGTCATAACCTTCTAAACGGAAAAATTCAAAAATATCTAAAAAAGTTCCTCCGTCTTCAGCTAATTCAACAGCTCGGATACGATTAGCAATCCTTTTTAATCTTGCAGGATATGAAATTAAACTTAATACTTCCATTAATATGGCAAGACCTTCTTGAGTAATAGTGGACGAAGGTGGTCCTTTGCTTAGGAAAGTACAAATAGGCTGTCTTTTACCATTTAAGGTCGTGCCAATATGGACCAGCCCCTCATGAATTTCCAAGATCTTTAAATCACGTTCGTTAAATTTTGCATCACTGCGAATTTTAATATAGTCAGCGCCTGCTGCTGCATCTGCAATAATACCATCACTTACAATCACACGGACTTGCTTTTGCGGATCAGAGAAATGTTGATTAAGAGCATTTTGTAATATTTCAATAGCAGTTGCTGAGTCAATGGTCCTTGGATCATCGTCAAGAAGTCGGCTTTTATCAATATGGCTTAAAGAATCTGCCATTAAAACGCCTAATTGCGCAAGTGTTGGATCCCCAACGTGAAACACATCTTTTGCTGAGCCATATAATTCCTGAGATAGATATGAAAATTCAAGCGTTCCGCGCCGCTCTAGCATATGCAAAACACGAAGATATTCTCCACACATTCGGCGCATGATTTGACCAACAGGATTATATTGTCCTAATTCTTTTGTGACGGCACGTTCAATAAGGTGAAATAATTGCCTTTGTTTAGGCCAATCAAGATTGAATGTTTGGCGATAATAGTCAGCTGTGACCTCAGGCTGTTCTTTAAATTTTTTGGCAAAAAATCTTTCTTTGATTTTAGAATCCCATTTTATGGCATCTAAAATACGTATCGGTGCTTGTGCGTTTACAATCGCATCAGATAAAGTTTTAATATTTTTTTGATAATCATTTAACTGGAGCACAGTTTCTTGAGCGTTTGATGTTACGCCATTTTTTTTGGTCATGACCGGCTCACTTTTACATACTTTATTAATTTGCTAAATAATCAGCGTGTTATAACAATTATAGTCACAAATTCACCTTAAACACTTGAGATAGAGCGACAGGTCCTATAAAGTTCCTCTACAAACTAGAAATGACGCCCCAACGAGTTTAATAGTATTAGCTAACTGAATCAATATCCAGGATTGTGGACCATGCCAGAAGTCTTAAGCGCTTATTCCATCAAATTAGTAAATTCATTTTTGTTGACGATTTTTTTTATCGTGATATATGGCCTTACTCAATTTGTACTGAATAAAAAAATTACAGCGCAAAAGCGCTTTAATCAAATTAATATTCGCTTACGTTATTTGTTTATAACCATTTTTATGATTTTTTTCATAAAGATATGGGTAGATGGATTTATTCAAATATTGGCTTTCATCGGATTTTTGTCAGCTGCTATCACCATTACCCAAAAAGACAATCTAATGAATTTAATAGGGTGGTTAATTATTAATTGGCGAGGGCTATTTCACGAACAAGATTATATCAAAATAGCCAATAATGCTGGTTTTGTTAAATCAATTGGACTTCTCTATTTCACCCTGTTAGAAGCAAACCCTGATTTTCCCAGCAACACAACCGGGAGGATTATTAAAATCCCTAATGGCTTGGTTGCCAGAAATCCCGTCTTTAATTTTTCAAATGAAAAATTTATTGAATCAACAGTCAATTTTATCTTTAAACCGATGGGTAAATTTGATGTGGTTGAATCATTGTTCTTAACCTTAAAAGCAGAGATGAATCATTATATTCAACAACACTTCTCATTAAACGATAAAACATATGACCCTAAATATTTTATAAAACTTCGTCAGGAAAAACCAGCAGGGTATGAGATGGTGTTTATGTTTTACAGTAAATATCAGGATAAAACGGATTTATTGTTTAGAATCAATAAAATGGTTGTGGATTTTTCAAGGGAAAATCCGGAACTTGTTTTGGCTTTTGATTAATTTTCTTCCTACGTACCGCGAACATGTCGCGGCACGTAGGCAGCCTAGTACGCTATAGGGTTGTGATAATAAGGCTGATTAATCCCACCATGTACAAAATCATAGGGATAGTACGAATACATTCTATAGCTAAAATTCGGATCGGTGGCCCATCCTTCACTTGGCATAGCATCAAAAGGCTTTTTAGCGCTTACCTGAGTGTATGGGCTGGCACTCATTGAAGACTTTTCGTTAGGGCACCCTAACATGAAAAGACTGCACAAAATGACCGTGAGTGTAAGGACAGATTTCATTGTTAAACCTATAAATGCTAGGCACAATGACAAAACATAGACAATTTTGTAAGATTTATGGATTTTTATTACATACAACCTTACATGGCATGATTAAAATTGTTTTTTGTAATCTCAGGAGCCACTGATGCATTTTTATTTAACGAATTTTCAACCAGCAGATCCAAAACCCTTTCGTCGAATAACACGATCAATGTCAAAAAAGGCTGCTGATGAAACGGCTAGAACAAATCGAGAACTCAAAATATTCGAAGATTTAGATAAAATAAAGAAAGAATATGTTGATTGTACACATGTTGAACCTGAAGACGTAATGAGAGAACCGAAACTAAGGTCCCTTTGTTTTAGTAGAGCCAACAAAAAAATGGAAAAGACATATGTTGTTTCTCCTAACATGCTAATACCACATGAGAGCTCAGTTCGTATTGTGGATGAATTAAAAGCTCAAGAACGCAAGAAGATATAAAATAACATGACCCTACGACGCATCGATGCATCGTAGGACAGGCTGAGGTGAGTATTAACTGCCGGTATGGATTTTTGCTGCCATAAGTGTATTTTTCAGTAAAGATGAAACGGTCATAGGACCAACGCCACCTGGTACAGGGGTGATCCAACTAGCGCGTTCTTTGGCATTTTCAAAATCAACATCGCCAACAATGCTGCCATTTTCAAGGCGATTAATGCCAACGTCAATAACAATTGCACCAGGTTTAATCCAATCTCCTTGAATAAGATGAGGTTTGCCAACAGCGACAATTAAGATATCTGCTTGCAAGACTTCTTCTTTAAGATTTTTTGTAAAGCGATGACATATCGTCACAGTCGCATCATAATTGAGCAATTCTAATGCCATAGGGCGACCAACAATGCGAGAAGCACCAACCATGCACACTTTCGCGCCCTTTAAGTCAACACCGGTATGAGCTAACAAGGTAATAATTCCTGTTGGTGTGCAAGGACGCAGTCCTGGTTGATGTTGTGCTAATTTCCCTAGATTATAGGGATGAAAACCATCAACATCTTTATGGGGAGCAATGGTTTCTAGTACTTTTTCCGTTGAAATATGAGCTGGCAGAGGAAGCTGCACTAAGATGCCATCAATATCTGTTGCATGATTTAATTCAATAATTTTATTTAACAAGATCTCTTCAGAGACATTAATGGGAAAATCAAAAGCTTTTGAATTGAAGCCCACTTCCATACATGCATTGCGTTTATTTTGTACATAGACTTGTGAGGCAGGATCTTGCCCCACTAAAATTACTGCAAGTCCTGGTTCTCGTAAACCATTAGCCATTCTTTGTTTAACACTTTCTTTAATGTTGTCTCGCTCTTGCTGAGCAATTGCTTTACCATCAAGTATATTTGCAGTCATTAGGTTAACTTTTTATTGTTGGAACTCATGATTGAAAGAGCCCATATCATATACGTGAATCAAAAGCGCGATAAGAGGTGAGCACGTAAGTTTGACCTAGAAAAATAGAATGAGTATCATGCGCGTTCTAAAAAAGGCCATGCGTCCTGAATCAGTTTGCTCAAAATAATGGCAACTAGATGATTGTCATTGTATTTTCTGCTAAAGTGCATGCGTCCGGGGTATAGCGCAGTCTGGTAGCGCGCCTGCTTTGGGAGCAGGATGTCGGGGGTTCAAATCCCTCTACCCCGACCATTTTATATGGGTTAAGCGCTTGTAGCTCATTCGGATAGAGCATCGGCCTTCTAAGCCGAGGGTAGCAGGTTCGAATCCTGCCAAGCGCACCAGTTTAGAAAGACTCACGGCGAATTGCGAAGAGTTCTCATGGTGGACGTAGCTCAGTTGGTAGAGCTCCGGTTTGTGGTACCGGCGGTCGTGGGTTCGAACCCCATCGTTCACCCCAAAATTACAATGTTCCTAACTTTAGTTGTTTATGAATAACTAAAAAGGAAAGTGTTTGATGGGCCGTTAGCTCAGTTGGTAGAGCAGCTGACTCTTAATCAGCGGGTCGTAGGTTCGATCCCTACACGGCCCACCATTTATAACACATCATTAACGCGAAAGTGGCGGAATTGGTAGACGCGCTGGATTTAGGTTCCAGTGGGTATCCCCCGTGAGAGTTCGAGTCTCTCCTTTCGCACCATATATCTCTAAGACCATTTTTTAAGAGGGGTTATTCATGGAAGTGTCAGTTGAGAACACCAGCACGTTGGGACGTAAGCTAAAAGTCAGTGTTCCTAGCGCGACAGTCACTGAACAAATTAAAATAAAAATGGCAAAACTAGCACGCGAAGCTCACCTTAAAGGTTTTCGACGCGGGAAAGTGCCTGCTAATGTTTTACAACAAAAGTTTGGTGATTCGATCAAGTTAGAAGTTGTCAATGAGTTAATTCGTCAGGCGCTAGGTGATGCGGTTCAAGCTAATCAACTGCAACCAGCTGGTACGCCAAAAATTGAAGAAATTAACATTCAAGAATTGAATAAAGAACCTGGGAAGAATTTAGAATTCGTAGCTTCCTTTGAAGTTTATCCACAAATTACTCTGGCCGATTTTTCCGATGTCGAAATTGAAAAGCGCATCGTGGAAATAACTGACAATGATGTGGCTGCAATGGTTACTAAATTGCAAGATCAGTTAGCCAATTGGAAACCTGTTGATCGTGCTGCCAAAAACGATGATAGACTCACCGTTGACTTTGCACGCTTGTTAAAAGAAGAAGGCTCAAACCGCGAAGAGCAACAAAATGTTCAGATGGTTATTGGCGCTGAAGGCGTGTTGCCAGGCCTCAATGAAGCATTGATTGGTAAAAATAAAGGTGAAGAAGTTAAAGTTGAACTTCGCTATCCTGATAATTGGGCGGATAAACCTGCAGCGGGTAAAGAAGTGACCCTATGGATAACCTTGCACGAAGTAGCTGAAAAAGAATTGCTTGGCATTCAAGAGTTGACCAAAAAACTTGGAATGGAAGCAGATGATACTGCAAAGCTACATGAAAAAGTTCGTGAGCGAATGCAGTCTGAGTTAGAAAAAGCGCTTCAAGATGAATTAAAAGAAGAAGTGCTTGAAAAGCTTCTTGAGAAAAATCCTATCGAACTGCCTCACGCATTGATTGAGCAGGAAAAGGAAGCAATTTATCGGGAACTGGTCAGAACCAGACGAAATGCTAAGATTCCAAAAGAAGTTATCAACACACCTGAAGTTGAAAACTCTGCAAGAAAGCGAGTTGAGTTGGGATTGCTATTGAATGAAGTGATTAAAAAACATAATTTGAAAGCTGAGGGGCCACGTGTTCGCGCTGAAGTTGAAAAGATTGCTTCAAAATTTGCTAAGCCAGCTGAGATAGTTGAGGCATATTATGGAAACAATGATTTGCTGTACAGTGTTGAAAGGTTGGTCTTGTTGGAACAAGCAGTTGATGCCATTCTAAGTGATGCAAAGATACTTGAGAAAAAAGCATCTTTTGATGAAGTCATGAATCCTGTAGAAGAAAAAGAAGTTAGCTAGAAAATTATAATCCCTTGCACGGATACCGTGTGCGGGTTCACGTTTTGATAACGAAAGATGCATAAAGGGAGATAGCGCGATGGCCGATAAAACAAATATGGGGGGAGTCCCTCCGGTTTATAACCTGGGCATTCCTATCGTGATAGAACAATCAGCCCGTGGAGAACGGGCTTATGACATTTATTCACGACTGTTAAAGGAACGCGTCATCTTTTTAGTTGGTCCAGTAGAAGATTACATGGCTAATCTAATGGTGGCTCAGCTATTGTTTCTTGAATCAGAAAATCCCGATAAAGATATTTACGTCTATATTAATTCACCGGGTGGTTCAGTTTCAGCAGGGATGGCTATTTACGATACTATGCAGTTTATTAAGCCTGACGTTAGTACATTGTGCGTTGGGATGGCTGCTAGTATGGGGGCCGTTATTCTAGCAGGTGGGGCAAAAGGTAAACGCCATGCTCTCCCTAACTCAAGAATGATGATTCACCAACCCCATGGTGGTGCTCAAGGACAAGCGAGCGATATCGAGATTCAAGCTAGAGAGATTATTAAGACTAAACAGCGGTTAAATGAGATCTTAGCTAATCATACAGGACAGCCTTTAGATGTAATTGCACGTGACACGGATAGAGATAGTTTTATGAATTCCGTTGAAGCTGTAAATTATGGACTCATTGATTCTGTCATTGAAAAGCGTTAATGATGAAGTATGGGGAATGGAAATCAACTTACTAAGTGTATTTGCTCAATTGTAGTTACACTGACAAAAGCATTTAAGATGACTACCTTTATTTAAATGCGCTGTAGGTTGAAAACTGGATGAATGACCCCATATATGATTTATATAAAGAAAATTAGTTTTGAGGTGGGCCAATGAGTAATCATCACGGTGGTCGCGGAGATGATAATAGCAAGCTGCTCTACTGTTCCTTTTGTGGAAAGAGTCAGCATGAAGTACGCAAATTAATAGCAGGCCCTTCTGTTTTTATTTGTGACGAGTGTGTTGAGCTTTGCAATGACATCATTCGTGAAGAAATCGAAGAGAGTAGTTCTCCAAGTCAATCTTCACAGCTCCCAACGCCACATGAAATCAACAATATTCTTGATGATTATGTGATTGGGCAATCTAGAGCCAAACGGATCTTATCCGTTGCGGTATACAATCACTATAAACGTTTACAAAATTCAAGCAAAAATGATGAGATTGAACTTGGTAAAAGTAATATTTTGCTTATCGGTCCAACAGGCTGTGGTAAAACATTATTAGCTGAAACATTAGCTCGTCTTCTTGATGTGCCCTTTACGATTGCTGATGCCACTACGTTAACTGAAGCGGGTTACGTGGGCGAAGATGTCGAAAACATTATCCAAAAGCTATTACAAAAATGTGATTACGATGTTGAGAAAGCACAAACCGGTATCGTATACATTGATGAAATAGATAAAATTTCAAGAAAGTCTGAGAATCCTTCTATCACTCGAGATGTTTCTGGTGAAGGTGTACAACAAGCTTTATTGAAATTGATTGAAGGTACGGTTGCCTCTGTTCCTCCTCAAGGTGGTCGTAAGCATCCTCAACAAGAATTTTTACAAGTTGATACCACCAATATTCTTTTCATTTGTGGTGGTGCGTTTTCTGGCTTAGAAAAAGTGATCATGGATAGATCCGACAAGAGTGGTATTGGATTTGGTGCTCAAGTGCGAAGCAAAAAAGATAAAAAAGCACTATCCCAAGCTATTGCTTTATGTGAGCCTGAAGATTTAATCAAATATGGTCTCATTCCAGAGTTTGTAGGACGTTTACCCGTCGTAGCAACGCTTGAAGAATTGGATGAAGATGCATTAGTCAAAATTTTAACTGAACCTAAAAATGCATTAACAAAGCAATATTCAAAATTATTCGAAATGGAAAGTGTTGCCTTGGAATTCCGCAAAGAAGCCCTGCGTGCTGTTGCGAAAAAAGCATTAGAGCGAAAAACAGGCGCCAGAGGCTTGCGCTCAATATTAGAACAAGTGTTATTGGATACGATGTACGATCTTCCTTCTATGGAAGGAGTAAGTAAGGTCGTCATTGATGAAGGATTTATTAATGGTGAATCAGGCCCACTTCTCATGTATGAGAATCCTGACAAACCATTATTGGCGCAAGAAAAGAGAGAGTCTTAAAACGTAAGGAATTCCATATGGACCAAGAGATACAAACATCTGGGCCATCTAAAAATGTACTTGCAATACCGGTTTTACCGTTGCGAGACGTGGTCGTTTACCCTCATATGGTAATTCCTTTATTTGTTGGCCGTGAAAAATCAATTAAAGCATTAGATGCCGCCATGGCAGAAGGCGATAAGCAAATATTGCTTATGGCTCAACGCGAAGCGACGGAAGATAATCCATCTGTTAGTGATATTTATTCATTAGGCTCTGTCTCAACAATATTACAATTACTGAAATTGCCTGACGGTACTGTGAAAGTACTAGTCGAAGGTATTCGTCGTGGACGTGTTCAAGATTATATTCACACCGATCCTTTCTTCTTAGCAAATGTAGAATATGTTGACGATATCCCATTGCGAGAAGAAGAATCAGAAGTATTGATTCGCACTCTAATGAGTCAATTTGAAAAATACGTCAAATTAAATAAGAAGATCCCTCCAGAAATTGTGACTTCAGTTGCCAGCATAGAAGATGCAGGCCGCTTAGCTGACACTATTGCTGCGCATATGTCATTGAAGATCCATGAAAAGCAAAATGTTTTAGAAATCGTCTCCTTACGTGAACGTTTGGAACGATTAATGGCGCTAATGGAATCTGAAATTGATTTGTTACAAGTTGAACAACGGATCCGTTCAAATGTTAAACGCCAAATGGAAAAAAGCCAAAGAGAGTACTATCTCAATGAGCAAATGAAAGCTATCCAAGAAGAATTGGGCCATGAAGCCAGCGAACATGAAGAACTCAAAGATAGAATCGAAAAAGCGGGTATGTCACAAGAGGCTTATGGCAAAGCAACGGCGGAATTAAAGAAATTAAAAATGATGGCGCCGATGTCTGCTGAAGCGACTGTTTCTCGTAATTACATAGATTGGATGTTACAAGTCCCCTGGAAAAAGAAAACCAAATTACGTCTTGATCTTCCTGCAGCCGAAGAAATACTTGAACAAGATCATTATGGTCTTGAAAAAGTAAAAGAACGCATCGTTGAGTATTTAGCAGTTCAAAAACGCGTGAAGAAACTCAAAGGGCCTATACTTTGTCTAGTGGGTCCGCCAGGGGTGGGTAAAACGTCTCTTGGAAAATCTATAGCCAGAGCAACGCAGCGTACCTTTGTCAGAATGTCGTTGGGTGGCGTGCGCGATGAAGCTGAGATCCGTGGTCACCGTCGAACATATATCGGTGCAATGCCAGGAAAAATTTTGCAAAAATTAGCGAAAGCCGGTGTGCGAAATCCACTGTTCTTATTAGACGAAATCGATAAAATGGCAATGGACTTTCGAGGCGATCCTGCTGCAGCTTTATTGGAAGTGCTCGATCCAGAGCAAAATAACACTTTTAACGATCACTATTTAGAAGTGGATTATGATTTATCAGACATCATGTTCGTCGCTACGGCAAACTCATTAAATATTCCACCTCCTTTACTTGATCGTATGGAAGTGATTCGACTTGCCGGTTATACAGAAGATGAAAAATTAAATATTGCTGAGCGTTATCTTATCCCTAAACAAATTCATGATAATGGTCTGAATGAAGGGGAGTTAACTGTCACCAGAGATGCCATTTTAGGCATTATTCGGTACTACACTAGAGAAGCTGGGGTTCGTAACCTGGAGCGCGAAATTTCAAAACTTTCACGCAAAGTGGTTAAAGAAATTTTAATGGATCCGCAAAAGGCACAGTTAGTAATCGATGAGAATAATCTCGAAAATTATCTTGGCGTTAAACGATTCCGCTTTGGATTGGCAGAAGATCATGATCAGGTAGGTCAAGTAACAGGCCTTGCCTGGACCGAAGTCGGTGGAGATATTTTAACGATTGAAGCTGTTGTTATTCCTGGTAAAGGCAAGACGACAAGCACGGGTAAACTGGGCGAAGTCATGCAAGAATCAATTCAAGCAGCTATGTCTGTGGTAAGAAGTCGAGCAAAACTATTAGGAATAGCTTCAGACTTTTACGAAAAAAGTGATATTCATATCCATGTACCAGAAGGTGCTACGCCCAAAGATGGTCCAAGTGCTGGTATAGGTATGTGTACAGCGATAGTATCCATTTTAACCGGGATCCCTGTGAGAGCCGATGTAGCGATGACAGGTGAAATTACCTTAAGAGGTGAAGTACTCCCTATTGGTGGGTTAAAGGAAAAACTTCTTGCTGCCAGACGGGCAGGCATTGCTGAAGTTATTATTCCTGAAGAAAATCGCCGTGATTTAAAAGAGATCCCAAAGAACGTGCAAGAAGATCTCAAAATTCATTGTGTTAAATGGATTGATGAGGTATTTCAAATAGCATTGACACGGTTACCACAGCCGCTTGCTGAGGGCGCTAAGTCAGGATCGCCCGAAGGTAGTCCAAAGGAAGATAATCAATCTACGGACGTTCTACACCACTAATTTCCTAGGTCATGCTAGGATTCCCTCTTATTTGCGAAGCAACCCGTCATCTCCCCTTGTAAAGGGGAGAGGCGCGTAGCGCAGAGAGGGATTTATTTCTTGATAAAATCCTTCACAATTTAGTTATATAACCTCTACTTATCCCTTTATTTTTCACCCAGAAGCTTGTGCATACAGTGTTGCCGTGATAATTTGCCCCATATTATTTTTGTGCAACATTTCAATCACATGAAGGGGGAGGGTACCTTGAGTAAGATCCCAGTTAATAAGACCGATTTAATAGAGTTGATGGCAGAGCAAGCTGAAATTTCAAAAGCTTCTGCTACACGAGCTCTAAATTCACTCTTGGACTCAGTTACTGCTTCATTACAAAGTGGAAAGTCTGTTTCCTTTCTTGGTTTTGGCACGTTTTCTGTTAAAGCCCGCGCTGCACGCGTTGGCCGTAACCCTAAAACAGGCGCGCCTATTAATATCGATGCCGCGATTGTACCAATCTTTAAGGCTGGCAAAGCACTTAAAGATGCTGTAAACTCCGGCACCGTCATGGTTGAAGAAGAAGAAGTCTAGTCTTCGCTCTTCTGCGCGTGGGTGCTTAGCTCAGTTGGCAGAGCATCGCCCTTACAAGGCGAGGGTCGGGGGTTCAAGCCCCTCAGCACCCACCAATATATAATGGGGAGCGGTAGTTCAGTTGGTTAGAATACCGGCCTGTCACGCCGGGGGTCGCGGGTTCGAGTCCCGTCCGCTCCGCCACTTCTTGAGATGTTCGGAAAGCTCACATAAAATCTTTCTGAACATCAATTAGAATAATCAAACGCATCACACCTTTTTGAGGGATATAACCCATGTTGCAGAACTTACGGGATAAAGCGCAAGGATGGATTGCTTGGGTTATCATCGGTTTGATAGCGTTTACCTTTGTCATTTTTGGTACAGAAAGCCTATTTAATAGTAGGGGCGACAGCCAAGTTGTAGCAAAAGTACAAGGTACTGATATTTCTGCTCGCGAATTGGATATTGCTTATAAACGCTATTTGCATCAGCCAGGTAGCGAATCTTTAGCTCAGCTTGATCCTAGTTTTGTTAAAAAAGAACTTCTTCAATCAATGATTGATGAAACCATTATGATGAATGGTGCAACAAAAATGGGTTTAAGAGTGAGTCCGCAACGCATCAACATAACGTTAAACAGCGTTCCCTTTTTTATGGTTGATGGTCAGTTCTCCGAAGAATCTTACGCCCGATTTTTAGCCAACGCAGATTATACTAATCAAAGTTTTCGGCACTTGCTTCAGATGAGCTTATTAAAGCAACAACTGCAACAAGGTTTAATGCAGTCCTCATTTTCTCTCACTAACGATGTTGAGTCATTAATTCAATTTATATTGCAAAAACGAGATGTGCGTTATGTCACCATTCCAAGAGAACCCCTAGAAAAAGAGGCTTCAATAAAAGAAGAAGATATCAAACAGTACTATGATAATCATCTAAAAGATTTTATGACAGAAGAACAGGTGGCGCTGGAATATGTCGTTTTGTCTTTAAAAGATTTGATGGACCAATATCATCCGCAAGACGACGAAATAAGAGCATATTATAAAGAAAATGCTGCTTCATTTAATCAGCCAGAAAGAATTCATGTTGCGCATATATTAATTTCTTTACCAAAAAATGCTGATGAAAAAACCATTGCTGCGGCAGATGAAAAAATTAAAGAGATCCAAAAACGGATTAAAGCGGGAGAATCATTTGAAGCTTTAGCAAAAGAATATTCTGATGATAAAGCAAGTAATGCAAATGGTGGCTCCCTTGAATGGTTTATTCGTGGAGAAATGGTTCCTGAATTTGAGAAAGCAGCTTTTGCATTGGATAAGAAAGATCAAATTAGTCCTCCTGTTAAAACTGAATTTGGCTATCACTTAATTAAATTAATCGAAAAGCAAAAAGAAAAATCTCGTGATTTCGGAACTGTTAGAGATGATATCCTCAATAAAATGAAGCATGAGTGGGCGCAAGAACAATTAGCAACCAAAGGTGACCAACTGAATGATATCATTTTTGATCACCCAGATTCCTTGCAGCCAGCTGCTGATAAATTAGGTCTTACTATTCAGAAAACAGATTTATTTACGCGAAGTAACGGAGTGAAAGATCCCCTTTTGCAAAATCCTATTGTGATGGCTGCTGCTTTTAATCCAAGCGTAAAGGATGATAAGAACAATAGTGAAATGTTGAAACTGGATGATGAAAATTATCTTGTTTTACGCGTATCAAAACTTATTCCTTCGAAGCAAAAAACGCTATCCGATGTGACACCTGAAATCTTAAAGATATTAAAGCTAAAGGAAAGTACTGCCCTAGCCTCAAAACAAGCAAACGAAATGTTTGCTTCAATTGAAAAAATGAAGGCAGATCAAAACAGACTACTCACACAATATTCTTGGAAAGAACAAAAAGATCTTACTCGTCAAAGCACCGCTATCTCCCCTGATTTGGTTGAAAGCGCTTTTTCAATGCCTACTCCAAATGGGAAAGAGGGTGATTTTAAAGTCGTTTCTCTTGAAAATGGTGATGCTGCAGTGCTCTGGTTAACCAAAGTGTCTGATGGATCCCTTTCAAACCTAACAAAAGAAGAAAAAGAAAATTACCAAGCACAGTTAACAAAACACTTTGGAGAGCTTGAGTATGCACTTTATGCAACGCATCTTATCAAAGATGCTAAAGTTGAGAAAAAATTAGATAATATTTAATAATCATAAATTTCACCCATCTGATATTGTATCCAAACTGTATAACTTTTAAATGTTATTCTTTTCCTTTATTGGTCTATAGTTAACATGTAGATTTACCCTTTAAGGATAATAAAAATGAAAAGAGAAACCTTAAACAAATGTGCAGTTCTTATTTTTACATTCTGTCTTTCATATAACAGTGCTTATGCACTGGAAAAGGAAATGACTGAACCGCCTCAGGAAATGCTTGACGCTTGTAAAGACAATCAGATTGGTGATGCATGTTCCTATACCGATCATTTAAGCAAAAAAGTAACAGGTCGCTGCACAAAGGATAGCCGCGTTGTTCTGTGTTATCCCGAAGAATCCAAGAAAGAAGAGAAAGACTAATCGTATACTTACAATTTCCACTCATAGCGATTTAAATTGATAGTCTTGGGTTGTTTGTTTGATATGTTGGACTTCTTGAGCACCTGAAATAATTTCTATAGCAAATTTCTTGTATATAAATGAAATGTCTTGCGCGTTCTGCAATCTTACTTCAAAAGTGTATTTACCCTGTTTGATGTCGACTTGGTTGCCTGTCATAAAAGGAAATCTATTTGTTAGAAGGGTGTAAGTTTCACAGCTATTACTGTTAGGCAAGAGCAAAGAGGCAACACAACAAGAACAATCATTATCCGAAATTTTAGCCAGAACAGGAATAGCATTTTTTGATATAAATTCGATGCCAGTTAGAAGAACATTTTTCTCATTCTTTAACCATCGAATAACACCAATAGCAATGACTGCGTTTCCTGATGTATCTTCCATCTCTATGGATACTATTTCGCCACTTTTTAAGATAGGCGCTATGGATTCTTTCCATTGCAAACAACATCCTGCATCATTGAGATCAAGTGTTTGAGTTGAATATATTGGTTGCGTTGTTGCCTTATGGCTAATTAATTCAAGTGGTGTTTTTTCCGGAAGAGGAGTTGCATCAACATTAATTTCACTCATTTCAGAAAATTCATTCAAAGACTCCATCATAATATTATTATTGCTAGAGAGTGATACGTTTTGACTTAGGTTTTCCAATAAAGATGTCAGCCCGACACAAACTCTTACCTTTTGAATTATTTTTTTTCGTTCTTGTTTTCGGGAATATAAGATGCTCCAAACTTTTAATATTTTATCTAGCAAATAAAGTGGGATGGATGTTTCAATTTCTTGAAATTTTGTTTTACTTTCCTTTTGATCTGGAATGGCGTGGTATTTAATAAGTTGTCTTATTCTATTATTTACTTTTGTTAAATCAAGATAAAATCCTTTTCTATTATGATGTTCTATTGATGAGATTTGCCTTGGCTCGCAGTCCATATTTGGATCAACAAAAAATAGTGTCTTATCCTCTTTATAACTATTTGTCATTTCTACAAGCGGAGCCCATACTGCCGTTAGATAATATAGTTGTGAAATGGTATTTTTCCTAAATCTTTTAGTATCAAGAATTGAAAAGAGTAAAAAATTCTTATAAATGTCATGAATGGTATTTAACTGTTGGTTGTAGAAACTGGTTCTGAGTTTTTTTCTTGACATTCCCATACGAGTAGAGACGCGATATAAACTATGAAGATCATACCAAATACCATCTGGGGCTACGCAATGGTTATTATAGGAGGTATAGATAATGCGGCTGGCATAATACATTGCATGATGTAATGAATTTAGAATAATAGATTTATTTAAGAAAAATTTAGATGCACCATTGTCAATAATAGTTTTGTATCCAATCAGCATTTCGAATTGAACAGCATGAATTATTTCAGTGATATATTTTGATTTATAATCCATGACTTCGCTTTCAGTAAATAGGGATTTCAATTTTATGGTATTTTGCATCATTTTATTTTTTAAAGATTGCAAAATAGCGTATCGTTTTTTATAAGGCATATCGATTGTATTAGTCTGATTTAAAAGCTTATATATATCTTTAGCCGTCTGAAAAGGATCGCTATCGGCAAGACATTTTTTTAATTTTTCTTCAAAAGATTGACCATAGGTATTGTCGCTGGGCTTTAGATCAGTGATGTCGGGAATGATAAGTTCGGATTTGCCTTTCACATATTTCATAAAAATACCCATATGTTTACTTTATGAGATATCGGACCTATCTAAAGGCAACATGAATATTCTGATATTTGTTTAAAGTTAAATCGATTTATTAATATTAACTTCTATACTTATACTAAATATATATCTGCTGAATTTAATCCCAACATAGTTTTCTTTATAGCTTAAATATCTATTTGGGTTGCATATTCAGTTGATAGTATGTGATATGTAGAGCAGCTACGAATGCCAAGGAAGACATTCTGTGTTGGGTAAATTGCAAATAATAGTACTCATAGCCTGCGCTCTGCTATCCCAAGGCTGCGATAACAGCGTATGGAATAACCCCTACCCTGATAAAAATGGTAGCGATAATACCCTTTACACTTCATTTTCTGAAAGGCCAAAACATCTTGATCCCGCTATTTCTTACAATGCGGATGAATGGATCTTTATAAATCAAATATATGAAGCACCTCTTCAATATCACTATTTAAAAAGGCCCTATGAACTGGTCCCTTTGATTGCTCAAAGCATGCCAACAGTACGCTACCTAGATAAGAATGAAAAAGAGTTACCTCAAAATGCCTCAGTTGAGGATATTGCTTTTAGTGTTTACCAAATAAAAATAAAACCGGGCATTACCTATCAGCAACATCCGGCATTTGCAAAAGTACAGGGAAAAGATGAATTTTTATACCATCATCTGACCCCTGAATTTGTTAAGAATAAACATACATTAAGTGATTTTCCTAAAACAGCAACCCGTGAATTAGTTGCAGATGATTTTGTCTATCAAATAAAAAGATTAGCAGATCCCACCCTCAACTCACCCATTTTAGGGTTAATGGAAAATTATATTGTTGGCATTAAGGAATATTCTAAAGAACTGCAAAAAATATATCATGAAATGGGTGTTACCGAAGGCAATATTGCTTTTTTAGATTTACGCCCACTTTCATTTGAAGGTGTAAAAGTTATTGATTCATATACCTATGAAATAAAAGTTCATGGAAAATATCCCCAGTTTTTGTATTGGCTAGCCATGCCATTTTATTGCCCCATGCCGTGGGAAGCGATTGCATTTTACTCGCAAAACGTTTTACGTGAAAAAAATATTTCTTTGGATTGGTACCCTGTTGGAACCGGTCCCTTTACGTTGACAAAAAATAATCCCAATTTAGAAATGATAATGGAGAAAAATCCAACCTTTCATGGCGAGCTTTATCCAAGTGATGGAGAACCTGGTGATAAAGAAAAAGGCTTGCTAACTTTGGCAGGAAAACCATTACCTTTTCTGGATAGAATTATATTTATTTTGGAAAAAGAAAGCATTCCTTACTGGAGTAAATTTTTACAAGGCTATTATGACCAGTCTGGTGTGAGTTCACAGAACTTCGATCAAGCTTTAAATTCCAGTGCTTCGGGAAATTTAGAATTAACTAAAGGATTAATGGATAAAGGGATAAGACTTGCAACATCCGTTCAACCAAGCGATTTTTATTGGGGTTTTAATATGCTGGATGACGTTGTGGGTGGGTATTCTGATAAAAACAAAAAACTCAGGCAAGCCATTTCCATTGCTGTAGATATGGATGAATATGTTAATATTTTCTTAAATGGTAATGGAATTGTGGCTCAAGGCCCTCTACCGCCTTCCATTTTTGGATTTAATGAAGATAAAAAAGCAAAAAATCCTTTTGTGTATAATCTTGAAAAGAAAGGCGAACGTAAATCACTTGAGCAAGCCAAAAAGTTGCTCAGTGAAGCGGGTTACCCTAACGGCATTGATCCCAAAACACATCAATCTTTAGTCTTATATTATGACGCCATTGTTAGCGGTGGGCCTGAATCTCAAGCGCAATTTTCCTGGATAAGAAAACAATTTAAAAAATTGGGGATAGAGTTGGTTGTTCGCTCAACACAATATAATCGATTCCAAGATAAAATGCGCAATGGAGATTTTCAAATTTATTTTTGGGGATGGAATGCAGATTATCCCGATCCTGAAAACTTCCTATTTCTTTTATATGGTAAGAATAGCAAAGTTAAGCTAGATGGTGAAAACGCTAGTAACTATGAAAACCCAACGTTCGATGCGCTATATGAGCAGATGAAGAGTATGGAGAATTCCGATAAAAGAGCGCAAATCATTGCACAAATGCTACAAATCGTTCAGGAGGATGCTCCTTGGATTTGGGGGTTTCACCCAAAAATTTACGTATTAAGACAAGGATGGGTCGCTCCTTTTAAGACGAATGCCATGTCTCGAAATACATTAAAATATATGTCTTTGGATCCTGAATTGCGTTCCAAAGAGAGAATTCAATGGAATCAACCAATTAGATGGCCTTTGTTGCTGGGACTTTTGGGATTTATCATCATTTGTATACCAGCATTCGTAGGGTATTGGCGAAAAATGCATCGACCTCTTGTATTAAAAAAGCAGGAAAACCCAAGGAGTGATGAGTAATGTTTGGTTATATTATCAGGCGTCTACTTTACATGATCCCCATACTAATTGGTGTTAATTTAATTACCTTTGCACTATTTTTTATGATTAATACACCAGATGATATGGCTCGTGTTCATTTGGGACAAAAACATGTCACTCAGGATGCCATCCAAACTTGGAAACATCATCATGGCTATGATAAGCCTTTGTTTTTTGATCCACAGCTTCAAGCAGAAGATAAAATAACAAATACGATATTTTTTCAAAAATCATTAAAATTATTTTTGTTTGATTTTGGATTTTCTGACGAAGGTAGGGATATTGGTTATGATATCTCTCAAAGAATGTGGCCAAGTTTAGCTATTGCGATCCCAAGTTTAATTGTCGGATTGACAGTTAATATTTCACTTGCGTTGCTTATGATATTTTTTAGATATAGCTATTTAGATACAACGGGCGTTATTGTTTGTGTCATGCTGATGTCGATTTCAGCTCTGTTTTACATTATTGGTGGACAATATCTGATCGCAAAATTGCTGCTCCTTGTGCCCATATCAGGCTATGTGCCAGGTTGGCATATTGGAAAATTTCTCATTTTGCCCATTGCTGTGGGTATTGTTGGCGGTATTGGAGCAGGCGTTAGATGGTATCGTACTTTGTTTTTGGAAGAAGCCAATAAAGATTATGTGCGTACAGCAAGATCCAAAGGACTTAAAGAATCGGTGGTGCTGTTTAAACATATTCTTCGGAACGCCTTGATCCCGATTTTAACAGGGGTCGTCGCCTTGTTGCCACTTTTGTTTTTGGGTAGCTTACTGATAGAGTCATTCTTTGGAATACCAGGATTAGGGAGTTACACCATCGATGCAATTCAACAGCAAGACTTCGCTATAGTGCGTTCAATGGTATTTTTGGGATCATTCTTTTATATATTAGGATTAATATTGACAGATATTTCTTATACTGTCGTTGATCCACGGGTACGGTTCAATTAAATATGACATTTATTGCATTGTGGACAGACAAACTTATTTATATTTTGCTAATATTGGCATTATTCCTTATTTTTAAGATCATTAAAAATCCACAACTCAAGAAATCTTGGCGTAAAGTCATATATCGACCACTGAATATGACAGCCATTATTATTCTCGTTTTTTATACAAGTCTTGGATTGCTCGACACTATCCACTTTCAAGAAAATGCCACTGATACTCAGCTTAATACGAATGGAATGGTTAGTGTCTTGGACAAGATACTGATGCCCATGATACTGAATACTGAAAAAACCTATTCAGAACCTTTTGCAACACATTCATTTACTAAAGAAGCCATAGAATTACCTAATGGTAAAATCGTTAGAGATTATCCTAGACTCCAATTTGGAGGTGCACATTTGGCCTCAACAAAGGATAAATGGCGTGACATCGAAACGCAAACTTTGCGTGTTTTTCTGCAAACACTCATTATTTGGTCTGCCTTTAGCGTTATAGTTTTATTAATGGGATGTAGAAAACATAAATTATCTTGGGAAAAATTTAGTGGATTGGTGATTAAAGGTAAAACACATTTTCCCTATAAAGCTTTTTTATCTTGCATTGGTATTATCCTCTTTTTAGTGTTGTTCGTGCATGCTTTTATGTCGAGCTATCATATTTTAGGTACTAACGAAGTCGGTGAAGATGTCTTATATCAAACACTAAAAAGTATACGTACAGGTCTTGTTATTGGGACTTTAACAACCCTTATTACATTACCGTTTGCCGTTTTGTTTGGCATGATGGCGGGTTATTTTAGAGGGTGGATAGATGATGTTATTCAATATGTTTATACAACCTTAAGCTCTATTCCTGGTGTTCTCTTGATTGCTGCAGCAGTTTTAACATTACAAGTCGTTATGGGCAGACATAGTGACTGGTTTGAAACGGTAGCACATCGAACAGATGCCCGACTTTTAGCGTTGTGTGCTATTTTAGGTATTACCAGTTGGACAGGATTGTGTCGTTTGCTTCGTGGTGAAACCTTAAAGATTTGTGAAATGGATTATATTCAAGCAGCACGATCACTTGGGCTTTCTCATTTTGCAATTATCATTAAGCATTTATTGCCAAATGTTTTTCACATCATATTAATTATGGTCGTATTGGATTTTAGCGGCTTGGTATTGGCGGAAGCGGTTTTATCTTATGTTGGTGTGGGCGTTGACCCTGCTTCATTTAGCTGGGGCACTATGATCAACAGTGCTCGTCTAGAACTGGCCAGAGTCCCTGTTGTCTGGTGGAGCTTAACCGCGGCCTTTATTTTTATGTTTATTCTTGTTTTGGCTGCAAATATATTTGCTGATGCTGTTCGTGATGCCTTTGACCCTCGGGCACATAGTGAGGGGGCATTATGACAGATAAACCCGTTTTAAATGTTAAACAATTAAGAGTTCAAATAAATACGCCAAACGGAATTGTTCGAGCGGTCGATGGCGTAGATATTGCCATCAACAAGGGTGAGATTTTCGCATTAGTTGGCGAATCAGGTTGTGGTAAGTCAATGACCGCGCTTTCTATAAGCCGACTTTTGCCTGATAACGCTCATATCTGTGAGGGAAGTGAAATTTATTTCGAAGACATTGGCTTGCATCTGTTAAGTGAAAATCAGATGCGATTCATAAGAAGAAATAAAATTGGAATGATTTTTCAGGATCCTGCGACGGCTCTTAATCCTGTTATGACGGTTGGTGAGCAAGTCATGGAAGCGATTAATAATGGTAATGGAACTTCAAAAAAAGCTTCTACATTGAAAAGCCAAGTATTAGATATATTAGAAAAAGTTCGACTTCCTTCTCCTCATACGATTTTACATCAATACCCACATCAATTATCAGGCGGTCTAAAACAGCGTGTTGTTATTGCCATTGCATTAGCGCATTCACCATCATTATTAATTGCAGATGAAGCAACGACAGCGTTAGATGTCACGACCCAAGCACAAGTGTTGGGTTTGATTAAAGAACTTAATAAAACCCTCAATATGGCAATCCTACTGATCACACATGATTTAGGTATAGTTGCACAATTGGCCGACAAGGTGGCAGTGATGTATGCTGGCCATATCATTGAAAGTTCATCGATAGATGAATTTTTAAACTCTCCTCTTCATCCTTATAGCAAGCAACTTTTTGCAGCACTGCCAGAAAATACGCGCCATGGTGATGAGTTAACAGTCATACCTGGCCATGTTCCAAGTTTAAATAGAACATTCTCACTTTGTCGATTTAAAGAAAGATGCAAATTTTCATTCAGTGCTTGTGAACACACCAAACCTGAATTTGTGCCGTTAAAAGCTGATCACTCCGTAAGGTGTCATTGGTATGATGAAAAAATCATGAAGAAAATACCGACACGCTTGCGAATCGAGTCACTCATTTCTGATATAAATTTAAAATCACCGACGTCTGATATTCAAGTGAAAAGTGAGTCTCTGCCTCTTGATGCGCCCTTATTGAATGTTAAAGATTTAAATGTACATTTCCCAGTTAAGAAGGGTTTTTTTAAGAAAACAATAGGTTACATCAAAGCGGTTGATGGTGTTTCATTTTGCTTAAGTGAAGGTCAAACATTAGCGCTAGTGGGTGAATCCGGTTGCGGTAAGACAACGGTAGGTAAAGCCATTTTAAGATTAGTAAACACAACTAAAGGTAGTGTATATTTTAATGACGTCAATCTCCTTAAATTAAAGGGTAGCAAATTAAGAGAGAAACGTTCTGAACTACAAATGATATTTCAAGATCCCTATTCGTCAATGGATCCTAGAATGCGCCTGACGGACATTATTGAAGAAGGAATGATTGCCCTTAAAATTGGTTCAAACGCCAAGGAAAGACAAGACAGGATTGATGTATTACTTGAACAAGTAGGTCTATCTGCGGCGTTAAAAGATCGTTTTGCTCATGAGTTATCCGGTGGGCAAAGACAAAGAGTTGCTATTGCAAGGGCGCTGGCAGTTGGCGCTAATTTAATTATTTGTGATGAGCCCACAAGCGCTTTAGATGTATCAGTGCAAGCGCAAATTCTTAATTTGTTAAAATCATTACAAAATGATTTAAGCATCAGTTTTCTTTTTATCACGCATAATATTGGTGTTGTTAATTATTTGGCTGATTTTGTGGCTGTAATGTATTTGGGCCGCATTGTTGAATATGGACCTGCGCAAGAAGTCTTAAGAGCACCAAAGCATCCCTATACGCAAGCATTACTAGCATCTGTGCCTAAACTAGAAAAACATAGTGATTATTTTAAGGCGCCAAAAGGGGAATTACCTTCACCATTACATCCACCACGTGGTTGTCATTTTTCCCCTCGTTGTCCAAAAGTACATGAAAGATGTTTAGAAAAATACCCTGATAGTTATTCGGTAGGTGAAGAACACGAAACCAGATGTTATCTGTTTTCCCCTGAGGAAATTAATATGGAGACAACCAATGAGCGAGAAACCAAAGAAATCTCAAATTAAAAAAATACATTTTAACTTTGAGGAATCTAAAACGCTCGAAGATTGGGTCGCTCTAATATCCGACGAAGAGAATGCGCCACTTGGTGCTTATGTTGTTAAATTAATCAATTCTAATGTGTCCGATCCTAATTTAAACTTTGAAGAAGCACAAAAGATCTTAGAAAAGTCACTCCTTAAAAATAAATTATTAAGAATGGCCGATACGGTTTATCTTACTCCAGTAGATACCACCCTCAATTCAATCCAAAGAGCGATAGTTATCTTAGGCTTTCAATCTCTGAGGAATATGGGTTTGATACTTGCTATTTATAATCATATTATTGATATTTCAAATGACGAAACTATGCTGCGGGAGATAGTTTTTTCAATACATGCAGCATTGCTATCTGCTGCAATTGCACAACGAAAAGCAAAAATATTGAATAGTGAACCTGTTGTTGTAGCCGCGCTTTCTTTTTCATTAGGAAAGATATTATTCCAATTTTTTGGTGGTGAAACGGCCAAGCAATATAATGAACTCATTGAAAATTCATCCATGGAAGAAGAGGCAGAAAAAGAGTTAATTGGGTTTTTGGTAAAAGATTTATCCACGGAATTTGCAAAGCTCTGGAACTTGGGTAATTTAGCACAAAATATATATGAGAAGCCTAATTCAGAAAATATTATTAATGCCTCACTTATTGCAATAGAGGTAGCTGATAAATTACGGCAAGGTTGGGAGAATGATAGCGCAATTGAAGCCATGAAGAAAATGGAAAGCTACTTGGGATGTTCAAGCGCGGATGTTCGTTCAATTATTTTAGAGTCTATCGAAAATGTGCTTGAAGAAGTTGCATTGTTTGGCATTCCAAGATTAATGGATTATGTACCAATGCCGGTCGCTGAAGAAGAACTTGTAGATGATGATTCGAATAATGATATGGAACATGTACTACCTATATCCAGTCGTATTAAAGCAACCGTGCAACAGCTATCCATTCTCGTTTCTGGTAGAAATCCCCCTAGTGTAAACGATGTGATGAATGTTGGGTTAAAAGGTATCTATGATGGTGTAGATTTTGACAGAGTATTATTTGCACTTTTGAGTGCAGATCGCAAAATACTAAATGCAAAAGCAATTCTTGAAAAACAAAAAACTGATTTATTACAAAACTTTCATTTTGAATTAACAGCGCCTGAAGGATGGCTATTCCAACATATTTTGCGTGAACGTCGATCTGCATGGTTGGGAGGTAAAAGTGAGGTGGTATTAAGAAAATATAGGAATTCTGATTTTAATCGTAGAATAGGAAAAGGACAATTTTTTGCAGCGCCATTGATTCAAGATGGTAAAGCAATTGGGGTTTATTATGCTGATCGTCAAATATCATCCAGAATGCTTGATACAAGAAGTTACGATGCCTTTTCTGAATTGTGCACTTCCATTAATGAGACGATTGAATTAATAAGAAAACGGGAAAAACAAAAAAAATAAGATCATCTCTTCTTAATCTTCAAGGTACCTATCATTTACGTCAACAATTCTGTGTCTGCGTGGATTTGAAAATGAATAGACAATGCCGAGGCTGTAAGAGATCGCTGTTTTATAGGGTGTGATACTATAAAAGTTCTCGTTTTGATCTTCACCGATATCGTTTATACGAATACCAGGATCACCATTTATTAAGAACTTAATTCCAAGACATGGCAAAATATTGTATTGCGCACCAAGACCAATACGTCCCATGGCTTTGTTTTCTGATTGATTTTCGAATTCAAACCATATCCCATCGGTTAAATGATTGATATGCGTATCGATGTGTAACAGAGCAAGTCCGCCCATAAAGATGATTTCAAAGTTTCGCCAAACTTCCCAGTAAAAGTTAATGTCCATATGAAAATCGCGAAGCCGCATATTGATATCGGTGGCATCATTTGGATTTTCAGGATTAACAAATATGATTTCACCACCCTCAAAAGTATATCCAAGTTGTTTGCGGGTTGATTCTTCAAAACCAAAATCTACGCCAAAATAACCATTGATCCTCGTGCCAACATAGAAATTAAAAGCATGATCAATGTAAGGGAAGGTCTCGTGATAGGTTTCATTTGGTTCAAGGCCCCACCATTTATAATCAGCACCAATATGGGGAGCCCAAAAAGCAGCTTGCGCTGTAATAGGAGCCAATGTCGAAATTAGTGCGCTAACTAATATGCCTTTGTACGACATTATTCATCCTTGAATAAGAAGAGGGCGTTATCTTAATTCTAAGAGGTAATTACCCTTAGTCAACACAGACCCTCACCCTAATCCTCTCCCACAAGGGGAGAGGGGATCAGAATCGGAGCTTTCTTTTCTTGTTCCCTCTCCCCTTGTGGGAGAGGGTTAGGGTGAGGGTCTTAATTTGAGATGAGGAAAGCTTTAATAAATACACTGCCCAATTGAACCTTTCTTACATCGTATGCCATTTATCCAAATAGCATTTTCAAGATTGGCATTTTCAAAGGTGGTTTTATAAATGGAGGCTCGATTAAGATTGGCTCCCTCAAGGTTGGCATCTTTGAAGTTAACAAAATCTAAAGTGGTTTTCTCTAAATTGGCTTTTCTTAAAACGGCACCTTGCAGGTTGCTATGAGACAAATCGCAGTGACTAAGATTAGAAAAAGGAAAAGCGGCTTTCTGGAGATCCAGATTAACTAAGCGCGTATCTGATAAATTCAAATCGCCTAAATAGATATATTTTTCACGGGTTATTTCTGTATCTCTGGCTTCATATAATAACCGCGGGTTTAAATTGGATACAAAGATAACAACACTGGCTGTTTTGTCAGGTTTATTGAGCCTTTGTAGATCTTCAATAATGGCTTCAGTTCGCGCAATCATCAATAAATTAATACGCTGGTTTTCATCAGGACTTTTGGCGAATAACTCGACGATACCATTAAAGTAACTGTCAGTCATTCTACTTGCTTGCAGTATTTCTTGGTGCTTTCCGACTTTGTAACTCACAACCACCGTAGCGATACCGACAAAAAGCCCTACAATCGCGATAGTGAGCTCAATGCCGCGTTGCTTAGCAAAGTTCTTAAGCTTGTAGAAAATGCTTGGTTCGGCTTTATAGAGCTTGTAGAGATCGTGTTTCGGTTGCATGTTGGCACTACATTGAGTTTTTGGGTTCTCTACTATGTAGAGTCGGCATTGTTAGCCCTTTAAAAAACTGTATAAATAAACCGCTATGAGATAACTAGTTTTTGGCCAGGTTGGATAATTGAACTAGCTGATTTCAATTGATTGTTCTTTAACAGCGTTTTAATGTTAATTTTATATTTTTTGCTAATCGAAGGGAGTGATTCCCCTTTTTTAACGGTATGTATTTTACCTGAGGTTTTCGTCGTTGACTTTGTTTTGCCTGATGAAACCACGGTGACATCAGTACTTGCTGCTTTTGAAGTCTTAATTTGAGTAGTGTCAGCCTGCTTTGATTTCTTAGCAGATGAAACAGTACTAGCTGCTTTTGCTGTTGTCATGGTACTTGGAATTTTAGCTGGACCTTGCTTATTAATTTGTTGCTTAAAGTTTTCAGCATGCTGTATAGGAACCACTAAATGAAAAGGACCATTAGGATTTGTCGATTTTTTAAAGCCTGGGTTTAAGCGGCGCAATTGCGTTTCAGAGATATCCACAAGTTTGGCAGCATGAGCAATATCAATGGGTTTACCAGTGTGCACGCGGGCAATCACGGGCTTATTAGGAATAGCAGGCAAGACAACGCCATATTGCTTAGGTGTTTTAATAATGGCTGCTAAGGCCAACAACTTTGGCACAAAATGCATGGTTTCTTTTGGCAATTTTAAAGCCCAAAATTCGGTCGATTTTTTTGCCTGTCTATTTTGTTTCATGGCCCGCAATAATTTCGTTTCACCGCAATTATAGGCGGCAATGGCTAATAACCAATTACCATTAAATTTTTTGTGCAAATATTCAAGATGATCCAGGGCAACCTTGGTTGATTCATAAACATCCTTGCGACCATCATAGAATGCATTTTGTTTGAGGCCATGCATTTTGCCAAGGGAGGGCATCAGCTGCCACAATCCCAATGCTCCAGCATGACTGAGAGTGTGTGGATTAAAATCACTTTCAATGATAGGCAATAAAGCAATTTCGCTTGGCATACCGCGTCTTTCTACTTCTTCTAAGATATAAAAGAAATAGGGAGAAGCATTTCTAATGACTTTGTTAATGTAATCTTGATGTCTTGCAAAACTTCTAACGTGACTTTGAAATAAAGGTTGCGCTGTTTGGGTTGAACCTAAATTTAATCGTGCACGAACGCGGGTCCAGATTTCAGTTGAACTTTGAGTTGAAGAGGCTGGTTCATATGAACTTTTAGGTGAAAACAAATGCGATAAGATATTTCTTGTCTGATTATTCACTTCTTGAGAGCTGGCATGACGATATTCACCAGGCGCACCAAAAGTCACTGAGCTACAGTATCCGTATACAAAAATAATTGCACACACTGTAGAAAAGAGAGAATGCTTATTTAAACGAGATTTTTGCATGACACCATGCCTTGTCTAACTACTGCTTGGAACGCAAATGAATAATGCAAAATAGAGCGTCCTTTTCAACTTTCTTAATCTTCAAAGATTTAATCTTCTGAATTACTTTGGTGTTTATGGTAATGAAAAACATTGTAAAAAGCAAGCACTTAACTCAGTTAAGCAACTTTTACTAGGAAGTGAAATTGTTTTTCCACTCACGCAAATGAGTAAAAATATCGACAGAAGTAGTGAGCTTGGTATGACTATGATTTTGTACGGCATCCATTATTTCTGTTTCTTTACAGCGCAAAAAGGGGTTTGTATCACATTCCACCTGCAAGGAAACGGGTAAAGAGGGAAGATTTTGTGCACGAAGATCCTTAACTTCCATAAGACGTTTTGTTAAGGCTTTGTTATGAGGGGTGACAGTTTGCGCAAAAGCAATATTTGCCAAAGTGTACTCATGACCACAATAAATTAAGGTGTTTTTATTTAAGTTTTTGATTTTTTCTAGCGAGTGGTACATTTGGCTCGGTGTGCCTTCAAAGATCCGCCCACATCCGCAGGAAAACAGCGTATCCCCACAAAATAGGAGAGAAGGGCCAACAAAAGCAATATGTCCCAAAGTATGGCCTGGGATATCCATCACGCGAAATTCTAATTGGAATGCATCAAGGGAAATCACGTCATTTTCTTTTACCGCTTTCGTGGTGCCTTCCACCTTTTCATTGGCTGGCCCATAAACGGGAATGTCAGGAAAATGCTCTAATAGACCAGCAACACCACCACTGTGATCCCAATGGTGGTGTGTAACAAAAATCGCGCTTAATGCCAATTCATTTTTTCGTAAGTAATCTAACACGGGTTCGGCAGTGCCAGGATCAACGACAACAACTTGAGAACCGTCTAGACTGTGCAGCGCCCAAATGTAATTATCTTTAAATGCAGGAATAGCGATTATTTTGTTCATGTAACTTACTTTTTGGATTGACCTATATAGTATGGTATCAGAAAAAAATCCTCCTCACGTATGGTACAAACAAGGCGTTGGATCGAGATTTGCCAGTGCAGAGCAAGAAGAGTTAGCTAAGATTCTTCCAACTCTGTACGGTTATCATCTTTTATATCTAGGAGAGCCTGGACTGATATCCTTAGTCGACAGCAGTTTAATATCGCATCGCATTTTGATTAATCCGCATCTGAAATCTGAAGTATCCACCATCAGTAATCTTCCAGGACACTTGGAGGCATTACCCATAAGAAGCGATAGCGTTGATGTTGTTGTGCTTTCCCATACACTTGAACAGGCCTCAAATCCTCATGAAGTTTTGAGAGAGACTCACCGAGTGCTTATTCCCGAAGGGCATATTGTGATTACAGGTTTTAATCCGATTAGTATGTGGGGTGGGTGGTATTCAACAAAAAAGATGGTAGGTAAAATCTCAAGACAAGGAAAAATGCTGAGTCCAAACCGTGTAAAGGATTGGCTCAAGCTCTTAAATTTTCAAATCATTGGGGGAAGAATGTTTTATTTTCGCCCCCCCATTGCAAATGAAGCGGTGAATCAAAAGTTAAGGTTTATGGAAAAATGGGGCGAACATTGTTGGCCCATTTTTGGTGGTGCTTACTCTCTAATTGCCGTTAAACGTGTGATACCATTAACGCCGATTCGAGCCAAGTGGAAGCCTGAACCCATTTGGCAAGGCGCTGAAGGTTTACCCAAACCCACAACGACGACAACTTACAATAAAGAATAGAAATACATGAAAGAAAAAGCGGTTGAAATGTTCACTGATGGTGCCTGCAGTGGCAATCCTGGGCCAGGTGGCTGGGGAGTGGTTTTGCGTTATGGCGATCATGAAAAAAATCTAAGTGGTGCTGAACTCAACACAACTAATAATCGAATGGAATTACTGGCTGCCATTATGGGGCTAAGAGAACTTAAGCTTGGATGTGTTGTCAATTTAACAACTGATTCTGAATATGTGAAAAAAGGGATCACAGAATGGATGCCAAATTGGAAACAACGTGGTTGGCGCACTTCAAATAACAAACCAGTCAAGAACCAAGATTTATGGCAAGAGTTAGATAGTGAAGTGCAAAAACATAAAGTGCACTGGCATTGGGTCAAAGGGCATAGTGGTCATATTGAAAATGAACAAGCCGATTTATTAGCCAGAGAAGCCATCATTGCATTGGTAGGTAAAAAGGAATTAGGCTGATGCGACAAGTTATATTAGATACCGAAACCACGGGTCTCTCACCTCAACAAGGTCATCGCATCATTGAAATTGGTTGTGTTGAGATCGTTAATCGTCGATTAACTGGCAGAACATTCCATACTTATTTACAACCCGATCGTTTGGTTGATGAAGGAGCTATTCGTGTTCATGGCATCACAGATGAATTTTTAAAAGATAAACCCAGCTTTAAAGACAAAGTGGATGATTTTAAACAGTTTATTAAAGGTGCTGAGTTAATTATTCATAATGCGCCATTTGACGTGGGCTTTATTGAAAATGAGTTTAAGCTGCTTAAAGATAAAGCATGGATGCAGCTTGATAAGCATTGCCAAATAATTGATACCCTTACCATGGCAAGGCAAAAACATCCGGGACAGCGTAATAATCTTGATGCCTTATGTAAACGTTATGGGGTTGAGAATCAGCATCGTGAAAAGCATGGCGCTTTATTAGATGCAGAGATCTTGGCAGAAGTTTATATCGCTATGACGGGTGGTCAAGATACCCTCATCTTAGAAGAAGTACAGGTTAGTATTGCAGATATCAATGCGGCAAAAACACCGCAAGCGCTACAAATGATAACCGAAATTATCAAAACCCCGTTCATTGAAGCATCCCCAGAAGAGTTAGCAGCTCATGAGTTATTTTTAGATCAGTTGGAAGCTAAAGGAATTAAGCCTATTTGGCGAAGACATAGTGAAGGCATAGAAACAGAAATTTCACTATAAAACTTTGTGTATGCACCAATTTGAACTATTTTCTTGAATATTCACTCTTAGGATTATACACCCCATTATTTTACCCTAAGTAGGTAAATCATATGACGCAACCAATGTTGGTTATTAAAAAAGAACTGGACGCATCACCTGAGGATGTTTATGCAGCATGGTGCAAACCTGAGCTGTTGATGCATTGGAGTTTTCCGTATCAAGATTGGAAATCAACAACGAAAAATGATTTTAAAGTTGGTGGGGAATATACACACATTGTGACAGATCTGGACGGTGCCCTTCATACCCATAGTGGAAAATATTTAGATATCATTAACAATAAGAAAATCGTTCTCACCTGGAATGTCGCTGATATGCAAGATACATTAATCACTGTTCTATTTCAGGGTAAAAATGGCAAAACAGAAATAACCTTAACCCATGAAAATTTCCCCGATCCTGAATTAAGAAAGCGCTATCTTGAAGCATGGAATGGATGCTTAGAAAATTTAGAGAAATTCCTTTTTAAAAATAAGAAATCAAATACCCCCTCTCGATAAACCGGACTCATCGCTACTTAGGATTAAAAATGAAAAAAACTTCTACTCCCTCCCAAATAAAGCCCTATGAAGCAAAGCCGGGTGAAAAATATATGAGCAAAGACCAATTGGCGCATTTTAGAGCGTTACTTAATGCTTGGAAAAAAGATCTACTTGAAGGAGGAGATGACGCTATTTTTGCCCTTAAGGAACAGACTGATGCTCCCTCAGATGTCAGTGATCAAGCGAGTTTAGAAGAAAGTTTTTCTTTGCAATTAAAAACGCGTGATAGAGAATATAAATTGATTAATAAAATAGAGGATTCCATTCAGTTAATCGATGATAACAAGTATGGTTTTTGCAAAGAATGTGGTGCTGAAATTGGTATTCAGCGTTTAGAAGCAAGACCAACAGCAATACTCTGTTTTGATTGCAAAACCATTGCGGAAGAACACGAGAAACAAAAACGTTAAATCCACCCTTGCTTAAACAACCCATTCTGATACACATGCTTGTTTAACCAAGCGAAAGTGTCTTTGAGCAAAATATCCATTTGATAAGGCATATTAATGATGACCATTCCAGAGCCTATCAAACCCTTGGGTTCTTGTTGAGGATAAGGGATCCATTCGCAATACCATACCTTTGATACGGGTGAGCGTTGAATGGCACTTAACAATTCTTGATGCTGATTTGCTGCTAATAAAGGATACCAAATCGCATAAATACCTTGTGGGAATCTTTCATGAGCGGCATTCATGGTTTTAGCAATTTGCTTATATTCAGTCTTCACTTCATAGGAAGGATCCACAAAAATCAGCCCGCGTTTTTCTTTAAAAGGGACTAAGGCAGGGATAGCTTCTAGTGAATTGCGTTCATGGATCTGTACACCATGATTTCTTTTAAAATTGGCGCGTAATTGTGTAATAGCACCAGGATGTCCTTCCACACATTGTACCCTATCGGCACCTCTTAAAAAATGTGCGGCAATGGCAGGTGAGCCTGGATAAATATGTTTGCTGCTTCCGGGATTCACTTCATTAATGATTTCAAGATATTTTTGAACAAGAATGGGCGGATTTTCAACGTCCAATAATTGGCGAAATCCTTGTTTAAACTCAACCGTTTTTTGACTTTCTGGACTATGAATGTCGTAAAGGCCTTCTCCGGCATGTGAATCTAACACACAAAATGGAGTGTCCTTTTTATGTAACTGTAAGAGAATAGCAGTTAATACCAGATGTTTGTGAACATCTGAATAACTGCCAGCATGATAACGATGTTGATAACTAAACATAAAACAAACCTTTGTTAAGCCACATATGAACTGCAATTGCAGCAAAATAACCAAGTCCAATCGCCCAAGTCCATTTTAAGTGGCTCATAAACGTATAACGACCTTTGGCTTGCCCCATTAAGGCAACACCAGCAGCCGATCCAATAGAAAGTAAACTTCCACCAATGCCTGTGGTTAAAGTGATCAATAACCATTGCCCTTGGGACATAACGGGGTTCATCGTTAACACGGCATACATTAAAGGAATATTGTCGATGATGGCCGATAAAATCCCAATAATGATATTAGCCGGTGTTTGCTGATGTATCGCACTAAATGACGAACCCCATTGGGTATACATGGTTTCTGATGCGATATGTAAGTAACCAAAAGTGGCGAGACCGCCAACGCAAAGCACCACACCGTAGAAAAAGAGCAATGTATCCCATTCAATCTTGTTAATATTTTCAAAAACATTAAAGGGGGGTTCTTCTTTGTCTTGATACTTCATTTTTAGGTAGTAACTGAAGAATTTAATATAAGCAAGACCTGCCATCATGCCGATAGTGGGTGGCAAATGATAAAAATTATGTAAACACACCGCGGTAAGAATTGTTAATAAAAAGAGAATCACAATAAGGATGCCACCACGCGAAATGAGAATATTTTCGTTGATGGGGTCGGGTGTTCCTTTGGGTATCGCATAGTGCATGCATAGTGCTGGAACAACAAAGCTAACCACGGAAGGTATAAATAATTTAAAAAAGTCAGTAAAGGGCAGAACGCCTTTTTGCCATACCATTAATGTGGTAATGTCGCCAAAGGGACAAAAAGCGCCACCGGCGTTGGCAGCTACCACAATATTGATACAAGAAAGCGCAATAAAACGAGGTTTATCTTTACCTACCGCCATGATGATGGCGCACATGATAAGAGCGGTTGTTAAGTTATCTGCAACAGGTGAAATAAAAAATGCAAGGAATCCTGTGATCCAGAACAACGATCGATAACCAAATTGCTTACGGACTAGCCAACCACGCAGTGCTTCAAAAACCTTTCTTTCTTCCATCGCGTTGACATAAGTCATGGCAACCAATAAAAACAATAACAGTTCAGCGTATTCTAAGAGATTATGTCGAACTGCCTCAGTGGCTTGCTCACTCAGTCCTTTTGCTTTAGCCCCAATGGCAACCAAAATCCATATAAGTCCTGCCGCTAATACCACCGGTTTAGATTTTGGTAAGCTGATCATTTCTTCGCCCATGACGAGTACATAGGCAATAACAAATACAATAATTGCTGATAACCCTAAAAGGGTATGAGTCATTTGAAGATCAAGCGGCATGGTTGTGTTCTTGTTTCATGAAAAATGTCAGTATGATTGCGATTAATATACAGCAGGGTAATAAGCTAAAGGAGATATGGTAATCTTCAACAAATGCCATGCCTTCATGTTGGGTACGAAAAGTATGTAATAGCCAACCTATCCCATGTTGCATCATACCACCGGTTGCCATAATGACCATGTTGGTGAAGCCAATCGCAGCGCCTTGTGCCCAATCAGGATGTAATCTGGTGATTAAAGTAAAGGATAGCAACATATTGGCTGTGAGAAAGCCATAACAAAAAAGGACGGCATAAAGATTGGCATAGGATAGTTCATTCCAATATAAGAAAATTGAAAGCAGAATTAATGCCCCAAGAGATGAAATTTTCATAAAAAGCAATTTGTCTTGGATATAAGTCATTGCCCATCCAATAACAGCACCGCCTACCGCGGTACCTATAAAGATAGTATGGGTAATTGATGATGCTTGTGTTGCGCTAATATCATAAGCAATTTTTAGATATTCAACACCCCACATTTCTGGCAAGGCAACAATAGGAGCAACAAGTAGTGCACTATAGATTGCAATAATCCAAGATTGAGGGCAGCTCATTACCACTTTTAATCCAGCAAATAAGCTTTTGGGGGTATGTTCAGATATTTCCTTGGGTGGATATGGTTTATCTTGTAAAAAGAACCACATTAACAATGTAATAAACAGACCAATAAAACTTATCTGCATCATTACATTGTGCCAGCCATACTGTTGCACAAGATAGGCTAAAGGTTTTCCGCCGGTTAATGCACCAAAGGTGCCAAAGAAATTAGTCAATCCAACAACCAATGGGAAAGAACTCATCGCTAACCATTGACCACCGATTTTAAGACAGCCCACAAAAGCGAAAGCAGAGCCGGTGCCAATCATAAAACGGCTTAATTGGGCCACTGTACTTGAATCGGTTGTTGTAAATAAAAAACTGCCTAACGTTAAAATGGTTGAGGCAATAATAAGTAATCTTTTCGCCCCATATTTATCAATGAGGATCCCGGCGGGTAACTGAAAAGCCGCATAGGCGTAGAAATACATCGCACCAATCATTCCTAGTTGGTGTTCATTAACGTGAAAAGCCTCACGGAGTTCTTGAGTGAGAATGCTGGGCACAACACGATGTATAAATTCATAAGCATAAAAAAGTGCTGCAATGCCCCAAAAAGTCCAACCACCAAGTTGCCAGCTGGGCATCCTGGTGCTGGTTGGTTCTCCTGATAAAGTTGTGTTATCCATGAGGACATCTTACCAAGCTGCAATGGCCTGATTAGAAAATAGTTTTTTAGATGCTTCAATTACTTCAGGTGAATGTAAAGCTTGCATCAATTTTTGAAACTTCTCTTTATCCTTTTCACTAGTTCGCACCACGACAATGTTGGCATAAGGGGAATCTTTTCCTTCCATATAGATGGCATCATGCTTTGGGGTAAGACCAGCAGGAATAGCATAGTTTGTATTAATAGCGGCAGCATCTATTTCTGATAAAACTCTTGGTAATTGCGCTGCGGCTATTTCCTTAATGACAAATTCTTTAGGATTAGAGTGAATTTTTTTCGGCGTGAGTTCAATATCATTGCTATTGGTTATACCGATAAGATTGGCATTTCCCAATAATCGTAAGGCTCTTGCCGCATTACTGGGATCGTTAGGTATGCCGATAACAGCACCTTTAGGTAAATCTTCTAAATGTTTGTATTTCTTTGAGTAAATGCCCATTGGATATATAAACATTTTGCCAATAACTGTAAGAGGATATTTTTGTTTTTCTAACACTACATCAAAATAAGGTTGGTGCTGAAACATGTTGGCATCGATTTCACCTTCAGCCAATGCGGTGTTGGGCATGATGTAGTCTTCGAAGGCAATGATTTTAAGTTTAAGACCATATTTTTGTTCAGCGACTTTTTTAGCCACTTCAACGAGTTCTGTTTCAGGCCCTGAGATGGTACCAATGTAGATTTCGTTATCACCACGCTCTTTAGGTGAGCAGGCTATGAGAATTAGGCACAATAAGCTAATGAGAGTAAATTTTACGCGCGACATAATCACCCACACTTTGTATGCATTGAACAAGGGCTATCATAATGACGACAGTAATAAGAACAACTTCGGTATTATAACGATAGAAGCCATAATCGATTGCAAGTTTACCTAAGCCACCACTGCCATTAAAACCTGCCATCGCGGAAAATCCAACCAAGTTGACCAGAGTCAAGGTTAGCCCACTCACAATACCTGACATGGATTCTGGAAGCAAGACTTTACGAATGATTTGAAAGGGGGTTGCTCCCATTGCTTTTGCTGCTTCAACAAGTCCTTTTGGCACATCATTTAAAGCAAGCTCAACAGTTCTGGCAAAAAAGGGAATTGCAGCAACCGTTAATGGAACAATAATCGCTTTAACTTGAATTGAGCTACCTGCAATTAATCGCGTTAAAGGAATGATTGCAATCATCAAAATGATAAAGGGAATTGAGCGCGTCGCGTTGATGATGGCTCCCAACATTACATGTAAGAATTTGTGATCCCATAATTGTCCTTTCCTACTTAAGGAAAGCGCAATTCCTAGTGGAAGTCCGCCAAGGGCTGCAAAGAAACCAGAACAAAATACCATGATGCAGGTTTCAAAAAATGCTTTAGTGATCTCGTTGAACATAACCTAATATCTCTACATGTAAGCCATTGCGCTCTAGGAAACTAATACTCTTTTCAACGTTGACACGATCGCCCTGTATTTCAACAATCATAACCCCAACTATTTGATCTTGAATCGTCTCTATATTTCCTTGCAGGATGTTAATGTTGATCCGATATTGCTGAATAAGATAGCCAATAATAGGTTGTGATGCTGACTCGCCGTGATAAGCAATCCTGATCAGTGTGCCAGTATCATGATCAGCCGATGTTTGCAGCATTTCTTTAATAACACGCGGTATTTCCATACGGGAAGACGCTTTTACTAAATCCTTTGAAACTTGAGTATGAGGATCTGTAAAAAGTTCAATCACATTTCGTTGCTCAATTATCTCACCTTCATGTAATACGCCAACGCGATGACAAATAGTTTTTACGACATCCATTTCGTGTGTAATTAATAATATGGTGATCCCTAACTCATGGTTGATTGATTGTAATAATTCTAATATGGCCATGGTTGATTGTGGATCAAGCGATGAAGTAGCTTCATCACATAGTAATACTTTTGGCGAATAGGCAAGCGCTCTTGCAATAGCAACGCGCTGTTTTTGACCACCACTTAATTGACTTGGATATTGCTTTGAATAGTTTCCAAGTTCAGTCAGAGCTAATAACTCATCAACTCGCTTTTTGATCTTATCTGTACTCATTCCAGCAAGTTCTAATGGAAGCGCAATATTTTCAACAACTGTTCTGGATTGCAGCAGATTAAAATGTTGGAAAATCATTCCCATCTGTCTTCTTGCTTCACGTAGTTGGGCGGATCCCATTTCAGTGACACAAATTCCTTCAATAAGGACATTGCCTTCTGAGGGGCGCTCTAACATATTGACGCAACGAATTAAGGTGCTCTTTCCTGCACCACTACGTCCGATGATTCCATAAATTTCTTTTGGCTTCACATCGAGATTGACATGCTTGAGGGCCATGATATTTTGATGGTCAATCGTATAATATTTAGATAAATTTCTAATAGAGATCATATGAATAAAGGACATCCAGTTAATTAGCCTGACATCCTAACACACCCCTGTGGTGTCTAGTAGGGGATATAGGGATGTAAGCGAAGGGGATCATCTGAGAATAGCCCAAAGATTCCTGCATCGAGTAGCTTTTTGGCTACATCAGGCTGGTTGACAGTATATGCCAGGGCTGGGATTGAAAAATCGTTGATAATAGCAAGCAGATCATCGGTTAAGCTCTCAAAATTGCAGTTTAGAGAAGCATTTGGCGTGTTTGCTACCATTTCGATCAATTCTTGTGAGCAAGCATCGCTCAGAAATCCAATAGGTGCTTCAGGGAGGCGTGCTCTGATAATGGTTAGGAGATCCCAGTTGAAACTTGAAATTAATGGCCAAGGTTTTTTCGCTGGCCACTGATTGCTGAGGGAATCCACTACAAGATTAGCAAGCGTGTCGCCATGCTGCTTCGAAGCATTAGTCGGTACTTTCAATTCAATATTCAAAAAGAGTTTTAGTTTCAGAAAAATGGGCAAAATCTCCTGAAAAACAGGAATTTTTTCTCCTTTAAATTCTGAACTAAACCAGCTTCCGGCATCTAAGTCGGAAAGCTCGTTTAAAGTATGTTCATGCACATAGCCTTTACCATTGGTGGTACGTTCTAGGGTGTCATCATGGAAAATAACCAAGCCATTATCTTTTGTGAGTTGAACGTCAAACTCTACCCAGTCAATAGATTGCTCTGCGGCAAGCTTAAAACTGGCTAGGGTATTTTCAGGTGCTTGCGCAGCAATTCCTCTGTGGCCAATAAGCCCTGCACTAGGAGGAGGAGGAGTAAAGTCCAGATGGTCCATCATGGTTCCTTGCGTTTACATACACAATATTACCTTAACACGGAACATATAGAGCAGCTATTTCAATAGTCATCACGCTTTTCATCTTGAATTCACAAGCATTTATCTTAAATGAATACGAGCTCACTTAAGATACGTGGTAATTTACTCAAATAACTAATAATTGGCCCGGGGGGCACATGAGTAACAATGAATTCGACCAGATGATGCCATTAATCAATAATGACGACCCTTTCGTTAAGGAGGGGGTCGCTTTCTTATTAAAGGACTTTTTACAAGCTTTTTATCAGAACTTTTTTACAGCAAAGCCAAGTGAACCTCACTATCAGCCGACATTAGTAAAGACCAATGAACACTTCGATGAAGGCATAGAAAAAAAATGGATAAAAAATAGCAATCTTCAACTTAATATCAGTGAAAACGAATGGAATATTGCAAAAAATATCATGGCAGAGATGGCGCTTAACAACCCCTATCCGTTTAAAATTTCAAGGAAGCAATGGAGCGCACAATATCCTGAGCTAAAGCACTCTTTTATTGTGATTAATACACCAGAGGGTCCCAAATTAGGGTGTTTACCCAGATCAAAAACGGAAGGCGTTTTAACCTATGGTAAAAAAGGTTGTATAAAAATAGTGAAATGGCAAGATGGTTCAGAAGATATCGTAAAGATCGAACCTGAAAAAGCCAATGCACATAAAGCAATATTAGAAAAACTTGATATTTATATAGATTCCTTTACGCAAAAACGCCCAAAGATGACACCATGGATCACCGGTAAAACAAAAGTTAAAGGGATCCAAAATAAACAATACACGATTTTAAAGAGAGTCAAGGGTGACAACCTTAAAAATTATCTGAGTCAAACACCACAAGATCTCAACCAGAAACATACAATTGCTCTAAGTTGTGCCAAGGCACTGCAAGCGCTTCATATTAAACGATTAGTTCATGGCGATATTCATCCTGGCAATATCATACTTTCAAAAGACGCAAATCAATTTAATGCTTCAATTATTGATTTTGATGAGTTACAAGAAATACCTGAAGGTGAAGACAAGGTTGTACTTGGAAAAGCTATCGGTTCTAGAAGTTATATGGCACCTGAAGTTGGTCAATGGCATTATCCAGCCAAGGAAGATAAAAGCAAAGGCCATTGGGTAAAGCAAGAGGGTGTTCTTTCCTTAGCCTCTGATGTTTACTCACTGGGTAAAATGTTTGAAAAAGACTTTGGACTAGGTGGTATTGATAGCCCAAGCTATGACTTGATCCAAAAGATGACATCGCAGGATCCTGCCAATAGACCTTCTATTCAAGATGTTGTTGAAAAATTAAATGTCATTAACACGCATTCTCACAGTGCACCAATGACTATTTCAGTTGGCCAAGCACTTTTAATGATGATAGACCACTATCAAAATACGGATCCTGCAAAAGTTCAAAAGCTGAAAAAATTATACTTGCTTGGAACGAGAACGCAAGAAGACAATAAATTGCTTGAACAATTAAAAAATGATCCTTATTTAAAATCATTTGCTGTTTCTGACCTTCCTCGGGTTATTAATGAAGATGCTTCAAGACGCTATTTTGAAACACATTTAAATTTTGAGACCATGAAAGCGGGGCTTAAAAACACGCCATTAGAAACTATTAAAGCACATTATAATAGTATTTTAGAGACTTTTTCTGAATTGGGTGGTGATATTGACCCGAAAAAATTTAAAGATACAGGCGAACGTGTATTAATCCGTGACTATGAAAGTGAAATGAAGCAAAGAATAAAAGACGGAAAAAAACCAGAGGATCTGATTAAGGGAATTAGTAAAAAAGACCAAGATGAATTAGACAGACTGTTTTCAGGAGAATTCACTGCAAAAGATAATGACATGTTTAAAGAATATGCTGATTTAATTGCTCGAATAAAAGGATCTGAGCATCTTTCAAATGAAGATAAAGAAAAGGCTTTAATGATTATTAAATCGACACGCTTATCCATGATCATCGGAAATAAAATTAGTGAATATATGGATTTAGGGACCTATGAAGGTTCTGATATTCCAGGGAACACTATTTACAAAGGAGGCATTTATGATGATCAAAACCGTGGGCGCATTCCAAAGGATGCTGGACAAAGCACTGTTGGCTCTTCTCATATGGGTATTTTGCATGGACACATGCCACTATCAAAGGATGACATAGCCTATACCGATCATGCCTTTCAATATTTTAAACCTAGCGACCGCTCAACCTATGTCAATGGTGCAGACTGGGTGGATCATGCCATGGGGCAAAAAGTACATCCCTTTGTGAACTCCATTTCGGGAACTTTATTAGCACAGCTTAGGATGATGCTGAAATTACATCAAGATAAAAAATTAACCTTAAATGACAAACAGAAACTGCAAGATTATATCAAATGCATGATTTCAACGATGAGTTATATTAGTGGTGGTCACTCTTTACTTGAATTCACTGGCCCCCTTCTTTTAAAAGAAATCAAAGAAGCCTTTGGATTTATACCTGGATTTAATGACATTTCAATGGAGTCACTCTTTCTTAGCAACAATGATAAAGCATTTGATAAAGCTTTAGACGATACGATTGAGTATAATAACCAAAATATTCAAAAAGAAAAATTGAAAAGAGAATTAAAAGCAAGGCAACCCAAATCAAAACTTCCAAACAGTGATGATATCAATGGTGAACCAACACTGCATCTTGTCGCTAAAGAAGGCTCAGCTTTTGAAGCTAAAGAATTATTGGAAGCTGGGGCTTCTCCTTTCGTTGTGAACTCACAAGATAAATCCGCTTTGGATATAGCTGAATTTTATGGACATACTAATGTTGCTTTGCAGATGATACTTCATGCGCAAAAGAATCAAAAAAACACCAGCAAAATTGCTAAGGTGCTCGCTAAATATCCTGAGTTGAATAAAGCTAAAACTGAATATGATGCGTATAAAGATCAATATGAAGCTGCGTTTAACAACTTACCTGCCATGATTGATAAGTTAAAGGATGAAGCTAACAAGCTCAATCCTACTGCAACAAAAAGTGAGATCCACAAGATTCTTGCCATGAACGATAAGCTTTCAGAAGAACTCACAAAAGTGGAATTCGCCTTGTCTGAAGCAAGCAAAATGTTGGGGTTCTCAAGTCCATTTTCAACTGAAGTTAAAAAATTAAAAGCGCTTCAACAAGCTTACAAACCAGTGATGGAAAACATGGATAGGCTACGTGAGAAGATGGAGAGCATGCCAGAAGATGCCATCAATCCTCATGCAACCTTACCTGCTGTGCCAACATTGAATCCTGTGACTATTTTAAATCAATTTAAGCAATATACATCAACGCCTTTGAAAAAGGGTTCACCCAAAAGAGTTTTGCCTGAAGATTACTCATTTTTAAAGAGTGACAACATTTATCAAACGCCAGGCTTAGTTGCCTTAATGCAAGAAGCAAGCAATGAAAATCTTGAAGAGTTAGTGTCATTTAAACCAGAGCGTGCATTACTACATGAAGTTAGCGCTTATGTGACGGTAATGATTAAATCTGAAGATGAAAAAGCAAGAAATGATACCATTAAACAGGTAGTACAAAATCTGAATCCTATTGTGAGCAAAAAGCTTGGTGGTCTTCATAAAAAGATCCATAACAAAGTGGAAGAGGATGTAAAAGCCATACTTAATGGCAAAGCTAAAGGTTCGCATGAACTGCGTAAGATAATTGATAATGCCAAAAAAGTTAAATTGCCTTGCGATTATTGCAAGGAAATAGATAGCGTCGAAAAATTAGCCATTGAAATGACCACTCAAAAAAGGTATTCCAAAAAGTTAGCACAGGAAATGAGCGCATTAGTTAGCGACCATTTCAAAACACATCCCTTCTATCAATACAAATCACCAGCAGAGAAAGGGCAGCCAGTTGTTATGTTTGCCAGTGGTGGTCAAGCTTCTGGTAAAGGCGTCTTAGTTGCTAATTTATTACATCAAGCACAAAAAGAAGGATTTAATCCTCAAAACTTTGTGTATTTAAATAATGATTCTTATAAAGAATTGTTAAAAACATCGGAAATGGATCCTACTTTGTTTTCACAATTAACGCATGTGGAAGCTAAAATAATTAGAGATAAAGCTTTTAAGGATGCAAAAGACAAGAACATGAATCTCTTGTTGGATCAAGTAACGATCAGTAGATCAGCAACCAACGATGCGCTGAAAAAAGACGGCATCGTCAAAGGAGTGGTTGTATCTACTCAAGTTGAGAATGCGATTGCGCGGTCATTTGAAAGAGCAGAGCAAACAGGCCGTTATGAAGACACAACTAATTTGTTACAATGTCATCAACACTCACCTCAGCTTGCGCTTGAATATGCAACTTCGCAAAAAGGGAAAAATATCCATCTTGATTTCTTTGACAACAATGTCCCCCAAGGAAGCACTCCTAATTTATTTTTGGAGATGAATTGCAAACAAGGTGTGGTCACCGTTCATGACAAAGCGTTGTTAAAAGAATATTTGAAGAAGCAATTTATTAACACAAATGCTAAAACCTATAAAGATATTTATTCAGCTGATCTTTCATTTGATAGTAAACTTGAACAATCAGTGGATGTTTATCTTGAAAAGTTGAGAGCAGAAGGTTATGAAGTCAATATTCCTGGTAATAAACTTAAAGTAGCAATGCCATAAGGCAGAAAATAGTTTTAAAGGAGACTCTATGAGTTATTTTTCATCAAAAGACAAAAAGCAACCATCCATTTTGAATTTGCTGAATAGTTTGGATGTGATCCCTTATCAGCAATTGCCAGATAATTTGAAAAAAATGGCATCTGACATTGAGAGCCGAGAGAAAAGAGTGACATCAGTTGATACTGAGGATTCTAATTTGTCAGCTGAACAATTACAAAAAATGCTTAAAGCTAATAAATAGATTGGAAAGTGTGATATTATGTTAAGTGTATTAAATCAGAATAATGATAAATCAGTCGAAGTTGCACCCGCTCAAGATGGCACTCGGATAATTTTTAGTATACCCACTTTTCAATTGAGTTTTAAATTTTTCTGGACAAAAGAAAGCAGTGTTTTTGCTGAAGTTTTACAGACAATTGCCAATACTATCATCAATCAAGCATACAAATTAACGCCTGAGGTTTTTTTTGAGGCTAAATATAATGATGAGACAGTTCAGTTATATCATCCCAATCACGATACAACGCATGCAATAAGACAAATGATCTATGGGCAAAGATATTTAGAATTAACAGAAATCCATGGTCAAAAGATCTGGATGGATACCTTAAAAGAATGCACGCCTGAGGAAATTGCTTGCATGTTACTGGCCTTTTATTGCTTAAGGATTGGCAGAATCACGGAAGAAGGCGTCCATCAGCATACCTTGCGTTCGGCACAATTATTTGAATTATTAGCAACTCAATTAGGTTTTATTGATTTGTTGGTAGCAAATATTAAAGCAGCAATGCATGATAGTAAACCAACTCTTGCTGATAAGCATCGTTACAATGGTTTTGCGGGAACATCCGAAGTTCAATTTAGAAAGGCTTTGCTCGTTCATAAATTGGTTGAAATCGTTCATCGTGTTGATTTAGTTAGATGCTGGGACTCCAAAGGTGAATTAAAATTCCAAGTGATTCGAGATCCTCTGGTGAAAGCCTTAACGGGTCTGTTAGGGGATGAAGCATTGGCCAAAAGAGTGGCTATTGAATTTATGAACTATGCTTGCCGCTTATGTGTTGAAACTGGCAATAAGGTGAATCTTAAAGAGTTAGGTTTTGAGCACCCTAAATATGATAAAGGATTAAAAATACAGTCTACAAAACGGGTGGATGCGTGCATCGAGAGGCTTTTAAGTTTACGGCCACCGATCCTTGAAGAATCGACAAAGGAACTTGAAGTAATGGCCCGTTCTCCATTGCACCGACCGACAATCAAAAAAGCTAAAACTACTTTGTAATAATTCATTTCATCCTATGCGATAATAGGGGATGGACAAAGAATTAGTTAATTACCTTGCAAATTCAGCAACCTTGATCGCACCTTCAAGGCGACTTGCAACGCGTTTACGGCAGGATATAAATGCTGAGTTAGCAAAAAATCTTAACGTGTGGGCAACACCACGGATATTTGCCTTAGATGATTGGTTTCATGCGCTATGGGATCAACTAGAAATGACGGGCGCTATTGGACAGCAACTTCTTAATCAAACCCAATCGTTATTGCGGTTAGAAGATATTATAGCCCAATCAAATAGTGGTAAGGCTCTTTTAAGGCAGCATCTTGCCGCTAAAACAGCACTTGAAGCTTGGAATAATCTGCATCAATGGCGCATTCAAGATAATATTGAGCACCCACCTGAAAATATTGATCAAGGGGCTTTTCAAGAATGGGCGTTAGCTTACCGAAACTGGTTAGAAGAAAATCAGTGTATTGATAATGCACAACTCACCACAACGTTATTACCTTTTTTGCTAGAAACCGATAACAAGTCGCTTCAAAGTGTTTCACCCTCAAAATGTTTAATATTATATGGTTTTGAAGAATTATCACCCTTATATCAGCATTTTTTTGACACCCTCAAGCGAGATGATTGGCAGATTATTTATCAAGAGCCTCACCGCATTATCCCAGAAAAAAAGGTGAGAGTCGCTTTTAGTGACCAAGAATCAGAATGTAAAGCAGCAGCTAAATGGGCCAAAGAGCTTGTTGAAATGGGCAAAGAAAATATTGCTATTGTAGTGCCCAATTTGGCGGATATGCGTAGCAAAATGGATGGTATTTTCAGAGAATCATTTGATCCTTGCCACATTCTAAACCCTGTCCTTGCAGTCTGTTCGCATTTCAATATCTCTGCTGCAACACCCTTAATTCAATATCCCATTGTTTTTGAAGCGTTAGGATGTTTAGCCTTTGATAAAGGAAGTCTTACCTCTGTTTTTATCAAGGCAAGTGAAAATGAGGGCATGGCCAGCGCCCTTTTAGTCAAGAACTCTCAAGAGCAAAACTATAGTAGCTGGGCTACCATTTTTAGAGAAGTTTTGGCATTGTTTGGTTGGCCGGGAGAGCGCCCCTTAAATAGTGTTGAATATCAAATTGTAAAGCGCTTTGATGAACTGTTAAATGAAATGATGTTATGTGATTGCATATTAGCCCCTGTAAATTATTATCAGGCCTTAAGTACCTTACAAAAAATGGCATCCAATGTACCCTTTCAAGCTGAAAATAAAGGGGCTCCGATACAAATATTGGGATTGTTAGAAGCAGCAGGCCAAACCTATGACTATCTATGGGTGATGGGATTACATAGCGAAGCGTGGCCGCCTAATCCTTCTCCTAATCCTTTTATATCCATTGAATTACAACGCTCACTTGGAATGCCGCATGCAGGTGCCCTAAGAGAAATGGAATATGCCAATAAAGTGACAAATCGTTTTAAACAAAGCGCAACAGAAATTATTTTTAGTTATCCGCTTCAAGATAAAGAAAAAGAACTCACCGTTAGTGAACTTATTCGCGACGTTCCTCTTAATTCAGATCCGATGTCTCATGATTTGCTCAAATGTGAACATTTATTTGAGACGATAGTTCTTGATATGATTCAAGATGATAAAGCACCTACCCTTGAACAAAATGAAGACATTCGAGGATCAGCGAGTCTTTTAGAAATGCAAGCTGCTTGTCCGTTTAAAGCTTTTGCCAGTTTAAGATTAAAACTAAGACAACCCATTGAGCAAGAAGTTTGGTTGCAGCCCCACCAACAAGGTACGTTATTACATCGGATATTAGAGGAGTTTTGGCAACAAGAGCCAGAGCTTGAAAAGGTAATAGCTTTATCAGATGCAACTTTATTGCAAAAAATATCATTGTTAATTGATAAGCATTTAAAAAAGATCCTAAGCCCTGAGGCACCACTGCCTTATGTTGCTGTTGAAAAAAATCGTTTAACAATGATATTGCTAGACTATTTACAGCTTGAAAAACAAAGAACCCCGTTTACGGTAATTGCCACGGAAAAGAAAACGCAGTTTTCATTGGGTGGGATCCCGTTCTCCATTCGTTTGGATAGAATAGATAAGACTCATTCAGGTGATATTGTCATTATGGATTACAAAACGGGCCAATTTAAATTGTCTGATATTTGGGGGAGGCGAGCTAAGTCACCACAATTACCCCTTTATTTCATTGCAAGCGATAGTTTAAAACCCAATGCATTGGTTGTTGCTAAACTCAATGGTCAAGCTTGTCAATTTGATGGTCTGGATGAGGAGAATGCTGGGATCCCAGGTTTACTTTCTCTGGATAAGCTAAAAGAAGAGGATATCCCAAAGCAATGGGCGGATTTAAAACCCTATTGGCATGAACATTTGCAAGCACAAGCCAGTGATTTTAAAGCAGGAAAGGCGGAAGTGTCGCCACTGCAAGGTGGATTAACCTGTGCTTATTGTCATTTGAGTGCTTTATGTCGGATCCATGATGGAAAGCTAGAAGATGAGTGATGACAAAAATCGACAATTAGCATTAGATCCAACACGTTCCTTTATTGTTCAGGCACCGGCTGGATCGGGTAAAACAGAATTATTAACACAACGTTTTTTAAAATTATTAGCCCATGTTGATAAAGCACCTGAAGAAATTTTAGCCGTTACCTTTACGCGTAAAGCTGCAGCGCAAATGCGCCAACGTATTATAGGCGCCTTACAATTTTCTCTCTCTCAGGATGAACCACCGCAAACGCCGCATGAACGAACAACCTGGCAGCTTGGTCGCGATGTACTGTTGCGAGATAAAAAGTTGAAATGGGATCTGATCCAATACCCCAATCGACTACGGATTGTGACTATCGATGCGCTATGCTCACATATCGTTAATAGAATGCCAGTGTTATCACATTTAGGCGGGAATCTTGAGATTGTCGATTTTGCTGATGAATATTATCGTTTAGCGGTTGAGCGTTTGTTAACTCAAACAACGTTTCAAGAAAATTGGGCCAACGCCTTAAGTCAATTACTGACGCATCAAGATAATCGCATCACCATGATTTCTAAATTACTTGTTCATATGTTGGGTAAACGAGATCAATGGTTACCTTATCTTGGGCATATGAATCAAGCGCATATTGATATACAAGAATATCTTAATGATTGTATTGGTAAAATCATCGAAGAGCATTTGCAAAATTTGCATGCTTGTTTTGATAGTGAACTTATTCAAGAGCTAGTGGTTTTACTACCCTATGCAGCGTATAACTGTAAAGAGCAAGGATATAGTCATCCGCTAAATGCTTGTTATGATTTATCAGATTTTCCTGAACCACAGATCGAATATCTTCCGCAATGGTTAGGATTGGTTGAATTATTATTAACCAAAGAAGATACCTGGCGAAAATCTTATACCATCAAAACGGGTTTTCCTTCGCAAAGTGAAACCAAAGATAAAACAGAAAAAATATTAAGAAAAGAACGCAAAGACACGATAATGGCTTTGGTTAACCATTTATCTGCCAATGTCTATATGCAAGAATTATTGGCCCAAACAAGAATGCTCCCCCCCTGTGAAGTAAGTGAAGATCAAAGTGTCATTTTAAAGGCATTGGGTGAATTGTTACCGGTTTTGGTTGCTCATCTCCAAGTCATATTTCAAGAAAAGGGAAAGGTTGATTTTATTGAAGTCAATCTTAGGGCGTTGCAAGCATTAGGCGATGAATTACAGCCAACAGATATCGCTCTAAGTTTAGATTATCAATTACGTCATATCTTAATTGATGAGTACCAAGATACCTCAGTGACGCAGTATCGTTTGTTTGAAAAGTGTGTGATGGGTTGGCAGCCAGGAGATGGTCGGACTTTATTTCTTGTTGGCGATCCGATGCAATCGATTTATAAATTTAGAGGAGCTGAAGTCAGCTTATTTATTCAGACGCAAAGCTGCGGATTAGGCAACGTAAAACTCACTCCTATCACCTTGCAAATGAATTTCCGATCAAGTGCCAATGTGATTTCATGGATAAATGAAGCCTTTGTGAGTATTTTTCCGGAAAGTGATGATAGATCCTTAGGGGGAGTAAGTTATTCGAAAGCTATACCACATCATCCATTTTCTGAAAATGAAGGAGTCTTTTTTCATCCTGTCGATAATGAAAAAAATCAGTCATCCCTCATTGTTAAATTAATACAAGAGCATCTTTTAGCACATCCGGATGATACTATTGGCGTATTAGTTCGAGCAAAAAAACATCTTGCTGAGATTATTAAACAATTAAAACCATTAAGCATTCCCTTTGTTGCGCATGAGGTAGAGCATTTAGCAAAACTATCGCATGTGATAGATTTAATGTCATTGCTGCGAGCGATAACCGATTGGTCTGATAATGTGGCCTGGTATGCTATTCTACGAGCCCCCTGGGTTGGATTATCGCTTGCCGATCTCTTAGCAATTGCCAACGCGACGCAATCTGACAGCGTTTGGAAATCACTGCTTGATTTTGAAAAAATAGAAGCTTTAAGTGAAGAGGGGCGAATAAGACTCCAGAAATTTGTGCCCTTATTACAATTTTGGTTCTCAGAGCGTCAACGCCAAGATCTCAGTCAATCTTTGCGAGGACTTTGGATAGCCCTTGGTGGTCCCCAATGTTATACCCAACCCCATTTTCTGAATGACATTGATAAAGTGTTAGCTTTAATTAAAAATTTTACTGTTGGACTTTCAAAACCCAATATCAAAGAGTTGGAAATGAGGCTCTCCGAGTTGTATGCGGATATTAGCAATGAAAAGAGTGGTTCGGTTGAGTTAATGACCATCCATAAATCCAAAGGCCTTGAATTTGATCTGGTTATTATGCCGCAATTGCAAACTAAAACCGTTAATCATGAACAAGCTTTACTATTATGGTTTGAGCGCTCTCATAGAGAAGGGATAGATTTGATCTTAGCGCCAAGGCGCTCCTATCAAGAAGAGTCCGATCCCTTATATCGTTTTGTAGAACAGCAAATTAAAAAGAAATCCGCTTATGAAACGGCAAGACTATTATATGTAGGGGCAACCAGAGCTAAGAAAAAATGCCATTTAATGGGTGTCTGCTCACAGGGAGAAAATGGAGAAATAAACCAGCCATCAACAGGGAGCTTCTTAAGAATGCTTTGGCCGCATCTTTCTAAAGACAATCTCCCCATTAAGAAACCTTTAGCCCAAGAGCTTGATTATCAGATTCAAACTCGCCCTATTATGCGTTTGCCAAATAACCATCAGTTACCAGATATAATCCAACAGTGTCTTTCCAAGAATATGGCTAAAGAAGACATAGAGCCAAACGTTCCACAAATGAGTGATATTGTTTCAAGAAGTGCCGGTACAATTTTTCATCGTTTATTGCAACGTATTGCTAATGGCGATTCTGTTGATATTGAAAATGGTTCAATGCTTGCTTTAAAACGAATGGGGTTTAGTCAAGAAGTGTTACATCATACTCATGCATTAGTTAAGCAAGGGCTTGATAACATCCTGTCATGCCCCAAAGGTCAATGGATTTTAGATCCAAACCATCTTGACAGGCGTGCAGAATGGCAACTGTCAATGAAAACCTCACGTGGCATTGATAATGTGATTATTGATTATGCTTTTGTTGATGATAAAAATACGCGTTGGATAGTGGATTATAAATTAACGAATCAAAAAAGTTTGGATGATAAAGCTTTACAAGAAGAAGTAGAAAAATATCGCTCACAGTTGGAAAAATATCGAAAAGCGGTATATCAATTTGAAAAACACACCATACGCTGTGGATTGTATTTTCCGATTGCCAAGGTGTGGTATGAATATGAATAAGGGAGCCAAAAATGCCAAAGCATTTTTCTAATAAACTGGTCGTTGCCATTTCTTCTCGTGCCTTGTTTGACTTAGATGAAAGTAATCAAGTTTATGAAACGCAAGGCATCGAAGCCTATCGAGAATATCAATTGGCTAATGAAAAAGAAGTGCTGCAACCGGGTGCAGCATTCCCACTAGTGCAAAAATTTCTGAAATTAAATGAAGGCAGAGATGAGAAAGAGGCTTTGGTGGAAGTATTGCTGCTTTCCAGAAACACTGCTGATACTGGTTTGCGGATTTTTCATTCATTGCGTCATTATGGATTAGAGGTGATTAGAGCAGCTTTTGCTGGCGGTAACAGTCCCTTTGGTTATGCAAAAGCCTTTGGCGCCGATTTATTTTTATCTTTAAATCCAGAGGATGTGAGGCAAGCCTTGAATGCAGGTTGTGCTGCGGCAACCATTTGGCCAGGCGATAATGCATGCCATGATCCGCATTCTTTGAATTTAGCCTTTGATGGTGATGCCGTCTTATTTTCAGATGAAGCTGAGCGCATTTTTAAAACCAAGGGTTTAAAAGAATTTAATGAATCAGAAAAAAATGCAGCGCATCTTCCCTTAGCGGAAGGCCCCTTTAAAGGCTTTTTATTAGCGCTCCAATCTCTGCAAAAACAAAAGAATTTAGTCATTCCTGTTAGAACGGCTTTGGTCACCGCGCGTTCGGCGCCAGCCCATGAAAGAGTTATTCGTACCCTGAGGCAGTGGGGGATCCGGATTGATGAATCTTTATTCCTGGGGGGACTGCCTAAAGCAGAATTCTTAGCTTCATTCAAAGCAGATATTTTCTTTGACGATCAGAAGATGCATTGTGAAAATGCCAGCCAAAGAGTGACATCGGGGCATGTGCCTTATGGCATAACGAATGAGTGATCTTATCTTCCGAACTACCCTCACCCTAACCCTCTCCCAAATTACTTCAAATCGCTTCGGTAATTCCTAAAGGGGGGAGAGGGGATCGGAACCCATTGCCGATATCTAGTCTCTAGCAATGATTAATAACAACAACTTCATCAGAGATCTGCTTCCAGCCATCTGGTATGCATCCTAGCCCTAATACTTGTCCATCTGGATAGACTATTTTAAATGCGTTGAATTGAATTTCACCCGTTGGGGTTTCATAATAATGGCCGTATGCTGTACTGCATTGTGAAACTTCACCTTCACCGCCTGAAACGAATTGAGTTTGATTTAAATTTAAAATATTCATTATAAGACCTCATTTACACTGGAAGAGATATTTTTCTTGTTAGGGTTCTTAGGATCAAGTTGATCAATAAGTTCTTTAGCGATTGCAATAATTGCAGCCACAACGATTGGACCGGCATCAATTTGTACGCCACCACTAACAGCTTGGATTTCTAATTGGGTTAAATTTTTCATAAACATCTCCTCGTAATAACTATTCTCAATGTGAGTGTTTGCTCACTTAAGATGGAAGTTTGCATTATTACTTAATTCAAGTCAACCCTTAATTTATACCGTTTGTCATTTGGAAATTGTTTAAATGGCTAAAAATGATGCATGTACATGGTTACAGCTTGAAAATTGGGTAACTCCAAATTAAACAAGCTATTTATATTTTTTGCGTTTTGAAGATAGCTACCCAGACGTTTGTAAGTAATACGCAAGTAGCAGCATTATCCCTGCAGTAAATCCCCAAATTTTTTTGCTTTTAAAATGCATTTCAAAATAGTTGTGAGGAATGGGTGTTTCTTTAAAGATTTGTTCGTAATTATTGATATTGAATGCCACCTCAAGCGGAATTTCAAAAATGTCTTCTACTTCATGCTCACAAGGTTTGAGATTAATAGGAGGATGAATAAGGCCAATGAAGGGAGTAACATTATATCCACTATAAGAGGGCCATTGGCCTAAGCAGCCAATAATCTCTATTTGATCTTGATTAAGACCTATTTCTTCATGGACTTCACGCAGCGCACAAGCCTTATGATTAACATCATCATCATGCATAGCGCCACCTGGAAAACTTGTTTGACTGGGATGATGTTTTAAATGTGCGCTACGTTTGGTTAATAAAATGGTGGGGTTGTTTGGATTTAAAATAATGGGTACCAAAACAGCCGCCTCTACAGCATCTAGTGTGTGAGGTGGAAGCTGCAGGGGGATTTTAGTTGCGAGATCTTTGAGAGCTTGGTAAGTTTGTTCAGGTGAATTTTCTTTTAATAATTTAACTAATTTAGAAATGCTTTGATCTGACACTGACAATCCTTTGCACGCAAAGAGGCTACTTAATTATTATCATACAATGGTTTCATTTTTTAGACCAGTAACGAGGCTATATTGTTATTAGAAATCAACAGCTTAACAAAAAAATACGGAGACTTCACCGCAGTTGATGGCTTAAGTTTTCAGGTACCAGAAGGTGCATGTCTTGGCTTGTTAGGCCCTAATGGCGCTGGTAAAACAACCACCATCGAAATGATTGAAGGGTTGATTAAACCAACCTCTGGTCAGATTTTATTTAATGGTAAACCAATAGATCCTTCGTTTAAGAAAGTCGCTGGCATCCAATTACAACATACATCGCTCCAAGATTTTATAACTGTCAGAGAAAACCTGATAATGTTTAAAGCGTTATATGACAGCAGTGTTACTATTGAAGATATTATTGAACTATGCGATTTACAGGAATTTATTGATAGAGATACTCGAAAAATCTCTGGTGGCCAGCGTCAGCGTTTATTATTGGCATTAGCTTTAATTAACCAACCTCAGCTTCTTTTTTTAGATGAGCCCACAGTGGGGCTTGATCCTCAAGCACGCCATAATTTTTGGAAGCTAATTAACAAAATAAAAAATCAATCAACAACCGTTATTTTAACGACACACTATATGGAAGAAGCTTCTGTATTATGTGATCAGTTGATTATTATAGATCATGGAAAAATACTGGCCAGTGGTTCGCCAAGCGCATTAGTCACTGAGAAATTTAGTAATTATCAATTACGATTACCAAAAAATGGCTTAGATATATTGAAGATTGAGATAGCCTATCAAGTTGATGGCGAGTATTTAATATTTGATACCCCGCATGTTGATGCCACACTCCGTCAGCTTATCAATGCCGGGATCTCATTAGAAGGACTCTCCATTCAAGAGCATAATTTAGAAGATTTATTTTTGCACTTAACGGGTCATCAATTGAGGGACTAATGAAGAAAATATTGGCTCTGGCTTATACTCGTAATTTAGAATTTGTTCGTGATAAAGAAGGGTTAGCCTGGAATTTATTTGTGCCACTTTTTTTATTGCTTGCCCTGCAGTTGATTTTCACAAGTGATTCTCGTCCCTTATTTACAATTGGTGTATTAGGGGAGGAAGTTGTTAATCATACAGAGAAATCGGATCCTTTTTTTACTTTACCTCATGTAAAGTATATTTATTTTAAAGACGAAGTTAAGGCTAAAAAGCAACTAGAACAACACCAAATTGTTTTATTATTGAACAACAATGAAGGACACAAATCTTATTGGGTGAACGATAATTCTGAAGAGGGAAAGTTTCTCGATCATATGATCCAAAAGACATCGCCCACTTACCAACGCCAGGTGATCCTCGGTGTTAAAATTCGTTATTTGGATTGGGTCTTACCTGGCGTTCTTGCTGTGAATATGATGTATAGCTGCTTATATGGCATTGGCTATGGAATTATTCGCTATCGTCGAACAGGTTATTTAAAACGACTTCAATCAACGCCAATAACAGCGTTTGAATTTTTATGCTCTCAAATTCTATCCAGACTTTTGATTACGCAATGTGTGGTTACATTCATATTTTTAGGTTGTTGGTTGTTTTTTTCACCGCGAATTGAGGGCAGTTTAATGCAGCTATTTTGTTTATCGTTATTGGGTGGTCTTTGTTTAATCAGTGTTGCATTATTTATTAGTGCCAGAGCGCAAAGTGAGGAGTTATCACGAGGCTTATTGGAAATGGCAGCTTGGCCAATGTTAATGCTTTCAGGCGCTTTTTTTTCCTTAGATGAAGCGCATCCTGCACTTGTCACTTTTGCTAACTGTTTACCGTTAACGCATATTATTAGTGCTGGTCGTGAAATTTTACTTTATGGTGCTACCTGGACAATGTTGTTACCACACTATCTGACGCTTATTTTGATGACTGCAGTATTGTTATTGATTTCATCAAAACTTTTTCGTTGGCAAGTAGAATAAGAAATCTTTGCAAAAGGGATCCCCTTTTTGGGGATCCCGAGAAAGATTACATATTGTTATCAGTCCAACCATTTTTCTTCAAAAAGGTATCAATTTCTTTTTCAACTTGGTCTTTTTGATAGCCATATTTCTTTTGCAACAGACCTTGAAGTTCTTGACGATTGCCATTCATTTTAGCAATTTCATCATCTGTTAAATTGCCCCATTGTTGCTTCAATTTACCTTTAACTTCTTTCCAGTTGCCTTGTATGATGTCTTTGTTCATAAGTATTACTCCTCGATTTAAAATGACTGTTAATCTGTCCTTGTACCGCAGGTCCTTGTATGCCAAGTAGAAGAATAGCCTAATTCTTTGTGGATTTTGTTTAAATAAATAAAAAATATGGTTATTAGGATCAGTAGGTCAATTGTTATTACCAATCCGCCTGAAATGTAGACTAATGATATAGAATAAATCTGATTATTTTTCATAGGAGGTTTATTATGCCAGCTAAACATACAGATAAAGAAAAGCGTCAAGCAAGGCATATTGAAGAAGGGTATGAAAAAAAGGGCGTTTCAAAAAAAGAGTCCGAACATCGCGCTTGGGCCACAGTGAATAAAGAAAAACCCAAAAAGAGAAAATAGATGTCAGATAAACCTGAACTTCCAAAAGAAGTAAGCCGTAATCATTTTGGGAAAATTTCAGAAAAAGTAGCTGAAATTATTGGCAATGGTTGGATGGTTCTTTTTGTATTCTTGCTCATTGTAGGTTGGGTTGTTTTCGGGGTTTTACATGGATTTACAGAAAAATGGATAATGGTTATTCACACGACAACCGCTATCGTCACTTTTCTACTCGTTTTTTTGATTCAAAATACTCAAAATAGAGATGCTAAAACGTTACAAATAAAATTAAATGAATTAATCAGATCACACGAACACGCTGATAACTCTTTAATTGATATAAAAAAACTTTCTGATAAACAGCTTAAAGAATTAGAAGGGTTTTATAAAGAAGTAATTAGTCAAAAACCGGATAACCCTACTGAGTGATATAGGAGATTCTCATGTCACATGCCATTTGGAAAGGACATATTTCATTTGGATTAGTTAATATTCCGGTGATGTTGTATTCGGCAGAAAAACCCAATGATTTGCATTTTAAACTATTAGATAGTAAGAATCATAGTAAAATTCGATATGAGCGTATTAATGAGCAAACGGGCAAAGAAGTCCCATGGAACGCTATTGTTAAAGGATATGAATACGATGAAGGACAATACGTGATTGTAACCAATGAAGACTTTGAAAATGTAGCAAGTAAAAATTTAAAAATGATTGAAATTGAAGATTTCATACCCAAAGATGCCATTAGTTTTGCTTTTTTTGAAACCCCTTACTATTTATTACCTGATAAAAGAGGCGATAAAGGATATGTTTTACTCCGTGAGACACTCAGTAAATCCAAGAAAATTGGTATTGCTAGAGTAATGATTCGATCTCGTCAATATTTAGCCGCGATTATCCCTTATGGCGACGCTATCATTTTAAACATTATTCGCTATGCCCATGAACTTAAAAAACCAAAAGAATTTGAGTTACCGACTAAAGACGTCTCTGATTATAAAATTAGTAAAAAAGAAATGGAAATTGCGCAACAATTGGTTGATTCTATGACAACCACATGGAAACCAGAACATTACAAGGATGAATATCATGATGCATTACTTAAATTAATTGAAGAAAAGGCATCCAGCGGTAAAAAAGCAGCTACAAAGAAAAGCAAAAGTCCCGCGATTAAACAAACCAATGTTGTTGACTTTATGGAATTGTTGAAAAAGAGCATAAAACAGAAAAAGAAAACACCTGCTTCATCCCATGATTCCCATACACCCAGAAAATCTCCGAACAAAAAGAAAAATAAAAAATAGTAGATTTGTTTATGACGTTAAAAAAATATAATACAAAAAGGAATTTTAAAAAAACAACGGAACCACCAGGCAAAAAGAAAAAAGCATCCAAAGATAAAACAAGAGTTTTTGTTATTCAAAAGCATGCGGCAAGGCATTTACATTATGATTTAAGACTTGAGATGGACGGTGTGCTAAAAAGTTGGGCGGTTCCAAAAGGTCCGTGTCTTGATCCCCATGTTAAGCGATTAGCCGTTGAAGTGGAAGACCATCCTATGGAGTATGGTAATTTTGAAGGAGTAATCCCAAAAGGAGAGTATGGTGCAGGGGCGGTTTTATTATGGGATAAAGGGACTTGGGAAGAAACCTCAGATGAGGGCAAAGGCTATAAGAAAGGGCATTTAAGTTTTGTTCTCAAAGGAAAAAAGCTCAAAGGTTTATGGACTTTAGTTCGACTCAAAGGAGATCCCGAGAATTGGTTACTCATTAAAGTAGAAGATAAAGAAGCGCGTCCAGTTTCGGAATATGATATAACACAAGAAAAACCCCTTAGCATCGTTTCAAAAAAACCTATTGAAAAGATTGTTATAAATCCTAAAAATAAATGGTTTTCAAATAAAAAACCATCTAATGAAGAAGACAAGACAAAATCAAAAAAAAAAGAGTCAATAAATCTTGAGAAAACATTCGTTAAACTAGGATTAGAGAAAGTTGAATTGCCTGCATCAATTCACCCACAATTGGCAACGTTAGTAGATACTACGCCAAAAAGCAAAGATTGGCTTCATGAAATTAAATTTGACGGCTATAGATTGATTTGTCATATAGAGAATAAAATTAAATTAATGACGCGAAATCAACATGATTGGACTCGTAAATTCCCAATGATAAAAGTAGCCATGGAAAAGTTAAAATTAAAAGACACTATTTTAGATGGTGAAATTGTCGCTCTTGACGAAAAAGGACGTTCAAGTTTTCAAGCTTTACAAAATGCGCTTTCTGAAGATTCTTCTCACACTCCATTAATCTATTATGTTTTTGATATTTTGTATTACCAAGGATTTGATCTGACGCAGTTAGATCTTCTTAAAAGAAAAGAGATTTTAAAGCATGTGCTGACGCATAATGCTTCCGATATTATTCGTTACAGTGACCATGTCGTAGGCGATGGAGATACTTTATTTCATCAAGCGTGTCAATTATCATTGGAAGGTATTATTTGTAAAGAAATCCATAGTCCCTATATTCAAAAAAGAACAAAAAATTGGCTAAAAAGAAAATGTTCGAATCGACAAGAATTTGTTATTGGCGGGTTTACGAAACCTCAAAATTCAAGAGAGTATTTTGGATCGCTTTTGCTTGGCGTTTACTCAAAAGGAAAATTTGTTTATTGTGGCCACGTGGGGACGGGTTTTGATTCAGCTACCTTGAAGCAGCTTTATGAAATATTAATGAAAAATAAAACAAAAGAGATGCCATTTGAAACTGTTCCACAAACATCTAATGTGGTTTCATGGGTTAAACCAAATATTATTGTTGAGGTGGAATTTACAGAATGGACACAGGAGGGGATTTTGAGACATCCAAGTTTTAAAGGTCTACGTAAAGATAAATCAGCTAAAGAAATCAAGCGCGAAACGAAAAAAGCGATTGATAAAAAGGACTCTAAAAAAGAGAAACCTTTAAAAAAGTCTGTCGATGGGGATTTTGGATTAACCCATCCTGAAAAAATCATGTTTCCCGAAAGCAAGATTAGTAAACTTCAAATTGCAGAATATTATCATTCAATTGGCAAATGGATTTTACCTTATGTCATAAATCGCCCTCTGGCCTTGCTTCGCTGCCCAGATGGTAAAGACGCACAATGTTTTTTCCAGAAACATCTTAATAAAAATGATCATAGCAATTCAACATTATTTGAAGGCAAACCAAGTAACAAAAATGAATCTTTTATTTATATAAAAGATATGAAGGGTTTATTAAAATTAGTTCAAATGGGTGTATTAGAAATACATCCTTGGGGTTCGAGTGCGGATAAACCTGAAAAACCAGATTTATTTATTTTTGATTTAGATCCCGCCCCAAACGTTCCATGGAAAAAAGTGATTGAAGCGGCTTTTAGGGTGAAAGAAGAACTTGAGGAACTAGGTTTACAATCTTTTGTTAAAACAACGGGAGGTAAAGGTTTGCATATCACCATTCCTATTCAACGTCGATATAGTTGGGAGCAAGTGAATCATTTTTCAAAGATTTTTGTTGAATACATGGTGAGTAAGTATCCTAAAGATTATATCGGAACAATGTCAAAAGCTAAGCGTGTTGGAAAAATATTTATTGATTATTTACGTAATCATCAAGGCGCTACGGCTGTTGCTCCTTACTCAACTCGGTCCAGAGAAAACGCGACCATTGCCACGCCACTGGCTTGGGAAGAATTAACCCCTAAAATAAAGTCGACTCAATTTACATTGAAAACGTTGCCTAAGAGATTAGCAAAGTTAAAAAAAGATCCCTGGCAAGATTTTTTCAAAATAAAGCAAAAACTTCCCGTCATAAAATAATAATTTAACCAACTTAGTATTGGCATAGAGAAGTGTTGACGCAACTTTAAATGTATGCGAACATTCACTCACTTTAAATCTTCACCAAAAATATAAGTGAGAAAATGATGAGAACATTAACTTCCCAAGAAATCGTAATGGTCGATGGTGGATCTTTAGATTCTCTTGAAATTGTCAGTGCAGCAGCTGGAGCACTTTGTGGGGCATCATTGGGTTTTTCAATTACTGCCCCTATTGCTTATGTGGGAGCGGTGTTTGCTCTTGTACCACAAGGGGGCATCATAACTGAAGGCTTACTGTTATCAGGGGCAATTTTGGGAGCGGGTGTTATTGGCGGTTCTCTACTCGGCGGTGCCATTGGTTGGGGGATTGGGGCTACCATCAATTATATTGTCGGCTAAAAAGAGGGATGACATAATTATGCATAGTTATTGCATATAACTGCAAATTATGCTTCAATCTAGCTTAAATAGTCTAAATTGAGACTCCTATGATACCTTCTAAGCGATTTCTTGGTGTTTTTTCTCTAGCCCTCATAAATGTGGCGGCTATCGTTTCGCTTAGAAACTTATCTTTTATGGTTGAATATGGTTTTGGGGCAATTCTCTTTTACATTGTCGCAGCTCTATTATTTTTTATTCCAACAGCCTTAGTTTGTGCAGAGTTAGCTACTGCTTGGCCTGAAGCTATAGGCATTTATGGTTGGGTTGCTAGAGCCTTTGGGCCAAGAGTGGGATTTATTGCCCAATGGATGAATTGGATGTTCTCTATAGCCTCCTTCCCCACTGTATTAACCTTCTTAGTTGCTACTATTGCTTATCTTATTGACCCTGCACTTGCTCAAAACAAGTATTTTATGTTTTTTGGGATTGTGGGTATTTTTTGGACTTTAACATTTATTAATTTTATGGGAATGAAAACCTCGGCCACACTTTCAACGGTGGGTGCTTTATTGGGCACAGTTATTCCTGGTTTATTAATTATTGTGCTCGCAGGTATTTGGCTGTTCTTGGGTAAGCCGATTGAACTGGAGATTTCAACAAAAGCACTTATGCCTGATATCTCTTTAGGCAATATTGTCTTTTTTGGCGCGGTTGTTTTGGGATTAGCTGGAATGGAGATGTCAGCGTTTTATGCCAATGAAACTGAGCATCCCAAAAAGGTTTATCCAAAGGCTATTTTGCTTTCTACCATTCTCATTTTGGGGATCTCTATTTTAGGCTCATTATCGATGGCTGTGGTTGTACCCAAAATTAGTATTGTGTCGGGTGTGATGCAAGTATTTAATGTATTTTTTAATGATTTTGGCATGGGCTGGGCGGTGAAATTAATAGCCTTGATGGCCATTGTGGGATCATTTGCGGGCAATAATACTTGGATTATTGGGCCTGCTAAGGGCTTACATCATGCTTTAGTAACTGGATATATGCCGCAATGGCTCTCTCATAAAAATAAGCATGATCAACCGATTGCGATATTAATTGCACAAGCCTCTTTGGGAACTTTATTGGCACTCGCGTTTTTTGTGATGCCCTCGGTTGATACTGCGTTTTGGTTGGTCACGGCCATTACAACTCAATTTGCTATGGCAATGTATATATTGGTTTTTGCTGCAGCCATTAAACTAAGATTTACCCATCCTGAAGTTGAAAGACCTTATAAAATTCCCGGTGGAATAGGAAGCCTAGTGCTTATTGCTGGTGGTGGCATATTGGTTTGTTTACTTTGTTTTGGTTTAGGATTTATGCCTCCTGAGCAGTTCAAGCACTCACTTACTTTAAGCCATCTTTTTGTATTTGAAGGTTATTTGATTTTAGGTTTAATTTTATTCTCCTTACCTGCCATCCTTTGCAAGAAAAAGCCGATCTGATTTAAATTAGTTAAACAACATTAGAATTGATTGTCGTGGTTAGCCACGACTTCGCGCGATATACTCGATAATGATTGGTTCTTATGTAGGGTGGGCAAAGCGTAGCGTGCCCACCAATATCAAATTAAGATGGTGGGCACGCTACGCTTTGCCCACCCTACAAGGATTTCATAGTGACGGAATACCTAGCCCATCCAGGACTTCTTTTACGCCAAGCAATTGCGGCTAACAAACCCCTTCAAATACCCGGTGTGATTAATGCGTATGCGGCGCGACTTGCGCAAGAGACAGGCTTTGCTGCCCTTTATTTATCAGGTGCTGGGGTTGCTAATAGTAAATTCGCATTGCCCGATCTGGCTATGACTTCCTTAAATGATGTGGTTGAAGATGTTCGACATATAACCAGCGCCACCACGCTTCCTTTATTAGTTGATGCTGATACAGGTTGGGGTAGCCCCATCAATGTACGGCGCAGTTTTAAAATGCTTTCAAGAGCAGGTGCGGCAGGAGCGCATATTGAAGATCAGCATGAAGCCAAAAGATGTGGTCATCGTGATGGTAAACAACTTGTTAGTAGCCAAGAAATGGTTGGCCGGATCAAATCGGCACTCGATGGACGCGAGCATGATTCTTTTGTCGTAATGGCACGTACAGATGCTTTTGCAGTAGAAGGTGAAAAGGGTGCCTTACAAAGAGCGCTGGACTATCAAGCAGCTGGAGCTGATGCCCTTTTTTTGGAAGCGGTCACAACACTTGAACAGTACAAAGCATTTACGCAAGCCTTAACGATCCCTGTTATGGCTAACATCACCGAATTTGGAAAAACCCCTTTGTTTACCAAGCAACAATTAAAAGACGTTGGCGTTGCCATCATTTTATATCCTTTAAGTGCGTTTCGCGCAATGAATGCGGCTGCTTTGAAGGTGTATTCGGCCATTTTAAAAGAAGGGACGCAACAATCAGTCGTTGATTTAATGCAAAGCAGAGTGGATTTATACCATTATCTTAATTATCAACAATATGAAAAAGAGCAGGATGCTTACTTACACATAATGGAGAAAAACAATGGCAACTAAAGAAGGAGGTTTGGCAGGAGTCGTTGCTGGTCAAACAGCAATTTGCACGGTAGGGCATACTGGCAGTAGTTTACATTATCGTGGATATTCTATTGTCGATTTAACCAAATATGCGACTTTTGAAGAAGTGGCTTATTTATTGATTTATGGATCATTACCCAATCTGCAACAACTCAATCAATATAAACAAAAATTGCACAATTTAAAGGGACTCCCCAAAGAAATTTCTCAAAGCTTAGAAAAAATACCAGCTTCAAGTCATCCTATGGATGTATTGCGCACAGCGTGTTCCTTGTTAGGAACCGTAGAGCCAGAGACAAATGAACATACCGCAGCTGAGATTGCCGATAGATTATTAGTGTTATTTCCGGCTGCTTTATTGTATTGGCATCATTTTCATTTAAGTGGCAAGCGGATTAATGTGTTGATTGAGTCTCATTCTTTAGCAGAGTATTTCTTGAGATTATTGCATGGTGAACAATTCAACCCCAAGAATGATTTGGGGCAGTTGATGGTTAAAACCATGGATATTTCTTTAATTTTATATGCTGAACATGAATTTAATGCCTCAACTTTTGCCGCCAGAGTTTGTACTGCGACCTTATCCGATATTTATTCAGCCATAACTGCAGCGATTGGAACCTTAAGAGGACCATTACACGGTGGTGCTAATGAAGCAGCCATGATGTTGATTCAACAATATGCTAACCCGACATTAGCAGAAGAAGGTGTATTACAAAAACTGACCGACAAAGTGTTAATTATGGGCTTTGGCCATCGTGTGTACACCATATCCGATCCACGTTCGGATATTATTAAAGCGCAAGCTAAAGCATTAAGTGAAGCGTTAGGGGACAAAAAGATCTTTGCCGTGTCAGAACGCATCGAAAAAGTCATGATGGAGCAAAAAAAGCTTTTCCCTAATTTGGACTTTTATAGTGCAAGTGCTTATCACTTTTGCGGAATTCCAACGCCCTTATTTACGCCTATTTTTGTGATATCACGTACCACAGGTTGGGTAGCGCACTGTATTGAGCAACGGGGCAATAATAAATTAATTCGTCCCACAGCCCAATATATTGGACCTGAGCCGTTAGCATTTATCAAAATTGAGAAAAGATAGGATATTTATGGCTGGTGATAATCGACCCTACGATCCCCAAATACTTAAAATCGCCGACTATATTGTCGACTATGAAATCACCAGCGACTTGGCTTGGGAAACAGCTAAATATTGTTTAATTGATAGCTTGGGTTGTGCTTTTTTAGCCCTCTCATTTCCTGCTTGTAAAAAGCTGTTGGGACCATGGGTATCTGGGATCACTATAGAAAAAGGATCCCGGGTGCCAGGCACCTCTTTTGAGTTAGATCCTATTAAAGCCGCTTTTGATATTGGAACGATGATCCGTTGGTTGGATTACAATGATACTTGGCTTGCTGCGGAGTGGGGCCATCCTTCTGATAATCTCGGTGGGATTTTAAGCGTTATGGATTTTGTCTCAAGACGCTCATCGGAGTATAAAAATCGCATTTTTACGGTAAAAGATATTTTAGATGCCATGATTCGTACTTATGAAATACAAGGCGTTTTAGCATTAGAAAATAGTTTTAATCAAGTGGGGCTTGATCATGTACTGTTAGTGAAAGTAGCTACTTGTGGTGTTGTCACAAAATTATTAGGTGGAACAAAACAGGATGTTATTCAAGCACTTTCACAGGCATGGATAGATGGTCAAAGCTTGCGTACTTATCGTCATGCGCCTAATACAGGAAGCCGTAAATCCTGGGCGGCGGGGGACGCTACAAGTCGTGGGGTTCGCCTTGCAATGCTCACCCTACAAGGTGAAATGGGCTATCCCAGTGCTCTATCAGCAAAGCAATGGGGTTTTCAAGATGTTTTATTTAGAGGAAAACCTATCACCTTCGCTAGAGAATTAGGCTCATATGTGATGGAAAATATCCTATTCAAAGTAGCATATCCAGCAGAGTTTCATGCACAAACTGCGGTAGAATGTGCTTTGATACTGCATCGTGAATGTAAGGATAAGCTGCAAACCATCGATAAAATAGATATAACCACCCACAACGCTGCCATGCGTATTATCAACAAAACAGGTCCTTTATATAATCCTGCTGATAGAGATCATTGTCTACAGTACATGGTGGCTTGCGCACTTCTTGATGGCAAATTAACAGCAGAATCTTACGAAGATTCAAGAGCAAGTGATCCTAAAATTGATGCTTTACGTGATAAAATGAAGGTGCAAGAAAACACGCAATTCAGCCAAGATTATCTTGATCCCAATAAGCGATCTATAGCCAATAGCCTTACACTTTATTTCCAAGATGGCTCCAAAATAAGTCATTCATCTGAGTATCCTATTGGTCACCGCAGTCGAAGAAATGAAGGGATTCCACTTATTTGGGAGAAATTTGAACAAAATCTGTCATCAGTTTTACCATCAGAAAAAAGTGGTAATCTATTGATTTTACTGCAACAAAAGGAAGACTTACTAGCCATGCCTGTTCCAGACTTTATGAATGCGCTAGTTTTGTCATAGCCTTTCACAATTTTAAGCTTTTTCATAAAAACATCTTTCAATCCGTTAAATAAATTAGTAAACTCTTCTAACTTATTGTTGTAAGCAATTCAGTCGACTAAGTTTGGTGTCTTATGAATTTATCTATGCTATTTACAGCGGGCTTTAACCTTTATTTATTCCTGCTTCTATTACCACTTGGCTCATTCCTTGGATTTGCTTCATTCCAATTATGGATGTTTAGCATAACGTCGCTTTTTGCTTATCACTTCATAAATCACTACGTAAAGATTGATAAAATCTTTGAGAATTTAAGTTTAAGCAAATTGCCGCAATATGTGGTAACAGCAGCACTCATTCTTTTCTTTGGACCTTCACATGCTTTGTCTAAAAGTCTTTTTACTTTTACCATTTTTGCTGCCCCTTTTATTTACGATGCAGCACTTATTGTATTTACCATTGCAATTGCTACAGCAATAAGATTGTTGACTCCAAATGCGAATATTGCATCCAATGAAGATCAAATTAAAATCGCGATGCTCCAAGGTAATGAAGCGCGCGCTATTCAAATCATCAATCGAATGAATGATCTCCAAAGTTTATTAACGCTGGCATTAAGTGCCATGCATTATCCTAGCGACACCATTTTTAATAGCCTTATTGCACGATTAAAGGGAAAAGGTGCTGCTAATCTTATTTTAAATAATAATCAGTTATTAAGGGCCGCAGTCCATCATAATCTTATCAATCCCGTTAAAACATTGCTCAATGAAAATTTAGTGAAGGAAAACGCCCATTTAGCCAACAACGAAGCCTTAAGGGAAGCCTGCCTTGGTGGGTATTCTGCTTTGGTTGATGAATTGCTGACTTGTCCTTCAGTCGTGGCCAATATCAATTATAACCATAATGAACCGGTACGTTTAGCCGAACGTTCAGAACATTGGGAAGTAGTTGCTAAATTATTAGCTGTGCCTGCCGTTGCTAACTATCTGGCGCCTGTTGACGCAAAATTGACCTTTACCGAACAAAATAGAGATCAATATGGAAAGGTGCCAGCGCAAGCCCTAGACCAAGATTTAGATGCCGATGAAGAACTAAAACAACCAACGCATTTGCATGTCCAGGAGAAAGAGAACTTTACTTTAGGAGGAATAGCTCGAGCAAGTGAAGGTTCAATGAAGGACCTAAGTGCGCGACAGAAAACCGCGTTAGATGAAATGAAGGCTCGCTACAAAGCAAAGTTTAAAAGAAAGGGTGAGCAAGCCATATTCAATGAAATCAAAGAATACATCATCACCGAATATCAGAATAAGCCTGCTACCTTATTCGGTTTTCCTTTACCGTTGAGTTTAGGAAAAGCAGCCAAATTTTTGACATGGATTATCGAAAATAAACCTTACTATAATGATGTCAACCATACGGCATATCGTTTTTTATTTATGGATCCTAATCCTTGGCGATCTTTTTCGGGTGGTAATAACACTCAACTTATTGGAAGTGATAGAACCCAAGTTGCTTATATGTGGCTTGTAGCAACCGATAGTAAGCAAAAATTGCCTGAGGGATATACGCGTGAGAGTTTATTGCAAGAGTTTATGCAGGCCATCTACGAGTTATGTCGTGCACATAATTATGATAGAACACGTACTGTCATTAGAAAGAAGACAAATCCTTTTACTAAACAGGTAACGACTTATCTTGATCATAATGATCATTATGATGATTTAGAGGGCGATAAACCGACTTGCGGTGGTGGTATTAATCAACGAATAACCCAATTTTATATGGTGTTCCTCAATGAAAAACCTGAAACACGTCCTTTAACAGCAGATATTATTCGTAGAAAATTCCAAGAAGAGCTGATTAATGAATCGAAGCTGAAGTCATCATTTTATAATAAGCTCAAAAATTTTGATAAAGCGACGCTGACTAAATTGGAACAAGCACTTTCAAATCTATTTGAAATCAACTTAGGTCATATGGAAGATATTGAACCTGATGAGCGTGCGGTTATAAAACTACTTGATTTTACTGATGAAGAAGTGAAATCTTTTATCAATGATTGCAAAAAATATTATGGTCCTGACCGGGTCACTCAAGTTAGAGCGCCGGATCAAAAAATTGTTTATCAGCATCATCGCTTCACAAGTTTTGAGCAGATGGTTAAACATTTAGCAGGTACTGCCTTGCAAGATTATTATAATGATATTAAACGAAATATAACTATGCTAAAAAAGGATTCAAATCCAGATTCTTCTCCTGCGAAAGGACTTCTGTTTAGTGAGCAAGCAACAATAGCAGAAGATTCCAATGATAGTGTGGAAAAAGCACTAACTCGTCCTAGTAATAAGATAGGTTTAACGGCTTAGAATCAACCGAATAATAATATTTAGAGAGAGGTGGTGGTTTATGAAGAAAGAAATGCTTTTGAAAATTGGATTTAATCTTTATTTGTTTGGTCTTATTTTGCCCTTTGGCTCTTTGATTGGTTTAGCTTCATTCTCATTATGGATTTTTGGTCTTACGGCATTCCTTAGCTATCACCTGATAAATCACTACTATAAAATGGATAATCTGTTTAAGGTGCTAAAGGAAAAAAATACACTACTTTATCTTGGATCTGCATTATTTATCTTGACATATGGCCATGTTTTGGGTTTATCAAGCAGCCTATTGAGTTTGGCCATTTTTATTGCAGCCCCCTTTATTGTCGAAGCTACAATTATTGGCATTATGATAGGTTATGCAAAATATTATAATACCGTCACCATTTCGAATGAAGACAAAATTAAGCATGCTGTCATACAAGGCAATGAAAATCTACTCAATCAAGTACTCAATTCTGTAAATAGTCCTCAAGAATTATTGAAGCTTGGTTTAAAGGTTATGCATGATCCGAACGATAATTTATTTAAAGGTGTTATTGCGCGGTTAAAAGCACTAGGTGAGGCAAATCTATCACTAGATAATAACTTATTATTAAGAGCCGCTATATATCACAAACGCTCCCACCACATAAAAACCCTGCTTAGTGAAAATTCGGTCAAAAAAAATGCACATGCTGGCAATAATGCCGCTTTAAAAGAAGCTTGCATTTGTGGAGATTCAGAAGCGGTTGCAGCATTACTTCAATGTCCTTCTGTTATTGAAAATATTAACACTAATAATGGAGAAGCCGCTCGATTGGCTGAGAAAGAAGAACATTGGGATGTACTGGCTCAATTACTGGGTGTTCCTGCCGTGGCAAACTTTGTCGTCTCAGGTGCCAATATGACGTTCACTGAGAGAAATGTTAAAAAATATGGCGATGCGCCAGCACCGCAAGCGCCTGAAGTCCCTAAACCAGCTGCAGTTGCCCGATCTCGCGGTTCTAAACAAGCTGAAGTGAAAGATCTCCATGTTGATGATGAAGAAGATCAAGATCTAAAGCGTTTTGCTGAACCCGAAGGTTCGATGAGAAGTACCAATGAGCGACAGAATATGGCTATGGCCCATATGAAAGAGCGTTATCAGGCTGAGTATAAACGTAAAGGCGAAGAAGCGATTTTCGCTGAAATCCTTACCTATATGAAAGTGGAATATGATTATAAGCCTGCAAAGATCTTTGGTTTTGCTCTTCCCTTAACTTTTGGAAAATGGAAGTTTTTAGTTAAATATTTTGATAATATTTCTTTTTACCAACATGCCGTCCACACAGCGCATCGCTTTTTGTTTTTATGGAACCATAATCCATGGCTTTACCCCGGAAGATTGAATGAGCTGACAGATGAGGATAGAACGAATATCGCTTATATGTGGCTAGCGGCAACCGATATTAAGCAGAAGTTACCTGATGGTTGCACACGTGAAAGCCTTTTAGAAGAATTCTTGCAAGCTGTTTATGAATTAGGACGTTCTCACAACTATGATAAAACACGTTCTGTAATCAGGAAACGAACAGATCCTATCACAAAAGAAGTAACAGAATATGTTGACGATAATGATCATTATGATGATTTAGAAGGAGATAAACCTACTTGTAAGAAGGGGGTAAATCAACGCGTCATCCAATTTTACATGGTGTTTTTAAATGATAGACCTGAAACAAGGCCATTAACTCCTGAAGTGATGAGAATGAAATTTCAGCAAGAAATGGTTGATGAATCAAAAACAAAGGCGTCTTTTTATAATAAATTAAAAGCGTTAGATAAAGACACTCTGGCAAAATTAGAAAAAGCACTAGAAAATCTATTTGTGATTAATTTGGGTGATATGGATGCCATTGAAGAGGATGAACGTGCATTATTAAAGCAATTGGAATTTACGAAAGAAGAAGTAACTTCTTTTGTCGAAGATTGCAAAAAGTATTTTGGTCCAAAGAGAATCACAGAAGAAAAAACTGGAAGCGAACGGGTTCGTTATCAGGAGAAGCATTATTTTACAAACTATGAAGGGATGATCACATTCTTAGCTACGCATGTCTATGAACAGTTTCTCAATGCTTTTACTCGAAACATTGCATTATTAAAAGCGGGCCATGGTGTAATTGCTAATCCAAACGCAGAATCTTCGCCGGATAAAGTTCTTCTATTTAGCAATCCGAAAACGGCAGAAAGTCAACAGATTGCTGCTTCTGCGGGAATAGAGGCGGATGAATCTGTTAAAAATAGAATATCAGCCCTTACGGCGTAATCAAGGTGACTTATGAATAAAGATGTAATATTGAAGACAGGATTTAACCTTTATTTGTTAGGGCTTGCTTTGCCTATTGGCTTATTCTTTGGTTTAGCATCATTCCCTTTATGGATGTTTAGTTTTGCCTTTCTTTTTAGTTACCATCTGATTAATCACTTTATGCCAATCAGTCTAGTATTTAAATATACCCGCATGGCTAAAACTCCTCAGTACTTGTTGACGGCGTTTTTAATTCTTACGTTAGGAACATCACACGGTTTAACGGGAGCCATTTTTGGTTTTGCTGTAATGGCCTCTCCTTTTATATTTGATGGGATCACACTTTCCATTACCGTCGGTATTGCAGTGATTGCAAAAGTCTTAAACCCACAAGCCTATTCTGATGAAAATCAACTCTATCATGCTTTATTACTGGATGATGACTCCCGCGTTATTCAAATAATAGACAAAATGAATGACCCTCAAAGCTTAGTAAAACTTGGTTTAAAGGTGATGCATGAATCCAGTGACAAACTATTTAATAGCATCATTGCGCGTTTAAAAACATTAGGGCCACATAACATAGCCTTTAATGATAACCAATTATTAAGAGCCGCCATTTATCATAAAATCCCAAATCCGGTGCAAGTATTGCTTGCTGAAGATTCCGTTAAAGCAAATATTCATTTTAATCATAATGAAGCAGCTCGTCTGGCACAACAAGTAGAGAATTGGGAAGTCCTCGATCAATTATTAGCCTTACCAGCAGTTGCCAATTATCAATATCCTGCAAACATAGCGTTGAGCTTTACCAAAGAGCAATTAGACCAATTTGGGCAAGCACCTGTAAAAGAAACGCCTTCGCAACCTGTTACTGCTAAGGCAAAAGATCTGCATGTTGAAGATGAGCAAGATAAAGCCCTAAAAGGTTTTGTTGCAAGAGGTGTTTATGCTGATGTCGATGTGCGACAGAAGACGGCACTGGATGATATGGAAAATCGTTATCGTGCAAAATTTAATCAAAAAGGTGGCGTAGAAGCTATTTTTGGTGAGATCAAAACTTACCTTGAAATTGACTACGCCGCTAATCCTGCAAAAATATTTAATATTCCCTTACCTTTGAATTTAGGCAAAGCGGGACTTTTTTTAACGTGGTTAATGGAAAACACCCCAATTTATCAACATCCCGGTCATTGCGCCTATCGTTACTTATTTATTAGACCCAATCCTTGGCGATCACTTTTCTCCAATTATACGAACAATATCAGTGACCAAGATAAATCAAAAATTGCTTATATGTGGCTAGCCGCTACTGATAAAAATCAAAAACTTCCTGAGGGACAAACTCGCGAAAGTTTAATTAATGAATTTAAACAGGCTTTTTATGAGATATGCCGTACCTATAATAACACGGGAACGCATGATAATTTGCTGGGTGATCAAACGACTTGTACCAAAGGGGTTAATCAGCGTATAAATCAATTTTATATGGTATTTCTCAACGATAGACCGGAAACCCGACCGTTAACAGCTGAAGTGATGAGAAAGAAATTCCAAGAAGAAATGATTGATGAATCAAAAATGAAGACATCTTTCTATAATAAATTGAAAAGTTTAGATCAGGCAACACTGACTCAATTAGAAGAGATATTATCAAAAAAATATGTGATCTTAGATGACACTTCTGACGCTGAAGATGCGTTATTAAAAAAATTAGAATTTACGTTAGATGAAATTAAATCATTTGTAGAGGAATGCAAAAAATATTTTGGCCCTAAACGTATAACAGATAAGCTAATTGGGGACGCTCGGATCCGCTATCAAGAAAGACATCGTTTCTCAAGCTATGATGAAATGATAAAGTTTTTAGCGAAAAACTTTTATGAAGAATTCTATAGTGGGATATCTCGCAACATCACTAATTTGAAAAAAGGAACGCTTGAAACACTGCCTGCTGCCAATGATGTACTTCTTTTTAGTGAGCAAGGATCATCAAGCGTTGCGGCGGCTAATGATAGTCCAAGTGTTGAAGAACCAGCATTTAAAAATAGATTAGTATAATCTTATTTTACCGTATCTTTCTATTTATCCCCGAAATGACCATCAGTTTTGTGGATAGCTCTTCTATCGATAAATTGGTTGAACTTAAATACGGAATTTTTTCATGTTGAAAAAGTTGTTCCACGGCTTTCACTTCGCGTTCACATTGCTCTAGAGTTGCATACTTACTTTCAGGGCTGCGACTGGAGCGAATGTTATGCAGCCTTTTAGGATCAATGGTTAAACCAAATAATTTACGTCGATGTGGTCGTAATGCTTTTGGTAAGGTTGTCGCCTCAAGATCGCCATCCGTAATAGGATAATTTGCTGCTCGAATGCCAAATTGCATGGCTAAATACAAACTGGTTGGTGTTTTGCCGCATCTTGAAACACCAATAAGAATAACATCAGCTGTCTCATAACCTGATATTCGCGCACCATCATCATAGTTTAATGCAAAATTAACGGCCTCAATTCGTGTGTTATAAGCATGTGAATTACCAACGCCATGACTGCGTCCCATGACATTGGCTGAAACAGCCGCAAGTTCATTTTCTAACGTTGGTATAAATATTTTGAAGAAATCAAGGTAGCATGATTTGCTGCGTTGCAGAATTTCTCTAATATCCGGATTAATGATTGTAGCAAAAACAATCGGTTTTTCTCCGTCAGGTGAGACACTTTGATTAATTCGATTTGTGGCATCGACTGCTTTTTCGATAGAATCCACAAATGGTAAGGTCACTTGTGTAAAATGGATACCTTCAAATTGTGAAATCAAGCTTAAACCTAAGTTTTCCGCTGTGATCCCAGTTCTGTCTGAGATAAAAAAGACGGTGCGTCGTTTCACGGGGTGTTCCCTAGTATTAGTAGGCTTAAACAACTATAGCCATAGAATGTCATTTTGGAGGCAACATGTCAGTAGCTGATGGATATGTCATTCCGTTTAATAAGCTAGGCATCAAAGATATTGATAAGGTTGGCGGCAAAAACGCTTCCTTAGGTGAAATGATTTGTAATTTAACTACTCTGGGCGTCAAAGTACCATTTGGTTTTGCAACCACGGCTGATGCCTACCGCGAGTTTTTAAATCAAAGTGGGTTAGCAACTGAAATATATTCACTTTTACAAGGACTGGATGTTGATAACGTTAATTTGCTCAAAAAGACCGGCCAACGGATCCGAGAACGTATCGTCGATACCCATTTTCAACCTGAACTCATAGATGCTATTCATGAATCTTATGAACAGTTATGCCAAGGAGCTCCTTTTTGTGCCGTTGCTGTACGTTCTTCAGCCACTGCTGAAGATCTCCCCGATGCCTCTTTTGCAGGCCAACAGGAAACATTTTTAAATATTCGTGGTTTAGATAATATCCTCAGCGCCATGAAGCATGTCTTTGCTTCATTATTTAATGACAGAGCCATCGCCTATAGAGTACATCAAGGCTTCGATCATAGCCAAATTGCACTTTCTGTTGGCATCCAAAAGATGATTAGAAGCGATCTTGCCTCAAGTGGTGTGATGTTTACCTTAGACACCGAATCTGGATTTAAAGATGTAGTATTTATTACCTCAAGTTATGGCTTGGGCGAAATGGTCGTGCAAGGCGCTGTTAATCCCGATGAGTTTTACGTACATAAACAAACATTATTAGCCCATAGACCTGCCATCGTTAGACGTAACCTAGGCAGTAAGCATGTCAAAATGGTTTACCAAGAAGAAAGCGTTGCGCCAGGGAATCATGCAGCAGTCACCAAAGAGGAAGTTCAACCTACAGAAAGTAATTTATTTTCGTTAACTGATACCGAAGTTGAAAAATTAGCTGAGCAAGCCATCATTATTGAAAAACATTATGGTCGCCCCATGGATATTGAATGGGCTAAAGATGGCTTAGATCAACAAATATATATCGTGCAAGCAAGGCCCGAAACAGTCAAAAGCCGAAGTAAATCCCAAGTCATGGAGCGATATCATTTATTAGAAAAAAGTAACGTGATAATTGAGGGAAGAAGTATTGGGCAACGTATTGGTTCTGGTATTGCTAAAATTGTGAAAAGTCCAGATGAGATGGATAAAGTTCAAGCAGGCGATGTCTTGGTTGCAGATATGACCGATCCTGATTGGGAACCCATCATGAAACGTGCTGCTGCTATTGTTACTAATCGTGGTGGAAGAACGTGTCATGCTGCCATTATCGCGCGTGAGTTGGGCATACCTGCTGTGGTTGGTACTAATAATGCAACCAGAGAAATTTCCGAAGGTCAGGCTGTCACTGTCAGTTGCAGCGAGGGCGATGTGGGATTTGTTTATGATGGAAAATTACCTTTTGAGATCAAAAAAATTGAACTCACAAACATGCCTTCTATCCCACTTAAAGTGATGATGAATATTGCAAATCCTGACAGAGCATTTGATTTTCAATCCTTACCCAATGCCGGCATTGGGTTAGCTCGGCTTGAATTTATTATTAGCCAAATGATAGGTATACATCCCAATGCCTGTTTGCAAATTGATCGACTGCCAGAAAATATTAAAGAACAAATTTTAAAGCGAAGCGCAGGTTATGCGAATCCTCGCGAATTTTATGTAAAAAAATTGAGCGAGGGAATAGCGACACTGGCCTGTGCATTCACCCCAAACAAAGTGATAGTGAGATTTTCAGATTTTAAATCGAATGAATATGCCAATTTAATAGGTGGCTCTGAATTTGAACCCACTGAAGAAAATCCCATGATAGGTTTTCGAGGGGCTTCACGTTATTTCGCCGATTCATTTAGAGCCTGTTTTGCACTTGAATGTGAAGCTATTCGCTATGTTCGTGAAACGATGGGATTGACCAATGTTGAAGTCATGATCCCTTTTGTTAGAACATTAGAAGAAGCTAACAAAGTTCTAGAAGTGATGGCGCAAAATGGCCTCAAGCGTGGTGAGAAAGGATTGAGAGTTATCATGATGTGTGAACTCCCTTCAAATGCCATTCTTGCTAAAGAATTTTTAGCGCTTTTTGATGGTTTTTCAATTGGATCAAATGATTTAACCCAATTAACTTTAGGGTTAGATAGAGACTCAGGCATTGTAGCCGGTCAATTTGATGAGCGCGATGAGGCTGTGAAATTTCTGATGCAAAGAGCTATTAGCACTTGTAAAAGTGAAGGCAAATATATCGGGATCTGTGGTCAAGGCCCATCAGATCATCTTGACCTCGCATTATGGTTACTAGAACAGGGGATCGATAGTGTTTCGTTAAACCCCGATACGGTGCTAGAAACTTGGTTGTTTTTAGCTAAAGAATTAGCAAAGCATTGAAATAATGGATTTACAGTTAAAACTAAAAACGGATACCAAGCCCTATCATGATAAAATTGAGAGCGCCGCTTTATTTCAAAAAATTGTCAACAATCAAATTTCTCTAAGTGAATATAGACTATTGCTTGAAAAAATTTATGGTTTTATCAAACCAATTGAAGATAAATTAGATATAAAATTAGTTGATAATACGCTCAAAATAAATAAAGCCCTATTAGTACAATCTGATCTCATTCATTTAACAGAATCAACAATTGATTTTCTTAAATTAAACCTATGTTCTACTTTGCAAATATCAACTTTAGAAAATAGTTTTGGCTATCTCTATGTAATGGAAGGCTCTACGTTGGGTGGTCAAGTGTTAACGCAATTGGTCGGTCGTCAACTCAATCTTACTCCACAGCAAGGTTGTCGCTATTTTTATGGTTATGGCAAAGATACTTTATTGAAGTGGCGGCAATTTTGTGACTTGCTAAATTCAATGAGTTCTCATTTAAATCAACAAGAGCTTGTTGCATCTGCCATAGCAACATTTAATGAATTTTATGAATGGCTAGAGGCTTAAGTTTAAAGTAACCAGAAGGCAATAATATCTTGTTAAACGAACAAACACAATTTTGTGATGCCATTACATTAGATAAATTTTATGGAATTCAATCTCATGGCGTCTTGCTTATCATAAACCGAGAAAATTTACATATCGTTCAATGTAGCGAAAATGTTACAAAGTTATTAACGATTGCGCCTGATAAGTTATTAAATGTTTCAATTAATCATTTTCTTAAAGCAAAAAAAGAGTATTCCCATTTTATACTGAATTCACATCAAAAATGGAAAAAGTTGAGATGGACTATCGGTAAAGAAAATATAGAAATATTTGCTTATGTTCAGCAATACCCCGAATATATTATGCTTGAAATTGAATTATTCCATGAGACATTATCTGTTAGTGATTTCTTTGATATCGAACAAGAAATAGTAATGGAAACGCAAGCCTCCCAAACGCATCGAACATTTTCGGAATTAGTCAATACGATTTGCAATAAAGTAATATCAATCACTGATTCCGACCGCGTCGTTATTTATCAATTTGATAAAGATAAATCGGGTATCGTTATAGCTGAGGCATTAAAGGAAGGAATGGATGCCTATCTTGGGTTACGATTTCCTGCCACCGATATGCCTCGCCATGTGCGTGATATGTATCTTAAAAATTATATTCGCTACATCCCAAGTGCGAATGCGGAGTCGGTTCAGCTAGTTCCAACGATTAATCCCTTAACAAAGCAGATGACAGATTTATCTGATAGTTATTTACGCATGGTCGCTCCAGTTCATGTTAAATACATGGAAAATATGGAGATCAATTCGTCGGTTTCTTTTGGTATTGTTTATGATAATGATTTGTGGGGTATTGTTGCATGCCACAGTAAGAAAGCAAAAATAACGTCAGTTAGTGTTCGCTTTTTGCTTACTTTGATTACAAATACCTTATCCTCTCAATTGATAGCTATGGAAAGTGAACAAGCACTTAATTTTCGCAATCGTTCACTTGAACTTCAAAATTCCTTTTCTAAAATGGTCTATGAAGTCAAATCCTTAAATGAAGTTCTGCATCTCCATAGCAAACAGGTTCTTGAACTGGTTAATGCAGAAGGAATGACCTTGTTTACGGGAGGTAAATGGCATAATTTTGGAGGAACCCCTTCGATTGACCAGATTGAAGAATTGATTGACTGGCTACAAAAAATGCATCCGGAAACGACCTATGTATCGGATTCATTATTTAATGAGTTTCCTGCCGCAAAGAAGTTTAAAAAAATTGCCTGTGGTGTTATATCCATACCTATTTCATCGCTGAGTCGATTTTTCCTCTTATTCTATCGACCGGAAAAAGTGCGTGAAATAGCATGGGCTGGAGAGCCAACATTCCAGATAAAAAATGAAAAGGATTATTCTCCACGAGATTCGTTTAAACGTTGTTTGCAAATAATGAAGGACCACAGCAACGCATGGAATCGTTATGACGTGACATCTGCTGAATTTGTTGGCTCCATCATCAAAAATAGAATTTTAAATGACTATCTTCAACAACAAGTTACGCATGATTTTTTGACAGGTCTTTTAAATCGTCAAACGCTAGACTCTAAAATAATTGTTGAAATGGCACGGGCAAAGCGAGATTCAAAACCCCTTTCTTTGATGATGATAGACATAGATCATTTCAAAGTTGTTAATGATACCTATGGGCATACAGGAGGTGACGCGGTTCTTGTCTCTTTAGCAAATTTTTTAAAAAATAATTTTAGAGCTTATGATGGCATTTATCGATATGGTGGCGAAGAATTTTTAATTGTATTGCCTGGTCTTGATAGCATTGCTGCCCAAAAAAAGGGAGAGTTAGTTCAGCAAAAAATGAAAACAATGTCGGTGTTGCTTGAGAATAAAATGTTGCCTTACCCAACTATGTCGATCGGCATTTCTGAGTATCCTCTTCATGCAGAGAATATCCAACAGCTTATCGACTTATCAGACCAAGCACTTTATCAGGCTAAACAGAAAGGACGTGATAGAATTGAGATTGCTAAAGCTGATTTAATGTCGTAAAAAACGTTATATTTTACGCAATTCTGAAAATTAAATAGAATTATTGATGAATAATATTATAATGGATATCCATTTTGAATGAGGTATCCAAATGAAAGAGCTTAATACCAACCAAACCCAAATGATTTCCGGCGCTGCAGAAGGCGTTCTGAAGGTTGATTCTGATAACTGCATGATTGTTCGGGGCTATAATTACATCGCATCCAATGGCGATATTGAATTCGCTACGTACTCGATTGAAACCCATAATGGAACGGTGACTTTTGGTATGCAACCTTTGCCCTTAGAAACAGGGAAAGTGATTACTTATTTGAAGTGTACTAACCCGGATTTTTTAGGAAAATTGTAGTTTATAAATAAAGACCCTCACCCTAACCCTCTCCCAAAAGGGAGAGGGAACCGGAAAATCTACATAAAGGCGGGAACAGATTCATGATTTGCCGTCAACTGCACTTCTATTAAAGGCGCACAAACATTAATATCCGGTCCATTATCTGATTGAATGCTCACATTATCATCAATTGATTGATCATCCCCAAGATTATAGATATCGATATCATGTTGATTTTGTAAGATATTGAGCAACAACCTATCAGCTAAATCATGTTCTTCTTCAAAAAACCATGATTTAAATTCTTCAATGTAATGAGGTGAAACTAAAGCATCAGCGATTTTTTGAGCATGCTCATGATCTGCTTGTGTGTAATAGTCTTTTTGATGAATATAATCAATAATATCGATCATGGCTTTTAGAGGCAAGCCAGGACTATTTGCCATATATTGGTCAATCACATAATGACCATGAAAGCTATCCCATTCGTGATAATATTCATTTGCTAAAGATTTTGCCTCAACAGGGGACACTTGCTGATTGAGTAATTCTATATAAAGAATTCCCTCAATTGCATCACGATGGCTTTCCCATCCACAGTTACCAAATTCTTGATTATCGCGAACAATGTCATCTATTTTTTCAAAAACACCATATTCGTATGCATTTTCAATTTCTAAAAAGCCCCTATCCTCGTTTGTTAAAATATTGTACATAAACTGAGGATCAATTCGATCTGGCTCCTGCAATCGATAAAAAACAAGACCAGCAGAATCAGGTTCAAATTCAGGTGATTCTCCATGGTATCGATCACCACTGTTAGCAACGACATAAAGCTCATTTGGTTTTGATAAAATGATATCTATGAAGTGGCCTTCCCATCCTGAAGTAAGCAAGACAGTTTGACCTTGCTCATAAAGCTCCCAAGCCAATTGAGCTGTTGCATCTTGAGTTAAATGTTCTCCGAAATATTGAGCATTATTGTAAATAGATTGTAATGATTTGAATATTTCAAATTTTAAAGGATCTTGACGATCAAATTTGTCGCTTTCAATAAAAGTATTAATAGAGCTAGAAGCAAGTTGTGCTGTAAATGGTCCAAAATGGCCTTCAGATTGAATCCATATTTCTTTCTTTGCACCTATATTTAATTTATAAATCTCACCATTGGGGAACATATGTAACAAATTTTTAGCATTTAAAAATATGGGGCCACTTTTATCTACTGCCGCCACTTTATTCACTAGGTTTAGCATTTGTGCATTGATTTCAGGTGTTGGAGAATAAGCAGCAGCGAGTTTAAGGACCAGTTCAATTGGCATCGATATGATAAATCGCTCGCCATCAATTTCATCAACAAGGGTATAGAGATAGGGACTCTCAACATGTAAAACAATACTTTCTACAAGATTTACTATTTGATTTATTTTTTTAAGGATTTTAGGATCATATTTATTTTCATAAGACTCAATCTGCGAGGTTAAATCGTCGAACAAAATAGTAAAACCATTGATCCCATTATAATCAATCTCTTTGAGTGAAGCACCATTATCAATGATAAGTGTTTTGGCAATATTATAGTGATGCTTTGCAAGAGCAAATTGCAATGGAGTATGATCTTCATATCCTTTAGCGTCTACTTTTGCACCTAAAGCAACCAAGGTTTTTACTGCGGCTAATTGTCCAAACAAAGCAGCCACATGAAGTGCAGTGACACTTCGAGTATCAGTGGTATTGATATCGTAGCCATCTTCAATTAAATATTTTATTGCTTCAACATCTCCATCTCGTGCTGCAAAGTGCAGTGGCAAATGAAGATGCTCGATTATTTTTGGGCTTGAAAAACCTTCACTTTCTGTTAATTCGGCAGCTGGTGCTTCAGTATAAAACTGCTCAATGTCAGCAATAGATTCCAAAAGAGGTAATGCTTGCTTTAAATCAATTGAGATTATTGAGGTATCAAGATCAGTGAGAATATCTCGAAAAGTTAATTCAATTGGGTTACTTTTTGCTGGTGCTATAGCGCAATGAATATCAGGTTTAATAAGAGGATATTCACTAAATATAAGTGTTTCAGTTTCAATCGCTGATGGCATAATTACCTACTTCCTTGGTCCCATAAATAGCAGGTATTGTACTTACATTTTAAAAAATAAAAAATAGCATATATAACTATGTTACCAAACTAATGCTGGCTCTGGCATATGAACAAGGGGTTCAGCTTGGGGGCTAGACATGAAAGAACAGGGCGTTTCTATTGCTTGCGATGATGTCTCATGTAGATGATTCTCATTACTTTGGAAAGTGGGGGGGGCTTGCTCCATTTCTTGAGAGGATGAGTCTATTGTTGTATCCATTGATTGTAGCCAATCTTTATATTCATCTTGATACTGTGATGATAAAAGCTCTTCAATTTTCTGCGTATAATGTTGTTTTGTTTCATCCATTGGATCTTTTAGTAACTCTTTGTAGATATCAATTAACGCCTGTGCAGGAAGTCCTGGTTTATGACTCATATACGTGTCAATGATATAATCCCCCAGAAATCTATCCCATTCTTGATAATAGGTTTTGGCAAGAGCTTTCGATTGTAAGCTATCAATGTGATGATTTTGTAATTCAATAAAAATAAGACCTTCTACAGCATCACGATGCGTTTCCAAAGCGCAATTATTAAATTTTTGACTATCTCTATCGATCCAATCGATAGCTTCACTAATGCTATATTTGCTAAGCAGACCATTGCTTAAAAACTGATTATTGCTGTTGGCTAAAACATCATAGAAGAAATCAGCTTCAATTTTAGCTGGATCTTCAAGAGAACGAAAGGTATCTCCTGAAAATGCGGTATCATCTTGTTCACCGCTATTGGCAAAGAGAAAAAGAGACTGCGGTTTTGAAACAGCTATGTCAATCAAATGTCCTTCCCAACCAGTGGGTAACAATACGGTTTTGTCATCTTGAAATAGTTTAACAGATTTTTCGGCTGTCTCCTCAAGAAGTCTTTTTTCAGAAAAATCAACTGCATTGCTATAAATTGACTTAAGAGAATCAAACACAGCTGATTTCAGCGTGTCAATTTGTTCGCAGCCTAGTTTGTCAGAGAAAGCCGTAAGCGATTTTTTAACAAGCTCCGTCGTAATCAGCCCAAAGCTACTTTCTGATTGGAATAAAATAGTTTCACTATCTGATACTTTTAAAGGATAGATTTTTCCTGTGGGAAACATATGTAAAAGATTTTTCGCATTGGTAAAGATAGCTTCACTTGAATCAATCGTTGAAACAAAGGTGGCAAGTTCGTTTAATTTATTCAATATTTCCTTAGTTGGCGCCAAAGAAGCCAATACTTTCATAATTAAACTGACAGGAGAATTAGTTGTTTGTGAAGCATTTGTTGTATTATGATCGGCTGTATAGCAAATGTTGCCACAATGTTCACTAAAGAGCTTAATGGTAGCAATTAAATCATCAATTTCTTTCATCACGTGTGATTGAGGATTATGTGCATATTCAGTCATTTTGTCTGATAAATCCTCAATCATTAGACTAAAAATATTTTTTGATTTCGCTTTAATAATATGGTGAGGGTCACTATAGCCATCTTTAAGTAATTGATAGGCTATTTTATAATGATTATTTAATATAGAAGGATGTAGTATTTTTTTAGCATTATTTAAAACAAGTACCGATTCTGTTTTATCATCATGTTCACTGGTTACTGCGCTCTTCTGTAGTCCACGTACTGCGGCTTGTCCGCAGTATCCACTGCTCTCCTGCAGTCGATCTTCTGCGGCTTGTTCGCGGTCACTGCTCTCCTGTAGTTGACTTACCGCGGCTTGTCCGCGGTATCCATCTTTAATGATTAAGTTATCGCTGTAAGTAGAAAAAGCATCTTTGAAAACACCTCTTATATCTATTGATTTATGTTTCAACGAAGGGAGTTGGTGTGACACTTGCATACCAGGATGAAAGCCGTGCCTAGATGCTTCTTGTTCCTCGCTTTTAGGTGGTATTTCTTCATCAATGATATCGGGCAGTAACAAAGAGACTGCAGGATGAAGCTTTCTGGGTATAATGGATTCAAGTTCGGACTGCGTGAGTGAGAATGCTTTTCCATCTAAATAAAAACTGGGGAAGAGATCCAATAGAACAGCCATTTTACATTCCCTTTACATCAACACTTGAGGTTGTTCATGGACTGGTATTGGATCAACAGTAACCATCATTTGGGGACCAGCATGTTCACCATCAAGCGAATGACTTGGTGAAGTGTTTTGACTGTCTTGCGTGTCTGGCGCATGTTCTGGCAGGTAAGGTTTTTTCACCTTCATGGGTTCTGGTTCGCCAAAAAATAATTTCGCGATTGGTTTTGTGAAAAAGTCAAAATAGCCTGTTTTATTTGGTTCAATGATATGTTCAACATTAACCCCGTAGTGCTCAAATAATGATTTTATATTCTGGCCATCTGGTTTGCTTGTTTCATTGGTTAACCAGGATTTAAATTCGGGTAAATAATGCTCAGAAGTTAAAACATCGCAAATTTTATGAACTTGTGCATTGTGAGAAGCTTTCAAACTACCTTCAGATGGCATTTTTTTGACAAGCTCGATAAAAATGTCTGTAAGAGCATTAACGGGAAGTGCCGGTCCTTCTTTAACATATGTTTCAATTTGAAATAGCTTATGAAATTGATTCCATTCTTGGAAATAGCTATTGGCTAATTTTTCAGCTTGTTTTGGATCTTTGCCTTCATTAAGCAATTCAATGTTAAGAACTGCTTCTATACCATGTTCATGACCTAACCAAGTACAATTGGGAGCGGCTTGTTCAGGTTTTTGGATCCCCTTGGTCTGTTCAAGTAATTCATATTCATACATGATGTCTTGTTCAAAAAATGTTTTATCTTGATTTAAGGTTAAATCTTGAATAAATTTACTTTTGATGATATCCGGATTATTCATATGGTAAAAATTTAAACCCGCAGGGATTTTATCAAATCGATCGCCGGTATTGCCAACGATAAATAATTCTTGCTTTTTGGATAGTACTACATCAATAAAGTGACCATACCAACCTGATCCAATCAATATGGTATCGCCTTGTTGATAATGTTCCATTGCCTCAATCGAGTAAGCCTCAATGCCGCCATTAGCTTTTAAGGCATCGGCTGATTTAAAAACATCACATAGTTTCGAAAATACTTTGAGTTTTAAAGCGTCAGGAAATTGTGTTTTAAGTTGCTCATAAAAGGCATTCACGGACTGAGATGCCCAATGTGTTGTGCTTTGACCATAATGTGCTTTGCTTTGAACTAAGAAAGAAGCATCATTACCGAGATCAAGTTTATAAGCTCCTTTTGTAGGAAAGGTATTCAGTAAATTCTTCGCATTGTTAAAGAGCTTTTCTGAATTGTCAAAAAGTGAAATCTCATCTGCCAATTTCAAAAACTTATCTCTGATTTCTGCTGTGGGAGCGCGAGAGGAAAATGCTCTTAAGCGTGCTGCAACTGGCGTTGCAAAGTCAGTTCCAGCATGTGTATCAAGGCAATGGCTGCCACAATGTTTAGAAAAGACTCTGATTGTTTCTATTATCTCATGGATTTCTTGAATTGACTCAGGCGTTGCTATTTTTTGGATGGGTTCTTTGATTATCTTAAAACAATTATTCATCACAATATTAAGTGGCGAAACTTCTTTCAAGTTTGGCATTGTAACAATGGCGCGGCCCGTTTCGACAAGAACTCTTGCTACATCATAATGTTTTTTATATATTGCTTCATGTAATGCAGTTTCACCAGTATAGCCATCATCATGCACATCAGCACCTTTGGCAATAAAGTATTTTACGGCTTCAACATGTCCATATTTTGTAGCAACAAATAAGGGGCGGCTACTGTAAGCATCTTCCTGGTTTACATCCCAACCGGAGTCAACTAAGCGTTTAATTTCTTTGATATCACCATTTTTAGCAGCATAGTGGAGCAGGAAAGGCTTATGGGGAATAGCTTTGGGTTGCGTAAAGCCTTGTCTTTGGACTGTTTCATCTACGCCAGGAGGTGCAAGCTCATTCTCGGTTTGTATGTCTTTAAGCAATAAATCATCTTGCGTAGTTACACCTGCTAAATCATCTTCTTTTTCACTTATACCAAAGATATCTGCGATGCTAATTAGCTGTTTATTTAGGTCTTCATAGGATACAAACTCAATCTCTTGTGTATTAAGGTGCGCTATTGCTTCAATAGTTTTTTCAAGAAAAGGATGTTTATTTGAAGCCATAAGAAAGCGCTCGCTATTGAGTTCGTTGACTAATAGCGTATTCTCAAGCATTTAGAATATAGAGCAACCTTTAGCTGACCGAAGGTATAAAAAAGGAGATAAAAAATAGGTTTTACCTAACATAATCTCCTACGAGGATTTGCCAAACTAATTTCTTAACTTAGCCTCGTGGTAACCCACCTGGCCATGTTGCAAACCTAAAATACAAACACCATTTTAAGCGTACGCAATAGGGTGATTTTAAATATTGATAACAACAGTCAGCCGATAAGCGCTTGATCTTGTTATATCCATTCCAACACATACTTGACAGGAATTTCCTGGCATTTTTTCTTATTTTTATTCGGTAAACTTGCCTACATTAATTGTGATACTCAGACGTTTATATAACGGGTCTATCACGAGGAAGCTTGATAGGATTCATGATAATAGTAGCTACCCAATAGCTTCTACAATTACTTGTTTTAAATATTTAAGGACCTTCAGATGTTATATGGCGACAGTAAAAAAACATCTTCTTTATCCGCCAAGGGTTCAAACTCTAACTCTCATAACAGAAAAGCCACGCGAAGTCCTGAAGCGCAAGAATTGCATCGTCTAATAATGGACACTTGCAATGCAAAAAATCAGAGTGAGGTTACGAAATGTATAGAAAGAATAAAAAGATGCATTGACGAGGCTGGTGCATCCCCAATGGGGTATGGCCCCTACATTTTGTTTGAATTGAGTGTTAACAACAATTCCCATCTTGACGATGCCTTGCATATACCTTTTGATAGGCAAAAGAACAAGCAATTTGCGCTGGAAATTTCTTCAAGTTTATGGGATTTACTCGTCAGGGAAATGAAAAAACGACTTCGTGCCGATATTTTTTCAAAGCTAATGCTTGAGAATAAAACCAAAGAAGGCTTTATGGTGTTGCAACATGTCTTAGCCTCCGGCAATACTGAAATGGTTGAAAAGGTTGTCGCGCTCTTAGAAAAGAATCCAGAGGCCCTGACAGCGAATCTTTTGATTCAAACAAAAGGTGGTTTTATGCCGTTGCAATTCGTCTTAGCCTCCGGCAATGCAGGGATGGTTGAAAAGGTTATCGCGCTGTTAAAAAGGGATCCGGAGGCTCTGACAGCGAATCTTTTGAACCAAACGAAAGATGGCTTTATGGTGTTGCAACAGGCTTTAACCTCCGGCAATGCCGCGTCAGTTGAAATGATTATCGCGCTGTTACAAGACAATCCAGAAGCCCTGAGAGCGAATCTTTTGAACCAAACGAAGTATGGCTTTATGGTGTTGCAACAGGCTTTAACCTCCGGCAATGCAGCGTCAGTTGAAATGATTATCGCGCTGTTACAAGACAATCCAGAAGCCCTGAGAGCGAATCTTTTGAACCAAACGAAGAATGGCTTTATGGTGTTGCAACAGGCTTTAGCCTCCGGCAATGCAGCGTCAGTTGAAATGGTTATCGCGCTGTTACAAGACAATCCAGAGGCCCTGAGAGCGAATCTTTTGAACCAAACGAAGGATGGCTTTATGGTATTGCAAGATGCCTTAAAATTCAGTAATGCTGAGACAGTTATAAAGATTCTCGCACTGTTAAAAGAGAATAAATATGCCCTGACGGCGAATCTTTTGAACCAAACGAAAGATGGCTTTATGGTGTTGCAACAGGCTTTAGCCTCCGGCAATGCAGTATTGGTTGAAATGGTTATCGCGCTGTTACAAGACAATCCAGAGGCCCTGACAGCGAATCTTTTGAACCAAACGAAGGATGGCTTTATGGTGTTGCAACAGGCTTTAGCTTCCGGCAATGCAGCGTCAGTTGAAATGGTTATCGCGCTCTTACAAGACAATCCAGAGGCTCTGAGAGCGAATCTTTTGAATCAAACGAAGGATGGCTTTATGGTGTTGCAAGTCGCCTTAAAGTCTGGCAATGCAGCGTTGGTTAAAAAGGTTATCGCGCTGTTAGAAAAGAATCCAGAGGCCTTGACAGTGAATCTTTTGAACCAAACGAAGGATGGCTTTATGGTGTTGCAACATGCCTTAGCCTCCGGCAATGCAGCTTCGGTTGAAAAGGTTATCACTTTGTTAAAAAAGAATAAAGATGCCCTGAAAGTGAATCTTAAACAAGCTAACCGCTTTGGATATAACTGCCTTCATCAAGCTGCTAATACTGGAAACTATTCTTTTGTGCAAATAGTTGAGGGCTTGATTAAACACACCTTTGGAGATAGAGCTGAAGAAGTCTTAAGTGATTTGAAAAAGGACCAAAGTAAATTTAAACCGAAAGCTTGGTCAAATCGAGAGATTAAAGCTTTTCTAGATCAGCCCACTTCGCGGCCCAAAGAAAGTCATACGTCTCAAGGTTATTTCCCAAGCGGCATGGGTTCGCAATATGGAAGTTCGTCGTCCAATTTTTCCAGTAAACTCTACCCAAGGAGTGGATTTGCAACAAAACAGCCTATTTCATTGAGAAAATATTACCCTACTTGAGAAAGTTTATTTTGGCAGGAATGATAAAAAGTTTGCTCAATATAAATTTACGTGAAGCGTCACAAATAATTGCGGTTTTAGACTCCATTTTGTTGGTGTTTCTTAACACCATTTCCAATGTGCGAAATAGGGTGATTTTAAAAATGCCAATATATTCATTTTGTAGCATTCCTACTTATCGTTAATTATAAACCGCTCATCTTTGAATGTAAGGATTAAATTGACATATAAATCATCACTCTGTATCGTCTTTAAGCAATTAAGTGATAGGTCTTCTCGTTCAAAACAAATCGAGAACTGGCTTGTTAATCCCGCCTAGTTTACTCATTAAACGGGTCTGTCACGAGGTAAGCTTTGTGCGGCTCGTGATAATTTCTTCCACCCTGATAGCTCCCTCGATTCATCAATATTTTGCTTTCTTTGAGAGCGCTCATTATTTCGCGTCGCAAAGGCAAACCAGAAAAAAGAGGATTGTAAGACATGCTTGACTATGTTCAATTTACACAAAAGCTTAAAGATGATCAGTGCGCAGTTTTTGGCAGAAAATTTTCTCTTTAGACACGTAAAGATAATATAGGGCCATAGGTAAGTAACAAAATGGCAGCATCTCATCGAATTTTACAATACAGTTCTTTCACTTAAGGGAACAACATGATTAACAATAGCAATAATTTTAAACCTACTAGCAATGTGAAAGAGCCTATTTGTCCTGGGTGCCAAGATGGGCTTGAAATCGCAAATTCAGCTGCTTTAAATTATTTACTTAATCTTCTTGGATCTTGTTCAAGGGGTGATAAATTTCGGATAAATTATGGCTTCTATATGGGCGATGGGAATGCGTTACACAATTTTTGTTATAAGATGATGTTACCTCAAAAACCTGGTACGGATTATAATCCTAATAAGGTGTATGCACCGGATGTACCTCCTTATTACATAGGAAAGAGTCCTTCTTTTGCATCAGATTGGAAGGAAATCGAAAAGATCATCATTACTTTAGTTACTAAAGTGAATTCCTTAAAAGAGACAGACAGCTTTTTTCAACAATCCCCCCTTTATGCGGCGATTGCTTATGACAATACGCCTTCTGCTTTGGCATTGATTAAAATTATTGCTGAAGATCCCACTTTGTCAAACGAGCTGTTTAACATGCTCTCGGAAGATGAAACCTACGGTACGACTCCCTTATTTTTGTCTATCCAAAGGGCAAATTTGCAAGTTTTCACAGCTTTGATTGATACAGGCTTAATTGATGTTAATATTAAGGGTAAATTCGGCTTAAGTCCTTTGCATTGGGCCGTCATCATGGGCTTACCGGAGATGGTTGTAGCACTATTAGAAGCAGGTGCCAACCCTAATGCAGAAACAGATGCAGGAAAAACACCATTCGATTACATTAATATCTCGAAGCACCAGCTGTGCGACTCTGGGGAGTTTAGACCGGTCATGGCCCATTTTTGGGAGCGTACAGCTCTGTTTTTGGAAATACGGAATGAAAAAATGAAAACTGCGCAAGAGAAAATATACTCACTCATTTTAAAAACACCCTTGAAGCAAAAAAGGCCTTTACCTCTAATTAGTAATCTTGAACATAGACAAAGAAATATCACTCCGCAATTTAATAATAATGCCAACACTCAATCAATTAATGTGCCTGAAATAACAATCGAACAACAATTAACAAATAACTGTAAGAGCTTTTTTGATGTGAGTGATACTCAAGCTCAAAAATTAGCAGGGCTTTTAATCTCTACTAATGGGAATAAATCTCTTGATGATCACATAAATCAATTACATGATCTTTTTTCACTTGCAGACTTTGATGTTAATAAATTAGTGCACAATCTTGAGGAAAGATTAAGGAATAAACAAAAGCTAACGGGTCTATTGTAAAAAAGTTTTGTGCTTTTTTATGCACTTTATGCGGTTGGATTTTTGGTTACATTTTTCGTGTTAATATTGCTCCCACATTCATATCGTTCCCACTCATCGTTATTTATAAACCACCTATCGTCGAATGTAAGGATTAAATTGACATATAAATTCTCACTCTGTATCGTCTTTAAGCAATTAAGTGATAGGTCTTCTCATTCAAAACAAATCGAGAACTGGCTTGTTAATCCCGCCTAGTTTACTCATTAAACGGGTCTGTCACGAGGTAAGCTTTGTGCGGCTCGTGATAATCTCTACGAATCTGATAGCTTCCTCAAATACTTTGAATTTGCCAGAGGAATTTCATTATGAAAAGTGGCGCTAAAAAAGCTAAAGATTCTGATAATAAAATATTAGATGAACTAATGAAGGTTCATGGGTATTTTTATGAAAAATTTAAAGTCGCAAAACAGCGCTCAGTTTCTAGCAAAAAACCTGTTCTGGTTTTATTTGGTGAAGATCATTATAGCTCCTTTTCATCATTAACTGAAATAGTCGGGATAACGGTTGCCGTTGAGCTTGGCATTAAGCGATTTTGTTATGAATATGATGACTCTAGACATGCTCGCATGTTAGGTTTATCTTTAACATCATTACGAAATTCTCCATCCCAGATGATTAGTTCGATGCAATTAATAAAGAAATTATTAATGAATTTTGAACCAATTGATCAAGGATTGAATGATAAAGATCATTTGATTCCCTATAAAGACAAAATTATGCCAAATGTAGGTCCGGAAGATATTGAAGGTATGACATACCGCAATGAAATCATGGCGGAAATATTAAGAAGTAAAAATCAAGATGCCTTTGCGATTGTTGGAGCTTCTCATCTTTCTGGTTTAATAAAGGAAGAAAAACTTAACGAAAACTTTGAAGTTATTTTAATTGATTCCTGTTGGGCTGAATCTGAATATCAACAATGTTTGAGAGATATTTTCCCTGATCTCTACGAAAAATCTAGATCGATTGCTACTACTAAAGATTTTTTGGATCATTTTGCATTCCTAAGCACCAAAGCACTTGCTCCTATTTGTGCAGGAAATGCGTTTTGCCTTGCAGCTTGGACAGGGGACTTACCCGTCGTGAGGAATCTATTAACCCGAGCTAGACGGGAAATTTCAGATGAGGGTATTGATTTGGCATTGGGATACGCTGTTCAAAATAGCCATCTTACTGTCGTTGAAGCATTGTTAAACCAGACTTACTATAAGATAGATGCCGATCAAAAAGCAAAGATATTCGCTCTCGCTGCTGAAAACGGCGATATCAACATGGTTCACTTACTCTATTACCATCGTGGCAAACAGATAACCACGGAAGATTTACGTTGTCCTGTGCGAAGAGCTACTTCAAAGGGGCATATTAAAGTGGTCGACTTTCTGTTATCCAAAGTTGAACATAGGCATTCATCTGAATTTATAGAAACAGCTCTTAAATTGGCTGCAAGCTCGCATCAACAAGATCTTGTGACTTTTCTATTAGATAAATATGGAAATGAACTGACAAATTATCAAATTTCATCTGCACTTGGATTTAGTCGTGCTAGTGCATTTTTTGCTTCAAAGGCTGCAACAAGCGTGGTCAATCATAGTTATAATACAGTGCTAAGTTTTTTCCCTGCAATGCTTGGTGCGTCACCAATATCTCCGCAGGTTGAAGTAGATAATGTAAGATATGCAACACTCCACGAATTTGAGCCTATGGATCTTGAAGAAGAAGTAAGCCAGCCTTCTCCGGTCTTGGAATTTCGTCGTAACAAAGATTCGGCCGAGGTAGTACACGCTCAAGGTGAGAAACGGGATCTCGAACTAGTGATTAAAGATCAAAGCATGAGATCATTAAAGAAAAGAAATGCTAAATAGATAAGAGTTCTTTTTAGATTATAAAAACTAACTCTTTATTAATGAACTTCCTTTGGGGCCGTAGCGTAAGTCAAAAAGCGATTGCGTAAACACAAATGTTGATCGAATAGTTGCAACTACATGTAATACATGAATAATCACCTATCCGCTTGCTTTGCTCACTTATCGCAATTTCCTTCCTCTGATGATCCCTCATCATTATAATTGAACAAAGTTACACAGGATCTCATCATTTATTATGAAAAATCTTCATATTACAATGTTAAGCCAACAGCAAGTGCGGAATCTTGCTTGTGTTACTTCGTCTAACAAGAATCTCAACCACAACGTTCAATTATTTGCCGGCTATAGCTGAATCTTTCCATCTAAACAATCTATTCATTTATTTTTAAACACTTAATTTATATTTTAATTAAACTAAAGAGGTATATCATGTCAAAATATGGTGCACAATTACGTCCAAAAACCGTTGAACAAAGTCAGGCTGAATTTGATGCCAAAGTGGCGCAATTTAAAGCAGAAGCAGATGCTAAAATTAGCGAATTTAAGCGACAAAGAGATGCGCGAATGGCAGAATTATTTGCAAAAGTAGATAAAAGCACTGAAGAAGCAAGAATTGAGGCTGAAGTAGAGAAAAGGGTTGCGCAAAGATTATCAAGCAAACCTAGCTATACTCCTACATATTCAGGAGCTACTCCAACATACAAAGAGTCTATGGAATTGGTTGATAATTTAAGCAAAGGATATCCCGCTTTAGCGATGGCTGCATTTAAAAAGCACTTATCATATTACATGGGCACAGGAATATGTTATTTGCCAGAAATTATAAAAGGCGCAATTGATGGTAATAACCTTGAGTTTGTTGATTTTCTTCTCCAGCAATCTTCTAAACTCAAAGTTGATGATATATTGAAAACTTATGAAAGTTTTGTAAAACTTAAAGGTGTTAATGGAAAGGATCCATCCGAATATGCGGCGTCATTATATAACTATAGGATTTCAAGCAGGCTTAAGGAAGTTGAAAAGGCCAATGAAAGCAAACTTAAGTTTTAGAAGAAAGGGTCAAGTATACTTGACCCTTTTCACTTCTGGCGCCAAATTTGTATTTTTAGGTTTATTTCTAGGTAAGCATTAGTTCATTATCAAAACCATTGCTCTAAGCACTGGATGAGTTATGATCTATCTCTCTCTCAAATCCTTTGAAGTTATGTAATATAAGGAACGCTTTAATTATTTGAGGGTGCAATCTATTTGTGTTTATTGTAGGGCCTCAATGTTTGTGTTTTCGCACTTTTTTGATGTTTAGAAAACCGTGGTTAAAATATTCTTAAAGTCTAATCAGAATCAATTGTTAAATCTCCTTAAAAACGCATCATTGTCAGGAATTTCCTGACATTTTTTTTATCTTAACGTCTTTTTGATGTCTATAAACCGGTCATTAATTAAAAAATGTAAAACTATAATTAAAACCAAGTTTGCAAAAATTAATCATTATGTGATTGGAGCAAATCAATTAGATGCGAAACTGCAGGGCTTCCACGGAGCTTGAGCAGCACTATTTTGCTGGGATATATAACAAAAGGATAGTCCCTCTCCATAAGGGGAGCTTATAAATGGCGGCATCAGGTCCCCATATTTATTATTGACATAAAAAAATAAGTAATATATAGTTAGGTGCCTTATTTTGGAAGTTCACTAAGGTACTGTATGGCAATCAAACTAAGCAAATCAGCACATTCACACATCCAATCGACCATTGAAGATATAACTTCTGCATTTAACCTAAGTTTGGAACAAAAGTCTCAATTGAATGATGTATTATCAATGCCAACACTGCTGGCAGCTGACTTTTTTTATGTTGCCACATATGAAGAAACTTTAGATACCATTTTACATTTATCAGGAAAGTATGGTTTAAACGAAGCTCTTTTGCTTGCTGCCTATAAACAGCTTTTTGCGAATACAAATGAATACCTGACTAAAAAAATAACAAAACTTGAAAAAACTTTTAAAAGCATTCAAACTGGCGAAAAAATCTTTAACGAATTACTGAGCTTTATTCAAGTAAAGAAGAGCCCATCTGAAATAGAATATCTTTTTAAATCAAATCTTAAAGTGCTCACATTATATCTGCGTGCGCAACATGCAAAAATGTTAGCAGCCATTCAACCAGATAAAGCCAACTATCAACTCATTCAAAAAGGGTTTAGAGCTATTCTATTAGCAGCTGCGCAAATAGGCAGACCATATGATAGTGCCAAAACGCTTGGTGAAAAAATACAACAATATGAAAAAACGCTCAATGAAAAATTAAAAAATGGTGCATTAGAACATGGTGCAATAGCTAATAACTACAGTATTGCAATGCCAAGTATGTATGAAATTATGCCTTATAGGTCATATAAATTTTCATATAAACGTTTTCAATGGAATAATCTATTTTTTCTTGAATTATATGATTTTAGAAAAGACTATTTATTACGTTTTAAAGAAAGTAAACTAAAAGTCAAACTTGCTGAAAAAAACAATGGCGAATTAGCTGAATATCTTGAAGACACTCGTAATACGTTTATCCATGGTAGTAATGGCCCGATTCTAACCTTATTATCTGATTCTTTCTATGCTCTACATCCAACAGGTAAATTAAATCAACTCGACATTTTGCCTCTCACGGGGGAATTGCAGAATGGGGCCAATCACGATGGAGTGAATATCAAATATATTTCGAGCACAGGCATCGAAAATGCTGGAATGTCCTGGCACACTTATGCTCAACCAAGTTTTAATTTTAACGTGAAAGACGCTCTTGGACAATTAACCAGCTTCACTGATAACATTCAAGCATATATTCAAGAAAAAACGAAAAAAAACCACCCTATCATCTATTCTCAATATATTGGTGCATCAGTTGATGATCTTGTTAAAACACAATTTAATCTGAGAAGGTTAGCTCAATCTCATCTCACAGAAACAGAAATAGCCCAATTCAAAGACGTTGAGAAAAAGCTAGGCGAAGTGATATCTTTACTAAAAACTGCCATTCATGAATATAAACAAACTGTTAGCTATCGAGATCTAGCGACAACGGAAAACTTAGCTTGTTACTTCACAGACTTTGAAAGACACGAAAAAACCTTTAATGCGCTTTATGAATTTTTAACTTCAACAATAGAACTGAAAGTGAGCATAAAAAAGAAATCAGAAGATTTATCTATGCCCCTAATATTTACCTCTGCTCATGTTCATATGCAGCGCTATGAGCGTACAAATGATGAATATGTTACAGCCCGCTCTTTAAAACTGGGGGAAGATATTCAAACTATCTACACTGATAACCAAGAAAATGCGGATAAAATTAACGATTGGATCAAACGCAGTGAATTGCAACAAAAAGTTAATGTCAAATTAATATCATCACTAGCAAAAGCACAAGAAGTATTTTTCCAACTACAGCCTTATCTGGCAGATATCCTCTCAATAAAAAAGCTAAAATCAATCCAAGCAAACCAAGATAAACTCTTTGCACCTAAACCGATGTTTACCGCTTTGCAAACTACATTGCAAAAAGTAAAGTATCGAGCCACAACTGCTTTGAATAAAATGGCTGCTTTGCGTAAAATCGTTAACCCTAGCTTTTCGAAGGGTTGGGCCTTGATTTTGATACCGCTTGCTGCACTTAAGCCAATTTTTAGTTGGCCGCTAACACTTACGATTAGTCTAGTCAGTTATTCTTTTTATAGAACGGGCTCATTTCTAAAATTTGCCTTTTTGAGCGATGAGGTGGCAAGAAAAGCCGATGCTAAGCAAATCAAATTCGATGCTCACAGCAGCCAAGCCGACGCGTATTACTTAGGGAGATCCGCTCAAAAGAGCTGGCTGGTATATGGGGCAAGTTTCTTGATGCCAAAAGCTTATAGCCGAAGTTATTATTTAGGTACAATAGATGAAATCAATAAGGTTGATAGTGCATTTAGACTGAGAAAAGACAACAAAAGTTATCCAAAATAAAATACGAGGCTTGCTAATGGGTACTTTTTCAATCAACTATCACTATGCCAATGAGACATTTTATGATTGAATCCTCAAAAGCAAAGCTCATACTCTTTACACCAATCTTCATTTTGGTAAGTCATTACTTGGCAGTTTTTCCACATGAATATGCACATTCATTTACAGCTTGGTTATTAGGCTTCAAAAGTAACCCTCTTGCAATAGATTATGGTGGGTCATCTTGGAAGAATCTGTTGTTATTATTAAATATTGATGAAAACGTCAATTATAGTTTTATTTTCGATCAAGGGAAAGGATATGCCGCAGCATTAATTGCATTTGCCGGCCCCGGCATTGGAAATGGAGTATTTTATGTTTTATCACTTTTATGGTTAAAAAATGATAAAGTCAAAAATAAAATTTATCTTTATTATTTCATATTTTGGTTTAATTTTATGAACCTTGCAAATTTCTATGATTATGTTCCAATTAGAACATTCAGCACTAAAGGTGATATCGGGCATCTGACTCAAGGTTTAAATATCTCACCTTGGTACATTTATGTCATATTTGGATATCTTGTTATTTTACTGTTGTGGCATTTTTATACGCGTACATTGATTTGTGCTTTCTCAGTTTTAAAATTATCTGCTACTACGTCAAGAGCCGCCCTGGTCATACTTTGCACATCAATTATGTTTGGCTATTTTGGATTGCCAGGTTTATTTAACTATGGTGAAATTTCATATTTTTTATCCGCAACATCAGTATTTGCAATCCCTGGGATCATAACTGCATGTTGGCCAACACGCGTATGGGTAAGACGTCAATTAGAAAAAGAAGCACACCAATATTAAAATCACTCAAGATTTTAATTTATAAGAATTTGTCCTTGGAGTTTCGAACGCCATTTATGAAGCATAGAAAACGGTGAATTTATTTATGTGCAATCACGCACATTAATTACACCATTCTTATCATTGAATAGCCTATATTTGCTTTTAAAGCAGAATTTGCCAGTGATTTAAAATGATTTCGTGCATCAACCATAATACGTTCTTTTTCACTATCCAGATGGCAATTTGTAATTAATCTCTCTAGTGAAGTAAAAAACTGATTCTCCGTAGCACTCAGAGATCTATTAAAATAAACATTGTGAACAATCTCTTTGTTAATTCCATTCAAAAGATTAGTATAATCTTTGCTAAATTTTGTTTGATAGTATTTTTGCTTTAAATGAGTAAAAAGGGTGAAATGCATGTTAAACTCCAATGTGTTATCTGCTAAAATTGTGACACAATTTTAAATATTTTAACATTAGCCTAAGATGGAAGGTAGTTTCACGCAGATAAAAAGATATGTACCTTGAGAGGGGCGGATCCCGGCTTGTTCATTAAGTATTGATAAATATAAGTGAGACATTATGAATCTTAAAAATAGAAAAGCGATTATTACTGGTGGAAGCCAAGGTATTGGCAAGGGGATTGCGATTGCATTAGCTAAAGCAGGCGCAGATGTTGTCATTCAATATCGCGCAGCCCAAGAGAAAGCAATTGCTACGATCAATGAAATTAAACAGTTAGATAGACATGCTTTTGCAATTCAATCTGATTTTACTGAAAATGACGCACCTGAGCAATTTCTCAAACATGCCATCGAAAAGTTGGATAATGTAGATATACTCATTAATTGCGCTGCGGCTTATGAACGTGGTCCTATACTTGAAATAAAACCTGAAACATTTGCTTGGATGCAAAAAGTCAATGTTGAAGTTCCTTTACGATTGATACAAGAGTTTGCTCGTTTTCTTATTAATAAAAATCAAGTCGGAAGTATTATTAATATCTCATCAATATCCGCATTCAGACCTGTAATTGGAAGTTGTTTAAATTCGTGCACAAAAGCCGGGTTGGACATGTTAACGCAAGTTGCTGCTTTGGAATTGGCACCTTATCAAATTCGAGTCAACGGAATTGCACCTGGAACAACTGATACTGAATCAAATCAACTGTATAAAGAACAAAATGCTGATGGCTGGAATCAAGTCATTAAAAAAATACCGCTTGGACGGGTAGGAAAACCAAGTGATATTGCTGGTCTTGCCGTATTTCTTGCATCAGATGAGGCAAGTTGGCTTACAGGTGTCACCATCCCGGTTGATGGTGGAACACTCATTAGTTGGCAATAGGTGGGGCGCATATGAGGCCGATGCGATCTTATAAAAGCCGCATTTTAGGTGTTCCCATGTATCCCGTGTCAACAGGATCTCTTTGAAGCCGATTAACTTCAATAATGACGTAGGGATTTGCCGCATCACCATTACTACGAACTGTCCCTTCTCTAAACTTGATTAAAAACGTGTTCATAGCTGCTAATTCTTGTAAGTCTTTAAGCCTTATTTGCTCACGTCTTAGATATTTTTTAACTTCTTCTGGCACCTGTTGATTATTAAGTATTGAATCAATCGTTAGTTTAAGAGTTGCAAAATCGCACTGTCCTAGAACAGTCGTTATTGTAGTGAAAGCATCTTTATTCTTTTGGGTAAGCTCACAGAGCAATTCTAATGTTGATTTAGTTTCGTTCGTTGGGGTTCTGCACAAATCAAGCGCTGGGATAAACAAACAACTATCAATTGCTTCTTGCAGGCCCCATGCAATGCCTCCTCGCGTTTTTTTTAAAATTTCGCGTATCGAATCAACAGAAAGCTTTGGCCCATATTGCATATAAGCACCTCCAATTAAATGTTGCTTAGTTAAGAATAAAAGGAGTCAAGTATACAGTACACTTTGATCATTCACACTTATCGTTATTTATAAACCGCAACAACATCTCAGCCGAAAAACGTTTGATCTTGTTATATCCATTTCGACTCATCGTTGCCGGGAAATTCCTGGCATTTTTTCTTACTTTAATTTGGTAAACTTGACTAAACTAAATCAACTCATTTGATTATTATTTTTAGAGGATTATCAATGATAAAAGGTCCTGATACTACAAAAAATATTGAAACTGAAAACGAATTTCACCCGACTTGCATTATTAGTGCATTATGCAAAACCATGTTACCCCCTTTGAACCAAGTTGGCGTCTCTGATTTAATGACCTATATGTTTTATGGTGAAAAAATAGAGTCAGATCCTAAAACAGGGAAAATACGTGGGTATGATGCCACTGTAGATTCATTAATAGAGCGCGGTGATTCTGATCTTAAAAAACAATTTCCAGAAATAGCCGCTTATGCTGAAAATCTTTCACAAGATGATATTGGCCGTATCACTTCTTCAAAAGATAGCACGCGTGCCTGGATTAAATTTATTGAAGATACATTTGGATCTTCTGTTCAAGTGAGAAAACATAGTGAGTTTATATCGGAAGAATTAGCGGAAATTTTTAAAAAAAATGAACAGCGTACAGAAGTTGAATTTTTCCCTACAGATTCATTATGGCAACTTCGTGTAGGAGATTATATTGAGCCGAACTGGGAAACTAATATTGTTGTATTAAAAAGAATTTATAATAAGCCAAATACTCAGGAGCCACCTGTTTCTCAAGCATTCGATGTTAATACACTAGCTGAAAAAATTGCAGATATGACCATCAGTAAAAAAGAGTATCCTCCTACTACTTACAAAGGAGAGCAAACTCCAGAAGATGCAAAAAATGATGGTTTATTATCTCGTTGTAGGGACTGTTTAGTATATTTTCGAGCTCTTTCTAAGGCCACTAAAGATGAGGAAAATAAAGAGCAGATGGATAATCAAAAGGGACCGGAAAGAATTAGAATGAAAAAGAACCAATAATTGTAAATTAATCTTTATCGTGAAAGATAAAAGTGAAATGCCTACTAATGGTATGTTCCATTGCCATGGAATGGCGCTATTATCATCGTTAATTTATTTGACCACCCATGCTCCTTAACTATTTCCGCTATACGAAAAAGGGTGGTTATGAATATTTTTAAAATCTCACCAGGAAAGCAGCTGATCTTGTTCAATCCCAATAGATCTCATGATAATCAGGAATTTCCTGGCATTTTTTCTTATTGTAATTTGGTAAACTCGCATAAATTAATTGTGATAGGCAGAGCTTATAAAACGGGATGCGGGTAGTAATACTATATCATGATAGTTTACTTGTACCGCTGTATTTTACTATTAAATTGAGAGAGTATTATTATGATTAAGGGCATAGAAGTTGTACAAGGCACAAAGCGTGAGCAGGTTCGCGAGAAATACTATTTAATTAGTGACCCAATTAAACTACCCACAGCTGAAGATGCGTTATTTACCAACGAAGCAGTATGTCGCTTCTTTGGAACACCAGAATTGATGGTAGATCCCAATAGGCAAGTCCAACTATATACCAGCTACACGCATGCACGAGAGAAAGCCCTAAATATATCTGAGGAAAACCGAGCAATCTTTACTGTGGAATTTAAAAATGATGCTGAAGATGCTCAAGAAGATATTTCAGGAACTATTTCTACTTCTTGTTCTCAAATAGAGTTAATAAGTGCATCAGTGGCTCATACCAACTCTGACTTTAATGTGTTCTATATTAAACCAGGCGCAGATCCCTCACTCAGCAATCTTTTGAAATCATTAGATGATCTTAAAATTGAACTCCAAAAGTCTGAAAAAATAATACAAGAGAGTGAGAGCGTTCTCCAAAAAATGCGGAACAAAATATCAGATATTCGTAATAGTCAAGGAGAAGAACTGGAAGCCAATCAATCAGAAGTATTGGATTCTGATGAAACGCCAGAGCAAGAAACCCAATTACCAGAAATTGATCCCCCTAAAGGTTCATTTTTTAATATTAATCCGATAACCTTACTAAAAGGTGCCGTAACAGGCATGAATGCCAGCATTTCTATGGCTGTAGGTGCAGGCGTTTGGTATTTTGGCGGCACACACGTTCCATCAGATCTACTTCCCTTATCCTTGCTCGCTGCGGGCGGTACTTATCTCTCATTAGGATTTGAACCGGTAAAAGAATTACAAAAAACCTTGATGGTAAAATCTATCACTAAAGCCATTGCTTTTTTAAGTTCCAAGAATAAAGCCCTTGATGTGACGAACCCAGAAGTTTTTACTTCTCCTGAAGAGGAAGGCAAATTTAAATCAGAGCGCAAGTTTGCACAAATGATGCAAAATTTCGATCCATCACCATTAATTGAAATGGGTGTTCGTATGGGAGTTGATTCCGCATTTGGAGATGAGCCAGATTTTCTCAAACAACTTCAGTCTTTAAATCAATCGAAGAACGAAGTGGCTCCCATAATAACTGACAACGCTGCTTCTCCAGTGCTAATTGGTTGGACTCAACAACAAGCGCATGTTCTGCAAGAGCGGTTTATAGAGCCAGCTCCTGTTCAAAGTAAAAGACGATCTGAAAGACTCGCTGGGATGAATCGACCAAATTATAAGTATTGATCTATTTTTAAATTAAAAATCCTCGAGTCATAACGAGCTTTTTTAAAAAGCTAACAGAGACTTCTTTTTGAACGAGTACTCCCACTCAGCAATGAATGGCGGGTACCCGCCTATTTTAATCATTTAACGGGTCTATCTCGAGGCAAGCTATGTCTGGTAATAATCTCTACCACCTATAGCTTCCTCACACAACTGTATTTACAATTCTTATTGAAGAGGTAATTTATATGTTAGAACGTGGTCCATTAAGTGAAGTTGAAAAAAAATCCAAAACTGATGGAAAGGCTACAAAGAGAAAAGGAAGCTCAGGCTCTATTATTTGCTTTCAAAGTTCTTAGAACATCGAGCCCTACGAGCCTATTGATACCGCCAAGAAATGTTGTAGCCCTAGTTGTAAAAATGGTACAGGTTAGTCCTAGTCCACTGAAAGATAAAAGTATAAAATGTATTGGCTTAATATGAGTTATAAAGTGACGATGACCCAACCCTTAGTCACTTTCGTGAATCTGCCCAATAAATAGGTAACACCTCTCCCGAAACGAAATTTATTTTTAAGTATCCAATTCAAGTCGTCATTGCCAGGAATTTCCTGGCATTTTTTCTTGTATTAACTGGGTAAACTTTCCTAAATATATTAAGAGGTAGTTTATGAGTTTACTTGGAACCGGCCAGCCCAATCAGACTCCTTCGTTTGTTAAGGAGATATTGTATAAGATTTTACTATACCTAAAAAAACCCAGACTCCCCATCAGTAGAGAAATAACCCAATATGCCACTTCACAACTTATCTTAGATGAATCTAATGAAGCGCGACGATGGACAGGCAGATTTATGGCGCTTTTGGCACAAAGAGAGGTATTTTATGATCCCTTTAATACTCATCAAAATTTTGAACAGCATTTAAAGCGAAAGAACATCCCGGCAAAGCTGCGTCTTGCCTTTATTTCGCATTCTCTTAGAAAAAATAAGGATGCGCGTCTTTCCAATGAAAGTCTTGGCTTTGTTAACTTTTGTTTAGGCAAACTTTATCTTTTACCTGATGTGGTGCCTATCATCTACTATTTATTGATAAGAAACAAGAATGGTTTAAATCCATTACTAGATGACCTAAGGGTTTTGCGTGAAAACGCAAGTGTGATAAAAGCCATACTTGAAGGGTTAAGTAAAGTCATCCCCCATCTTGATTCAGCGCATATCTTGGTTTTGCTGGAAACGCTCAAAATATTCTGTGAATATGGAAATGATGATTGGATCCTACGTTATGAAGCACTTAAAGCGTTACGCTTAGCAATTGCGCATCTTAATCCAGAACACACCTTGAGGATGGTGGAGGTCTTCAAGACATGGCATAGAGAGGATAAGTTGGCTGTAAAACAAGCTGGGGCCCTCGGATTAAGCAGAGCCACGGCACATCTTGATTTAGAACTGGTTTTAAGTTTACTACAAACGATCAAAACATTGTGTGGGAACAATCATTGGGTGGTAGGAGAAACTGGAGCTTCAGCGTTAAGTGAAATGATAACACATCTTAATTCAGATCACGTCTTGATAGTACAGGAAACACTCTTGACATGGTGTAAGGAAGAGAATGAGCTTGCAAGAGAAGCAGGAGTGCAAGGGTTAAGAAAAGTCATTGTGCATCTTAATTCTGAGCAAGTTTTAAACTTGTTAAAAGTGTTAAAGAGATGGTATAGGGATGATAGTACTTGTGAAGCAAGATCTTTCGGACCCCATATATTAAGCGAAGTTATTGCGCATCTTGATGTAAAGCACGTTTTAGAATTGAAGGAAACATTCAAGAAATGGAGTAAGAAGGATGATTGCGTAGTCAGAATAGCTGCGACACAAGCCTTAAGCAGAGCTATAGCGCATCTTGATTCAGAGCATGCCTTGAGCTTGCTGGAAACACTCAAAACATGGTGTGGGAGTGACATTATAACACAAAGACATGCCGGGGCCGACTCGTTATGCAAAGCCATGAAACTTCTTGATTCAGGATACGCGGTGAATTTGTTGGAAACGTTTGTGAAATTGTGTGGCGATAACAATGATAATGTAAGTAGAGCAGGAGTCCAAGGATTTAACATAGCCATGGCACGTTTTGATTCAAAACAGTTCTTGGGTTTGTTAGAAACGATTAAAACATGGTGTGAGAGTTATGATTGGCATGTAAGACATGCTGGGGTTCAAGCGTTAGACAAGGCCATGGCGCATCTTGATGCAGAACAGGCCTTGAGTTTCCGGGAAAAGTTTATGGAATTATGTGTGGATAGCTCTCTGGAAGTAAGAAAAGCAGCAACTCAAGGATTAAGCAACATCATAATACATCAAAATTCAGAAGAAAACTTAGCTTTCGTTCTACGTTTGCTTCACATGTTTAAGAGTTGGAATGAGTATGATAATGATGATTTAAGACAAGCCAGAACCCAAGCGATAATCGCAGTTATAGCCCGTCTTGATTCAAAGCACGTTTTATGTTTAAAAGATATGCTCATAACCTTGTGTAAGGATAAAGATGAAGATGTAAGAAAAATCGGGGCCCAAGCTTTCAGTAAAATCATAGTACATTTTAGTTTAGAAGACAGCCTGCGTTTGCTAGAAACGTTCAAGGCCTGGTGTATGGATGATAATCGTGATGTAAGACTCAACGGAGTTTCTGTGGTATGTGAAATTATCATTGGTCTTAATACAGCGCATGTCTTAAATTTGTTGGAAACACTTAAGAAATTATGCAGGGATAAAGATAGGAAAGTAAGAGAAACCGGAGCTTTGGCATTAAGCAAAGCTATAGGCCTCCTTGATTCATTGCGAATCTTAAATTTACAAAAAACAATAGAGATATTGTGTGAAGATCATTTTAAGGATGTAAGGCAAGCAGGGGCTTGCGCGTTAAGCGAAGCGATAGCGTCCCTTGATGCAGAGCACCTCTTGCGTTTTGTCGAAACGTTCAAGAGATTGTGTGATAGTCCGAGTCATGAAGTTGTACAAGCAGCAGCCCAAGGGCTAGCTAAAACTATGGAATATCTTGATCCCAAGCAAGTTACAATAATTTTAGAAACCGAGTTTTTTCCAAATGTTAATGCTATTATTTGTGATGGTATTTCCAGAGTATGGTCGTCGAATGATGCTTTACGAAACAATATACTTGCCTGTCCTATTCCTCCTTTATTACCCCAATGCCACCAAACTGGCGTTTTAAGTTTTCCTGAAAATGCCAAAGAAAATAATGAAATAGTTCCCCAATTCGAAGCTATGAGATTGGATGATTTGAAGGATGATAAAGTCGAAGATGAGGTTAGTAAATTAAATCTGCGTTGCGCTAATTTTAGCTTAAATGGATGAGGTTGTTTTATGAGTTTAAATGGCGCACGCCCTAAGTTTGTTAAGGAGATATTGTATAAGATTTTACTATACCTAAAAAAACCGAGACTCCCCATCAATAAAGAAATAACCCAATATGCCACTTCACAGCTTTTCTTAGATGAATCTAAAGAAGCGCGACGATGGACAGGCAGATTTATGGTGCTTTTGGCACAACGAGAGGTATTTTATGATCCCCTTAATACTCATCAAACTTTTGAACAGCATTTAAAGCGCAAGAACATCCCGGCAAAGCTGCGTCTTGCCTTTATTTCGCATTCTCTTAGAAAAAATAAGGATGCGCGTCTTTCCAATGAAAGCCTTGGCTTTGTTAACTTTTGTTTAGGCAAACTTTATCTTTTACCTGAAGTGGTGCCTATCATCTACTATTTATTGATAAGAAACAAGAATGGTTTAAATCCATTGCTAGATGACCTAAGAGTTTTGCGTGAAAACGCAAGTGTGATAAAAGCCATACTTGAAGGGTTAAGTAAAGTTATGCCGCATCTGGATTCAAAACACATTTTGGGTTTATTGGAAACGTTAAAGTCATTGTGTGAGGATGATAATGTAAGTATTGAGGCAGGCCAAGCGTTACATTCAGCCATTACGCACCTTAATCCAGAGCACACCTTGAGTTTGGCCCAGGACTTCAAGACATGGTGTAGGGATGATAACTTGGCTGTAAGACAAGCTGGAGTCCAAGGCTTAATCAAAGTCATCGTACATCTTGATTTAGCAGAGGTTTTGAGTTTGCTGGAAACAATCAGGAGATGGTGCGCAAGCAATGCTTGGGGAGCAAGAAATGCTGGAGATTCAGCGTTAAGTGAAGTGATAGCACATCTTAATTCAGAACATGTCATAAGTGCGCAGGAAACGCTCATGGCGTGGACGACAGATGATACTTGGATTATAAGACTAGCCGGAGCCAAAGGTTTAGGCCAAATAGTTGTGCATCTTGATTCAGCGCAAGTTTTGATTTTGTTGAAAACCTTCAAAAGATGGTGTAGGGACGATTTTTGGCTAACAAGAGAATCTGGTGCACATGCGCTAAGCGAAGCTATTGCCCATCTTCATTCAAAGCAAATCTTGGAATTGAAGGAAACATTCAAGAAATGGTGTAAGAATAAAGATTGGATAATAAGACTAACCGGTGTCCAAGCCTTAACCAAAGCCATAGCATCTCTTGATTCAGAGCATGTCTTGAGTTTGCTCGAAATGCTTAAGACATGGTGTGAGAGCGATTGTGAGAATGATGCTATAGCACAAAGACTTGCGGGTGTCCAAGTGTTAACCACAGCTTTACTGCTTCTTGATTCAGGGTACGCGGTGAATTTAGTGGGCACGTTGGTGAAATTGTCTGGCGATAACAATGATAATGTAAGTAGAGCAGCCGTTCAAGGATTTAACATAACTATGGCACGTTTTGATTCAAAACAGATCTTAGGTTTGCTAGAAACGTTTAAAACATGGTGTGAAAATGATAATTGGCAGGTAAGACATGCTGGGGCTCAAGCGTTAAACATACTCATAGAGCAGCATAATTCAGAACAGGCCTTAAGTTTGCTAGAAACGCTCAAGAGGTTGTGCTGCGATGAAATGGGTGAAGTAAGAGAAGCTGGTGCTTGTGCATTAAACACAGCCATAACTCGTCTTGATTCAAAGCACGTTTTATGTTTACAGCAAACGCTTATGATATTGTGTGAGGATGATGATGAGGAAGTAAGAAAAGCAGCAGCCCAAGGGTTAAGCAAAGTCATGATTCATCTTAGTTCAGAAGACAGCCTGCAATTGCTAGAAACGTTTAAGAGTAGGTGTAGGGATGATAACGTGAATGTAAGAGATGCCGGAGCTTCGGTGTTAAGTGAAATGATAGGATATCTTAATTCAGTGCTTATCGTGAGTTTGACGCAAACCATCGAGCTATTGTGTAAGGATGAGGATCTAGAGGTAAGAGAAGCCGGAGCAAGGGCATTAAGTAAAGCCATAACGCGCCTTGATTCATCATCCATATTAAATTTGCTAAATACGGTTGTGAAATTGTGTGAGGATCGTGAAGAAGAAGTAAGACTGGCCGCCGCTTGCGCATTAAGCGAGGCTGTAGCGCGTCTTGATTCAGAGCAGCTATTGAGTTTTGTCATATTGTTCCAGAGATTGTGTGATAGTACCTATTTGGGAGTAGGAAAAGCTGCAGCCCAAGGGTTAGAGAAAGCCATGACGCATCTTGATTCAGAGCAGATTAGAATAATTTTAAAAACCGAATTTATGCCAGATATTAGTGCTATTATTTATGATGGCATTTCCAGACTATGGTCGTCGAATGATGTTTTTCGAAACAATATACTTGCCTGTCCCGTGGCCCCTTTACTACCCCAGTGCCACCAAACTGGCGTCTTGAGTTTTCTCAATCCACATGATGACATTTTATTCCAATTTGAAGGAATGAGATTGGAGGATAGAGATGAGGGTAAAGCTGAAGAAGATGAGATTGATGAATTAAGTATGCGTTGCGCTGTTTTAAATTTAAATGGATGACGCTAGTTTTAGTCAAGATTGTAGGTAAAACTTATCATTATCAGGAATTTCCTGGCATTTTTTCTTATTTTAATTTGGTAAACTCGCCTAAATAATTGTGCTAGGCAACTGTTTATAAAACGGGTCTGTCACAAGGTAAGTTTTGTGAGGCCTGTGATAATATCATTTTTGGAGAAGATACATGAAATTTGGTGTAGAAAAAATAGCTGAGCTGGGTGAGCTTTTATATGAAATAACGCCCTCAGGCGGCAAAGTGAAATCAGTGACCACATTTAAAAGCGTGGTGGGAACAATTCAATTTAAATATAAAAAAGAGAAACCCGCAGCTCCTTGCGCTGAGGAAAAGCGACCAGAAGAAAAAAATCAGGTTGAATTTGATCCCAATCATGCCTTGAACATGCTCGCAAAGGCACTATCAGATAAGCTTATGGCTATCAAACCGGAAAATGTAGAAGAAATGGATTCAATCACAACTATTGGGGTTGGTTCTATTTTCTTTGATTTCAATATTAATTTGAGAAAAGCAGAAAAAGCGAAAGATGAAGAAGCGCTTAAAAGACATCTCGATGAGATCCCCAAAGATGAAGAAAAAAGCAAATCAAAAAAGGTAAAAGCAAAACCTCTGGGTTTAGCTGAATAATTAGATTTAATGATGGAATCTTACGCGGCAAAAGTGACAAAGTAGGAAGGGCATGATCTTGTTATAGTAACAAAAACATAGAATTTCACAGCATTTTTGCTTTTAATGGAATTTACAATTAGAATGCTCTTTTTCTTTGTTGAGTAACTAATATGAAAATTCTAACTAAGTGTTTATCTACAATATTGTTGCTGACAATTTCGTTAAGTGTATACGCAAGCAAATATGATTCTTTAGCACTTGCGCAAGAGTTGGTCGAAAAATCAAATTTGAACACTTATGCAACTCAAGTGGCAATTGATGCGATGTTGTCAGTGACAACCATTGAGGAAGATGAAAAAGACTCAATGATGGAATTTATTGATGCGATGAAAGAAGTGTATGCTGAGGATATACAAAAAGAATTAGCTGAAGGCTTAGTAAAATATTACAGCGATGATGAATTAAGAACGATATCTAATCTTTTTGAAAATCCCTCGATTAGCAAAACCTTTAAAGCCTATTATGAAACTTTTCTTTCTGGTGACAATGAACACAAAGAAGAATTACAACGTTTTGAAAAAAATGTACAGTCATTGAAAGATAATATAGATGGAAAAAAAAGGGGCTTTCCCAATTACGTAAAGCATATTCATTACGGGAAAAAATATAGTGATGATAATTTATTAAAAATGCTAAGGTTAATGGACGGATTGAAAGGTAATTCTATTGTTGCTTATGATAAATGGGCACAAGACAAAAAAACACAGTACTTATCCTTGATAAAGGATATGCACCCTGAGCTAAAGCGATATCCAAACCACCTTGACAAACTTTATGATGCCACTTTTGATACTTTTCGTATCTACTGGCGCCTAAAAGATAATCAAACTGTATCGGAAAATGACTTTCGTATAACGGCTTCCCAACTTGAAAGCAATGAATCATTTAGAAGATTTTTTATTGAAATATATTCTATTCCTAAAGCACTGAATGAATCGATAATGAAAAAATATAAATTGATGAAAAAATTAGAAGAGTCCGCCACTAAAAAGCAAAGATCTTCTGACAAAAATAGCTTTCCAAAAACACCCACAACGACATATCAAATTTAAGTTCTCGGGTACATGCGGTTCGCGTATGTACCCGGTAGCGTCGTTAAATCTGAAATTAATCCTTCTTATTCTTCAATTGCAACATCTTGATGTTCTTCTTGAAAATTCGTTTTGCTATTCTTCATCCTTACATTACCTTTTCTGATCATAGTTTTGCCTTCATCAGCTTGAGCTTGCCCTTTATGCATAAGATTCTCACCCTTTTTCACCTCGGTGCGACCTTTTTTAACTAAGTCATTTCCATCTTCCCACTTTTCACCCATCGCTTGAGTGTCCTTTCCTTGATGAATCATTTGTTCGCCAACAGAAGGATTATGTGAGCAAGCACCAATCATTAAGACAGCAGTAAATAATAAACCTCGATTTAGATGTTTATTCATTTTATTTCCTTTTTGTTAAGTTGAATTGAAAATTAGAAAAAAACCTTTATGTAAATCATGTGGGTTATTTGCAAATGTGGTAGGGGAGAGCAAAAAATTGAATTTTTATTGGTATGTGTAGATTGATGGCGCTTAAATTTTATTTCATGCATACACTGACAATAACATGATTAGCATTGAATAGGTTAAATATAAAATAACTATTTGCATAACTTATTATAGAAAAAATGGTCTATTTGAATATTGTTAGAGAGATTAATCTGGAATGACATCTACTCGTAACCATAACGACTTCTGCCCTTGATCGCGCGATCCTGTACGATAACTAGTACCGTTTGATACCTGATCTTGGGCTTGATTACCCCCAAAGTAGGTCCATTTGCCAACAGGAATCATTACTGTTGTTTGTGCATTAAAAGTGGTATAGGCCGGTTGAATGGTACTACCGGCATTGGTGGCTATGGGTTGATCATTTTGAGTCGAAAGATCGAGCTTAACTTCCTTTCCAATTAATTGTGGTTTTGCATAAAAGCCATTGCTTAAGTTTTGATAATCAACAGATTGACCACCACCACTTGAATTGCCACTAGCACTACCAGATCCTGTCAATGAAGAAGTCCCTGTGGCTGCTGTTGTGTTTGCGCCTGTGGTCGCTGCGCTTGCGGATGCTGAGGTCGTTGCGCCGGCGGTTGTTCCGAAGCTGGTCGTTGTTCCGGTGCCAGAGGTTGTTCTGCTGCCAGTAGCTGTTGCAGATGCGGTTGTTCCGATACTAGATGTTCCTGTGGCCGTTCCTGGGGTAGATCCTGTCGTTGTGCGAGTGCCTGATCTTTGGCCTTTTAGTGAACTTTGACTTTGAAAATTGGATTGACCACCAAATTGTTCGGTAATCAAAGGAATTGTAACACCGGTTTGAATAAAAGCGACTTGGCCGTTATCAACCCGAATGGTACTGACTTGACGTTGGCTTTCACTATTAGTGCTGATAGAAAGTGTGTGATAGCCAGAGGTATCTTGACCAAAAGTGACATCACCGTTTGGACTTATCGATTCAATTTCACTGGGTTTATCGTGGCCATTAGAAACGGTGATCATCAGCTTTTTGGGAGCGATATCGATTTGTTCAATAATGGATTTTAATGCAGTGATATTATCGGGTGTTGATTGTATTATCAGTTGGTTATTAATGGGTTTAATTTGTCCACCTTTTGCAAGAAAAGGGGTTAGCGTTGGCAAGATATCTTGTGGTAAAACATAGTTCAGGGTAATCACTTCAGTTTGTAAATTAGGGCTTGCTTGTTCTTCTTCTGCGCTCGCTAAATGAGCGCAGGCAAGTTGAACAAACAAACAGAAGCCGACGACTGTTCTAAAAAGGAGTGATTGGTTCATGATACAAACCCTTCAGTTGAGCCTTTTTAGAATATAGATGATAATTTCTCGGCAATCCCAATATATTTACTGGGTGTTAACGCTTTCAAATTTTTCTTAACATCCGCTGGTAACTCAAGCGAATCAATGAACTGACCCAAGAGTTCAGGCGTGATTTTCTTACCCCTAGTGAGAGCTTTCAATTTTTCATAAGGTTGCGCGATATGGTAGCGTCGCATGACGGTTTGAATTGCCTCGCTAAGCACTTCCCAATTGTCATTTAAATCTTTTTCAATGGCTTCTTGATTAAGAGCAAGTTTATTGTTACCTCTTTGTAGCGATTTAAGCGCAATCAGCATATAACCACAAGCCACGCCAATATTACGTAGTACGGTGGAATCCGTTAAATCTCTTTGCCAACGAGAAATGGGGAGCTTCTGTGCAAAATGGTCGAACAGCGCATTCGCCATCCCTAAATTGCCTTCGGCATTTTCAAAATAAATCGGATTGACTTTGTGAGGCATGGTTGAAGAGCCCACTTCGGTTGCTACCACTTTTTGTTTAAAGTAACCCAGCGAAATATATCCCCAAATATCGCGACTATAATCGATAAGGATAGTGTTGATACGCACCAGGCAATGAAAGTACTCAGCCATGGCATCATGCGGTTCAATTTGAGTTGTCATTGGATTAAAAGTTAAGCCTAATGAGGCGACAAATTTTGCGGTGATATCGTGCCAATTGACTTCAGGAAAAGCAGCAATATGGGCATTATAATTTCCCACTGCGCCATTCATTTTGCCTAAAATTTCGAGTGTCTTAAACTGCTCAATTTGACGATTTAGCCTTGCTAAAACATTGGCGATTTCTTTACCGACAGTTGTGGGTGAAGCCACTTGACCATGGGTGCGTGCAAGCATTGGGACATTGGCATATTCTTTTACCATTGTTTGCAATTGATTCATCACATTTTTTAATTGTGGTAGTAAAATTTTGTCACGACAATCCATCAACATTAAACCATAAGAAAGATTATTGATATCTTCTGAAGTGCAAGCAAAATGAACATATTCTGTTAGTTTATCAAGCGAATCATTAGCGTGAAGTTTTTCTTTGATGTAATATTCAACGGCTTTCACATCATGATTGGTGTTCACTTCAATGGATTTAATGGCATAAGCATCTGTGGCATTGAAGTTTTCTATTAATTTGTTCAAATAGTCATTGGCTGCATCAGAGAGGGTTGGGATATCTTTTATGCCACTTGAAACAAGGGTTTGTAACCATTTGATTTCCACGATAAATCGATAATGTATTAAACCATACTCACTAACCAGAGCATTGAGTTCTTGGCAGTGATGATGGTATCTGCCATCTAAAGGGGAAATCGCTGTGAGAGAGGAATGATTTGTCATAATAACTCCATGTTTGGTGCGCTTATTTTACTCTGCAGGATCCCACCAACCGAATCGGTGCCTACAATAGTGCCACCACCAAGACAATTCACGCCATCGTAAAAAACGATGGATTGTCCTGGGGTAACCGCGCGTTGTGGTTCATTAAAAGTGATAATGGCTTTATCATTATCCAGAAATACTTTGCAGTGTTGATCTGCTTGTCGGTAACGTACTTTCGCTGTACAAGTAAAAGGGGTGGTTTTTCCAAGGCCACTCACCCAATGTAACTGATGGGCTAAAAGATGTTTACTAAAATGCCAAGGATGTTCATTATTTTGGGTCACGAATAAAGTATTAGCAACAGTATCTTTGCCCACCACATACCAAGGTTTTTCATCGAATCCCTTTAAACCACCAATTTTTAAACCGTGGCGTTGCCCTAAGGTATAGAACATCAAGCCGTCATGTTCAGCAATGGTTTGGCCTTCTGGGGTTTTCATGACACCCGGTGAATTTTTAAGGTAATCTTGTAAAAAAGTCTTGAATTTTCTTTCACCGATAAAGCAGATCCCGGTGCTATCTTTTTTGTCATGGATCAGAAGACCTGCTTGTTTTGCTAACATTCTCACCATGGGTTTTTCTAAATGGCCCACGGGAAAAAGGCTTTTACTTAAAGCGGATTGATTAATGGTATACAAAAAGTAACTTTGATCTTTATTTTGATCCAAGCCTCTTTGTAAGACATATTGTTCTTGGGTTTCTTGGTGAAGGGTTTGCTTTTGTACATAATGGCCAGTGGCGATAGAGTCTGCGCCCAGTTTTAAAGCATGTTCTAAAAAGGCTTTAAATTTGATCTCTTGATTACACAGGATATCGGGGTTGGGTGTTCGGCCAGCTTGATACTCTTCCAGAAAGAAACTAAAAACATTTTGCCAATATTCTTGGGCGAAGTTAATGGTATGTAAGGGAATATTTAATTTTTTGCAAAGCAATTTCACATCAGCCAAATCAGATTCAGCTGAACAAAATGACGCAGTATCATCCTCATCCCAGTTTTTCATGAATAAACCTTGAACATCATAGCCTTGTTCTTTCAAAAGCAAGGCACTGACGGAGGAATCAACACCGCCGGATAGGCCGACAAATACTGTGTGTTTAGTTTTCAAGGTATTAGTATGGTAATCAACTTTATTGGTGACTCTGCATTCTAACATATCTGCAATCTTGAGAAAAAAATTATTGGGTGAACTGATGTGTGATTTATTGGTTTGGGCTAAACTAAGGTACTGATTGCTAATAAAAAATCTTCAAGAGGCCGCCATGACGTATCAAAAATTAGTTATCCCTAAAGAGGGGAATAAAATTCACGTAAACAAAGATGCTTCCTTAAGCGTGCCAGATAACCCCATTATCCCCTTTATTGAAGGTGATGGGATCGGCGTTGATATTACACCTGTGATGCGCAAAGTCGTTGATGCTGCAGTTAAGAAAGCTTACCAGCGTGATCGCAATATAGCCTGGATGGAAATATACGCCGGCGAGAAAGCGACCCAAGTTTATGGCCCAAATCAGTGGCTACCAGAAGAATCGCTTAAAGCCATGGCAGAGTATGCTGTTGCTATCAAAGGTCCATTGACGACCCCAGTAGGCGGCGGGATCCGCTCTTTAAATGTGGCAATACGGCAAAAGCTTGATTTATATGTATGTTTACGCCCAATTCATTATTTTCCGGGAACTCCAAGTCCGGTTAAGCGCCCAGAAGATACCGAAATGGTTATTTTTAGAGAAAACTCTGAAGACATTTATGCTGGGATTGAATGGAAGGCGGGTTCTCCTGAAGCCAAAAAATTAATCAGCTTTTTGCAAGATCAAATGGATGTGACGCAGATTCGATTTCCTGAAAACTGTGGGATAGGGATCAAACCTGTTTCTAAACAAGGGACACAGCGTTTAGTGCGAAGAGCCATTCAATATGCCATTGATAACGATAAGCCTTCAGTCACGTTCGTGCATAAAGGCAATATTATGAAATTTACTGAGGGTGCTTTCAAAGATTGGGGCTATGCACTTGCTGTTGAAGAATTTGCCGCCAAGCCTTTTGAAGGTGGCCCATGGCATGTTTTAAAGAATCCTAAAAATGGCAAAGATATCATGATCAATGATGTCATTGCGGATGCTTTCTTACAGCAGATTTTACTCAGACCAAAAGATTATAGTGTTATCGCTACCTTGAACTTAAATGGTGATTATATTTCAGATGCACTGGCTGCACAGGTTGGTGGCATTGGAATCGCCCCAGGCGCTAACCTGAGTGATAGCGTCGCTGTTTTTGAAGCAACTCACGGCACTGCACCAAAATATGCCAAACAAGATAAGGTGAACCCTGGTTCATTAATCTTGTCTGCGGAAATGATGTTACGTCATTTGGGTTGGATTGAAGCCGCTGATCTGATCATTAAAGGAACGGAAGGGGCTATCGCGAGCAAGAAAGTGACCTACGACTTTGCTCGATTAATGGAAAATGCAAAAACAGTAAGTTGCTCTGCTTTTGGCGATGAAATTATCCATCATATGTAAGACATGATTTCCTTCTCCCTCTTTATAGGAGGGGGAAGGAACCATTGTTGTCCATTATGCTTCAGCGCTTTCCATAACACTTACTCTTTGTGTATCAGTTTGGGCTTCTACTGCAGCCCCTGTAGTGCGAATATCGGCTGCATGTAGTCCTTTAGGGCCTTCATTGACCTCAAAAGTGACCGGTTGGCCTGCTTTGAGGCACTTATAGCCATCCATGACTATGGCGGAGAAATGTGCAAATACATCTTGTCCACCACCTTCTGGACAAATGAAACCATAACCCTTTGCACTATTGAACCACTTTACTATCCCGCTTGGCATATAAAATCCTTTTCAATAGAAATAAGCCAATAAAACTACTTTAGAGGCTAAACTTATACTTAACACGCACTCATCCCACTCATTAGGGGTGAGAACATCATAACTGTTGTACATAAACGGTTATTCAGTCAAGACTTAAGTCATAATTAGGTATAAGTTAATTATCTGTCAAAAACCAAATATCTATGCGACAATAAAAAATGAAAAGAATTTTTTGTTATGGAAAGCGAGGTAGCCAATAGTTGGCTAATATCAGATTATGGGCACAGCATCTGGTCGGGGATCAGTCACCCCAGCAGTAAAGGCTGAAAAGAAAGCATCGAAACTCAGCCGCCCTACAAAGTACATGGTGCTGTTAGTTAATGACGATTATACACCGATGGACTTTGTGGTAGTTGTATTAGAGCAGTTTTTTGCGATGAGTTACCCTCGAGCTGTGAAGGTAATGTTAGATGTCCACAATCATGGAAGAGCAATTTGTGGCATTTATACTCGAGACATCGCTGAAACAAAGGTAGCACAAGTTAACGAATTTGCAAGGCTGAATGATCATCCATTGCTTTGCAAAATGGAAAAAGTATAACTTTACAAAGCTAAACGACGCCGGAGGTCTAATGCCATGTTGAGCAAAGAACTAGAAATGACGCTCAACCTAGCATTTAAAGAAGCCAGGGAAAAGCGTCATGAATTTATGACCGTTGAGCATCTGTTATTGGCATTGCTTGACAATTCTGCTGCTTCTAATGTGCTACGTTCTTGTGGGGCAGATGTTGAACGCCTTCGACAAGATTTACAAACATTTGTTGATGAAACCACCCCTTTAATTCCTTCTACTGAATCTCATCGTGAAACTCAGCCTACTTTAGGTTTTCAACGCGTATTGCAAAGAGCTGTTTTTCATGTTCAGTCAGCAGGCAGAGAAGAAGTCACTGGGGCTAATGTTTTGGCTGCCATCTTTAGTGAACAAGAAAGCCAAGCAGTGTATTTTCTTAAACAAGAAAACATTACTCGGCTTGATGTTGTTAACTTTATTTCACATGGTATTTCCAAAGTGGAAGAACCACGTGAGATGGATGAACCTGATATTGAACAGCCGATTGAACATGATGGCGCGCATGAAGCACCAGGGAAGAGTCCATTAGAAGCTTATGCTATCAATTTAAATTTATTAGCAAAGCAAGGTAAAATTGATCCGCTCATCGGACGCGAACAAGAATTGGAACGTACAGTCCAAATTTTATGCCGCAGACGTAAGAATAATCCTCTTTATGTTGGTGAGGCAGGTGTAGGTAAAACAGCCATCGCCGAGGGTTTAGCCAAAGCTATCGTAGAAGGAAATGTACCAAAAGCATTGGGTCATTGCACCGTGTATGCTTTGGACTTGGGTTCTTTGCTTGCTGGTACAAAATATCGTGGTGATTTTGAAAAGAGATTCAAATCATTACTCCAACATTTACGTAGAGATTCAGGTGCCGTATTATTTATTGATGAAATTCATACCATTATTGGTGCAGGTGCTGCATCCGGTGGTGTGATGGATGCTTCTAATTTAATAAAACCGATGTTAGCAACAGGTGATTTACGTTGCATAGGTTCTACCACGTATCAAGAATACAGAGGCATCTTTGAAAAAGACAGAGCGCTTGCTAGACGCTTCCAAAAAATTGATATTCGTGAACCTTCAATAGAAGAAACTGTTCTGATATTGAAAGGTATTAAAACGCATTTTGAGCAACATCACCAAATCCGTTATACCGGCGCGGCCTTAAGAGCAGCTGCAGAACTCGCAGGGCGTTATATTCGTGATAGATTTTTACCGGATAAAGCCATTGATGTGGTAGATGAAGCAGGTGCTTATCAACGTTTACTGCCAGAACGTCGTCGTAAGAAAGTGATCGGCGTCAAAGATGTTGAGGCCATTGTTGCTAAAATGGCTAGAATTCCTTCAAAAACAGTATCAACTTCAGATCGCTCGTTACTGGGTGGATTAGAAGAAGAATTGAAATCAAAAGTTTTTGGTCAAGACAAAGCGATTCATTATTTGGCAACTTCTGTCAAAATGGGACGTTCTGGTTTAACTGATCCAGAAAAACCAACAGGATGTTTCTTATTTGCAGGGCCAACAGGGGTTGGTAAAACCGAAGTATCCAAGCAATTAGCTAAATCTTTAGGGGTTGAACTGATTCGCTTTGATATGTCTGAATATATGGAAAGTCATACGGTTTCAAGATTAATCGGCGCGCCTCCTGGCTATGTTGGTTATGATCATGGTGGATTATTAACAGAAGCCGTTACCAAAAACCCTCATTCTGTTGTGTTGTTAGATGAAATTGAGAAAGCACATCCGGATGTCTTTAACTTATTATTGCAAGTGATGGATCATGGTTCTTTAACCGATACCAATGGACGCAAAGCAGACTTTCGTCATGTGACCCTCATCCTAACCACCAATGCGGGTGCTTCGATGATGGACAGAAATTCCATTGGCTTTAAAGAACAAGAACATCGGGCAGATGGAATGAACGCGATTCAAAAAACCTTTACGCCTGAGTTTAGAAATCGACTGGATGCGATTATTCAATTTGAACCTTTAAATGAAAAGATCATTACCCGCGTTGTGGATAAATTCTTAGATGAGTTGTCCAAACGTTTAGCTGAAAAAGATGTGACTTTGGAAGTTGATGCTAAAGCACGTACTTGGCTTGCTGAGAAAGGGTATGACAAAAAGATGGGCGCACGTCCAATGGCTCGTCTCATTCAAGAGCAACTCAAGAAACCGCTTGCCGATGAATTACTGTTTGGCAAGTTGGCGCTAGGTGGTTCAGTCGAAGTGTCAGTAGATGAAAATGGTATTTGTCTAGCCGTTTTTGAACCAACCGAGTAGGACTTTTGCTCCACCCCTCTTCCGTGAAGGAAGAGGGGAGAGGAGAAGAAGTTTATTCTTCGTCAGCAGCAGCAGGCGCCTCTTTATCACTTCCTTTACCGTCACGGTTACGGAATATGATACGGCCTTTGGTGAGATCATAAGGCGTTAATTGCACAGTAACCCTATCACCAGTCAAAATTCGAATGTAGTTTTTACGCATTCTGCCTGAGATATGGGCAGTCACAACATGTTTATTATCGAGTTCAACCCTAAACATGGTATTTGGAAGCGTCTCAGTGACGGTACCTTCCATTTCAATATGATCTTCTTTTGGCATGTTCACCCTTAAAAGTTAAAAATATGCGCATTCGCGCGTCATCCTACCAAATATTGCTCCCGCAGGAAACTCCCTCTAGCTTAAGTTATGCTCAAACACCATTTAGATATTCTGCTTTCAAACTTATTATTCTGGGTTAATTTTTCTAGAAAGACCTTTCGTGTGATGGTGGTTGCTCCTAAAGAAGCCAGATGAGGTGACCACATTTGGCAATCAATGAATTCAAAGTTCCATTGTTTAAGCTGTTCTGCTAAATATACTAGAGCGATTTTTGACGCATTCGTTTTGCGACTAAACATCGATTCTCCGAAGAACAAACGCCCTAATGAAATACCGTAAATGCCACCCACTAAAGTTTCTTGGGAATAAACTTCAATTGAGTGGGCATAGCCTAGTTCATGCAACCTGATGTAAGCATTTTGCATCTCCTTGGTTATCCAAGTACCGTTGGCATCTTTTCTAGGGGCCGCACAGGCCTGGATGACTTGCGTAAAATTTTCATCCGCTCTCACTTCAAAATCGTTTTGGCGAATGGCTTTTTTTAAGCTAGTTGAAATATGCACAGAATCGACAGTCAAAATGGTCCGGGGATCCGGACTCCACCATAAAATGGGTTCTTCATCAAACCAGGGGAAAATGCCTTGTCTATAGGCTGCTAAAAGACGTTCTGAGCTGAGATCGCCCCCAATGGCGAGTAAACCATTGGGTTCGGATAATGCCAATTCAGGATTGGGGAAATAATCGACATCATTGGTTAGGTAATATGGGATTTGCATTGATCATTTCAAATTATCGAGATATTTTTCTGCGTCCAATGCCGCCATACAACCCGTCCCTGCAGAAGTCACTGCTTGTCGATAAACATGATCGGCAACGTCCCCGGCAGCAAAAACGCCAGGAATACTGGTAGCCGTCGCATTGCCGGAAGAACCACTCTTAACCACAATATAGCCATCTTTCATATCTAATTGGTTTTGAAATATTTGCGTGTTAGGTGTGTGGCCAATCGCAATAAACACGCCCTCTAAATCAAGCGTTTGTTCCAGGTGAGAAGTGACATGCTTTACCCGAACGCCAGTGACGCCCATTTTATTGCCCAGCACTTCTTCAAGCGCATGATCCCAAAGGAGTTTAATATTACCCTTTTCGGCTTTCTCAAAGAGCTTGTCTTGCATAATTTTCTCAGCGCGTAGCGTACTTCTACGGTGGATTAATGTGACACTAGACGCAATATGTGAGAGATACAGTGCTTCTTCAACGGCAGTGTTACCACCCCCAATAACAGCAACATCTTTACCTTTGTAAAAGAAGCCATCACAGGTTGCACAAGCGGAAACTCCTTTACCCATAAAGGCATGCTCTGAAGGAAGCCCCAAATACTTTGCTGAAGCGCCGGTAGCGATTATCAGACAGTCACAAGAATAAACTGTTCCAGAGTCTCCTTTTAAAATAAAAGGCCTTTCGGTGAGAGTGACTTCTTCAATATGATCGAAAAGGATTTGCGTATTGAATCGCAAAGCATGTTGTTCCATGCGCTCCATTAAAGCAGGGCCCTGTAAACCCTCCACATCCCCTGGCCAATTATCCACTTCCGTTGTGGTGGTCAGTTGTCCCCCTTTTTGCATGCCGGTAATCAAGACCGGATGAAGGTTAGCCCGTGCAGCATAGACAGCTGCAGAATAGCCTGCTGGACCTGAACCCAAGATAATTAATTGATGGTGAACTTTATGGCTCATATTCGCTTTTATCCTCATTCTCTGTTGCAGGCAATATTACGCAAGACGGAAGTTCTCGTCAAAGAAGCCTAGGATAGAAGCCAACTCATGCTAGAATGAAATCAAAATCTTAATAATTAAATGGTAACGCATGAAGCAAGCCACCACACGAAGGAACGTCGCACCAAAATCCCTGCATGTCAGTCGCCGGATGAAGGAAGGCGCCTTGATATTGCTTTGTTCTTTTGCGATTTACCTATTCATAGCACTGGTAACTTATTCCGATGCGGATCCTGCTTGGTCTCATTCTGGTATGTCAGGTGAAGAAGTTCACAATGCGGCGGGCTTAACAGGCGCCTGGTTTTCAGATGTCCTTCTCTCTTTATTTGGTTACATGGCTTATATTTTCCCGGTAGCACTGACTTTAGGGGGGCTCTTTATTTACCAAGAGAACCCACAATCTGCACAAGCCAATCCGATGATTTGGTCAGTACGGGGAATAGGATTATTCATTGCATTAACCTCCAGTTGTGGTTTAACCACGATGCATTTAGTGAAAACCTTACAAACTTTGCCGATGAGCACTGGTGGACTGTTGGGCACAGCGGTCAAGACGGGGATGGTAGCTTATCTGAATCCCTTGGGTGCCACGATCATTTTAGTTGCGCTTTTTTTAACGGGCGTCACATTGTTTACGGGACTTTCTTGGTTTTCGCTGATGGAAGGGGCAGGGAGAAGATCCTATCTGGCTGTTAAAAATCAAGGACCTTTGCGGCCAATGGTGGAAAAAGCGTTTCAAAGAGCAAAGCAGATGAAATTGCCCATTACCTGGGATGATTTTCCAAGTTTGAGCGCATCCGACGATAAATCGCAAAGTGAAGAAAGCCCTATCAAAACCAAACGCCAATCTGATCCCTTTCCTTTTTCTAATGAAGATGAATTTGATGATCATTTACCCCCTTTGAGAAATTCTAAGAAAAGCAAAGTCAAAGAGAGTAAAGAGGAAAAGAGTGAAAAGATTTTACCGGCTATTTTTGCGCCTAAAAAAGTGGCACAAAAAAGCCCTCTTACAAACCAAAGCGTCAGCAAGAGCAAAGAAAGAATGGCTTATTCAAATGAACTGCCTTCCATTTCTTTACTTGAGATGCCAGAAAAAAGAACACGTCATCAAGGATACACCTCGGCTCAACTTCAAGAGATCTCGCGCTTAGTTGAAACCCGTTTGCTTGAATTTGGGGTAGATGCGAAAGTGGTGGGGGTGCATCCGGGGCCAGTGATCACTCGTTTTGAATTAGATTTAGCGGCTGGCATCAAGGTAAACAAAATCACCACTTTGGCAAAAGATTTGGCGCGTTCTTTGTCTGTAGTTAGTGTACGGGTGGTCGAAGTCATCCCAGGTAAATCAGTCGTGGGCTTAGAAATCCCCAATACTTATCGTGAATTGGTCCGATTAAAAGAAGTGTTAGAGGATCCTGCCTACCAACAAGCTCAATCACCATTAACATTAGCCTTGGGCAAAGATATTTCCGGTCGACCGGTTATCGTTGATTTGGCAAAGATGCCACATTTACTTGTTGCCGGTACCACAGGCTCAGGTAAATCGGTGGGTATTAATGCGATGTTGTTGAGTGTGCTTTATAAAGCCACACCCGATGATCTTCGCATGATTTTAATAGATCCTAAGATGCTGGAATTGGCTGTTTACGACAATATTCCGCATTTATTAACCCCCGTTGTCACTGACATGAAAGATGCTGCAAATGCATTAAAATGGTGCGTTGCTGAGATGGAGCGTCGTTATCAAACCATGGCAGCCATAGGGGTCCGCAATTTAGGGGGATATAACCAAAAGGTAGAAGCGGCAGCACAATCGGGCGAGCCCTTATTAGATCCTTTATGGTTGCCACAAAGTGCAGAGCAACCCCAACCCTTAGAAAAGTTGCCTCATATCGTGGTAGTGGTAGATGAATTTGCCGACATGATTATGGTTGTGGGTAAAAAGGTAGAGGAGTTGATTGCACGCATTGCTCAAAAAGCCCGAGCCGCGGGGATCCACTTGATTCTGGCAACTCAACGACCCTCAGTGGATGTCATCACCGGTTTAATCAAAGCCAACATCCCTACACGAATAGCTTTCCAGGTTTCTTCAAGAATTGATTCTCGCACCATTTTAGATCAATCTGGTGCTGAGCAATTATTGGGACATGGCGATATGCTTTATTTGCCACCCGGGGTCGGCGTACCGCATCGGATCCATGGTGCCTTTGTCAGTGATGATGAAGTTCATAAAGTCACCAATGAATTACGTAAATTAGGGAAGCCAACTTATATTGAAAGCGTGGTACAATCTACCCCTAGCCCCTTTATGATGGATGAAGATGGCGCTGATGAGTTATATGACCAAGCAATAGTTGTAGTCACAGAAGCGCGTAAAGCTTCTATCTCCTTAGTTCAACGCCGCTTAAAAATTGGTTATAACCGAGCAGCCAGATTGATAGAACGTATGGAATCCGAAGGGGTTGTGAGTCAGGTGCAATCGAATGGGACTCGTGAAGTCTTAGCACCACCACCAGTTAAATAAGGGTCAAATTATGTCAAAATATGTTAAATACGCCTTAGCAGCTATGTTAGGTTTGGTATCTTCTCAAAGTTTTGCTGCCGATGCAGCAGCTGATAATTTATTAAAGGCTTTGCAAAAAATCGATACTTACAAAGCTCATTTTGTACAAAAAATTCATGATGCTAATGGTGAGCATGTTGCCAAATCTCAAGGTGAGATGATGGTACGACGTCCTGGGAAATTTTATTGGAAGAGTCAAAGCCCAGATCAGATGTTAGTGATTGCCGATGGTCAGTTTTTATGGACTTACGACATTGATCTTTCCCAAGTCACCAAGCAAGAGCTTAAAGGTGCACTAGGGGATTCACCTGCTTCTTTATTAGCGGGTTCTTTAACCACCCTGAAACAGGATTTTGAGATTGAAGATGGTAAAAAGAATCAATGTCCAAAAAGTGACGAATGTTACTTATTGCATCCAAAGAAAAAAGATGCTCCCTTTGCTGATATCCAGATAGGATTTGCCAAAGGTAAATTGGCGGAAGTAAGGATGCATGATCCGCTTGGCCAAGATGTTTATACCCTTTTTACCAAGGTCGTTATCAATGAAGGGGTAAATGACACCTCCTTTAAATTCGTTCCTCCAAAAGGGGTCGATATCATTCAAGCGGGAACCTAAACGCTAATGGTTCAACCGCTTGCTGCACGTCTTCGACCTAAAACGCTTGAGGAATTTGTTGGTCAATCGCATCTGGTAGGCAAGGGTGCCCCTCTTCGATACTGCATAGAACAAGGTAAACTGCATTCTATGTTGCTATGGGGGCCACCTGGCACAGGTAAGACCACGCTTGCCCAACTCATTGCCAATTATTGCCAAGCAAATTTTGTCGCACTATCTGCTGTCCTAGCTGGTGTTAAAGATATTCGCGAAGCGATTGCGAATGCAAAATCCCTCTTTGAAGAATCTCATCGCGGCACCTTACTGTTTATTGATGAGATCCATCGCTTTAATAAAGCACAACAAGATGCGCTATTACCTTATGTAGAAGATGGTACCGTCTATTTTATTGGTGCTACCACAGAGAACCCCTCCTTTGAAGTCAATAACGCTTTATTGTCGCGGTGCCGAGTTTATGTGTTAAAGGCATTGACCGAAGATGATCTTAAGCAAGTTTTACAGCGCGGATTGAGTCACGTTGAGATCACACTTGAACCTGAAAGTATTCAACGTATTGTGCAATCTGCCGATGGCGATGCTAGACGGTTATTGAATATTTTGGATGTGTTAGCGCAAAGAGTGACTTCGCTCTCAACCGATCTTGTTTCAGTGCAACTGGTTGAAGATGTACTGCAGCAAGATTATCGACGCTTTGATAAGCAAGGCGATTTATTTTACGATCAGATCTCAGCGTTACATAAAGCGGTACGAGGCTCATCTCCTGATGGGGCATTGTATTGGTTATGTAGAATGTTAGATGGGGGTTGCTCCCCTCATTATATTGCGCGTCGTGTGGTGCGCATGGCCAGTGAAGATATCGGTAATGCAGAGCCGCGAGCATTAGGCATGGCGTTAGAAGCTTGGAATGCGCTTGAACGTTTAGGCAGCCCAGAAGGGGAGTTATCGCTTGCCCAAGTCGTGATTTATTTAGCCTGCGCCCCTAAGAGTAACGCCTGTTATATGGCCTATAACCGAGCAAAAGCAGAAGTTGAAAATTCACCTTCTTATCAGGTGCCGGTACATTTGCGTAATGCACCAACCAAATTAATGAAAAATTTGGGGTATGGAAAACAATATCGTTATGATCCCGATGAACCAGGTGGATTTGCGCGCGGCCAAACTTATTTCCCGCAAGAGATGGGGGAGAAGCAGTATTATTTTCCGGTAGATAAAGGGCTTGAGATAAAGATTGCTGAGAAATTACGTTCTTTAAAAGAGAAAGAAACATAACATTTAAGAGAAACATATCATGATCGATCCAAATGTATTACGAACGCAATTAGAAGAAGTGGTTGCCAATCTTGCTAAACGGGGTGTGAAGGTTGATATTGAGAAATTACGTTCCCTTGAAGAGCAACGTAAAGAATATCAAGTTAAAACCCAAGATTTGCAAAGCCAACGTAATACTTTGTCTAAAGAAATTGGTCAAACCAAAGCAAAAAAAAATGAGCAAGAAGCAAACCTGTTGTTAGAACAGGTTGAAAAAGTCGCTGTTGATTTGGAAGTCATTAAAAAATCTTTTGACGCTGTTCAAGATGAGCTAACCGCTTATTTGGCAACGCTGCCTAATATGGTTCATGAAAGTGTTCCGGTTGGCAAAGATGAAGAAGCGAATGTCGAAGTAAGACGCTGGGGCACCCCTAAGACATTTGATTTTACCCCTCTAGATCACGTTGATCTCACCGCTAAGTCAACAAAGATTGATTTTGAAAGTGCGACAAAAATGTCAGGATCACGTTTTGTGGTGTTAAAAGGCGAGATAGCAAAACTACATCGTGCTTTAGCGCAATTTATGTTAACGGTTCACACCACCGAACACGGCTATGAAGAAATGTATGTACCGTATTTAGTAGAAGAGCAAGCGCTTTATGGTACAGGGCAATTGCCGAATCTTTACGATGATTTATTTCATATCAAAGGCGATAGAAAACTAACCTTAATACCCACATCAGAAGTATCTTTAACCAATATGGTAAGAGATTCCATTTTGCCAGCGGCTTCCTTACCATTAAAATTCGTTAGCCATTCTCCTTGTTTTAGAAGCGAAGCAGGTTCTTATGGTAAAGATACAAAGGGCATGATCCGTCAACATCAGTTTGATAAAGTGGAGATTGTTCAAATTGCTGCGCCTGAAACTTCTTATCAAGTTTTAGAAGAAATGACTAAACACGCTGAAACCATTTTACAAAAATTAAACTTACCTTATCGGGTAATGGCATTATCCAGTGGTGATATTGGTTTTGCTGCTGCGAAAACGTATGATTTAGAAGTATGGTTACCTAGCCAGCAAAAGTATCGTGAAATTTCTTCTTGTTCAAATACTGAAAGTTTCCAAGCACGGCGTTTACAAGCGCGTTACCGTCCACAACCCAATGCAAAACCTGAATTGGTTCACACCTTAAATGGTTCTGGACTTGCTGTGGGCAGAACGTTAATTGCTGTGCTTGAAAATTATCAAGACAAAGACGGAAATGTGCATATCCCTGAAGTGCTTTACCCTTTTATGGGGGCGACAAAGGTAATAAAGCTCGGATCTTAAATCTTCGTAGGGTGGGCAAAGCTTTTAGCGTGCCCACCATCTTAAATTCAACTGGTGGGCACGCTAAAAGCTTTGCCCACCCTACATTGACATATTTTCCCCGCCATTTCTTACACAATCCAATCATATGTTTTCTAATAGGTCTTAACAATTTTAACAAATACATTGAACTTTCTTAGCAAATAATAACTCATAATTATAACCAAATAGGCATGTTCATAGGAGTGTGCTATGAAAGTTACTAAAGTCTTATTAGCACTATTATCCGTTTTTATAATGGGCACTGCATTGGCTGACGATGGGAACAAAAAAAATTGCAGGCTTGTCGGTACATGGAATTATCAAATTCCTTTACCGTCGCCCCCAGCGGACACTTATCTTTATGGTAATACCACCTTTAATGAAGGTGGAACAGGTTCGGCTGGTGACACTTTTAGCATTGGATCAAATGGCCACTTAGAAACTGTGAAATCAGTTAATTGGCAATATCTTGGTGGGAATAAGTATGCTGTTAATGTTTTTGAAATTGCGACTTTTCCTTGGACGACAAATCCAGAGCAAACCACTCCAATCCCCACGATAACACCAACTACATCGAATCTAGGGAGTTTTCCGACGGTTCCTGCTTTGCGCGCGGCCTATTCATGGAAACTCACGATCAGTGACGATTGTCAAAGTTTCACCACAGAGCCATATAATGTTTATGGATATGCACTTTCTGATATGAAACTAACGACGCCGATTGCGAATTTAGGCACTGGTCAAGTAGCAACAGGAGTTCGAGTCGTGGCGCCTACGAAGTAGTAGATTTGTATAAAATGAAAAAGACCGGCTTGTCCGGTCTTTTTTTATCCAATCCAATCCACTGTTTTCTGATAGGTCTTAAAAAAGACGAAATGATATTGATACTCAATTATGAAACATGATTCAATGGATGAGTTAGATAAATAAACACCCTCTATTGGTGCCCAGAAATGGTATTGCATTGATTGGTTGGGTTTTAAAAAAGTATTTATCACCAAAGAAGCTAAGCGAATGCAGTTTTAACATGCTAAATTTCTGAGGAGTTTTATGTCATGAAAAAAGCCTACCAAACAAAATCTTATTGGCCATCCAAAAATGTTCGTACCAAAAATAAACTACTAGCCGCGCTGTTTGGTGTTGGCATGTTAACGTTTGCAGGTCCAACGTTTGCGATACACATTATACCTAATTTTACGAGTGGTCTTGCGACATTTGGACCAGTCACAGATAAGGATTGTCATTAAGAAGATAATAAACTCACATTATATAGACCGGCTTGCCCGGTCTTTTTTTTGATATGCATAAGGAGGCTAGTTTGGAATTGGCCCGTTGTATGTTCTCTAAATAAATACCCGCAGTTGCCCCAATGTACGTACTAGAATAGTATTGTTGAATCTGACAGTTATTCAATAAGTTCTTGCGCAAGGGACTGTGATGAAAAAAAGTGTTTCGGCATCATTACTCTTTCTAACATTTGGTAGTACATCGGCTTTAGCTTATACGCTTGAAGGCTGGCAAATCAATGGATTCTTATCCATTGGTGCAGCTTGGAATGATGCTCCTTACTTGGCAGATGGGGTTGAACCGCTTTATAACACTTATATAAGAAGGCGCCCCAGTTTTGATGAAGATTCTGATGTTGGTATTCAACTTACAAAACAATTGCGCGAAGATATTAGCATAACAACCCAATTTTTAGCACAAGCCGCTTATGAATGGGAGGTTGATGCCATTTGGGCCTTCTTAAAATGGGAACCTAATGATCATTGGCAATTTCGCGTTGGACGCCTTCGCACCAACCCTTATATGCTTTCTGAAGTTGTCGATGTGGGATATGCCTATCCATGGGTTCGACCACCCGAAGAAGTGTATTCTCAGGTTCCTTCTGATTTTAGTAACTTTGTTGGAGTGGACGCGAAGTTTAAATTTTTATTATTTGAACGCGATCTTTCGTTCTCAGCTTTTTATGGTGCGACGAGTACACACCTATCATTTCCAGCGAATTTAACTTTACCTACAGGTATTAACGAAACTATTTTTGATTATATCCGTTTGCGCCTTAGTGATATGTATGCCTTTAATCTTAAATATGGTAATGAGATTTTTAGCGTTCGCGCAGGTTTTGAAACAACACGTTTAACGCTGGATCCCAATGGTGGGACTACCATGCAAGAGTTTAATACGGTTTTGAATACGATGGCATTAGGTGTTCCGTTTGCAGGTATACCCCCCATTGGCTTAGATTGGGTTAATTATTTTGATGCTTATAATTGCCGTGCTAATTTTCTTGGCATAGGTTACGAATTTAACTGGAAAAATGTGGTGAGCATGGGAGAGATTGTTAAAAGAAAAACACAATCGATAGTGGTTACCAATGCCGTTGGTTGGTATGTGATGGGTGGTTATCACGTCAATCAATTTTTGCCTCACATTACTTTTGCCAGAGAAAGATTAGAGGATAATAAAACGCGACGTTTTAATGGCATCATCAATTCAGGTTTTATGCTGTTGACGGGTTCCGATGAAACCTTGGATGCTATTGCTGCAAATTTAGTTGCTACAGGCCCCAATTTTGAAGGTGGAGCAGGTTCGCAAAGTTCGGTCACAGTAGGTTTGCGATGGGATGTTTATGAAGGTATTGCCTTAAAAGGAGAATTTAAACACATCCATCCTGATCTCAACACACCTGGGCTATTTGAGTTTGCTATACCTGGTTCTGCTAATATTTATTCCATAGCTCTTGATGCCGTGATGTAAGGAAAAGTCATGGCAAATAATAAAAATAATAATTTAAAAAGAATTTTAGCTATTTTGCTTTTCTTTGCACCTATGACACCCTGTGCAAGTTTTGCAGATGTTGTCGTCATTGCTAATAAAGATATGCCTATTACAACCTTGTCTTCAGAAGAAATTAATCGCATTTATCTTGGTAAAACAAAATTTCTACCTAACGGTATTAAGGTGATCCCGGTTGATCAAGCCTCAGGAAGTTCGGCTCGAGAAAAATTCTATACCAATGTCATAAAAAAAAGTGATACCGAAGTTAAATCCTACTGGTCCAGAGTTATTTTTACGGGCCAAGGTTATCCTCCCATTCAAGAAAGCGATGATTCAGCCGTGAAAGATTTGGTTGCCAAAAATCCTAATTGCATGGGATATGTCGATAGATCCGCTGTCGATAGTTCGGTAAAGGTTGTTTATACGGTTCCTTAAAGACCCCATGCGCCGTCGCCTAACAGGCTATAAGAGAATAAGCCTCATTTTGAGGCTTTTTTATGTCTTAAAAAATCATGAACTTTTCCTCATGAGTTAAAAATGATATCATCTTCTAACTATAAATATAGTTTATCATCTAACTATTGAGGTTAACATGGCAGGCAAGGGTCCAAATAGAGGACGAAAGAAGCAACTTTCTACTCCACAAGCTGCTGCTGCTGCATCTCAGATAATACCCATTGTTAATATTCGTGATGTGATGAGCTCCCCCTCACAGACCTCTTTAGAGCCAGGGCTTATCGGTGCGCTAAGCACAGCCGTCAATAGTGCTGATACTTTAATTAACCTAACCTCAAAATTATTCGAAATTGCACGCAATCACAACGCACGCCAAAGAGAATTGAATTTGGCGTCCTTTTTTGCTGAGAATAATGAATTCCTCAAGAGCAAAATGGAGCAATTTATTTTTGGGGTTGGTTATCAATTAATAAAGAATGATGTTCCCTATGATCTGATAGAAGTGCGATTAAGCGCTTTTAATCTAGAGCGCACAAAACTTGAAAGTGCTAAAACTAAAGAAGCACAGGCTGAATTAACACGACTTAAAGCGCTTATTGACACAAAAATGGCAGATTCAGAAAATTTATTTCTGCTGGGGTTTCAGAAAGTAAACATATTGCAGGCTTTGCTAGAAAACCCTAAGGCGCAAGCGCAACGGGAAAGCATGCTCCATGATTTATTTCGAGATCTTGCTCCGGCAACCTCTTTTTTAATTACGCGATTTACGCAAACCGCATTAACCGAACATCATTATTATTTTTATTATCAAATAATACTTGAAAAAATTCAGTTATTAGAACGCTATGTCGACGAATACCAAGATCAATTTTGCAAAAAATTAAAAAGTTCTCCTGGGTTATTACAAAATGCTGACATTGTCCAACGGGAGATTAGTTCATTATTGTTGACTTATCGATTAGCGATTGCTTTTTTAGGTCTATTTAATCAGCAAGAAAGAGCACAAGCACTCAAATTAAAAGCGATTGCTTTTGTTGATAAATTGTTGCCAACTGATTGTGCAAAAGCAAATATCTCACCTGCATTTTTAGAGGAATATAAACTGAACTACAATGAACTGGGGGCAACTTTAGATCAATTGAGTAGTCCAGGCCAATTGAAGAATCTTTTTAAATTGCTAGATACTTTTTATACTCATACTTGGAATAAAACATCAGCTCTTACATCACCTGTGAGTGTGGTTCAACTAATACAAAGTGCGAAAGAAACAAAAGAATCGCTGAAGATGATGTCAGACACTTTAATGCCCGGACTCACTTTCGTGTATGCCTCATCTGTTTTAGGTATTCTCAATGCTTATAAAGATGTTCCCAAACAACAATCGACGAAAGAATTAGTTTCTTGCGTTTTGGATCTGGTTGTTGCATTGATGGTTATGTTTAGAAAAGATCCTTCTTTACAAACCCATTTTGGAAAAACCATTCAAGGTGTTTTAAAACAAATAGCAGATGATTTGAAACAAGATTTACTCACTTTCTCTGAAGAGCTACCGCTTAAATTATCTGCTGAAGTCAAAGAAGTTGAAACCATGATTACGCGTCTTACTCTTGAAGATGCTCCCGCTGCGCAAGAAACTCTCTGTGCACCACGTTTATTTATACCATTACTTTCCCAGCATGAACAAGCAGAACTGGATAAAGAAGCCCAAATACTTCGCGCATCGATGACGCAGAATGTCACCAAAGAACAGGAAGACAAACGAGAACAAGACAAACAAAAACAAACAGCCTCCTTTGAAACCAAACGTCAGGAATTAAGGGCGCAGATAGAACGAGAAAGGAATGAACTTGCAAAACGTTTACAAGAAGAAAACTTGGCAAAATTAAAAGCATTGGAAATTTCACAATCTGATGAATTGAATGCGGAAAGGGAAAAAGCGCAACAGCAATTTGCCAAGTTTAAAGAAAAAAAAGAACGTCAATTTAATACAAAGAAAGCGGAATTGTTAGCTGTTCATCAGAAAAAAATGACTGAGATCCAAGCCCAAGTTCAAGATGAAAGACAAAAGCTAACAGCTAGCCAACAAAAATCACTGAGCACATTAATTGATCAACACAAAGCGGAGTTGGATTCTTTATCTTCAAAGCAGGCATCTACCTTAAAAGACCTTAGCTCACAGTATCAATCTGAGTTGGCTGCTCGCACCGAACAAGCTAAAGCCAACATAAGACAAGTTAATGAGCGACACGAAGCAGCATTACTAGCACTCAACTTAGAGCAAGAAAGCAAATTAAAAGCACAAGCAACGCAGCATCAAGCGAAATTAGCGAAATTAAATGAACAACAGCAAACTGAACTCAGCGCACTTGCCGCTCTACATCAAGCTGAACTTAGCAAAAAGGAATGCGATGAACAAGCCTCCTTTGAGCTGTTAAAACAAAAACTTCTTGATGAACAAAGAAAAAAGGAAGAAGAATACGCCAAACAACTAAAGCAGCGACAAAATGAATTAGAAGCAATTCATAAGCAGGAAATTGAAAAACTTCAACAATCTCTTCATTTAAAGCATCCTTCCCTTAAGGCTGTTCATTTCTCAATGCCTATAGCTCGGTTTGAATTACCTCCTCAAATGGCGCTTTTAAGAGATCTTGAAGCACATCAATTGGAAAGTTATATGGTCGGCGGGTGGGTTCGTAACCGCTTACTGGGTATACCGCCGATGCTCGATGAGGACATGGATATTATTGTCAATTGTTCGCCGGATGAATTACCCCAGAGCTTTAAAAGTCGTTGTTGGCAAAACCCTAATGATGCTAGGCATCTAAAATTTGGTAAAGTCGATATTTGGTGCGAACGTTGGGGTAATTTAAAAGATTTTTTAAATACAAAAGATTTTTCAATTAATACTTTTGTCTGTTCTTCCAATGGAGATGTTTTCGATTTATTAGGGGCACAAGGTGACTTATCTGCGCCCACTTTAAAGCTATTAGGCGATCCCAAGTTAAGGTTTGCTGTAGATCCTTCCTTAATAATGAGGATGATTCGCTTTGCCAATCAATTTGCAAAGGATATTCCTTGTGAAGATTTAATAAAAGAACATGCTAATAGGATTAGGTACTTACCGATTGGTATTTATTTAAATAATATGCAAAAGCTATTTGTATCTCAAATTTCAAATACTAATTTATCTACCGTTTTGCGATTAGGGATATTAGCTGATGTATTTCCCACGCTCCCACAACAATTGCCCCCAAACTCAGAATTTTGGGAGCACAAGTTGGGTGAATTTGCATACTATCCAGAGCGTTTTGATTATTACCATGTTTTGGCTTTGTTTTTAATGATGCCAGTTGTCTTGAGTAATCCTAAACGTGATGAACTTCCCTTGAAATTGCAAACAGGCATTGAAGCATTTTTTGCAAATTTCAAAGGGACGATTGATGAGGGTGAGAAGGAAAAAATTAGAAAAACACTTTCTTCTATCGTATTAAGTAAACATGGCTTTTACGATCAGTACGAGCAATTTGAAGCGCAAAAAGTAGTTATTAGTGCGAGTCCTGCTCCTATCATTCATCAATATAAAAAGTCTAGCAGAAGACATTCTCATCACAAGGCACAAGCTCCAGCTCCATCTCCATCTCCATCTCTAGCTAAATCTCCAGCAAAGTCTCAAGCAACTCTTCAAGCAAAAAGATAAGTAAAAAAAAAGCCTCTGGATAGAGGCTTTTTTATGAAAGAGGTTAATCTAGTCTCTGTTGCCGCTGAAGAAAGAGAGGATTTGCAACAAAGAGATAAACATGTTGTATAGCGATACATAGATTGTAACGGTTGCCATAATATAGTTCTTTTCACCACCATGGATAATTTGGCTGGTTTCAAACAATATCATTGCCGCACTAAACAACATAAAGGCTGCTGATACAGCTAGTTGCAGCATAGGCATTGGGAAAAATATTTGCACAAGGACTGCTAAGAAAAGAACAATCATACCGGCCATCAAGAATCCGGCAAGGTAACTGAAGTCCTTACGGGTTGTTAAAGCATAGCCAGACAGTGCAAAGAAGATAATCCCAGTTCCACCTAGAGCTGTGAATATCAGCTGTTTACCATTAACAAAAGTTTGAATATAAGCATTCAGCATTGGCCCTAAGGTGTAACCCATAAAACCAGTGAAGGCGAATACAGCAACAATGCCTAAAGCACTGTTACGAGTCGCATTAATAACAAATATCAATCCAAAATAAATTAAAAGCGTCATCAACCCTAAGGATTTAGCATTGGTGACCATTGCAACATAGGCCATCAAAGCGCTAAAGCTAATTGAGGTTGCCAGTAGAATATAGGTGTTACGAATAACTGAGTTCGTCTCTAGGATTGATTCAGTACGAGCCCGAGTTATCGTAGGAAATTGGTCTGCCATTGAGCATCTCCTTAAAGCCTAGTGATAGGTATTGATAATCATTATACCACATGACTATATAGAACAATAACCACTGGTCTTTCGTATTATAGGTGCTGACCAGTGGGTTGATATCAATAATGCTAATGATATCATATGTTTAGACCTTTACTATGGCAGGTTTTTAGGAGTATTTGCAATAGTGAAATAGCTTGGGTAGACTGCGCAATCTATGGAGAGGTGGCAGAGTGGTCGAATGCGGCGGTCTTGAAAACCGTTAGGGGGAAACCCCTCCAGGGTTCGAATCCCTGCCTCTCCGGATTTTTCCCCCCATTTAGCTCTAGTAAACATTCTCGCCCTAGGTTATCCTGAATGCGTTCTTAAAACTCGCTTTGAGGATGCTAAACATTGATTACAGTACTGATAGTTGATGACCACGAACTGGTGAGAGCGGGTATCCGCAGTCTACTTTCAGGCGTCAATGGACTAAAAGTCATTGGTGAAGCCTCAACTGGCGAGGAAGCCGTCAAAATCGCGCGTGAGAAGCACCCCAACGTTGTTTTAATGGATGTCAGGATGCCTGGCATAGGTGGTCTTGAAGCGACTCGTAAGCTGTTAAGAGCCGATCCAGACATTAAAGTGATTGCTCTAACTGTTTGTGGCGAGGAACCTTTTCCTTCCAAACTACTACAAGCAGGCGCTGCTGGTTATTTGACCAAAGGTTCTGCTTTAGATGAAATGGTTCAAGCGATTCATGCGGTTTGCCATGGCAAGCGATACATAAGCCCAGAAGTCGCTCAGCAATTGGCACTCAAACATTTATCTGATGAAAAAGCTTCTCCTTTTGAAACATTGTCAGAACGAGAGCTGCAAGTGATGTTAATGATTACTAGCGGCCAAAAAGTACAAGAGATTTCAGATAAGCTTTGCTTAAGTCCTAAAACAGTTAACAGTTATCGTTACCGTCTATTTGATAAATTGAATGTCCATAGTGATGTTGAATTAACACATCTTGCTATCAGACATGGCATATTAGATACAGAATCCTCCAGCAGTTAATATAGCATTTTTCCCATGTTCGACTCACAATCATTCTTAGAGTCTGTCACATCACGTCCTGGCGTGTATTGCATGCGCGATGCAGCGCATAAAGTTTTATACGTTGGTAAAGCAAAAAATTTAAAAGCCCGTCTTAGCAGTTATTTTAGGCCATTAGAAGATGCGCGCATTGCTCAGATGGTGAGCAAAATTGCCAGCATTGATGTGACGGTGACAAACAGCGAAAAAGAAGCGTTATTGCTTGAAAATTCACTCATTAAATCACTCTTTCCTAAATATAATGTCTTGTTTCGCGATGATAAGTCTTATCCTTATTTGTTTTTATCGCGTCATGAGTTTCCTCGACTGGTTTATTTTAGGGGAAAGCAAAAATTTCAAGGCAAATACTTTGGCCCTTATCCTAGTGCGGTTGCGGTAAAAGAATCCTTAAATATTTTGCAAAAGCTGTTTAAAATTCGTTCCTGCGACGATACTTTTTTTAGTAATCGATCACGGCCTTGCCTTCAATATCAGATAAAACGATGTACAGCGCCTTGCGTTGGCTATATTACGCCTGAAAGTTATGCCCAAGATGTTGGGAATGTTTCATTATTTTTAGAAGGTAAAGAAGAGCAAATCGTTCAAAGTCTGATAAAAAATATGGAAGTGGCCTCTACGGAACAAGATTTTGAAAGGGCAGCCATTTTACGCGATCAAGTGATGAGTTTACGTAAAATCCATGAACAGCAAATCATCTATAAGCAAAAAGGGAATGCCGATGTAATTGCCGCTGTACAGTTAAAAGGGCATTTTTGTGTTCAGTTACTTTATATCCGTCAAGGTCAAATCCTGGATAGTAAATCCTTTTTCCCAAAACAAGTGGGGGAAGGGGTAGTCTCGGAGTTATTGCGTGGCTTTTTAATTCAGTTTTACTTAGATCAAGAAAATAAATTGGATTATCCCCAAGAGATCCTGATTAATTTTCCGATTGAAGATCAAGAACTGCTGGCATCCACTTTATCAGGAAATGCCAAACATCAAATAAAAATCATTCAACCCCTACGGGGAGAAAAAACCAAATGGATGAGTCTTGCCATAGAAAATGCCTTGCAATCATTATCTCGCAGAGCGGCGACTAATAGTGCGGTTCAGAAAAAATGGATTGAGTTGAAAAAAGTACTTGGGATCACCAATGGGTTAAACCGAATAGAATGCTTTGATATCAGCCATACCCAAGGGGAGGCAACTATTGCTTCCTGTGTCGTTTTTGACCAAAATGGCCCAGCAAAAGCGGAGTATCGCCGTTATAACATCGATGTCAAAGCGAACGATGATTATGCGGCAATGGACCAAGTGCTGACTAAACGTTACCTCAAAAGAAAAGCCGAAGAATTGGTTTTGCCGGAAGTCATCATTGTGGATGGTGGCAAAGGGCAGTTACATCGCGCTAAAAAGGTGATGTTGGAATGTCAGATTTTAGATATTTTGCTCATTGGGATAGCTAAAGGCGAGGGTAGAAAACCAGGCCTTGAAACCTTATATGTGACTCGTAGTCAAAGTGATGAAGAGTTGATGATTAAATTGCCTGCAACATCGGCAGCCCTTCATTTACTACAACAGATCCGAGACGAAGCCCATCGATTTGCTATTACAGGGCACCGTCAAAAGCGTAGCAAGGCCCGCAAGCAGTCTCCCTTGGAGTCTGTGGCAGGGATCGGTGTTAAAAGACGTCAACAGCTACTCAACCACTTTGGTGGCATGCAAGGGCTAATGGCGGCCAGTGAAGAGGCTATCGCCAAAGTGCCGGGAATTGGCAGTGCTTTGGCGGCAACACTTTATCTTGCGCTTCATGGCGAGTGACTCACGATTTTGGTAAACTGTGTTGATTAGAGGGCTATCAAAATGCTAGCCTCCGTACTTACTCTTCGCGATTAATTTTCATAGTTGTGGACACTCATGTCGGGCCAATTCATCAATATTCCTAATGGCATTACTGCGGTAAGAATTTTATTAATTCCATGCTTTGTTATTGCCTTTTATTTGCCTACACAACATGCGGGGATGATTACTGCGGGCATTTTTTGTCTTGCTGGCGTAACGGACTGGTTAGATGGATATCTTGCTAGAAAGTTAAATCAAATGTCGCGTTTTGGTGCATTCTTAGATCCGGTCGCCGATAAATTAATTGTTGCTGTGGCTTTAGTGTTATTGGTGGGTGAATTTGGTTCCCCATTTATCACCATCCCTGCTGCGATTATTGTAAGTCGAGAAATTGCGATATCAGCCTTACGTGAATGGATGGCTGAAATTGGGCAACGAACCAAAGTTTCAGTGAGTTACATAGGTAAAGTTAAAACCGCTTTACAAATTATCTCAATCATCATATTACTTTCTCAGCCAGCGCACTGGGATGACCCTTGGGTGATAACAGGCGTGGTTTTAATGTATATCGCAGCCGTTTTGACCCTATGGACGATGGTTTCCTATTTGAAGGCTGCTTGGGCAGCGTTAACGGAGTAGGTTGAGCTAACCTTTTCTTGTATAAGGAAATTGGCGCTTGACAGGGAATGTGAAATCTTTAACAATGGCACCCTCTTTACGGTGCGGGAATAGCTCAGTGGTAGAGCACAACCTTGCCAAGGTTGGGGTCGCGAGTTCGAGCCTCGTTTCCCGCTCCAATTTCTCTAGCGCATAATATTGCTCCCAACAGGGGACTCTTTTGTGCGAAGAAGAGGCTCCCGGCTGGGTGGCAGAGTGGTTATGCAGCGGCCTGCAAAGCCGCGTACGCCGGTTCGATTCCGGCCTCAGCCTCCAAGATAATAGAATGAAAAGTATTCAGCTAGATTTGTTTTTGGCAAGGCTAAAAGCAAAATAGTAAGAATAGATTCGAGCCAGTTTGCTTTTAGACAAGGCGGCAAACTTGAGCGCAAAGGAGCGTACATTTAGTACATGACTGCAGCGCGATAAGTGCGGCCAACGCAGAATAAAAGCAAAATGGAAAAATAGATTCGAGCCAGTTTGCTTTTAGACAAGGCGGCAAACTTGAGCGCAAAGGAGTGTACATTTAGTACATGACTGCAGCGCGATAAGTGCGGCCAACGCAGTATAAAAGCAAAATGGGAAGAATGTAGCCCGGGTGGCGAAATTGGTAGACGCAAGGGACTTAAAATCCCTCGGAGCTTATCCCTCCGTGCCGGTTCGATTCCGGCCCCGGGCACCATTAGATTTTCTTGTTTTCGCTTCGCGAAAACTTAGAAAATCTTATGCCGCGCCGAAGCGCTTCGCGTAGGCGGGCAGACAACCTTCAGTTTATTTCCCAATTTGAAAGAATCCTCCTTCGGCAAACGTTACCTGCTTCGCTAAGAAGCTACGCCGGACAAGCAAAATCTTATGCCGTCCGCTTTCGTTCTTCGAACTTCAGCGCGACAAGCGCCGAAGAGCTTCCCCCTACGCCTAAAAGGCTTCGGGCGACAGGTCGCGTAGGCGGGCAGATAGCCTCCAGTTTATTTCCAAATTTGAAGATATCGCCTTCTCAAGAATTCCAGATAATTTTTTTAAGATCTCAATGCATAGTGTATTAGCGACCTGTCGACCGACCTGTCTTCCGAAGCTTCCGAGCGTAGGAAGAAGCTTCTTAGCGTAGGTGGAAGCAGGACTCTTCTCCTTCGGCCTGTCTTCCGAAGCTTCTGAGCGTAGGAAGAAGCTGACCATCTATTTAAATCTAAAATGTTCAAATTTTCTCAAGGGATTTTAAGTCCACGGAGCTAATGTGTAGTAGCGAAGAAGGAGCCGAAATTACTGCCTAACTCTTAGAATCTGTCTTCAAACATCAAAATCTTATCTCTAAGTAATATATCTCTAATTTTCAATACCTTACATCTCCAATAGTGCATTATCACGCTCTGAATGCAATTATTTTTAGTAAAAATAGTTGCATTATGATACCAAATTAGCTATCTTAGTAACATGAGGCAAGCAAAACAATGCTATGAATTACTGTCGCAACTATCTGCGGGAAAGGTTTATCAATGGCGGAGTTTAAAAGAATACTCTCCTTCAGCCGGCAGAGACGTAAAGCGACTTATAGAGAAAGGTCTACTTAGAAAAGTAGGTCCAGGTCTTTATTTATCTCCAAAAATGAGTCGTTTTGGTGATTTGCCCGCAGAAGATTCAAAGCTTGTTGAAGCATTTCTTAAAACCAATGATTTTCTAATGGTTAATCCAAACTTATATAACTCGTTGGGTGTAGGATTAACACAACTAAAAAATGAAACGGTTGTTTATAATAAAAAACGATATGAAGTTGTGAAGTTATCAGGTAGGAAATATAATTTTAAAAGACCAAACAATGGGTATCCATCAAAGTTAACCGCTGAATTTTTACTTGTAGATTTAGTAAATAATATAGATTCAGTTGGCGAATCACCAACAGAACTTAAACAAATGATAGTTAAACGAGTGAAATCAGGAAAATTTGATACTGATCTTTTGCTAAAAATGGCAAATAAATATGGAAAAGTAGGAACTAGAAAGTTTTTCAATGAAGATGTTATCAATAAGGATGTATGATGTTTATACATGAGTTACCAGATGCAGAACAATTATTTAGTAGAATTAGTCAAGAAAAAAATATAGCACCCTATCTAGTCGAAAAAGACTATTGGATTATGCATGCTCTATGGGGCCTTCAAACGCAAGGTTTTACCTTTGAACTTAAAGGCGGTACTTCTCTTTCGAAAGGCTTTAAAATTATAGATAGATTCTCTGAAGATATTGATATCAGAATTGAACCTGAGGCATCTGATGGTGTAAAAACTGGACGTAATCATGATAAGCCTGCGCATATTCAAAGTAGAAGTGACTTTTTTGACAATTTAACTGGTAAGATTTCAATCCCTGGTATGCGAGCTGAGAGAAATACGGAATACGATGACACCAAAATGAGAAACGGTGGCATTGATTTAATCTATGAAAGCTTTTTTGATGCTCTTCCAGGTATTAAACCAAATATATTATTAGAAGTAGGCTTTGATCAAACCACACCAAATGAGCAAGTAACCATTGATTCATGGGCTTATTCAAAGGCAATAGAATCAAGAGCAAAAATCACAGATAACGTTGCTAAAAACATTAAATGTTACCACCCCGAGTATACTTTTGTTGAAAAACTCCAAACGATATCAACAAAGGTACGCAATCAACAAAAAGATGGCAAATTTGGGAAAAATTTCTTAAGACATTTCTATGATATTCATATGCTCTTCAAACATGAGAGAGTGCGCAATTTTATTGGAACAGAGGCCTATCTGAAACATAAAGAGCATCGCTTTGGGAATCAAGACGAATTGAACTTGAAAAACAATTTGGCGTTTAATTTGAATAAAGATAAGAGACTTTTTGAGCTGTATGAAGAAGAGTATGCAAAAATAAGCACCCTATTTATCTCGGGAACACCATCTTTTGTAGATGTATATGATTCCCTAGTTCAGATAAGCGAGATAGGCTGATGTATACCTTTGACAAGGTTGCTTGAGTTAGGTATTCAAATCTGTGTCAAGGGGTATACTTGACACCTTCTATAACTAAGAATGCTGAAAACAGTAGAGCCTCCGTGTATAACCCCATAAATTGTGTTGATGAGACATTGAAGCAAGCCTAAAAGTTTATAATGGTGATTCGATTTTGCCGGAACACTTCAATTATTAAATGTTCTATTATTATAGATATTAAGTTATTTATTGTGTATCAACATGATCATACATTCAGCGGTATCTTTCAGGGTTGTTGTCGCTTGAGTTTCACATCATACGTTCAAATTGATTGCCTTAAAAGATTTAAGCAGCCTTAGCATCTAATATATCTGGATTAAGTAAAACTTCTGCCTCTGGCACCCAGTTTCTTGTCCTTCCAGTCCAACGCATCGGATTTTTCGACCTAGCCCTTTCATAGACTCTTTTGCGGTTTTCGATAATCTTTTGCTCATCACCAGTGTGACGAGATTCCGGAGTTAAAAACCTTATGCCGCTATGAAGATGCTTGGTGTTATACCATTTCACAAAGCATGTAATCCATTGGTTAGCCTGCGCAATCGACTCAAAAGGTTTGCTGGGGTATTCTGGGCAATATTTTAATGTTCTAAATAGTGCTTCTGAGAATGGATTATCATTGCTTACAGAAGGTCGACTAAAGGATGGTACCACGCCAAGTTTTTGCAATGTTACCAGCATCGTAGACCCCTTCATTGGCGAACCATTATCAGAATGCAGTCTTATTTTGTTGCCATTAATTTTTTCACTAGAATATGCCACTTTCGCAAGGTCAGCAGCATTCTCTGCTGATTGATCTTCATGCACCCTGTAACCAACTATTTTTCTGCTATAAATATCCATAAAAAGATATAAGTAATAAAATTTACCCCTTACAGAGGTACTTAAAAATGTAATGTCCCAACTCCAAACCTGATTAGGCTTAGTGGCGGAACAACTAGCAGGCTTTCTATAAGGCACTCTTTGCCGAGTATTTCCGCGGTGACAAAGCATAGCGGTTTCCCTAAGTAGCCTGTAAATGGTCGATTCTGAACCAATATATTCACCTTTATCGGCTAATTTAGGAACTATCTGGCAGGGGGATAATGAACCATATTCTTTCATGTTAATCACTTCAAGGATCTTATTTCGTTCTTGTTCGCTCAGTTTATTTGGCGGACTGTTATTTGGGCCTTGTCTCCTGTCTGGCACGTGGGGATATTTTTCCCATCTCTCTAATGTGCGAAGACTAAAGCCCAAAGTTTTACAGGCAATTGATTTGCGACAACCCATTTCACAGGCTCGCTTTATTAACGATATAACCTGTAAACGAGTGTCGTGGTCTATTCTTCGTCCTCGGGATCCCCCCAGAGCTCCTGGGCTTTTTTTTTCAAGAATAGAATGGCTGATGCTTCCGCTAGCGCTTTATCTTTACGCTTAAGCTCCTTTTTTAATTGATTCAACTCTGCTTCCAATGCTCTAATTTGGCTGGTCTTTTGTTGAGAAGCGCCTTTGCCATCCAGATCATCCATTAATTCAGTTTTCCATTGTTCTAATTGTGCTGCAAATAATCCATTCTTGCGGCAAAAGGCATTAAGCTGTTCTTCGCTCATATTGGTAGTATCGAGCAAAGCCTTCAATTTCTCTTTTTTGGTCCAGTGTTGCACGCGTTTTATTCTCTTGGGAATATCCAAGGGCTCACTACTTCGGGCAATTTTTAGCCATGAATATAGTGTTGGTTGAGCTATCCCCGTTTTCTTAGATAACTCAGCAATGCTTGGGGGTTTTGGGCCTAGTAATTTACTTACAATAGCAGACTTGTATTCAGTCGAATAAGAGGACATACAACATTTCCTATCGCCCCACTGGTTGTTTTTCAATTAAGGCGACAACTTCCCTGACAGAGGGGGTCAGCTTTAGATATTATCTTATTAATTGAGCAGTTTAATGTTGTAACTACCTCTGCAAGAAATTTATATAATATTATTGATAAAACAAAAACAAGAGATTTACAAACATTTGTTAATTTTCTTATTCATGATATAGCAAAGCTTGATCAGCTTGTTAATTTCGATGATAGCATCAGAGAACTTTTAAAAAAACATATTAACTCTCTTGAGAAACATCTAAACAATAATGAAAGAAAAGATGCCTTACAATCATTATTAAATATAATGATAACAGATATGCCTCTCATTCTAAGAACAATACCAATGAAATTTTATGTTAAACAACCGTTCGATGATGAGCTTTTATCAGTTTTAGTCCCAAGATTGCTTGTCAGACATCATAATGATGGAATTATGCAAGGATTCCTTGTGCTTACTGAACGTTTAAGATTTACTTTTCAACAGGCAAAGTCTCTCGATGGTATTGAATTGGTAAATAAAATTTTTGGAAAAAATTCTAAAATAACGTTTTCTAAAGAATATTCAAATAAAATAGATTCCATTAGGGACTTATTAAGTGGACTTTATGGAGTGATTAGGAATAAGTATATGCATAGCAAGGTAGAGCCTAATGGAGCAGAGTTTTCAGCAACGATAGAAATGTTAAATTATATTTTAATTAATTTAGATAAGATGCGCCTGCGGCAAGAGGATAATTCAAAAAATAATGAAAATTAAACACCATATCTATATTCAAACACTAGACAAAGAAAAATTATATGTTCGAGCATAAACATTTTAAAGTTATAAACTATGATACTCTTTTACATACCGAATGTTTCATAATAGATGAAATATATCTAAATGATTATGAGTTATATTGGATAAATATTTTTAATGATTATGATTCAGGTAAAGATTTAAATCAAAGCATCCCACCCGGATATATAACGCCAGTTGTGATAGAAAAAATAAATCTAAAATCGTTAGATCTTTCATGGTTTCTTACGGTTATGGATAGATTCCATAAACTAGATATAGTTCTTCCCTTAGAGGAGCTAACTATTTGTGTAGGGAATCGTGTATTTGACGATAAAATTCATTTATTTGTAAAAAGTAATTGGCTAGAGCATTTATTTTTAAAAAACTACTCGGTTTTTGGATTAATTGATGCTATAGGAACAAAAGATGCTATTAAAGATCTAAAAATCAATTCAAACAACCTTATAAACTTACGTAATTCGATCGACAAATTAGCGAGTCGATACAGAGAAATCTCATTTATATCTTTTGCAGATACCTTATTGCTTAAAAGCAACTGGAATACCAGTTACTTTAAACAAAAAAGAAAATATACATATAATCCTGAAATCTTTATCCTCGTCTTCAAAGAACTTAAAAAAATTTATAGTGAATGTTTAGGTCTTGATTTATGGAATATTTACTCAAGGAACAAACGAATATTATGATGATGCTAATCTACATATTTCCCGCAACAAAAACCATATTTGCTTAAATAGTTTAGGCATTCCATTTGCTAATTTAATTTCTATTGATGAGACTATAAGGGCTAATATTGAAAGCCATAATCATTTACGTTACGAGCTATATTTTGATGAAGATTTTTATTTTACACTAAAATTTGAATTGGATTTCTCATTGCAACGTACGTGCACTTTAGAGACAGCCCCCATTAACAGTCCATCAGATAAATATAGTATACGAATAACTGTAGATGCAAGCAATAAATTAACGTATAGAACATTAGATAAAAATGATGAAATTGTATCAGGCACACTAAGCATATACTTAGAAAATAAAGATCAATTAACTTATGAATATGTTCAGGAAATAAGTTCTAAAATATTAAAAGAATTGCATAATAAAGAACAAATCACGAGTCGAGATTGCGTTGATAATTATCCATATAATTCCAAAATGACAGATACTCCTAAAAAATATTACTGAGCAAACTCTGATCTTATTCTCAAAAATCTGCGCACAAAACCTATTTAACCAGATCAGGAAGATCTTTATAGATAGGCCAACAAACGCCTATGTTCATAAAGATTGTGTAACTTTTTTAAATAAATTACGTAGAACATTTTCAATAAGACATTCTTCTTTTTGAAGGTGATTCCATTCGTTTTTAGCTGTCATAGAGCGAACCCTTGAAAGTTTGTGTAGTTCTGACGTTCTATACGAGTTCTTAAAATTCAACAGCGTGCGTTTCTCTTCTTCACTTATGTTTAGAAATTGACTCAGATCTTTTAGTTTATTATCCCATTTACCTTTTTTATGGTCTGTAGATTTGCCGTTGATCACAAAGTCAGCTAGATCTAGGGTTTTCTCAATAAGAATTGAAAGGTAATAAACTCTTATGCTTATTTTGTTTAAACCAATTAATGCGAGGGGTGTGAGTTTTTCTAAATCATTGTTTCCAACTATTTGATAAGTCACCTGAGTTCCAGCAATACGATTACAGTATAAAAACATATAATTTAGTTTTAATTCTATAAGCCGGATTGCTAATTCATTTTTGTCATTGTCTTTGCCATGTAATCGCTCATACATCTTGACCAACGAAAACTCCTTGCAAGGAGCACCCTCATTATTAAAGACATGGCTGACTGCCTCCATTGTTAAGTAATCATGAAATTCATTCAAAATTCTATCCCAGCTTGATATGAGATACATACCATCTTTGACCTCCGGTGATAAAAGAGAATTATGTCTTTTATGTAGCTGTTTTAACCACAAATTTAAGCGCACTTCTTTATTAAAGTCAGCCAAACACCGCGTCAGATTATGAATGGTTAAATGAGGATATAATTTGAAAAGAGCTTGAATTTCAATGTATTGAGCTTCAGAGGCATGTCTTGAGATATGATTTAAAGTCAATTTTTTTCCATTAACTGTTATTTCGATGTTACCATTCATCATCCAACATCCTACAAAAAAATTTAAGGCATTCTATCTCAATAATTAGAAATATACTATTACTCAAAGCCTCGTGGGTTGGGCTTTAGATAAACAAAGGTTAATAGTTCAACCTGCTTTAAATAGTGGTATTTACAACGGAATGGGGCACGTTTTAAGTTGGATTGATGTGATAGCGCTCGGTTATGGCATTGAACAAATCAGTGATTGCAAGGTGCATGAGAAAATCGCGAAGCGGAGCAGGGTACAGCACACATGAATCGTAAACTACAACTAAACCATCCACTAGTCGTCATATCCCATTTTTAATTTCTGAGCTTCTTCCGTTAAATCAGCCAGTGTTTTAAGACGAGCTTCATCTATTTTCACTTTATAAGCCAATACATCTTTAGCGAGTATGCGGCGCTTTGTACCAACCTTTCTAAAAGGGATTTTACCTTCTTCAAGAAGAGCAACAAAGTAAGGCCTGGAAACATTGAGAAGATCAGCTGCTTCTTGGGTTGATAATTCGTGGTGTATGGGAACAACAGTGACTGCATTACCTTCGCCCATTTGCGTTAGAATGTCTACCAGTAAACGTAATGCTTGTGCAGGTATTTCAACCTGTTCTTGTTTTTTCCCTTCCTTGATAACAATGGCAGCATTTTGAGTTGAGCTGATAAATGCTGATAAGGTTCGGCTGGATTGCTCGGCAAGAGCAGCATCAGCCTCTGAAGGGAGGGCTGTTTCAATTGCTTTAGCCGTGTTCTTTACCATGAAATCACCATAAATATTCTGCTTGTAATCAAAGTATAGCATAAACGAAATAAAAGAAACAAACGAATCTATCGAAAAATAAGTTAACGTGCTTATACACTAAATTCTATTGTCGTAGACTTTTCGTAAGCTCCTTATGCAAGGCACCCAACCCTTATTTAGCCAAACATTTTCTAACATGCCACCAGTTAATAAAAAAGATAAGCATTATGATTATTAAACTTGGAAGAAATAGTAAACGTGACAAAGAAAACTGCTTTGTCAGAACATGAAGGGGGTTGTAAATAGAAGGGGCACAAATCATTAAAGCCGACATTAAGAAATATAGCGCGATGATTATGAAGAGTGGCGCCCATATATAATAATATCTCGGTTTTTTCTTGAGCATTAAAAAGACTATTACATTTAAGTTTAAAAAAAAATCTTCCCAAAGACCTTTCTGGGCCCATCGATTGAAGCGATTAAATGCTGTTTTCCAGGGGCAAAAATCTTCGGGAAAATCTCTCCACGGAGCACCTGTTCTCAGTTTCCAAAGAATTGATTCTAAAACATCACGATTATCTCTGGTCTTGCGACAGCCTTTTACCTTCATCGTGATTAAAAGTTGTTCCCATATAGTATCAGTGATCATTCGTCGGGCCATTAAAGAACTCTCCATCACCGTCAGATGAATAGAGAATTTTACACAAAATTGAGGATTTTTAGATGATTAAGTGCATGAGGACATGCCCTAGAAGATAATTTATCTTGATCAGTTTGCTGTGAGCGATGTGATGAAGTCGGGTCAGTTCACGAAACGGAAAATATTGTACGTTAGCGGAAAACCATTGATTCAAAATACTTAGTTAGGATTAGCTTGGTGATAAATCACTTCGAGTTTTGGTGATTGTTGCATCTATCTCAACCAACTGGTTTTCGTGTCCAAGTAATGCTACGCCTAAAAGAGTCGCTGGAGGTACTATTCCTTTGAAGTAACGCTGCACAGCCTTCCAGGCCTCACTTAGATTGTCCCTGTTTCCGACTACATAAATGGTGATGTGTTGGATATCACTTTTTCCAAAATGATAGCAGCTCAACAATAGTTCTAGATTAGCAAGACATTGTTGAGCTTGTTCATATGGGTTAGAAATAGCCACAATGACTCCAGATTTGTTATGGGGTACCTGTCCCGAGATGTATAGTTGAGTACCTACATGTTTTGCATACCGATACCCTGGAGTTGCTGGTAGTCCGGCTTTTTCCTCAATTTCATTCATAATGCTGGTTGTCTCTCAAATACTGACTAAAATTGTCAGAACGAATTATACTCCATTTTGGCTCTGTAGAGGACACGTCACCCCTGCGCAGTTGCCCTAATAAGCGATGCAGCTCCGGCCTAATTGAGGATTTTTAGATGATTAAGTGCTTATGAGGACATGCCCTAATGAATCAAATTTATTTTAACTTACTTTCTGGGATTCATGGAGTCGCTACCGCAGCTAAGAGAGGAGAGGGTGGGTTGGGGTGCTCTTTTCCCCACGTTCCAGCCATTCGCCTTTCGGCTCATGGCTTCCACGAGGGGCTAAAATCCTACGCCACTGCGTGGCTGTAAGAAATTAAGATCCTTTAAGGTAGTGCAATTCATGCCGGGCACCGCACCCCTTTAGTGCGTTTAGATAGGCCAACAGCTAAAATGGATGTCCTTTCCCTCTCTTAGAGATTACTAGCTATATGTTAGGTAACGTAAACAAAAAAAATGAAACTCATTTATATATACGATTTAGCTTAAGGCATGGGTTGCTGTTCAGAAAAGTAAAATTAAACGAAAGAGCAGTTAGTTTCTATTTGGGTGGTGAATATTGCAAAAAAGTAAATTTCAGCGCGATTAATGCTGATTTTCTAGATTTATATGATTCATCTTATGAATTTCAGAAAGTGTTTGAAAAACCGTTGCAAGGTGATCATCAACCTTCTTTATTTTTAAAAGAAGATTTTCAACTATTAGACGCGCAAGAGGTGAAGATATTGCTTGAAGAACTTGCCGCTAAGTACCCTAAACCTCTTGATCCTAGCTATTACAGGGCAAGAAATAAATTAATTGTAGATAAATTATTAAAGAGCGGTATTTTGTTTGAAAGGGTTGAATTTGATGCCAGACATGCAATGCTTTTTGTTAATCCAGAATTCAAAGTAAATGAAAAAGACTTTGAAGTAATAAATTTATATTTGTTCAATTTGCATAAAAAGCATGATGAATTACGAATGTATTTTGAAGAGCCCAAATTGGGATCTCATCAACCGTATCTTATGATGAGACATGAAATACATGATTTCACCAGTGAAAGGTTATTGCAAACGTTAAAATATTTTTCAAACGCTGAAAAACGTATTATTCAAGATGTTGATAAACATTTGCTTGATTTAGGAATGCAATCACAAAAACCAATAATGTCAGCATCGCCTATCGATCTCGAATCGATTTCGTTATATCAAGAAGTCGATCCCGCTTTGTTTGATAATATGTCTGACGAACAATTTCAGGAATATATAGATGGTTATTTATCTTTACCCCATCAGGGTTTAATACTTTGTTATCGATATAGTCATAGTGAAAATAAATCGACTAATGATTCAGGTATTTGCAATAATCAATCAACGAGCGACGATCTTAAGAAATTAAAAACCACTTAAGGCGAGAGTGGTGCCAGGCATGAGTTTGTGAGATTCTGCATGACAAATCAACAGATAAATTCACAATCTCAAGCAGGCACCGCACATTTGGCCTGAGCCTGCACCTAACTATCCAATTTGCTACGTAGAAAGGAATCGTTAAGAATACTTTTCGCGATAGTTACATGTTTGGAACCAAGTAGGCCTATTCCATGTCCATCTAATTTGCGACGTAGAAAGGAATCGTTAAGAATACTTTTCGCAATAGATTCATGATTGGAACCAAGCAGGCCTATTCCATGCCCATCTAATTTGCGACGTAGAAAGGAATCGTTAAGAATACTTTTCGCAATAGTTTCATGATTGGTACCAAGTAGGCCTATTCCATGCCCATCTAATTTGCCACGCAGATAGGAATCGTTAAGAATACTTTTCGCAATAGTTTCATGATTTGAACCAAGTAGGCCTATTCCATAACTATCCAATTTGCCACGCAGATAGGAATCGTTAAGAATACTTTTCGCAATAGTTTCATGATTTGAACCAAGTAGGCCTATTCCATAACTATCCAATTTGCCACGCAGATAGGAATCGTTAAGTATACTTTTTGCTATAGATTCATGATTGAAACCAAGTAGGCCTATTCCATATCCATCTAATTTGCTACGTAGAAAGGAATCATTAAGTATCCTTTTTGCAATAGATTCATGATTGTAACCGAGAATGACTAATCCGCGGCAATGAAGTTTAGGTTGAATGGGAGTGGGTAACATAGTTTGATGACTGAAAGTACCGGATGAAAATAACGTAGTGGTTTCGGATTGAACCCCATAACAAACTTGAATGTTGATCATTAGCAATCCAATAAGTAAAGCTCTCATATCAATGATCCTCGTGTATCGACACTGTATTTAATAATGGAAAGGAAAGTTTGAATATCTAATCTCGTATTAGAATTAAATGAGTCAAGAAATGTGAAGGCATCATAATGTAAGCCATAGAGACAAACAATAGTCTTGAATTTTATATAAATATAGAAATAGAAATGTGAGTGCATTATCTGCTCTATGTGCGAATATACACATGATCGAGTTGCTCAAATATGATTGTGACTTATATATATAAAACTTTAAATATGGGTGGCACCCACCCACTAAGCTCAACAATCATAGGAATCTTCCCCTGAGATATCATGCTCTGTTTTTATTAATTCTTTACTCCGAACTACCCTCACCCTAACTCAGATTGTTTCTTCTTTTTAATACCCAAATCTGCTTTGGGTTCAACAGCTGATTCCTTCATTCTCTTTCTATCCTTGAATTTTTCTGCTTTCACTTTCATGGACTCGTATTGGCGGGTAAAAGCTGAATGGTTGTTAGAAGTTTTAGCTTGTTTTGGAAATTGAGATTCATCGATTTGCAATAATGATTGCTCAAATTGTTCTTCATCACTCATGACTGAGAAGGTTTGAGGTGGTTTTATAAATTGCGATTCATCAATTTCCATCATCAGTTGATCCAATTCAGGATCATCGAATGTAGTTGGAAAACAATTCATAGATATAGCCGCTGCTTTTTGAGGAGTGAAATTGTAATTTACAACTGGAATCATGTCCGGGTTTTTGCCTAACAATAAACAGTTCGATACAAAGGTTGTGAGTGCTATATCTGTTGCTTGAGGATATGCCGGGAATAGTTGATGTGGATTTAAGCATTGGAACATTTTAACCAATCTATCATCGTTTCTAATCGTACCTGTCATTTCTCCGTTTTGTATCACATCAGAGGTTTCAAACATGTTAAAATGGCTTTTCAATGAAATTTTAGCATCGGGGCTCTTTTTTGCATGCCATTTTAAGGCCTCTTCAATAACCATCATTTGAGAATTCATCCATAATGGTGCAGCCCCAATATTATTTCTATCTTGAGGGTTTCTCTGCGGGGGATGAAAGTATTTAGCTAAAGCATGACACCATTCTGGGCGTTTAAAAGTTCTCATGGCAGAATTTGCACCATAAGGGTTACCTGCATTGATTGATTTCAAAAAGATTTTTTCTAATTCACCAGATAAAATACCTTTATTCGCTTCATAAAAAGCATTGTAAGCATCTAATGCCGAGTAACCCATTATGTCATTATTATTGTCTTCTGAAGCAGGTGTTTGATTCCATCTTTTTTTTATATTTGAAAATGTAATCTCCAATGTACCGCCTCTACTTTCAGAGGGACTATATGGGTTATCCTTTGCACTGGTGCCAGAGTCTTTCACGTTACCATGAGGCCAATTTAAATCTTGTTTTGCTGTGTAGGGTGACTCAGGGGAGAAGAATAATAACTTGTAATTCGTTTGTTCAGTACCAAAAGGATGCATTTCAACATCTATAGCGCGCTGTGTTCGCATAATGTCACCATCTTCAGTTACCGCTTGGATGGCATTATTTTGTCCATTGAAACCAAATGATATCTCTTTAAGCTTTTTAACGATTGGGTATTGATCATTATCAAGATATGGAAATTCAAATTGATGAGCAACAGGTTGACCTTCCGCATTTTCAGAAACAAGGGCGTAAGCTATATAAGGATCATATGACGGCTTGAAACGGTTAAACCTATCCGTAGACAAATCATAATAATCAACAGCTGTAAATCCCTTTTGTGATGATTGAGATTTTGATTTTTTATAACTTGAGCCTTTAATCATTGTATGTATCCCCTAATTCATAGTACATGCATCTGCTAGAGTTTCGTCTTTCTTCTTTAGAACTATCTGTTGGTTAACTTCTTGTACTTCTGCATTGCTTTTTACAGACCCAAATTGTGGAACATAAGTTTTAGGAGTACTCAGAGCTTCATCAGAGACCGCAGATGGTGCTGAGACAGCTCTAGATTGCATGTCTCTGGCAATATCTAATTGCAATTGAGCTATAGCTGCAGCTTTTGAAGGATAGTTATTGGCTTTGGAAGCTGCCTCAGTTTTCTTCTGCTCTTTAGCTGGTTTGGGTGCATACAATACTTTAGCTAATTGATGTTCTTCAAAATAGACACCTCTTTTACTAGCATCTTCTATCAAAGACTTAATATCGGATTTGCTTTTCAAGAAGGTAGCCGCATTCCCGAAGATAATTAAAGATAGTTTTGCACGGGTTATAGCAACATTTAATCGTCGAAAATCCTTTAAAAACCCTACTAATCCTTTGTTGTTAGCGCGTACAAATGAAATCAAAATAATATCGCGTTCATCACCTTGAAAACTATCAACTGTACTGGCTTTTATTTCTGTGATTTGATTCTTTTGTAAAGTTTTATTAATTAATTTACACTGGCCTTCATAAAACGTGATGATGCCAACTCTTTCTCTTATGTTAATTCCATTGGCTTTTAAGTAAGCAATTACCTTAACAAGTTGTTTAGCTTCTTTTTGATTACTGAATGAAGAGTAATCTTTTTCCTCTTTCCCATAAATATTGATAAAGCTATAAGGAGTAAGAATTTTTGGAAAGGGTAGAGCTTGGCGTTCTTTTATGTTTGAACCATCATTTAAGTTATTGTTGTAATAGGTTTTTGAAGGCCACTTGCGAATTTCTGGATGCATTCGATATTGTGTTTTTAAACTGTCATATGGATAGTCTGCTTTTTCAATCAAACGTTCCATCATAGACCAATCATAGTGACATTCTTTTGCTTTAGGTGAAACAACTACAGCAGGTAATTGGTTTGTATCACCAACCAATAAGCACTTTCTGGGTTTATGTTGGAAGGGAATTAAGGTCTCAGCCTCTGTTGTTTGTGCGGCTTCATCAATAATGAGAGTAGTTACGCCTTCCATTTTTAAGATGCCCGTTCTGCCAGAAACACAAAGAGTAGTAAATACAATGGAAGAATTATTTAATAAAGTTTCGTCAGATGTTTTTGAAAGTATCGATTCCAATTTCATTATTTCTCTTTGGAAACTACGAAGAAAGGTAAAATATGTATCATCATCAGATAGAATAGAATCGATATCTTCTGATATAGTACTATTAAGCTCATGAGTTACATCAATTAATTGGAATTTAATTAATGACTCTAAAACAGATTTTAAACCATTTTGTAATTCAATAATTATTTTCTTGCGACATTTTATATTATCGACATTCTTTGCATCTGATGCTTTTTTTATTAACGCTTTTAATTCATTTCCTCTATTAAACAACCATTTGTCAAAATAAATTGGTTTTAATTCTGTTGGGATTTTATCTTCAACACCGGCTATTAACATCGGAATGTTCGGTAGTTCTTTAAATGCTCTTTTTGCTATTACTTGTACAGCTTTGTTAGATGGAGCACAAACCAAAGTCTTTTCATTTTTATCCACTAAAACATCAAGCAGTTTAACTATGGTTGATGTTTTTCCTGTGCCTGGTGGTCCTTGTAATAATTGAAGCCCTTGATCAAGATTGCTGAACTTTATAACAGCTTCTCTTTGAGAATCATTTAATGACTCTAAACTTGCATGAGTTGATGAGGAGCTTTCAGTCTTGGATGAAGGACTATGGCTGGGGCAAATATAATCGCTTTCAAATGCTAAAGCAGGCTGATTTGTGCAAACATCAAATTGTCTTCTAAAAGATACAACTGGACCTAATACATAAATTGAGCAATCATCACCAGTTTTAAAAAGGTCAGGATTTTGAGGTCGTTTCAATTTAACTTTTATTTCCTGAATTTTCTGGTCTTCATTTGTTTTAAACGGAGGAGGACTAGCAAGTCCTATTAGAGTAGTTTTATTGTTTTGCAATAGAACAACGCACTCACCTTGAATAAAATCTTTTGGCAGTTCGCCAGCCATGTTTATTGTAAAAGGACCATTCTTAAATGTTTTAGCTTTACCGATAAATTCTAAGTTTACCGCTTTAAGCTTTTGTTCATCAACTGCTTCTAAACCTTGACGCATCATTTCTCTGCATTCAGCAAGAATAAGTGGTAAAAATGTAGCAAAATAGCTAGTTCTGGATACTGTGGTTACTTGTTTATATGAAGGAATTCTAGGGAAGCAATCTTCATATGCATCGGTGCTTGGATTGCGCAGAGAATCAATGCTCCAACTTAAAATTTCATCAGTAAAGCCAGATACATTTGCTTTGGGATTTTTATTTGATTTTGACTTCTCAGATGTTTTAGGTTCCATTTTAGCAGTCACTTTAGATGACGCTTTTACAGCTGCGCTTTCTGTTACTTTTTCCTTTGTAGTTACAGTAACGATTGGAACAGCTTTACCATCTTTTAAAGCCAAAAGCCTATCTAGCTTTGCACCTAGCATCCCTTTGATGGATAAACCTTTAGCTTTCCCATCTTCAGCAGTAATATTAAAATTAAGTTTGTTGGTATGGTCAAGATTTACAATTTGCTCGAAAAGATTAGATTTATCATGAGCATAAGCAATAGCAATCCACCATAGTGGTGTTTTCCCTTTGTGACTGATAGCAGTATCCACAACATTAAAGTCTGATAGATGAAAGGATGATCTATTAATAAAATCTTCTACGGCTCTTAAAGGTTTAAAATTAAAATAAGGCTTATTATCTGAAATAGCGCAAATTAACTTACAGAGCTTTAAAAGTTCAATCTGATTTCCAGAATCAGTATTAACCAGATGTATCACACCTAAGTTTTCACCTTTATTGTTATTAGAATCAACCGTTGTAAAACCACCTTTCATAAGAAATACCACCTAAATAAAAATAAAAAAAACTTTGTTGTAAATAATTTCTCTAAGTTGAGTGTGTACTGATCGAGAAATCGTATAAGGAAAAGAAAGATTAATGAGAGGTTCAGCTATAACCAGCAAACATTTGGACGTTGTGGTTTAATTCCGTGGTCTGGAATAAGAAATGGTTGATCAAAAAATGAAAGTCACTCAAAGTGCACTCGGTATGCCTGAGGCTATTTTTAATTATCTGTGTACATTCATTCATGTCATAACAGCATTTTATGGAGTAGCGTTGTATTATAAGCAGAATATGTAGTAAGGTATATGACATAATGATGGGCGGGGTGCATTATCGGATACTTGCCTGAATAGAGAGGCTTTGATGTTAATTTGAAGTGTGGATTAGAGTGTATTTCTAAAATGACACATTAGATGAAGAAGGATGAAAGATTCTTACCCATGACGCCTTATGGCTTTTAGATTTCAAAAACCGAGCGCACTACGGGCGCAATATTTAATTGATAGGAAGCAAATTAGTCAAGAAGTCGAAAAGACTATTAGGTTATGCAGGCTAATAATAATTGAAAATGTTGAGGTACCACTATGTTGTTGTTAGATCCTTTATTTATAAATAATGACGATTCAGATAACACTGAGGATCAGTCAGATGAATACAGCAGTGATAGTAGTTGTGCAGACAGCGATTTTGAGGAAGACAAGTTGATAGCACCTGCCCCCGGTGTATTGTGGTCTCTTGCTCGGCATCCAATGAAAACTACTCAGCAACTTTTCCAGACTGCTGTAGTCACTACGGTTCAGGATCCTCTTTTTCAAGCATCAGCAGACCCTTTCACAACATCCGAGAAGAATAAGCCTCGGTAAATACACTAACGCATATTAAAAAAACATAATTCATGATGTTTAGTGAAAATCTTAAAATAATAGACTTTTATGTCCTAATAAGATGGGTTGCAAAGTTTGGTTGAAATCCCATGTTATCTTCAAATTTTGAAATATTGGCTTTGGGTTATTTTATCTTAATTTCATATATAAATGCTGATGACACAAAACAATTTATTGGTCCAGGTTTAATACCTACAAAGTTAAAAGTGGCTTAAAATTTAGGGTTACTCGCCTACGCTAAAAGTAGGTTTATAAGTTTTCCTCTTTGTGCCGATATTAATTACAATTCGATAGTTAACTATGAAAGCTATAGTGTATTAAGCCACCACTATTTGGGTGCCTTATGAAACTGATAATAATATTACTGATTATCTCCCCATAGATAGCAGATAAAAATAAATGAAAAAATGAAGACTAAAAGTAGTCAAATCATGACTGTGAATTCAAAAGGATATGATATTAATATTGGTTAAACTCAAAGAATGAAGCGTATATAAGTCTTTGACTAATTATAATAATGTTAAATGCTAAAAAGTTATATAGAAATAAAATTTTGGAGAAACTTCATGAAATTAGTATATAAATTAATTAACATCTCTTTTCTAGTCATTTCTTTAATTTTTGCAACATATGCTTATGCTGAAAGTAATGCAAGCCCATCTGATAGGGAAATTAATTCATCTGTTCATGAAAAAATCGCCAAAAATCCAACTTTGGCTCATTACAACATTAATGTAATAATAAACAATGGCGTCGCCTCATTGTCTGGGGTAGTTAATTCTGACAAAGACGCTGGTATTCTAATTGCTGAAACGCAATCAGCATCAGGTGTTAAAGATGTTATGATCACCAAGTTAAAGATTAAGAATAAGCAACATCCATTTAAAGATACTGTAATCACCGCTAAAATCAAAGGAAAATTAATTGAAAAAGAAATATTTAGTGAAAAGAATGTAGAAGCGATGGATACGCATGTCAGTACAAAAAATGGTATCGTAACATTGTCTGGAAGGGTTGAAAATCAGGAAAGAGCCAATAACGCGATAGCAATTGCCAAATCAGTTAAAGGGGTAAAAGAAGTTAAGTCTAACATCAAAACTGAGAATTAAATAATTTTGCGAAAAATATCTGACTTATGGTTTTAATCGGTGAAGGTATGGACTCATCAAAATCTAAATGTTGTTCAACAAAACTAAGTATTTGTAGTCTTGGAATGGCTTTCGGGATTACTTGGGGTTTTGGAGTTTTATTATTGGGAGTTCTCGCTTGGAAGTTCAAGTACGGCATACTATTGCTCAATTTATTATCTTCCATGTATCTAGGTTATGCTGCTACTCCTAAAGGAATCCTTATAGGAACATTATGGGCCCTTCTGGATGGTTTTATTTGTGGAGTTTTCGTTGCCTGGATATATAATCTTTGCTCTAAATCATGCCGGTGCAAAAACTGCCAATCTGTTAGTTAAATTTAATGTAACATAACTTTTTTGATTGTACATCTTTGATGAAATTTCATGTATAAATGCTGAAGACACAAAACAATTTATTGAATTAGGTTTAATACCAACAAAGTTAAAAGTGGCTTAAAATTTAGGTTCGCTCTCCTAGGCTAAAAGTAGATTTATAAGTTTTTTCCTTAAGAGCCGATATTATGGTTAACTATGAAAGCTATAGTGTGTTAAGCCACCACTATTTGGGTGCCTCATGAAACTGATAATAATATTACTGATTATATGTAACGCAACAATCCTACCTTGCTATGCATCTGATAAGCAATGGAGTGAAAAATTATTTTCATATGTTAATAAAAAATATGGTGATGAAGCAGAAAAACGAATGCGTTATCTCAATAAATTAGTTATTCAAAACCAAGATAAGACAGATTTAGAAAAACTCACCCTTACAAACAATACCTTTAATCTCTTCCCGTGGATAGCAGATAAAAATAAATGGAAAAAAGAAGACTATTGGGAAACTCCTTTAGAACTAGTAACCACATTTGGTGGAGATTGTGAGGATATGGTTTTTGGGAAATGGATGATGTTAAGACACCTTGGAATAAGCAAAGATAAATTGTTATTTGCATACGTGATAATTAAACAAACAAATCAGGCTCACATGATATTACTCTATCGAGATAATCCAGATGTTCCGTTAGGTAAATCAAAAATATATGTTTTAGATAATATGGATGGTGAAGTTAAACTTGCCAAGGACCGAAAAGACTTAAAAGGCGTCTATATATTTGATTCATCGGGCGCTATCTATGGGGTTCAGGATGATGGGGTTAAAAGAGAAGTTACAAATATAATAAAACCAGGTCACTTCAAAAATTATGACGACCTAAAAGCTAGAATTTTGCAAGGCAGAAAAGAATTAAAAGAGAATGATGGTGAAGATTATCTATTACCAGATCTGTAAATCCTGGAACTTTTGCCCCAGTTAAAAGAAGTTACGAAGAAATATCTTGAGAGGGGTTTGTTTTATGCTTGCTCTTCTTAGCGATATTCGTAAGCGATCATTTACCCCCACCTAAAATGCCCCAACCGATGATGACATAATGCGGCCTTAACCAATTAAGGAGCATCCTGATGTCTGAATCACAACAAACCACTCGAAGCATCAAAAGAGAATATTGGCAAAAGCATATCGACAATTGGCTGTCCAGTGGTCTAACGCAAACGAAATATTGTGAGCAAGAAAATATAAGCTTCGCTAGCTTTTCTTGGTGGCGAACAAAGGGTTTGAAGGGTAAGCCTAACGCAAAAAAGATTTCATTCTTTCCGGCAGTAATCAAAGAACCAGAAACAGTCGTTTCTAAGCATAACCGCAACATTGAACTAATTTTTCCAAATCAAACAAAACTTGTATTACCTTCTAACTTGCCGATGAACAGTTTAGTCGCAATTGTTAAATCCTTAGGAGGACTATGATGATATCAATCTCAGATGATATTAAAATCATGGTTTGTACTCAGCCTATCGATATGCGCAAACAAATCAACGGTTTGATTTTACTTGTCGTTGATTCGTTGAAGCAAGATCCACAGTCAAAACAAATGTTTCTATTTTATGGTAAATCAAAAGACAAGATTAAAGCCATTCTTTGGGATAATAATGGCTTCCTTTTGCTATATAAAAAATTGGAGAAAGAAAAGTTCACTTTTCCACAGCATATCCACAGCCCTATTGAAATTAACAACGATCTTTTTCAAGCATTAATGAGAGGCTTTGATTTTTATCGGCTAAAACACCATCCAGACTTAAATATTACTCAATATTTTTAAAATGATTTGCTATAATGCGCGCATGAGTGCATTAGAGAATCTACACAGTAAAACCCCAGAAGAACTAGCCGAAATCGTTCGGCAGTTACATGGGGAAATTAATGCGCATAAAATAGCTCTACATGAATCCCATCAAGTCATTGAATCTTTACGTTATCAATTAAACAATGCACTTCGTCACCGATTTGGTCGAAAATCTGAAAAAGACAACCCCAATCAATGCACTTTATTTGATGAAATTGCTACGCCTGATAATCTTGTAGAGATTGCTCAAGTCGATAGTGAAATCACCATTGCAGCCCACCAACGTAAGAAGTCTGGCAGGAAACCTATCTCGCAAGATTTACCTCGCGTGCAGCAAATCCATGATTTATCTGACGCAGATAAAGTTTGTTCATGTGGATGCGCTTTAACCAAAATCGGTGATGAAATCACAGAGCAACTGGATTTTATCCCCGCTAAAGCGCAAGTGATCCAACATGTGCGATACAAGTATGCGTGCAAAGCTTGCGAAACAACGATCACGACAGCCAAAGGCCCAAAACACCCCATTCCAAAAAGCATTGCTAGCCCTGGGTTGTTGGCACACATTGCGGTATCGAAGTTCTGCGATCATTTGCCGTTATATCGTCAAGAAAGCATTCTACAGCGTATGGGTGTGGACATTGCTCGCAACACATTGTCACATTGGATGATAAAAATTAGTGAATTACTATTGCCTTTATATAAGCTGATGCAGCATACACTCACGACCTATGATATTGCCTATGCCGATGAAACACCGGTGCAGGTGTTAAAAGAGCCTGATAGAGCTGCGGAAGCAAAATCTTACATGTGGTGCTTTATTGGTGGTCCACCCGATAAACGCAGCATTATTTATCACTATGATCAGAGTCGGGGTCATGGTGTGGTTGTACAATTGCTTGAAGACTTCAAAGGTTGGCTGCATTCTGATGGACATTCGGCTTATGACACCTATGCTAGGGTAATACCAGGTATTACTTTGCTTGCCTGCTGGATGCATTGTCGCCGTAAATTCTATGACGTTTCCAAATCGATTAAAACCGAAGGTTTGGCGCATAAAGCCGTTAAGAAAATAGCAAAACTGTACCGTATTGAAGAGGAATTAAAGCTTAAAGGTGCCGCGCCTGAAGAGGTTTATCAATATCGCCAACAGCATTCCAAGCCATTATTAATTGAATTTAAGCAATGGCTAGATGACAACAGTTTGCACATACGTCCCAAAAGTCCATTAGGAGATGCTTTCGGTTATGCTTTAAATCAATGGGATAAATTAACACAATATATTAATGATGGCCGACTTGAGATGGATAACGGGTTGTCTGAACGAAAAATTAAACCCTTTGTCATGGGCAGGAAGAATTGGTTATTTTGTGATAGCGTTGCTGGTGCGAGAGCGGCGGAGATTATCTATTCAATCATTGAAACAGCGAAACATCATAAACTTGAGCCGTACAGTTATTTGCGCTCCATTTTAACTAAGCTTCCTTATGCTACCAGCGAAAGTGACGTGGAAGCATTGCTGCCATTCAATATTGATCAGGGTCTGCTGAGCATTTCGTAAGATTTACTCCTGATAACATCCCCCCGTCATTAACTCCGCTGCGCTACGTCAACGCCGGCCCCCTTAAAAGTGGGCAAAGATCGGTGTAGTTATCAATGGGGGAAGAAATGAGCGCTTACCGATATTCATCTTACCCCACCCAGACGAGGCATGTGAAAACAGTGTCCAGGCATGACTTTGTGAGATTCTGCATTACAAATCAATATAATGCACAAATTCAAGCCAGACACCGCACTGCATGAACCATCATGTCAACTAGATTTCAATTTTTTATTAGACTGTTTCATTCGCTGACTATCCAAGACATCTTGTTTACTTCCATGCCCGTCTTGATTATCAGTAGGAAAATCCTTCAAAAGAATGTTCTCATTTAAACCTTGCGGCAATTCACGGAGATAATTATTACAAACAAATAATGCAGTTAAATTTTGCATCGATACAATTTCATTTGGTAGTTGACACAATTCATTATCAGATAAATACAGCGAGTCCACATTTCGAAGGTTACTAATTTTTGAAGGTATAGCAGTGATATGATTCATGTTTAAGTTGAGAAATGTAATTGTAGGTAACTCAAAAATTACCTCTGGAAATGTTTCAAAATCATTCTCATAAAGTGATAAGTGCGTTAGTGATTGCAAAATTCGTAAATCTTGTGGTAATTTTCTGAGGTGATTTGAACCAAGCTCTAGGTATTCAAGGTTTGACCAAAATTCTCGCAGATTAGGTTTCAGTAAAATTCTACCAGGAAATCTGGTTAAGTGCATACTTGAGCAATCAAGCTTATTAGGATCTTCAGGATCAATGTCTTCTATACATTCCTCAATAAGAGCGACGTTTAGATTATCGAGTATACGTTCGCATAGTAAAAAACGTAATGCGGAATCCTTATTATTAGCAGCTCTTAGTTGTTGTATATAATTTCTAATTTGATCTGATACAGATTCTAGAAAACTTTGGTCATTTTCTAGCGACAAGTATAATTTTATCTCTTCTTTTTGTAATGTTTCGACGGAACTACTTTGTGGATTAAAATGTTGAGCGGTATCTGATTGTTTTTTGTTGAAGTGCCAAATACCAGAAACAGTGGCATGGGACCTGAATGCTTTGCAAACCAACCTCGCTCTGGTATTAAGACATTCGTTTTCAGGGATGTCTTTTTCAATAATTATTTTCCATACATCTCCTGGAAATAAATTTATTCCAGTTTGAAATGGGGGTACAGTTTTCGCTAAAGGGGTTGTGCTGCTGTTCGTAGTTGCTGGGACTACTGGGCTAATAACTTGGGAACTTGAACTAGCTGATGCTGCTGGAACAGATATTAACTCTGGTGGGTTTACTCCAGACGTTGTAGGAAGTGTGTAACTGCTTGTTAGCTTTTCTTCGTTTGTTTTTTGTTCAATTAAGTCACTATTAATACCCTGCTTCATATATTAGCCTCGCTCGTTGAAATCAGAAATAACCCGAATACCTCAGGTGAAATGTTGGTTGATGTTACTATTTGTGTGGAATATTGTATGCCGTAAAAAAATGGGGGTACTGGTTAGTTTTAGCTCATTTTCAATGGCTTTAATTTTATCAAATGATATGATAGCAAAAGGCGAGAGTGGTGCCAGGTGTGAGTTTGTGAGTTTCTATCTTCCTTAGATATGAATCAACAGAGAAATGCACAATTTCATGCCGGGCACCCAAATTTTTACTTTTATGCTTTAGGAATAAAAGAGGGATCCGAATCTTCTAAAGAAAGTATTTCACTATAGATATCCATGTCATTTAAAGAAAGTATTTCACCATAGATATCCGTGTCATTGCCTGCTGGTATGTTAGGGTTAGTAAAAACGACTTGGGGCAAAGGTATACTTGTGGCATGATAATCAAAACCGTGAACAATTGGTGTAGCACTTTCAGCATCTTGATATGTATCTAGCTCCAAATCCATATTGCTAACAGCAAACATCAATGCAATCAGTGAAGCCATTTGATCTTTTATTTCTTCTTTAGTTTGTGAAGTTTGTGAATCTTTAATCATAATCTATTTACCCTCGCTGCTAACTAATTATCTCTCAGACAAAAGGTCATATAATACCCTGGGGTTATTACACGATAGTGACATCCATTTACTTAGTATTTCCTTTTTTATTAAGTTTAAATATTAAAGAATCGAATGATTAAAGTATGTGGTAAAATTTACTATTTGACGAATGGTATGATGAGTGGTAACGGAACATATAAGGACCACATGCAACTAGCAAATCTTCTTCTATGGCAAAGGGGTACATTGCAGACATATATTCGATCAATGAGCAGCGACTGCAACAATTTCAGCGTTAGCGACCTTCTCCTTGGTTATAGGCGCATTTGTCATTTTTGGGGTGTATCAAGAGTATCAATATCAAATGAATTCAGATTCATAGTAAGCGCTCATTTCTTCCCCCATTGATAACTACACCGATCTTTGCCCACTTTTAAGGGGGCCGGCGTTGACGTAGCGCAGCGGAGTTAATGACGGGGGGATGTTATCAGGAGTAAATCTTACGAAATGCTCAGCAGACCCTGATCAATATTGAATGGCAGCAATGCTTCCACGTCACTTTCGCTGGTAGCATAAGGAAGCTTAGTTAAAATGGAGCGCAAATAACTGTACGGCTCAAGTTTATGATGTTTCGCTGTTTCAATGATTGAATAGATAATCTCCGCCGCTCTCGCACCAGCAACGCTATCACAAAATAACCAATTCTTCCTGCCCATGACAAAGGGTTTAATTTTTCGTTCAGACAACCCGTTATCCATCTCAAGTCGGCCATCATTAATATATTGTGTTAATTTATCCCATTGATTTAAAGCATAACCGAAAGCATCTCCTAATGGACTTTTGGGACGTATGTGCAAACTGTTGTCATCTAGCCATTGCTTAAATTCAATTAATAATGGCTTGGAATGCTGTTGGCGATATTGATAAACCTCTTCAGGCGCGGCACCTTTAAGCTTTAATTCCTCTTCAATACGGTACAGTTTTGCTATTTTCTTAACGGCTTTATGCGCCAAACCTTCGGTTTTAATCGATTTGGAAACGTCATAGAATTTACGGCGACAATGCATCCAGCAGGCAAGCAAAGTAATACCTGGTATTACCCTAGCATAGGTGTCATAAGCCGAATGTCCATCAGAATGCAGCCAACCTTTGAAGTCTTCAAGCAATTGTACAACCACACCATGACCCCGACTCTGATCATAGTGATAAATAATGCTGCGTTTATCGGGTGGACCACCAATAAAGCACCACATGTAAGATTTTGCTTCCGCAGCTCTATCAGGCTCTTTTAACACCTGCACCGGTGTTTCATCGGCATAGGCAATATCATAGGTCGTGAGTGTATGCTGCATCAGCTTATATAAAGGCAATAGTAATTCACTAATTTTTATCATCCAATGTGACAATGTGTTGCGAGCAATGTCCACACCCATACGCTGTAGAATGCTTTCTTGACGATATAACGGCAAATGATCGCAGAACTTCGATACCGCAATGTGTGCCAACAACCCAGGGCTAGCAATGCTTTTTGGAATGGGGTGTTTTGGGCCTTTGGCTGTCGTGATCGTTGTTTCGCAAGCTTTGCACGCATACTTGTATCGCACATGTTGGATCACTTGCGCTTTAGCGGGGATAAAATCCAGTTGCTCTGTGATTTCATCACCGATTTTGGTTAAAGCGCATCCACATGAACAAACTTTATCTGCGTCAGATAAATCATGGATTTGCTGCACGCGAGGTAAATCTTGCGAGATAGGTTTCCTGCCAGACTTCTTACGTTGGTGGGCTGCAATGGTGATTTCACTATCGACTTGAGCAATCTCTACAAGATTATCAGGCGTAGCAATTTCATCAAATAAAGTGCATTGATTGGGGTTGTCTTTTTCAGATTTTCGACCAAATCGGTGACGAAGTGCATTGTTTAATTGATAACGTAAAGATTCAATGACTTGATGGGATTCATGTAGAGCTATTTTATGCGCATTAATTTCCCCATGTAACTGCCGAACGATTTCGGCTAGTTCTTCTGGGGTTTTACTGTGTAGATTCTCTAATGCACTCATGCGCGCATTATAGCAAATCATTTTAAAAATATTGAGTAATATTTAAGTCTGGATGGTGTTTTAGCCGATAAAAATCAAAGCCTCTCATTAATGCTTGAAAAAGATCGTTGTTAATTTCAATAGGGCTGTGGATATGCTGTGGAAAAGTGAACTTTTCTTTCTCCAATTTTTTATATAGCAAAAGGAAGCCATTATTATCCCAAAGAATGGCTTTAATCTTGTCTTTTGATTTACCATAAAATAGAAACATTTGTTTTGACTGTGGATCTTGCTTCAACGAATCAACGACAAGTAAAATCAAACCGTTGATTTGTTTGCGCATATCGATAGGCTGAGTACAAACCATGATTTTAATATCATCTGAGATTGATATCATCATAGTCCTCCTAAGGATTTAACAATTGCGACTAAACTGTTCATCGGCAAGTTAGAAGGTAATACAAGTTTTGTTTGATTTGGAAAAATTAGTTCAATGTTGCGGTTATGCTTAGAAACGACTGTTTCTGGTTCTTTGATTACTGCCGGAAAGAATGAAATCTTTTTTGCGTTAGGCTTACCCTTCAAACCCTTTGTTCGCCACCAAGAAAAGCTAGCGAAGCTTATATTTTCTTGCTCACAATATTTCGTTTGCGTTAGACCACTGGACAGCCAATTGTCGATATGCTTTTGCCAATATTCTCTTTTGATGCTTCGAGTGGTTTGTTGTGATTCAGACATCAGGATGCTCCTTAATTGGTTAAGGCCGCATTATGTCATCATCGGTTGGGGCATTTTAGGTGGGGGTAAATGATCGCTTACGATTCATATGGATACCTTCTTTAGATCAAAGCCTATCAATTTAAAAGAAGCCCTTAAAGATACTCTTAAAAGAGGTCTTTTTTGGAATTGGATCTTCCGGCTCTTTGTCATTAATTCCAATATATTGAGTTTTTGTATTGCTGTTTGCATTGCTTCTCATAAGAATCGGAGGTGTGCGTGGAGGCGTACATGGAGGTGGAGAGGGTGGTGGGTTCTCCCTTGAAAAGGATTCTATTAGTAATCGAGATCTACTAGTATTCATTATTGAATATAGAACGGCTATTTGCCCTTGCCCATCTGACAATTCATCATAAGTAGGGATTTCACATCTTGCCATGTAAAAAATAAGATTGTATCTTTCTTCAATGGTTAATACAGTTTTTAATCTTTCTGCTCTCTTGAAATCACCAACCATCATTGCTTTTACGATGGTATCAAATTTACTAATTTCATCTTTACTAAATGTACTTATTATTGCGTCGATATCTATTCCTGTCATAGACATTTTGCATTTGTCCTTAACCACTAATATTGAATTAAAAGCTTACTTACATGGTGGCATGCATAGTGTTATATTTCTATATTAATTTTAACACTATAGGTTTGGCGACTAAGTGACATGATTAGTTTTAATTATAGCCACCATTTGTTTGATATACTGTTGTAAAGTATTTTGCCACTCAAACATAAAGCTTAAAAATTGATAAATAGCGGGGACCTATCTGACCCTGCTATTATTTTGTTCTTTTTATTTTCAACCTTTTAGCTGGCAAGGCGTCCATATCCATAATAGAATTCGTATATTCAACTAATCTATCGGCTTCCGATCTGCGTTTGCGAGCATTTGAATTGTCAAATTGCACAGTAAATGGTTGTAATTTTCGATTACATTCAAGTTTCGAAATTTTCGTCTTTTTCTGCATTTCAAGAAGTTCTTTTTTAGTTATATTTTCGAAATTACTGGAATAAAGTATGTTTTCTTTAAGAGTATCGGGCAGACTTTGGAGCTGATTGTTCTCAAGGTTAAGGTATTGAAGTTTCTTGAGGTCCCCAATTTCTACTGGCAAGCTTTGAAGTTTATTGTTTTGAACAGGAAGCCATTGTAGCGAAACAAGTTGTCCGATTTGAGGAGGAATATACTGTATCTGATTATCATTAATGTTAAGCTCAGTAACTTCTTTTAATTCATTGATTTCTGCTGGAAGACTTTGAAGTTTGTTATTCGAAACATAAAATTTTTCAACTTTTCTAAAATATTCGAGATTTCTAAGAATAACTTTCCCAGGAAACCTTGTTAGACAATGAGTCGTAGTACAGTCTAGCATTTGGGGATTTATTATAAACTTGCTTATAAATATGCATTGCTCAATAATCTTGGAATTTAACTGTTCAATGAGTTTTTCACGAGCATAAAATTTTAACATTTGAGAGGGTTGAATATTTTTGAATCTACCTCTTAATTCATTAAAAAGCTTAACAAGCTCATCATTTATTATACTTTTAAAATCAAGACATTCATCCCTTAGTGAATAATCAAAGTTACTAATGTCCTTTAAAATATATTCTTCTTTGCTTAACAGAAAATCAACTTCTTTTTGTTGCTCATTTGTTGCTAGATTGAAGCCTGTATCATCAACAATGAAAGCAGGCCGATGAATTTCTTTCTCTTGGTTATATTTTTCACGAAGAATTTGCTCTTGAGCATGATAAAAACCTTTGGAAACTCTATTTGAGGCAGGATTTTTTGCAAACTTTAAAACATAAACGAGTAAATCTTTGATTTCTAACCAGGGCTGTACGGCAGATATCACTTTGGGATTCTTTGAATTTTCTACAGAGAGAATTTGAGCACCAAATTTCATAAAACAACCTTTGATCAATTTTTATGACAAATCAATTTATAGTATCACGTACAAATCGATTGTGAGGTAGTATACCAAGTAAATTGAGATCAACATAGACTTTACCTATGGCTATTCTCGATTCAGGGACGAGTGTTCCGCTTGGTGACAAGTGTGCTAAAAGTCTCATCAAAGCTACCGTTGGTTCTTTTTAGATAATTTTATGACATTACTTTCTACTGCTTGACTGGTATTTTGTTTTCTAACATTTGTGATGGGTTTTTCGGTAGGTAGATGTAATGAAACAAGGTGCAGGTCATCATCGGGGTAATGTAGCCCAATCCAATTTGGGTCCAATCATACCCGCCCTAAACCCCGATGTATGTAGAGTCATTACGTCTTTTTTGCCTGCTTACAGATGGTTTGGGAAAACCAAACTCCAGTTAGTTTCAGCAGCTTGGAATAAGGAATTATCTAGTGCGAAATATCATGCCAATAAAACCTCAAAATCTCATTATGCGTCATGCAAAACCAAAGAAGATGCACTTTTTATTTTAAGTGATGAAAAACTGATAGAACAGTTCACTTTGGGTGAAATTATTAACATGGCGGCATTACATGAAGACATTGCCAGAGAAACTAACTCACCAGCATTAAATAGAGAACTAAATTACGAACTAAGACTACAACTTGCCGTAAGGTTAAGTAAAAAAAACCTAAATCTGGCAGAAGATATTTTTAATAGGACTAAATGTAACATAGAATTATTTCAAGATTATTTAGTAAAACTAGGTTTGTATCATGAAAAAATTGCAGCTCAATTTATGGATTTACAAGTTTCTTTATATCCGAAGATAAACATAAGCTTGTTGGTAAAACTTGGTCGAAAATATCCTTCTCTTGCAATGAAGCTTTTAACCACAAAATTAATACGGCTAAAATTGAATGGCATGAACATAGCCATGTTGGGTGAGGAAAATGAAGAAATAGCAAAATTCATCCTCACGGAATCCGAATTGTGGAGTAAGCTGGAAGGTGCGGATCTAGTCATACTTGCTAGAAAACATAAAGCTATTGCATCGAAAATTCTCAATACGCTAGCATTGCGTGAAAAGCTAACTGAAAATGATCTTTTCAATCTTAGTTTACACCAAGTTGATATTGGAATATCTCTTTTTGAGAAAGGTGAATTTTCAGAAAATAGTGTTTTTCCTTGTTTATTGGTATTTTGTGAAAAAAATGAAGCCTTTGCCGAGCGCATTCTCAATGACGAAACATTAGTGGCACAAATAACCGATAGATATATATTTGCTAATATAGCGAAAGGGCGTGAAAGGTTAGCAATTCGTATACTCGATAATCTACCCGCTTGTTGTGAGGCTGCTTTAGTCGCACCAGTTTGGCTAGCGCTCTTTATTTCCCAAAATGTGACTATTGCAAGACGTATGTTAGAAACAAAATCGATATGCGACAGGTTAAATGGCCATGCATTGGCGCAAATCGGAAGTGTTGACTCAGCATTAGCAATGCACATTCTAACCACCCAAAAGTTACTCGAAAAGTTAAATGGTGAAGATTTAAGTATACTTGGTGAGAAACATGCTGATATTGCTGAATATATTCTACAAGATCCAATGTTAAGCGCAAAGTTAGCAGGTAGAGACATTAAGAAAATCTCTGCTAGTCTAAGTAACGAGTCCATTATACGTATTTTCAACACGCCAGCCTTATTAGCAAAATTAGATGATATATCTCTAGCGTTTATGTGCATGGGGCAAAGGCGGATGACTATTGCAAAATATGTTTTGAGCACGCCTTTATTATATGAAAAACTCAATAAGATGATTTCACTGATGGCTCACATGAGAATGCAACGTCTTTCAGATTTGAGAGAGATGAAAAAACTTCATATCGGTTTGGTTTTACATATATTGCAATCTCCCGATTTACTTTCTAAATTTGATAATAAGAAAGATAAACAAATTATGGAACACGCCGTGAATATTACTATGTCTATTCATCGCATTGCTAAAGATGTAAAGAATGGATTAGTGTCTAGCCAAAGCAGCTCGCAAGATGTAAAAGAAGCTTGTAAACGCCTTAGCGATATTCATCTTACCCCACCCAGGCGAGCGATGTGATATGATTAGTGCTCCTTCGAAAAATGAAGCTGTTTTTGATAACTTCTTTAAAAAATTAGAACAAAGAGGTGAAGAGCTTAAAAAAGGGAACTACTCACATCCTTTAAGCAAACATATCAGTAAAAATGCATTGCTTAAAATTTATGAGGGACTATTGTGTAACAGAAATGACGTTGAGCTTCAATTAAAAGACTCCGATGGAAACCTCAAGCGCCTTCGTCTGTTGAAATTTGCCAAAGAAAGAACTATTCAAATCGTTCCCGATATCGATGGTGAATTGATACTAATTTTAGAAACAAAAAGTAAGAAAGAAGATTATAGCAAAAACACAAAAACGCGTGTTGATACAGGGAGTTTTGGAAGATCTAAAATCTGTTGGCGAATTGATACACCAGTACCAATCAAATATCGAAGTAAAGTTAGCACAGGCTCTGATCAAATTAAGGGCGTTATATATGGTGCAACAATATCACAAGACTTATATAAAAAGGCTAAAATTGATATTCCTGATATACCTATTCCCATCGAATATTCATTGGTCAGTGCGCCGTATAATTCTAAAAAATCTGGCGAACTTAAAATTACTTCCTATACACAGGAAGCCTATAGTAATTTATATCGAACCATCTTAACTGACTGGAAAAATGTAAGAGAAAATGACATTTATAGAATGATCATTGGGCTTTTAAATGCTTTGCAAATACTGCACGAAAATAAATTAGCACATCAGATGATTCATGAAGGAAACATTTTAGTTTGCAAAGATTTAAAAGGGTATTATATAAAGCTTGTCGATTTTGCAAATGTACGCCCTTTTGAGAGCGCTGATGCTCTGGCATCTTCATTTTATGATTCGCTTGAAATTCGAATTGCTTATCAAGATCCAAAGTCCCGTTATGGCAGTTTTTATAGAATAAACAATAATTGCTATTCTCAATACCAACTTGTTCAATTACGTGATCAACTTTCTCTCTCTTACCTATTCAATAAAAGTAGTGAATATCAACGAGTTTCTCCAAGCAATGATATGTGGGCGTTGGGTATAATACTATTTAGTATGTTCGAAGGCGCATTAGCTTCAGAACATAATTTTAGCAAACTGCAAGCATATCCAAATCCGCTTATTCGTGGGTTACTTAATCCAATCAGAGAAGAGCGCTTTACGATACAACAAGCGCAACAATGCTTTTCATCGTTGCAAGGTATTCTTAGAAGAAGTTTACCTGTCACTCGGGTGGCTCCTGCATTTAGACGTTTATTATCCAGAATAGTTGCTAATATGCGATCTTTGGAAAGTCATGAAATATATTCAGAGCTTGAACGTTTTATCACAAAAAAAGAGCTTTTTGATATATACAATTATTTTATCTTGCAATCCACAAGTGTAGAAGAAAAATTATGCACAACCAGTGGTGGTTTGATGGATTTGATGGCATTAAGAACACCTCAAGGTCCTAATGGCATGCCAAGAGCAGTTCAAATCGTTCAAGTAGAGGATGAATTAGTTTTAATTCTAGAAACGAAAAGTAAAAACAATAAAAAAGAAAAAGATCCAGATACACCTGTTTATAAAGGTGCCATTAAAAAAAGTAAGCCCTGCTGGCGAATCGACACGTCAACACCAGAACCCTGGATGAGCACCGTCGCTACTGGCGAAAGTAACATTTATAAAACTATAAAAGATGCTCTGCAGTCACAAGCACTATGTAAAAGCACAATCAATGAAAATACCGACATTCCTTTGCCTATTCAAGCAGCTTATATAGGCGACCCCTATTTTAATGAGGAATCAGGATGCGAAAAAGTGGCGATTTATTCACCTCGTGCAATAAGCAATTTACAGGATGCTATCTTCAGCTATTGGCGAAATTTTACGGAAAACGATGTTTATAGAATGACAAAAGGGTTATTGTATGCGGTTAAAATATTTCATAAAAAAAATTTAGTTCACCAAGATCTTCATGCTGGGAATATTTTAGTTTTTGCAAGCCCGCAAGGATATTATGTTAAAGTAATTGATTTTGATGCTATGCGCTCAGTTGGTAAATATGGTGCGCAAGCTCCAATAGGATATGAACCACCAGAATTACGTTTAGCATTTCCTGATAAAGAAACATTGGAACAATTCTATAAGCAAAACACAGATACTTATGGTGCGTATTTAAAAGCAAAACAATTAAAAGAACAGAGGGCAGATAGCAAACCCGCTGTTGATTATAAGCTAGTTGATCCTAAAAATGAGATATTTCAATTAGGAATTTTACTCTGTCAATTATTTACAGGCATTAGCTTAGATTTCATTATACCTTGGCAAATAGAAGCCATTGATAATCCGCTTATAAGAGGGCTATTGAGTCCAAAAAGAGAGAAGCGATTTAACATTTCACAAGCACAATATGCTTTTACTTCCTATCGAGGGTCATTAAAACGGGTGGTTTTGAATGATGTTCAAACTTTGGTTAATGATTTTGTAAATAAATGTAATGAGAGAATTAGTGTTCTAAGTACAAACTCACATTGTCCTGCATTTCAAAACCGGATTAGCAGCGATAAATTGCGTGATATTTATAACTATATTATCCATAACAGTAAGATGATTCAAAGTAGGCTTGAGATGAAAGATACTTCTGTAAAAAGACTCAATCTATTGTCATTACGGATTGAAAAAAACAAAGATTTACCTCGAACTATTCAAATCCTTCAAGATCTCACTGGCGAATTAATACTCATTCTTGAAACAAAAAGTAAAAATGCCCGTAATGTAAAAGATCCATCGCAGAAAGTTCCTTTAGTTAATGAAAGTAAAATAAAACTATGTTGGCGAATTGATACGCCAAGGCCTATTTTATGGGAAAGTACCATGGTAACAGGTTTTGATAGTGTCGAAAAAGCTATGCAAGATGTTAATATATCTCAAGTATTATCTAAAGAATCAACAGATCAAGCAACACCACTTTATTCGTTGTTAGGTGAAATAAATCGAACTAAAAAATATCCAAAACAGCTTAAAGTGACTACTTTTTCGCCTTTCAATAGGGATTCTAGTGAGCCCAAAACAAACGCTCTATCGCCACCACAAACCAACACTTTTACGCCTGGGTTTAATTTCATGAATAATCAAGCGGAGCAAAGCATATTAAAAGCAGACGATAATGAAAGAAACAGCGTTCGACCACGCTAAGCTATCTCTACGCCCTTTAAAATGACACCGTACATCACTATAAAAGTTGTTAAAATGAATCTATTACCCAAAAGATAACAAAACGATGTAAAAATTCAATTTAAAGGCGAGTGTATTAAATGAGTACGATCTCAGGCATGTCTCGGTAATAAATGTCTATCTGCAACTTAATAAAACAACGGCTAAACACCCAAACATAATCAAATATAATATTATAAATGAAATATTATTAACTTTGGATGTACCAATCTTCATCTCATCTCGTTCGGAAGGAATAATGAATTTATTTATGACTAAACCTTCAGCCCAGGTGGATGTCAAAAAGAAAGGAAGCAATTGAATTAAACCTGCTATGGGAGCTGACCATTCATCATTAGTAGTAAACATCCATAGAGACGACAACATGACTGTGATTATTGGATCTAAGAAATAATGAATAGATTTAAAGTGTGTGATTTCTAATATGCAATATAATAGTAAAGTTAATAGTAGCCAGGTTAGTGGAAAAACAATAATCGTTGAAAATGATTTACATAATAGTCTATAGCCAAATATTCTTCCAAGAGGTAAGTAGGAGAAATCTTTTTTAATAATAAAAGCTTCAAGCAATGCAAGAGGAAGTAGAGTTGCAAATAATATTGGCCAGATAAATTGAAGGGTTGGGAAAACAAAATGTACCTTTCCTTGATAGCACAAAGCCGCAAAGGCCTTACAACTATAAAGCAATGGTACTAAACAAATAAATAAAATTTTTAATTGATTTTTCATTAAGCGTTATCTAAACGGGGTCAGGACTGACCCCGCTAGATTATCATCCTAGGTGTTCGAACTCCAGTCATAATTACGATATGGATTTGGCGCTTCATATTGCCTCAAAGGTTCACCGCTAACATACTGAGAGAAAGTCTGTCTAAACTGTCTTAAATCTTCATTGAAGTAAAAATTAGCATTCTCTTCTTCTCTCGCTGATGCAACGGTATTCCGATACCCACGGTCATGATGCCATGCCGTTAGTTTCTGTCCAGCAACTTCAATCGCCGATTCGATGTAACCTTGCTCAAGAACTGTCATTTGAAATCTGTTTCTATCATGAGAATGTAAAAGTTCGGTCGCGCTATTTAAATGACGATGACTTATTAAACCAATTAAGGTTTTCAAGAATTCGCCTTTAGGTGACTGAATTTTTGCATTTTCAAACTGAGTTACAATTTTTTCTGCCTTTGACTGAGTTCCAGCGCGCCTGGCATGTTCATCCTTAAGAAAACGTCTGAACTCATTTTGGCTATAAGTTTCATTATCTTCACTTCGCATGGATATTGAAATGGGTACTCGCCAAGCAATACTTGCATTAAATAAATAAGTTGAATGAACTCTCATTGCTTTATCAAATCCACTGATAACCGCGCTATCATTTAAGCTTGCATTTTTGCAATCTAATAAGTAATGCATAGCTGAATCATACTCACCGTTTTGCAGGTAGGTTTCCACATCGTTTCTTTCAGTTTCAGTAAGTGGACGTAGTTGTAATGATGCTACTTGTTCTGCATTTATCAGCACTTCTTCTTGCGTTGCTTGTGGTGCTTGAGCTTTTGCTAATGGGGTTCTCTGAGTTACAGCAGGTGTAGCACTCTGAACATTTGGTGTCGTTGCGGGCTTCATTCCGGCTACTAAATTTACACCACGTAATGCTTCACGAGCTCTTGCGCTTGCAGCTCGGATATTGTTTAAATCATCACCTTGCATTTTGAATCTCCTGTAATATGTTGAAAATATTTGTCAATTTGAGAATAAATCAATAATTCGTTATACTTATTTTTATGTCATAATTAAATGGATCTCCGATAAACGATGCAAATTACAAGATAAATGCACATTATCAATCCAGAACCCATTAACGAAGAGAACCTCGAATGTCTGACATGCTAGAAATTACTACCCAAATAGCAACCGCGCTTATTGCTGAGCAGTTTCCGCAATTTGCACATCTGCCTATTAGACCTGTCGATCACGGTGGTAGGAACAATTGCACTTTCCATCTGGGGTATGATATGTCGATTCGATTACCGATCGCTCCAGAATACGTCCCGCAGGTACATAAAGAACAAGAATGGTTGCCTAAGATCGCGCCACACTTACCCCTGCCTATTCCTGCGCCTATTGCATTAGGAATACCATCAAAAAGTTATCCTTGGAATTGGTCGATATATAAATGGCTAGAGGGAGAGAGCGCAAATAGCTTAGAGATTACTGATGCGCATCTAGAGACAATCGCCCTCCAGCTTGCGCAATTCTTGAATGCGTTTCATCAGTTTGATGCAGCTGGTGCTCCCACTCCAGGGCTTCATAACTGGTGGCGAGCAGCTCATACATCTGTTTACGATGCCCAGACGAGGTCGCTCATCAAAGACCTTAAAGAATTTGTTAATGTTGATAAGGCAAGCGTACTTTGGCAAAGAGCTATTAACTCCAAATGGCATAGAGATCCTGTGTGGGTTCATGGAGATGTTGCTAGTGGTAATCTTTTGGTGAAAGATTATAAACTTGCTGCTGTCATTGACTTTGGTTGCATGGGAATTGGCGATCCCGCCTGCGATTTAACGATAGCTTGGACATTTTTTAGAGGAAAGAGCAGAGAAATATTTAAAGCCAATATGCCCTTGGATGATGAGACTTGGGCCAGGGCGCGCGGTTGGGCACTGTGGAAGGCGCTTTATGAGATTTCGGTGCTTGAGGATAAGAAAGGCGAAGCGCTTGCGAAACAACGACAGATTATTGATGCTGTTATGGATGAGAATGAATCATTCCCACACCCTTCAAAATAAATTATGTCATTATAATATTTACACGAATTAGGCGATCACCTTTCACGTAGATCTGTTTACTTGATCACTTGCGATCTTCCTTGGATGAATATAAAAATATATTAGCAATATGAACTTTATTGGAGCGAATGTAATTTGATAGGCGTTAGCACACCACTTAAGCTTGATAAGATAGTAAAAGAGGATGAATCACCTCAGATTCTTCTTGATAAAATTAAAAGCGCCTATGTCTTAACGTATATAAAAAAAAAGCTTTTAGAAACACCCTTATCTCAAACAGGTTATTTCTTTGAAGAGATCCCAGATGCAGAAGGCGGATTGCCAACTTGGCAAGTGATCGTTACGCAGGATGAGAAATATTTCGTCACCCATCCTAGTAAAATGCTAGGAAAAGGTGCTCAAGGGGAAGTATTTTTAGCCCAAAATTTAGCAGATAGGGAACTTGTTGCCGTTAAAGTTCAACAAAATAAATTGATGAGCTTTCAAGTAGATTTAGCATGTGAAAGAGCAAATTTACACCATTTGAAAAGATTAAAAGGTATAGCCACAGTTCCTATAAAAATAAAAGGCGCTGAAAATGCGATTCAAGCTTTTACCTTCATGGAATACTATCCAGGTGAAAATCTCCTGCACTTTCTTTATGAATTTGATAATAATGCTACTAGAGAAAATCCAGCTTATTTTGCAAGAAAAAAAGAACATAATTTATTAACGTTAGCACAAGCTGCTCTGGAAATTTTAAAACAAACACTTTATTTTAATAAAAAAAAGGGAATGGCGCATCGGGATATTAAAACTGAGAATTATGTCATTTCTGTTATTAATGGACAGGTCAAAGTAACGCTGATTGATACGGGCGTGGGAATTTTATTTGATAAAATACTTGCCGGTGAACAAACTCAAATTACGGGTACACCAGGTTATATTTCTCCTGAAAGAGCGAGCAGTAATGCCCAGCGTACGTCTTATGATTATCGATGTGATCTCTATTCCACAGGAATAGTGTTAGCTGAACTATTCACGGAATATAATTATCAAGCTGAATTTAGGAAAGTATTGCGAAGCAAAACCGATTTTAAACCTGAATTAACACATGAAGATATGGTAGGAATAATCAAAGACTATTTGGGACGACATATAAAGACAGAAATATTAATTGGTTCATATCATAATATTATCATTAGCATAGTTCATTTGATTTTGGATCTTACCCAAAAAGATCCAAGCAAAAGACCTTCTCTAGAAGCATTGAAAGAAAGAGTTAAAGCATTTAAAAAAGTACTAGCTGAAGAAAAGAAAAATATAGAATCAAACTCAAAAAGTATGGTAAGCATTCCAAAAAAAGCTTCAGATCCTTCAGTTTCAAAAACTAAACCTATGCTTATTCGACGTGGTAGTGAATTGCTAGATAAAATATTACCAAACAAAAGTTCGCCTTCTTCCCCTACAGGTTCACCCAAGGATAAAGCGTCGGTATTAAGTAATCCTAGTTCACCCCATTCACCTTCATCCCATTCTTCTCATTCCTCGCAAGGTTCACCGCACACTGCGCAAAACTCTCCACACTTACAACTTAGCCCCTTAGCATTTAACAATGTTGATCCAATCGATGAACTTGCTCAATTAGTTCAAAAATTAGATTTGTCTTTAGAAAAGGGTGAGTATACAGGAAACGATAAAGGGACATTACTGTTATTTAATAGCAATATCAAATCTGTGCTTGGTCTTAGAAATAATCCAGCAGAACTTCAAGAAGGTCTTGTTAAAGTTTCTACACAATTAAATACAGTCTCTGTACCCTCTGAGTCGTTAATTGCGGATAAATTATTGTTATTAAAGAACGCAACATTTAAATGTTTGCGCCCCAACATGAGTTAGATAGCAGATAATTCTAATATCTTATACGTTGACTAAACCGTATTATGAAAAGCTTTATTAACAAATATTTTCCCAATGAAAAATTGAAATGGTAAAAGGAATTGTCCTTTGCTTGATAAAAATTGAGGGTATAAGTTTATACAACAAATTTAGCTGCCAGTGAATCTACTCTAATTGTGTCTCTACAATTTAAAAGATGGGTAAAAGATAAGCCTATATACACCCATTACCAATTAATACAACAATTTCTACGCATATATATTTTTTATGCTAAGTTCACATTTATATTAAGTGTTCTATTCGGAGTGAACTATGGCTAAGATTATTTGTGTACTATATGATGATCCAGTAACTGGTTATCCCAAATCATACCCTAGAGATTCTATTCCTACGTTACAAAAGTACCCTAATGGTCAGACGATGCCCACTCCAAAACAAATCGATTTTAAACCTGGTGCATTATTGGGTTGTGTTTCTGGTGAATTAGGACTTAGAAAATACCTAGAAAGTCTAGGACATGAGCTTATTGTGACTTCTGATAAAGATGGTCCAAATTCCGTATTAGAAAAAGAATTACCCGATGCAGAAATTGTTATTTCACAACCATTTTGGCCAGCCTACCTAACAGCTGACAGAATAGCGAAAGCCAAAAAATTAAAAATGAGCATCACTGCGGGTATTGGTTCGGATCATGTCGATCTCCAAGCTGCTATGGATAAAGGCGTCACGGTTGCTGAAGTCACTTTTTGCAATAGTATCAGTGTGTCAGAGCATGCGGTGATGATGATGTTATCTTTAGTTCGCGATTATATTCCTAATTACCAATGGGTGATTAAGGGTGGTTGGAATATCGCTGATTGTGTGCAAAGAGCCTATGATATTGAAGGCATGGATATTGGTGTTTTTGGTGCAGGTCGAATTGGACTGGCGTTCCTTAGAAGAATGAAACCTTTTGATGTTAAACTACATTATTTCGATCAATATAAATTATCACCTGAAATAGAAAAAGAACTTAATGTTACTTATCATCCAAATGTAGAATCACTCTTTAGCGCATGTGATGGTATTTCTATTCATACAGCATTGCATCCAAAAACGGAAGGCATTGTCAATGATGCGCTATTGAAAAAAATGCGAAGAGGCTCCTATCTTGTTAATACGGCTCGCGGCAAAATCTGTGACCGCGATGCCATCGTAAGGGCTTTGGAAAGTGGACAACTAGCGGGTTATGCAGGAGACGTTTGGTTCCCACAACCTGCACCTAAAGATCATCCATGGCGTACCATGCCTCATCACGGAATGACACCGCATACTTCTGGTTCGTCTCTTTCTGCACAAGCACGCTATGCTGCGGGTACACGTGAAATATTAGAATGTTATTTTGAAGGACGCCCGATCCGTGAGGAATATTTGATTGTAGATAAAGGAAAACTTGCCGGCGCTGGAGCGCATGCTTATACAGCAGGTAATGCAACCAAAGGATCAGAAGACGCTGTTAAATTTAAAGAAGCAAAAAAATAAGTTAAGGAGCCGCAGAGCTCTACTTTCTTGAAATATAAAGGGGAAACCACCATGGAAACGAGCAGTCCCGGACTATTATCTAAAAGCCGGATATTTGTGGGGCCAAACTATAATCGATGGTTAGTGCCACCCTGTGCACTTGCGATCCATTTATGTATTGGTATGGCCTATGGTTTCAGTGTTTTTTGGTTTCCTTTATCTGAAGCATTAGGGATTACCAAGCATATTGATTGTCCTAAAGATTTAGGCTTTTTTCAGTCTTTAATTAATAGCACATGCGATTGGTCAGTTGCTTCCCTGGGTTGGATGTTTATTTTGTTTTTTGTCTTTCTGGGTAGTTCGGCTGCTATCTGGGGCGGTTGGCTGGAGCGGGCTGGTCCTAGAAAAGCGGGAGTTATTGCAGCTCTTTGTTGGGGAGGGGGATTTTTTGTCTCAGCTGTCGGTATTTATTATCATCAGTTATGGATTGTGTTATTGGGATCTGGGGTCATTGGTGGCGTGGGCTTAGGTCTTGGTTATATTTCTCCAGTCTCTACCCTGATTAAATGGTTCCCTGATCGTCGAGGCATGGCAACCGGTATGGCTATTATGGGTTTTGGAGGAGGGGCCATGATTGGTTCTCCTTTGGCTGCTATGCTAATGAAGCATTTTGCTACACCCACTTCAGTTGGGGTTTTCCAGACATTTATCATTTTAGGTATTATTTATTTTATCTTTATGATGGGTGGTGCCTTCGGTTATCGCCTCCCTGCGCCTAACTGGAAGCCAGCAGGTTGGATACCGCGTGAATCCGAACACTCATCTGTAGTGGATCAAAAACAAGTACATGTGAATGTCGCTATCAAAACACCACAATTTTGGTTGGTATGGTTAGTGTTAACGCTGAATGTCACAGCAGGCATTGGTATCATCGGCATGGCTTCACCGATGTTGCAAGAAATTTTTGCAGGAAAGCTGATAGGTATCACTGCAATCTTTACTGAGCTGACCACCGCACAAAAAGCACAAATAGCGATTATTGCGGCTGGTTTTACGGGGCTGCTAAGTTTATTTAATATTATAGGTCGTTTTTTCTGGGCTTCTTTATCAGATTATCTGGGTCGAAAATTAACATATGCTACCTTTTTTACTTTGGGTTTTATTTTATATGCTACAGCGCCTATTTCTGCTGAGCATGGGCAAATGTTCTTATTCGTCTTAGGCTGTTGCATCATTTTGTCGATGTATGGTGGAGGCTTTGCTACAGTCCCGGCTTATCTTGCGGATTTATTTGGCACGCAAATGGTCGGTGCAATTCATGGACGATTAATTACCGCTTGGTCAGCTGCCGGTATCTTTGGACCCATTATTGTAAACTACATGCGTAGCTACCAGCTTAAAATGCATATCCCCAATGCAGATGTTTACGACAATATTTTGTACGTTATGGCAGGATTATTAGTCCTTGGTTTTATATGTAATTTAATGATTAAGCCAGTCGATAAGAAATATTATATGACAGCTCAGGAATTGGAAGCTGAGCGTAAGATTTCGCATGAGATCACGCCTGATACGGCTGCAGTTTTAGCGGCAAAGGGAGACAAGCCCAGCAGCACCATAGCGCTTATATTGGCGTGGTTAGCTGTAGGGATCCCTCTTGCATGGGGATTTACAGTTGTTATTAAAAATACTTTGGTGTTGTTTAAATAGAAAAAGCCCAAGAAGTTACCTTCATGGGCTTTATGAGACGAAAGGAATCTACTTTAATTCTAGTGATGCTTATGATGCGCAGGGCGTTCATACGGATAGTATCTAAAGCTTGCCATGACGATATTATTACTCTGACTATCGCCAAAGAATGCTGTAGTACCATTGTTTGAACCTTCGAAAATTTCCTTGTAGGTATAGGAATATTGTAACCCTGCTTTAATGGTACCAGCATTACCACTGCAGAGTTTATCCCATACACCACCGGTGATTTGCCAGAGCTTTCTGGTTGCGCCTGAGTTCGCGCAATCACCAGCTGGGCCACCTTCAACATCGCAACCAAAGTTATTAGCACTGCCGATACCTTGGCCGAAGAAAACATTCCCAACTTCGAAGGTATGGGATTTTTCTCTTTCAACACCACCGTATACATACACATCTAACGCTTTTGTTGCATGCAGTGTCGCACCAAGCATGTAGAAAATCTCACGAATCCCAGCAAGCCCGCCATCCGGGTTGACAGTTACATCAGGCAATGAGCCAGATGCATAGCTACCAATTCCCCTACCAACCATTACGTTTCCTTGGAAACTAATGAGTTCAGGCCAAAGATCTAAGACCAAGCCTGCACCGACGCCACCGCCATTGCTGCTTTTATTTGAAACATCGCTGTTTCGACCATTAAAGCCAACAGCAAAATTGAAGCTAGTACTTGCAACGCGATCATAAAAATTGCGGTAAAGTCCAAATACTTCAGCGTGGAAATTGCGATGAAAAACATCAGAGTCTAAAGCCAATTTAGCAATAACATCTGGAAATTTATTAATCGAATAGTTATTTACACTTGGCAATGTTTGGGCACCAGCTATCGCATTCGTAACAAGTAAATTACCAGGAGTAGTTACTACACCAAAGGTTGTCTGTGGATTTTCAACAGAAACTGCAGCCCACACTTTTTCACAAAAGTCTTTCGTTAAACGAAACTGAGCTTGACGTTTCCAACCAAAGCCTACAACGTATTGTGCATCAATTGTTGGTGGTATGAGTTCTTGACGTTGCATAATTCCTTTGGAATTCGTTGTCAAAAGTGACCAGTTTTGGCCCGCTAAAAAGTGCCAACCTGTGTCTTTCTGATCCACTGCTGCATAAGCGTGGCGGATACGGAGATCATAGGAGTTACTTTCGTTTGAATTACCGGTTCCGTTGCCGAGAAAGTCCGTTTCAACATAGCCAGATAACTGCGTAGGCTTATATTTACCTTCAACTAAAAGCGCTAAACGGGTTTGGCGTGCAGAAAGACGGAATTCTTTCATCTGTGCTTGAGGTAATATACTCAAGGGAATGCCATTAAAAGTTGATCCGATATCAGCTTGTTCAGCTCGTGAACGCCATAAACCTTCACCTGCGAAAAAACCACCTGGGGTAAATGTGAGACCACCCAGATGAAACTTCACATCTGATGATTCTTTATGGTGATGTTTGTGATGATGTTTATGATGATGTTCTGACTTATGATGTTTATGCTTATGATGCTCTGCAGTAGGTTCATCTGCTTTTTGTGCTGCTGCAGACGTACTTACAAGAAGGAGTAGTAAAGCATTAAGTGATTTAGGAAAATTGGATTGATACATAAAGCCCTCATGCCAAATGGTACAATTTAAAACGTAACACCAATAAGAATTTTAATCAAGAAGTTTAACATTCAAACAATAACATACAATGGATAGTTTGAATTCAATCTAAAATAAATATCGAGTAAAATTTAATAAACAAACGATCATAACGCATCATCCTTAGTAATTTTTCCCTTTGCTGAAATACGTCGCCACCACTTTAAACGCGACAGATATAATAGCGCTGAGATTAAAAGAGTTGTTAATGCAGCTGTGATATACAATCCAACCGCGACTGAAAGTCCGATCGCCGCCGTTGCCCACAGCGTAGCAGCCGTTGTTAAACCTTTGACGGTATCTCCCTGACGGAAAATGATACCGCCCCCTAAAAAGCCGATACCACTTACAACTTGCGCTGCAACACGCGTCTGATCGCCTGAGGTTGAAGTCATGCCAATCAGACCAAAGATACATGCTCCCAATGCGATGGCACCATACGTGCGTATGCCTGCAGAGGAAAAGTTCTGCTGATGACGTTCCCGCTCAAATCCAATTAATGCCCCTAAAAAGGCAGCATACATAATACGTCCGAAAATTTCGAATTCTGCAGTAGCAGTATGGGTCATTAGCATAAAACGATAGCCTTAACCAAACATACCCGAAACATATTCCCTAGTGAGTTCTTTTTTTGCTGCATTAAAAATAGTTTCCGTTCTATCGTATTCTATTAGCTCTCCTTGATATAGGAAAGCAGTGTAATCCGAAATTCTTAATGCCTGATGCAAGTTATGCGTGACTATGACTATAGTATAATTTTCTTTCAATGACATAACTAATTTTTCAACTTTCTCGGTTGAGAAGGGATCTAATGCAGAAGTCGGTTCATCTAATAAGAGAACTTCTGGTTTGATAGCAATGGCTCGTGCGATACATAAACGTTGTTGTTGACCACCTGACAAACTTAATCCGCTTTTGTCGAGCTTATTTTTAACTTCATCCCATAAGCCGCTTTGTTGTAGTGCCCACTCAACCCTCTCTTTCATTTCTGAATGCTTGAGCTGTTCATGCATCTTAACGCCAAAGGCAACATTATCAAAAATAGACATGGGGAAAGGGGTTGGTTTTTGAAATACCATACCGACTTTACTACGTACTTCAAACACGTCTTTGTCGAAAATATTCATATCATCAAGCAGAATTTCGCCATCTAGTCGATGTTTGTAGAGGTCATGTATACGATTCAAAGAACGTAAGAAAGTTGATTTGCCACTTCCGTTTGGACCAATAAAGGCAGTGATATGATTTTTGAAAATTTCAAGATTGATATTCTTTAGCACTTTGGTTTGGCCATAATAAAAATCAAGATTGCGAATCTTGAGTATGGTGTTTTTTAATGGCTCAGCCATGCATTGCTCCGTACAGTTAACAAGTCAATTGATGAGTTTTGACTAGCGATCGGCTTAATAAATTAATGAACAGAACCCATGCCGTTATAACAAGTGCGCCAGTCCACGCCAATTGCTGCCATGCGTCATAGGGGCTCATGGCATAATAAAAAATAGTACTTGGCAGATTCGCCATGGGTTGATTCATGTCCAAACTCCAAAAACTATTATTGAGTGCCGTAAAGAGCAATGGTGCTGCTTCTCCACTGACGCGAGCCATCGATAATAAAACACCGGTTAGTATGCTGTTACGTATCACATTCATGAGTAACATTTGAATGAGTTTCCAACGCGGAGCCCCTAATGCCAACACGGATTCTTTTAAAATCCGTGGAACCAGGATATAAGCATTCTCTGTGGTTCTTGCAACAACAGGAATTACCATAATAGCCAATGCAAAACTACCACCCCAACCTGAAAAATGACCAATTTTGATAATGTAAACTTGATAGATAAACAATCCAATAATAATGGCAGGGATGCCTAATAGAATGTCTAATATGAATCGGATGATGGTTGCGGATGTTTTACTTGGATAGAATTCGGCTAAAAATATGCCAACAAAGATACCAATGAGACTGCCTATAATAAGTCCAATCGACACTAGTAACAAGCTACCCACAATAGCATTGAGTAAACCGCCGTTAGCATCGGCTGATTGGGTCACTTGAGAAAATGTACTCCATTTAATGCCATGTGCACCATTAGAAACCAAAGTGTATAACAACCAAACCAAAGTGATAAATACTATTAAACTAAGGAATATGGAAAGTGAAAGCCCAAAATAATTTGTTAATTTTCTTCGGAACAAAAGCCAGTTCACACTAACACCTCAGGTTGAGTTTCAGACTTATTCTGCATGAATCTTAGTAATAGTCTGGACAGAAATATGACCAATGCTGTCATAAGAAATAAGCAAAGTCCTAATTCAATCAAAGCGGAGGTATATAATGTCCCTGAGGCTTCAGTAAATTCATTGGCCATGGTTGAAGTAGCACTATTGGAAGGCTCAAATAAGGTCGTTGTCATCGTGTGTGCATTGCCAATGACAAATGCAACTGCCATGGTTTCGCCTAATGCGCGCCCAAGTCCAAGCATGACGCCAGCAATAAACCCTAATCTTCCGTAAGGATAGATCACTTTCCAAATGACTTCAGTTGTAGTGGCCCCCAATGCATAAGCTGACTCTTGTAATATGGGTGGTACCACTTCGAGCACGTCATACATGATTGAGGCGATAAAAGGAATGACCATAACGGCTAAAACTACGCCGGCAGTGAGCAATCCAATGCCGATTTCTGGTCCACCAAAAACTCTTTCCAGAAAGGGGATGTGCTTAAAAAGGTGTGCGAGCCACGGCTGAACATAATGTCCAAATATAGGTGCTAAGGCAAATAAGCCCCACATCCCATAAATAATACTAGGGATCCCGGCTAGTAAATCAACAGCCACACGTATATGTCGACGCGCCCAATTGGGACATAATTTGTGGATAAAAATGGCGATCCCAAAACTCATGGGAATGGCAATCACCAGCGCAATAAATGACGTAATAAGGGTACCTAAAAGGGAGGTCACAGCACCAAATTTCTCGTGAACCGGATCCCAGGAGGTATCTGTAAGAAAATGGAAACCGAATTTTTTTATCGTTGGCATACTGCCATCAATCAGACTGAGAAATATCCCTACGAAGATGAAAATAACGACGAATGCACAAAGGATAGCAAGATAATAATAAACTTTATTTAAATAGGGGTATTTTATCATCTTGCTATTTCTTTTCCTTATTTAGTCCAGAGGGCTTCTCCTTTGGAATCTTTTAAGGTGGTTTTCCATTGGGCTTCAATTTTCTTGATGACTTCATCAGGAAGCATAGCGAAATTTAAGGCTGTCGCTTCTTTCTCACCATTGTGGTATGCCCAATCAAAGAATTCTAATACTTGTTTCATATTATCTTTCTTGTCATCAGCAACAGCGGTGTGTACCAAGATAAAGGTTGATGCCGCAATTGGCCAGCTTTTTTCACCCGATGCATTAGTCATCATGTTCGTTGGATGAGCCCAATCTGCAGAGACTGCGGCAGCTTTAATCGACTCAATTGATGGCGTGGGATATTGATTTGCTTTGTTTTGTAACAAAGTGTGACTGAGCTTATTCTCTACAGCGTAAGCATATTCCACATACCCGATAGAATTAGGTGTTTGCTTCACATAAGAGGCTACCCCTTCATTCCCTTTACCACCTAAACCTACTGGCCAGTTAACAGAAGCATCGTTACCAACCTTAGTAAGCCACTCTGGTTTAACTTTCCCTAAATAATTGGTAAAGATAAAAGTGGTACCTGAACCATCAGAACGATGTACCACTGTAATGGTTGTATCGGGAAGATTAACGTTTGGATTGAGCTTTTTGATTTGTGGATCAGACCATTTGGTGATTGTACCCAAATAAATATCTGCAAGCACAGGACCCGTTAACTTCAATTCACCCGGCTTAACACCCTCTAAGTTAACAACCGGAACCACAGCGCCCAACACTGTGGGAAATTGCAATAAGCCATTCGTTTTTAAGTCTTCATCTTTGAGTGGTTTGTCGGATGCACCAAAATCTACCGTGCCCGCTTCAATTTGTTTAATGCCGCCACCTGAACCGATGGATTGATAGTTAACTTTTACTTGCGTTTTTTGGGCATATTTTTCTGCCCATTTACCATAAATTGGAGCTGGGAATGTAGCGCCTGCTCCGGTGATTGCTGTGTCTGCAAAAGCAGATGTCATCATCGTTGCTGCAAGAAGCATAGGGACAAGAGTTCTTATCCGCATATTACCATCCTTAGTATATTAAGTTTTTCAGAGAAAAATCCAAATTTTACTCTAGCATATGTTTTTATATATAAACAGTCATTATGCTCAATCTAATGCCCATATGAGATTTATATCGCGCAGATCATTTAGCTTGCAGGTTAACTATGCACTATATCAGAACGCAAAGTGATAAGCGTGATTTCAGCAGACGTCCCTAATCGCATTGGGGGACCCCAGAACCCTGTACCAGCACTGACATAAACTTGTGTCTGAGAGTCTTTGTGATAGTAATGACCTTGTGTGTAAGGTTGTTGAAGATATACTAGATAATTAAATGGCCAGATCTGTCCGCCATGGGTATGTCCCGATAGTTGAAGATCGACACCATATCTCGCTGCCTCATCGGCTGCGGCAGGTTGATGCGCAAGAAGAATCAGTAGCTTATTTGGATCGCGACCAGCAACGGCTTTTGGCAAGTCTGCATGGCGGCTGGCCCAGTCATCGACTCCTGCAAGATCAAAGCTTTCAGTGCTTTGCACAATTGATACGCGTTCGTTGCGCAGAACGCGCACTCCAAGACTGGCAATATAAGTACACCATTCATTAACACCGGAATAATATTCATGATTACCGGTAACGAAATAAGTGCCGTGCGGCGCATGCAAATCGGCAAGTGGTGCAACATGATGCTGCAGCTCTTGAACCGAGCCATCAACTAAATCTCCGGTAATAACGACCATATCGGGTTTCAAGTCATTGACTTTATCGACCACACGACGCAGCCAATTGCCATTAATGAGAGGACCGATATGAAGATCGGTAATTTGAACGATCTTAAATCCTTCGAATGATCTCGGTAAACGTTTCAATTGGATGGTGATTGGTTTGATTCTAACTGAACCCAAACCTTTCCAAAGAGAGAATATGCCTAAAAGACCGACGACACTCAAAGCAGTAACGCCAAAGCAGTATTTGAGAAACGTCTGATCTGGAAGATGTTTTGTAGGAATCAACTTTAGAAAAAGCCAAATCATGTCAGTTGCTAACACTGTCGTGAACAGTAGAAAAAGAATCCCCATCCAAGGATAAATTATCCAAGCGAGGATTGTCGCAGCTTTGCGGGATAGCGTACGGCTTAAAGGAAGTCCTGTTAAGGTTAAAAGAGATAGCCCAACTAATGCAAGGCCGAAAAAAATGCGCAGATTGTCGTTTAATTGCAGATAGTAGCTAATGCGCTCGAAAATATAAAAGTGCGCCGAGAAAAGAATGACTGCAAAAAGTGAAAGAAAAATGAGCATAAGTAGAAAATTCCTAGGTTATTAGGAAAGGAGTCAAGTATACCCTTGACCCAGGTTGCTAAAATATTTGTACAAACTGTGAAAGAAATTCGAACCTGGGTCAAGGGTATACTTGACCCCATTTTGTGACATAGTTAACTAAATATGGGGCGTGTTGACTTTTGGGGTGAATTCGATTTAAATATCTCTTTTAGAGATACTCTAGAAGAGATATCATGAGCAGCAAAAGTAGAACCAAATACACTATATTAGGTATGTTAACCATTGAACCTATGTCGGGTTATGAAATAAAAAAAGCGATACAAACCAGCACAGCCTTCTTTTGGTCCGAAAGTGAGGGGCAGATTTATCCTGCTTTAGCGGAATGTGTAGAAAAAGGGTGGGCGACCTTTGAAGAAGAAGCTTCTAAGACATCACTCCACGTAAAAAAAACTTACAAAATAACAAATGCAGGCAAAAAAGAACTTAGCTCTTGGCTTAGCAAAAAAGTTCAACCCAACTTGCTACGCAACGAATTACTCTTAAAACTCTTTTTTGGAAAAAATGTTGATGAGCAAGAAAATATTCATCATATCCGAACCCATGAGAAAGAAATAAAAGACTATTCAAATATTTTTCTTATGTTGCGCGAAGAACTTAAAAAAGATCATAAAAATTCACCTCATCTTAAATATTGGCTTATTACATTAGACCATGGCATTAAAATGGCAAAAGCAGAGTTAAGTTGGTGCCAGGATGCTTTAAAAGTATTAGAAAACTTGGGAGATAAATAATGTTAAAACCAAAACAGAAAAGTGAAATAAATCCCTTTTTGAGTGGCAATTATGCACCCGTTCATGATGAATTGACTGTAAATAATTTAGAAGTGATTGGTGAAATTCCCATGGATATGTTGGGGATTTATATGCGAAATGGTCCCAATCCTGCCTTTGAACCCATTGCCTATAATTTCCCTTTCGATGGTGATGGTATGATCCATGCCGTTTATATTGAACAGGGTAAGGCACATTATCGTAATCGATATGTGAAAACCCGTGAATTGCTGGATGAGCAACGCGCTGGAAAAGCGATATATGGTAGTCTTCTTGAGCCAATCATGCCAGATCCAAATCTTATAAGTCCCAATGGCAATCAGGGTTTGTTTAAAGAAGGGACGTTTATTCATATTATTCATCATGCAAATCGTTTTTTAGCAATGGATGAGAATGCTGCACCCTATGAAATGAACGCAAAATGTGAAACGCTAGGGAGATGGCATCCCACGGGAAGCAACACTTCTTTGGAAGTTGCAGCTCATACACGTTTGGATCCTAAAACGGGAGAGCTTTGGTTAATTAAATATGCGTTTGAGCCTCCTTTTCTGACGGCTTTTAAATTAGATGAAGCCGGCACTTTAAAACAGACTATTGAGATTGATAAATCACATTCAACCATGATGCATGATTTTGTGTTAACAGAGAATTATTTGATATTTTTTGATTGCCCTTTGGTGATTGATCCTGGTCTGGTGATGTCAGGTGGAGATGTAATGAGTTGGCGTCCAGAATATGGGACTCGTGTTGGCATCATGCCTCGCAGTGGGGGTAAAATTAATTGGTACGTAACGGAAGCGTTTCTTGTGTTTCATTTTGCTAATGCGTATGAAGAAAATGATCGTGTTATCATTGATTTTGTTCGGCATAATGATTTAATAACGCAAAACTTAAAGAAAAGCTTACCACCCAGTTTCCTTTACCGTACTGTAATTGATCTTAAACGTAAATCAATAAAGCATGAACAACTTGACGATCGGAATGTTGAATTTCCAAGGATCAGAGAAGACAGGAATAGCCAGAAGCATCGATTTATTTATCTTCCATCAAGTACAAATACATCAGGTTTAGGTAAAAATCAATTTAATTCAATAATGAAATATGACGTACAATCACAGACAATCATTAGTCATGATTTTGGTAATCAAGCAGAAATTGGTGAAGCAGTGTTTGTACCAAGGCAAAATGCTACTTCTGAAGATGATGGTTATGTGGTGTTATTTCACTATCATATTCTTTCAAATTCAAGCGAGTTTATTATTTTAGATGCACAAAATATATCTCAACCTCCACTTGCACGGGTAAAAATACCAAGGCGAGTGCCACATGGTTTGCATGGTTCTTGGATCGGGGTCTGACCTCGATTAGTATTTCAATAAGATTCGCCAAGGCTTGAAACGCAACCAAATATCCGATTTTAGAAAGGCAGGCCGAGTCTTCATACGATCAAACCAACTTGATAGAGCAGGTGAGGTTTTAATAAGATCATGTTCATTAATCATATATAATCGAGCATATAATATGGCAGTAACGATATCAGCAGAGCTGGTTTTATCGCCAAATAATAATTTATCAGGTTGTGGTAATTGATTTATAAAATGACGAACTTCTTCTTTGCGATCATTAAGCTTATTAACCAGATTACCTTCAGTGAAATAGGCTAATCGTTTTTCATTGACAGCAATTTTTTCTTGTGTTGCGAGTGGGTTAACTTGTGATTCAGCTTTAAGATGTTTGTTGATGCGACCTAACATAAAAGGAAATAGTTTGCGAGCAAGGAAAGAGTTAACCATAATTTTTCCAAACGTTAACTCTTCAATTGAAATGGCATAATGGGCAGCGACAATTTTCTCAATAGAAGGAGAAATAGCCGCATCTGCATCAAGCCATTTATCAGCTTGGTTTATTGCTGCAAACTTTAAAATATCGCGACTATCTTTCCAGGCATGATCAGCAGCGGTTAAAGTTGGAACTGTCATGGAAGGATTAACAGCCATATACCAAGGGGATAATTGATCTTTAGATATGTGAATATCCATAGATCGGGTATCAAAGTGAATATTGCCTTCATTAAGCGCTAAGCGCGCAATCATTGAATAATAAGAAGGGGGAGCGCTATATAAGAGCATTGTATAGTACCTTTTTTGTGTATTTAAAGAGATATCGATAGAGTTAAAAATTTCTTAATTATTTTTTACCAGTATATGTTTACAGGGTGTACCAAATTTGTTGAATTATCAGTTAATTAAGTCTATTTCTAGATAATGCTACCCTTTGAGGAACATCTAATGAAACGACTAACCATCCTTGCCGTAACAGCAATACTTTTGAACGCCTCTTTAGCTTATGCAGCAGATAAACCCGTCTTACAATGGGATACTCAACAATTTGTTGATGCTTTAAATAAAGAAGCTGGGAAACCCATTTTCTCAATGACACCAACCCAGGCGAGAGCGGTATTATCTAAAGCGCAAGCAACACCTGTTGACCTGAGATCTGCTGCCATTGAAGAGAAAACGATTGAAGCGGATGGCAAGAAAATTTCCTTGCATATTATTCGTCCTACAAAGGCGACGAAACCATTGCCGGTGATAATGTATTTTCATGGTGGCGGTTGGGTTTTAGGGGATTTCAAAACCCATGAGCGACTCCTTCGTGAACTTACCAATGCAGCAAACGCTGCTATTGTGTTTGTGGATTATAGCCGTGCTCCTGAAGCAAAATATCCAACGCAAATAAACGAAGCTTATGCCGCAACCAAATGGATTGCTGAAAATGGTAAAACACTTAATCTAGATCCTTCAAGGTTAGCGGTAGCCGGAGATAGCGTTGGTGGTAATATGGCGATAGTTGTTACTTTAATGGCCAAAGAAAAGAAAACCCCAAAAATTGATTTTCAGTTATTATTTTATCCTGTCACTGATGCCAATTTTGAAACGCAGAGTTATAAAGTATTTGAGAATGGCCCTTGGTTAACCAAAAAAGCTATGGAATGGTTCTGGGCTTCATATTTACCAAATAAAGAAGATGCTAAGAAGATCACCGCTTCTCCTTTGCAGGCATCGATTAAAGATTTAGAAGGTCTCCCACCTGCGCTGGTTATCACCGATCAAAATGATGTGTTACGTGATGAGGGCGAAGCGTATGCGAATAAGCTTATGCAAGCTGGGGTACCTGTGACGGCGATACGTTACCTTGGAACACTGCATGATTTTGTGATGCTCAATGCTCTTGCGAATACACCTGCATCACGTGCTGCGGTTAGCCAAGCGGGTCATACCTTGTGGTGGTTCTTCTATAAAGACACCATTGATAAGACAAAAGACTGAAGAAATTTAATTGGGTGTATGGTCACCCAAAACAATATTATGAAGCTTGAACTATAGCATTAAATAAAATAGAGTTAGCTCACGATTAAGTCTTCATGTATCTAAGAATTGTATGAACAAAATCATAAGTATGTTTCTTTGCTTACTGATATTTCAAATACCCTCTGCATTAGGAACTGAATACGCTCAGATTGAACAAAAAATTATGCATCTTCAGCAGCATTTCCCAAAAGGGAATCTGCAAAACATCAGTTATGTAAAAAATATAATTAATGAGATGTATCAGCTTGATCAAGACATTCGACAATATGCTATTAAAAATCAAAATGATCCAAAATTTATTAAGCTTATGCATACAATGGATAACTTTCATACATCCAAAATGAAAGAAATTCTTTTGGCACATAAATGGATTACCATTTCAAAATTCGGGGATAAATATGACAATAAGGCATGGTTGTTAGTTCAACATGCAGATGATGATCCCAAATTTCAAGCAAGTGTTTTATCTATATTATCTAATTTAATGAAAATTGATGAAACCAGTAAAAAAAATTATGCATACCTTTACGACAGAGTCGCATTGAAAGATCCGACATTTGGTATGAAACAAAGATATGGAACACAAGTCAGTATTGAGAAAAATGGCGATATAGCACTTTTATCCTATGAAGGCTCTTTACAAGATATCGATGTCAGAAGAAAAGAAGTAGGCTTAGAACCCTTAGATGATTATTTAGAAAAAATAAAAGAAGTATTTAAATGAGTAAAAATATTATTAAAAGGGCATTGATATTTCTTAGCACTGGTTTAACAATTCATTGTTATGCTCAATGTGATAATGTTTACACAATTGGCGACTATGATAATTCGCTTATTGCAAATGGCATGGTTATTAAATTGGGACCAGAGAATGCTCAAGAAGTGACTGATAACTTTCCAAAGAGTTTTCTTGAAAGTGATGGGACTTACGGAGGTGGTGAGGCATTTTGTAGCATTGAGAGAGCCTGTGAAGTTATGTTTCAATTAAAAAATAATGGTACTCTACCTTATGATGGGAATTGGCGGATCTATTTGCTTCAAGCGCGATGGGATAAAGATGTTTATCAACTGAAAAACGATGATTATAGAATTAACAAACCGGTGAAGGTTTTACAAGAAGTTCATAGATGCAATGGTTAAGGGTTTTTGGAAATTTAGACTTTTTCTTTAGTCCCTTCAAAAATCAACATACCCATCAGCATTGCTAATACAAAGCACAAAGCTTTGAAGCTGCCAACACCCAGAGCGACAATAGCGGGTCCCGGACAAAATCCAGCTAATCCCCAACCAATTCCGAATATAATACTTCCAAAAATTAATTTAGCGTCAATATCGGTTGAGCTGGGTATTTTCATGGTTTCGCCACAGATTGACTTTGTCATATGTTTTGCATATTTAAAAGCGAAAAAACCAATGCTGATGGCGCCTATCATGACAAATGCCAATGATGGATCCCATTTACCTGCAATGTCTAAAAACCCAAGAACTTTAGAAGGGTTTGCCATACCAGAAATCAGTAGCCCAAAACCAAAAATAAAACCTGATATAAAGGCTACAAATGTTGACATTTTAGTTTCCACCAATGATATGTCTTGTAATAAATACTGTGATGATTCCGAGACACATAAATATCAGCGTTGCAATTATTGAACGCATTGATAATCGTGATATACCACAAACGCCATGGCCACTGGTGCAACCACCGCTAAGGCGAGTTCCAAAACCCACTAAAAGACCTGCAATGATAAGTATTAACCAGTCAGCTTTAATATCAATCTTGGGGGGAGCGATGATGAATCTATAAGCTAAGGAAGCGCAAATCATTCCAAGTAAAAATAAGATCCGCCACGATGTATCATCTTTGGGTATTCGAAATACACCGCCAAGAATACCACTGATACCAGCTATTTTTCCTTTAAACAGAAGAAGCAAAGCAGTTGCAATGCCAATCAATAGCCCACCACATAATGATAACCAGGGTGTAAAGTGTTGCCAGTCAATTATCATGACTTGTTCCTTTTCATTTCCTAGTTTTTGGAAAAGATTTTAATGTTAACATAATTGATGTAAATTTTGGACTTGAGTAATTTCACGACGTTTCAAATTTTCGTTTGAAAGCTAAATTCAGTTCTGTGACATATTTCATTTAAAGTGAAAGGATAACAATGAAAATTCGATTAGGTCTTATTGGTTTTGGCAGACATATGTCAGAAAAACTCATTCCTGCGCTCAAGACGCTCCCTGAAGTGGAATTAGTCTATGGGTCGTGTCGTACGCAGCAAACACTTGATCGCATGAAAGCCGAGCTTAATCTTCAAGCAGTGACCACCAACTGGCTTGATATGATGTCTAAAGACAAGATAGATGCAGTGATCGTTGCGGCTACTCCTTGGGTACATGAACAAGTGGCTAAAAAAGCGATTGAAACAGGAATACATGCTTTTATCGAAAAGCCACTTACTTTAACATTAAGCAAAATGAAAGAAATTGCAGCACTCGTCGCGAATCAGCCTCAGATTGTGACTGCTGAAGGTTTTAACTTTCAATATGTAGGGATGATGAAGGATAATAGGTATCCTGAAATACCCCATGCATTGAAACTACATTGCGCATCAAAGGGGCCGCAGAAACCGATTTGGGAAACACACAGTGTTTCAAAGTCTTTTTTATATGCGGTGCTTATCCATCCTATTTCTGTAGTTTCATTTTTGTATGGCGATCCCTCGGAAGTTCAGATAACACATTTATCCTCTGATGGCTCAAAACTTAATGGTGAAATTCAGTTTTTGTTCACTGCCCACCAAATAGTGAAGCTTGATTTTAATAATCATGCTAATTGTTTTGAATTCAGAATCGATCTCACGGATAACATGGGAATAAAGCATGTTATTGATGCTTCAACCAATTCGGATGAAAAAGCGATTTCCTATGAAACAGAATTTAAAGAATTTATTAGTGCAATACTCAATTCAAATCAGCCAAGAAATAGTTTTACACAAAGTTTGGCTATTCATAAGACCTTAGATCACATCGCAACGTTAGTAATGAATAAAATACAGACTTTAGAACTTGCATATTAAAAAACTCTCAAGGAGTGTTATAATGTCGACCCATGTATTTGTAGTTTCTGAATGGTTAGCCAAAAAAAATCAAGAAAACGCATTATTTGACGCGTTCAAAAAACTAGCAAGGATAACGCTTGAAAAAGAGAAGGGTTGTCTTAAGTACAATGTAACTCGCCAAATTTCTCATCCAGCCACTAGAGGCGAGTCGAAATATCATATTTTATTGACCCAAGAATATGTCAGTGTGGAAGCCTTTGATAATCATTGTAAATCAGAACATGTCGCAGACTTTGTTAAAAACGTTTATGAAAACAAAACTGGGAATATCGTTGAAGATTGGCGCTGTCGAATCTTTAGCGAAGAGTAAAACTATTTTAAACTGACAAATCCTGCCCTACTGAAGAAGCAGATATTCTTTCAATATCTGCTCTCTACTGCGTGTTAATACACTACCAATTCCCTTTTTTTAGTCTACGCTTTTATGTTTGTGCAGGAAGTTGTCGCATGAAAGTTGTTGAAAAATCCAGTTTAATCTGTTGTTGTGAAATTGTATTTATTCTGTTTTTAACTTTAACCTTTGGAGTTGGTGCAGCTCATGCTCAAAACCATTGGGATGAACATTTTCAAACGATCTTAGATGATCCGCCAGAACAATTTGTTGTTTCAGGGCTACATAAGATTGGTGAAACAGGGAATGGTAAAATAGCCATTGATCTGGGTTCCAGTGTTGGCCATGAGACAAAATTACTTCTACAAAAAGGTTATAAAGTGATTGCTGTTGATAGCAATGCCAAAGCACTTGATTACATGATGATGCAAACGGGTATTCGTCAGTACAAGCCTAAATTAACAACCATTAATTCAAAATTTGAAAACTTAAATTTTACAAAGCTGCCGCAAGCTGATCTGGTGGTCTCAAGCTTTGCATTACCTTTTGTTTCAAAGAACAACTTTAGTCGTGTTTGGCAGGATATTACGGCAACTATAAAACCAGGTGGCCATATTATTGTCAATTTGTTCGATGCAGGATTTAGTTTTTATAATAATAAACAATATATGACCTTTCATACTAAGAACCAAGCTAAGGCTCTGTTTACCAATTTTAAGATTATCGAATTTCGTGAGGTAAGGAATGATCCCACGAAGCCGGGGTCAAAAAATCATTATTATGTGATTGTAGCCAAAAAATTGCCGTAAGAAAGCAGCGTAGGCCGTCCGTGTGCGGCCTCCATCACTACCTTTCAATAGGATAAAACCAACCTTTTGGTATCCCGAACATGTAAATTTTTGATATAGTTATTTACATTCCAAAGTTAATTTAGTATACTCTACCACCTTTTATTTTAAAGACTAGGCCTAATTACCATGCAACAAGCAGGACCATTTGTACAGCCAGCCCTCAAAGACAACAATAGAGAGCGTAAGCAATTTTGTATCCTTTGGGATATGGATGATACCTTAGTTGCTATGGCAAATCTTAAAATTAAAAATCCTCAGATGTTATTACCTTTTTTGCTGTTTCAAACATATGCGCCTAATCAACATGTAGGCATTTTGACTAGCCGCCCACCTACTGATGATTTAGTCGATTATACAGTAAAAAGTTTTAGAAAAGATTTAGCCGATTTTGGGATAGATATTCCTGAAGAACAAACCGTTTTTTGTGGCGGTGAGAATGAAGTACCAAATAAAAAACTTGTTGATATGTTACAAAAAGCCCTTGAAATGCTTCCTGCAGAGTTTGAATCACTTAGCGTCACTGAAAAGGGCGCAAGCGTTTCGCGAAATGCAGAAATGGTTCAACAATCGCTTTCGAGCTTGTTGGAGCTAAAGGCACCAGGAAAGAATCATTTTATTATCAAATTTTTAAATGAGCATCTTAAAAAAGAGCTTAATGCTTATATTTTCGCAAAGGGAAGCTGTGCTAAAGAAAATCTTATTGTAGGTCTTGTTGATGATAATAAATTGAATGCAAACGCAACAATTGAATTAGGTCGTGCATTTTTTGGTGTTAACCTCTATGGAGGGAAACTACCCATAAATAGTTCAGCAGAGGTAATAAGAGAGTATTATAGCGTAGACTATTTTCATACTTTAGCGGATAAAATTGGTTTCACTACTTATTGCGAAAGTCTGTTAGCCGATCATGCAAACCACCGCCAAGATCACCCGATGTTACAAATGTCTGCATTATTATATTTATGGCAAACATCTGATAATAAAGATATTGTCATAAAAAGAATGAAAAAAATCGAAAAGCAAATGAGCGATTTACAATGCGAACAGATTGCAAAAATGCTTGATTACATTATAGAACTAAAAATTTCAAAACAAGCGCATTATCACTCTGTCGAAGAGTTAGTTAGCATTTTTAAACCTAAAGCAGATAGACATTTTCTCAATACTGTGACAGAGCAATTTAGTATTATTGAGAATAAAATAGCTGCTTTAAGCCCAGCTCGGGTAACGGAAGAGGCTGGCGCTGCACCTTTAGAACGTTCTAAATCTAAACTCGGACTGGGCAGTTTTTTTAAAAGAACATCAAGTACTGGGAAATCTCAAGCCGCAAGCACAAGTATGACGCCTGAAATTATCGCAGCAATAAGAGAATTTGAACGACAGAAGTTGGCACTCACAGATCGTTTGAAGGGGCTGGCTTCTTCACCGCAAGAGGAAATATCCACTTTAGCAAATCAGAAACTCAAATCTATAACAATGCGTACAAATGAAGATTTCGTTGCTCCTCCTAGTGCTCAATCGTCATCACGAATAGGCAGCTCAAGATCAGCTTCATCCTCAAACTCAAACTCAAACACAACTTCAAGTACTGTATCTGCCTCGAGTTCAGGAGCAAATACACCAGCTGATGTTGTTCAAAGAAGAAGCTTTACCCCAGCGGCAGACAGTAATGCCAATAGATTGCGAACTGTTGCTTCTACAGGTTCTTTGGAAGATCTTGATCAATCAAGTAGTGCCAGTACCCCTTCTAGCACTACCGCTTCTAGCACGGCATCCAATAAGAGTAAAAAATTAGGCTCAAATTTGCTTTAATTGATTTTTTATACCCTTATAGGTCAACAAATTTTCGAGTACATCAACTCAAATAGTTTACTATGCGTGAATTTCAACTCTTAAATTAGTATCCCCCTTGAGTTAAAATAAAGTAAGAATCCTCTGGATGGCGATTGTGTGTAAGCACACAATAAGAGGGGTGTACTATGCCTTTACTCAGCGATAAAGTGAAATTAGATGCTTATATTGATGATCTTATTCTAAATCCTCAAGAGCATGAAGAAGATGATCCGCGTGAAGTTGTAGGTGCTTTGATATATGGTATTGAAACCAGAGAAAACTTTGATGTGATGTTCAATTATTATTTAAAGAACATTTCACATACTGAGAAATTACAAGTCAAAGAAATTATTAAGCATGCAAGCACGCATTCAGGTAAACCTATCACTGATCGGCAAAGCGATTTATTTAAAAAACTTATTGATGCTTTACCAAAAGACAAAGTAGCCAAAAAAAATGAGGAACGAAGAAGATTAGAAAATATTAAAAAAAGTGAGGACGATACAGAATTTCTGCGAAATGCAGAAGTTAACTTAGGCACGCTTAAGCGTAAATTAGGTGATGAATTAAAGAAAGAAAATAATAAGGAAACTTGTGAAGCACTCCAAGATGAAATAGAAGCTCTCCAACTACGTGTTGAACATTTAACACATCACCCTGCACTTCAGAAAAAAGCCAGAGAAGTGGCAGAAAAAGTAATTGATTCGCAAGAGCAAATTACGAGAAAAGTTGATTATATCAGAAGTCTAGTTATTAGCAATGAAACCACTCCTGAAGAGTTAACGAAGATTCAAGAAAAAATAGCAACCAATGGATATGCTTATAACCATAGACGAGAGATAAGGGAACCTTCGAGAGAAGTGTTACAAAGCGTTCGTGACTTACGCGCTAGAATGCTTGACCCTAAAAATAGGAAGGACACCACCATTCTTGAAGCGCTAGTTGTGCATAAGCTGTGGAATGATGGTTCGAAATTTGACGACCCAAAGTTTAAAGATTTTACTGCTGAGCATCTTAAAGAGGGATTCTATGTCATGCGCCCCAAAAGGGATCCTGAGATTGAAGAAAAGGATGAGAAGAATGATATTAAAATGCATGTCAGCATTAATTCAGGTGATCCCGATCAGGTTAGGGAAGCGATGGAAATTATACATGAATTAGCTCAAAAATATCCTGATCTTATACAAGAATATAAGATAGGCGATATTGAACATATCCAAAAAAGAATTAATGCTAACACGAAAAGCATGACAGAAAAGCTACAAGGTGCTTTATCTGCTATTCAAGGACTGGATATTCAGGCGCTTATAAAAGAATTAAAAATCCATTATCCCTTTTGTGATCCTATTATTGATAGGTTAAAAGCGCAGCTTCCTCAAGAGAAGCAATATGAGGCTGAAAACATACTAAAACAAATGGTTGGTAATGAATTAGGGAGCATTGTTAGTGGAGAACGTATCTTAAATGAAGCGTTGTTTACTGTGTATTTTAAAAAGGATGTAAGTGAAAATTCGCAACAGAAGATCCAAGAGTTTAGTGATGAATTGGCAAAAAAACTTAAAGAAAAAGGAATTAGAAGAGGTAACACGGCAAAAACAGATATGTCTGTTAATGCATATTGCGGCGTGACTATCGATCATGTTATGGATAAAAATGGTAACAAGATGTACCTAGAGGGCGATAATCCTGTGCATGTGAAGAGACGTCGAAAAGCGCTCAAAGATAATCCCTTAACAAAAGATCTTATTCAGAAAGCTACTAGTGCCAATGATGGACTTATCCCAAGACATGAAGCGTATTTATCTAAAATGTCATCTCATGTTGACGAAAAAGATGAGCTGGGGATGAGTCCCTTTGCAGCACAAGGATTATCTGAAATACTTATTGATGATCGAATTGCTTTTGCTGGTCTATTGTTGTCAGAAAGGTTCAAGAAGACTAAAAATGTAAATTTAGTCTATCGCAATCCTGATATGTTCGCCAAAGCGGTAGTGAAGCAAATTTTGACTGAATTAGATTTCCCAGTCAAATCTAATGAGAAAAAAGAATTTTTTCAATTAGTTGAAAAAGCGGTTGGAGGAGACTCTGATTCGAAAGCACAACTAAAGGCATATTTTTCTAATCCCGACACTAACGCTAAAATCGCTCAAATGCTTGCTCCCTTTTACCATGACTATCTTGAGTCGGTGAAAAATGAATTTGATGCGAATTATAAACAAAATAATATGCTACCCAAAGATGAGCAAAAGAAGGAATATTATCAAAAGCGGGAAGAACGGCTTGAAGAAGCTAAAAAGCAATTTATGGGGCATATTTCATTTCCCTTTGTGGAATCATTGGTATTTGAATTGCAAGAAAAAGATGGTTTTTCTCCCGAGAGAAAAGCGAAACTTGCTCAAGGATTTAGAACTTTACGAGAGGGAGGCATTTTGAATGGACTTCTCACATCTTTAGAACAAGAAAATCAAGGATATAAACCGCCTCAAGAGATCCCGGAAACGGTCACTAAAGCATTTCAAATATTTCAAAATGGTAGAATGGATTATGTTCAACTACGACAAGAGCATCGCAAGGCTATGTTGCCAGTTGAAGAACGTGCAACAACACTTTATAAGATTGTGAATAAGTTAGCCTCCAATTACCCTAAAGAGAGTGAATTGAAGGTGATGTTTGAACGCATTGCTAGTTCGATTGAAAATACTAAAACAGAATTAGATCACAAACTCTTAAGAGGCGAAAAAATTACCCCACAAGATATTGAGCATGTGCAATTACTCTTTGATGCAATGATGAAAACAGTCAGGGAAGCCATTAACAACCAAAATGTACGAGGTGATAGTTTATTACATGAATCTATTAGAAGTGGAAATAACGATCTTACTAAAGCCTTGATAATAGCAGGCGCTGATCCCCGTATTGAGACGACGCATTATCGCCGCGGATTATTGGGCGCATTGAAAGATGCCTTTAGTAATAAGCCGGGTGGCTTTTTCAAAAAGTTAACAACTCCGCCACTTCGAAGTTCGATTGATATTGCAAAGGTAATGGGCAATACGGAGATTCTTGAATCATTGAAATCTAGAGCACTTGAATTGAATACTGAATCATCTAAAGACAGCTTAACTCAAAAGCTGGATGAAACGTTGGTGAAAACTTCTGAAAAATTACTTAAAATATCTGAGAAGGTTGGAGATGACGTACAACCTGAAATTGAAATACAAAAAGGGTCTGAATTTCATCTGCAAAAAACTAAAAGTCCATTTGTGCAAGGTTGTGAAAAGCGTATTAGCGAACAGCTCCTTGCACTAAAAGACGGACAATTTACGCCTAAACAGAACAATATCGCTTGTTATGCTTTAAAGCAAATTCAAAACTATATGATAAACCATCCGGATGTAGCCCCTCCTAAATTAAGTGGATTACAAACGGTGATAGAAAGGGTTAGTTATGAAGCCTCTATTCCATTTCCGTCAGATGTAAAACTACTTCTAAGAGAAATAGGGGAAGGAAAATTATTTGCTCTAGGGCATGATGTTAAAGAAAAAGTTACAGGTCCAAGAACAGATTTTGTTGAGCAATGGCAGGCTCGGATTGACAGGATTATGAATGATTTAAAATTTGATCCAAAGAGTCAGTATCTTTTAACGCGAGTTAAAAATCACTTAGAAAGCAATCCTGGAATATCTCCTGATAAATTCAATGGATTGTCGGAAGTTCTAAAACAAGTAGAAAAGGAAGCCGGAGGCAAAGGGGAGATGAAGCCCATCATTAAAGAAGTAGTAGAGCTGATGTCAAAGGGTGATTTGCCACCTAAAGAACATAAGCTCCAACTATGAAATAGTACTGCTAAATTTACAATAGTAGTTTTAAGCGACCATTGTCATTGTCTGAATCAGTAAATAACTGAGCAGAAAACTCGTTATCGCTATACTCATCGTGTTCTTTGATAATATCCATATTAACGCTCAAATCACCTCCCAAGCTTACAACTGAGCTTGCTACATAAGATAGTCCACGCCACATTAATGAGGCCGGTCTTAAAGGTTCAAATGAATGTGCCAGCTTGTCAGCCAAGTTTGTTTGATTTTTATCTTTAATGCTTTGGATTTCCTCTTTTGAAAATCTTAATGCACTGGGATTATTCAGCTTGGCATAGCTAATTAAGGTGTCTACTGATTTCACGTTACCTTTTTGCGCACTTTCAAGCACAGTGGCATGTATATCAACAGATTTGATATTTGATGTTAAAATGCCAGGATAAGCTAATAAGTCTCCCAGATTGTTATTCGCAATCCAGATATAAAAACTGCATAGCCCCGAATTTTCAGTGCTGAAATACGCTTTCGTCAGCAGCTCTATACCATCTTCTTGAGCAAATAGGAGTAAAGTTTCTTCATCCTTTGGACTTAATTTTTGAGAAGCTGATTTAATGATAATATCACGTATGGTTTTAAACTTTTTATATTCACCCATTCTTACTTTTATATCTTCTCTTTCTAATAGATCTTGGCAAAAGTTTTCTTCACACCATTTTTGTAAAGGCATTCCGACATGTCTTTCAAATGCATCAAGATCCACGCCTAATTCGACGAATTTAATTAACATGGCGATATTTTTGACATCAACAGAATATATTAATACATCTAAATGGTAACGAATATAGTCTTCTTGTTGGACGGTAAGGTATTCACTGGTAATTTCTGCATCGGAATCCCGATAAAATCTTCTAAGCGAATTGTTGACACTTTCTGGAAGATAATTTAACAATTCTGCTGCATAAGAAGAAGGACGTGCATAATGTTGCCATTTTTGACTGAAAGCATCTACATCACCTTCTCTAACGCTATGACGGAGATCATCATCAATATGCTGATTACGTAATAAAATTTCAAATTCTGTTAAATTATAAATGGATTTCTTTTGCTCTAGAAGCCATTGATTAAAGGTTTTTTTAATTCCCATCTCAATTAATGCTTGTTGCATCTCATAAATGGACCAATGACAGTTTTTCATAAGATACATTGCAATTTCTTGCATTTTGCGAATTTTACTATCTAATAGTTTGACTAAAGTGACGCCTGAGATAATGCATTTTTCATTACTCATTGCGACAAGCTGTTTGACGACATCCAAATTGCCTGCGAAAGCTGCCGTTTCTAGTGTGGATAAAGGTGTAGTTGAACCTATCATAATTCCCCCCGAAATTAATAATTAAATATGATTTCAATAAAATACTATTAATTAAGGGTAAATGAATAGTAAAAACAGATGGTGTGACATGAATTGGCGATAAGATGATCGGTTGTTATGCTGAAAATATGAGGTTTTGTGGGGCGATATTTGATCCAAAAGAAAGGGGACAAACAGTCCCCTTCTTTTTGTAAAATAATAACTACTTTTGATCTAAACCTTTAAGAACTTCAGCTGCTTTATCTTTATCCGCTTTTGGTGCTTTTGCATTTTTCACAATAGAATTTACCCATTTCTTTGATTCATCCATTTTTCCATCATGGCAATCATCATAAGCAAGTTCTGCCGCAGCAAGATAGTTATCTTTGTTTGCTAATTGAGTAAAGCTTGTCGTCATGCACTCATCAGTTTGTTTGTTTTCTTTTCCATTAGAAGGAAATTTCTTATCACATTCTTGGGCTGCTTCATGCATTTGCTTTGCAAACTCCGACTTTTCTTTACTATGATCTGGCATCGTTGAAAAAAGTTTATCGCAATCCACTGCTGCCTGAGCCAAAGAGCTACATAATGCGAGTGCACAAGAAGCAATAACAGTGTTAATTAATTTCATTTTCATATCCCGTTTTCCTTATGAGATTAAAGAGTCCAAATAAACACATTATCAAGTCTAACAACACAATGAAAGTATGGTTTTGTAGTTAGTATGAGAGCTAATATCAGCAGCGTAGGTGTAAAGCGGCAAGAGGGGGAGGTGGTTATCGTGATCCCCACGTTCCGGCGTAGAATTTCTCATCTTTTCAGTCACGGAGTGACGTAGGAAATTAGCCCCACCTGGAAGTCTCGAGCCGAAGGCGAGAGACTGGAATGTGGGGAACGTAGGAAATTAGCCCCACCTGGAAGTCTCAAGCCGAAGGCGAGAGACTGGAATGTGGGGAAAACGTGGGGAGGATAAAGTTATTTTGCAGTCTTTTTATCCATTGCATTTATCAATGCTTTAGCAGTCTCATTATCTGATGCAGGATTTTGGCCAGTGATTAATTCCCTGTCTTCAACCACATTATTTTCATTAGCGGCCCCAATTTTAAGTTTAGCGCCAGCAAGTTTTAATGCATCTTCGGGATGAAATTGCATTTGACCATGGAGCTTATCTTTTTCCGCTTTTTTCTCTTCATCATTTGAGAAGATAGTCATTTCATAATCTTTATAAAGCCATCCATTTGCCAACTGCTCCGCAGCACTTTTATTGCCTTGAATTAATTTACTACGAAACCCGGCAGGGTTTTCCATGACAGAAATAGAAGCAATAGGTCCATGACAAATCATAGCTGTTGGTTTAGCGTTCTCATGAAAGTAAGTTAAAATTTTTCCGACACTGGGATCAACGATTAAATCAACCATCGGAGCATGACCACCAGGAATAAAAACACCGGCATATTCATTTAATTTGCCATCAGCAACTTCACTTAACTTGCGAACATTCTTATTCGTTAGAATTTTATCAGCTAGCTTTGCTGCATCATCCATTTTCTTTTTATCATCTTGAAAGAACATGGGGTTTTTAGAATCTTTATCCATGACAGGCTTTTTACCTGAAGGCGTGGCAACGATTATTTCATAACCGGCATCCATTATTTCTTTAACTGGTATTGCAAACTCATTCAAATAAAATCCTGTTTCAGCAGTTTTCTTATCTTTTAATCTTAATTGGTCAGCGCTAGACATAATAACAAGCACTTTGCCTTTAGTTTCAGCTGCATGACTATTTATGGAGAAGCATAATATCAAAGTAGTTATGGTGAGCAATATTTTTTTCATAATGGTTGCCTTATTTAAAATAGTAATTTTATAGGGATATATACTTGCATACCTAAGGTTAAATCTAGCCATTATAATAAACTTTTTCTATTTAATGAAAAAATTTGTTAGTTAAGTTTTAACTTTTGAAAACTAGTATCAATATCCTTTATATCTCCATTTGGCAAAGGCGCCGAGGGTGCTTTCTGTTGAGCTGCGGCTGCTTTTAGAGTCCTTTCTTTGCGCTCACCAATTTGACTTCGAAGCATCGATAAAAAGATTAATCCTTTTGAACTTGAATTTGGGTTGAGTTGAGTAGGCAAAGTGGGATCAGACCGAACATCCGCAAACCGTTTTAAATTACGTCGTCTTTCAGCATCCAAAGCTTTGGCAGTAAGTTCTCGTTTTAAATTTAAGGCTAATTTTGGTATTGGATTTGCTTCTTCGGATTCTGTCTTATTTTCAAGGCTTGTTGCTGATGTCAATTCCTTATCAATGGTTCTCAATTTTCTTAGCAACTCATCTTTACACGTTAATTCTTCTTCAGGAGCAGGATTAGAAGCAGTTTTAGGTTGAGCTGCTGTGGGAATGGTTGCTTTTTCTTTTATTGGAGGAGGCGGCGGAGGTGGTGGTGCTGATGCCAATGTTTTGGTAGATATTGAGTCATTTGTACTTTCTTCAATTAAAACAAAAGAATCTACTAATGAATCAATTGAAACGCTATTAGCTATTTCTTTTTTGATGGGCTCTAATTTAAGATAGATATCGTTGCAAGCTAAAGACTGATTTGAAAAATTTACCACATATCCAAGCTGGGATTGCAAATGCGCTAAAGAACTTTCTAATGTGATTAATAACGATTTATTATTAAAATCTTCAATGAAACGATTAGCTGCAACAATCAACTCTTTTAGTATTTCTTTGGTTTGTGGTAATAAATATTTATTTTTCTCAAACGGACCGATGGCAATGATAAGTCGTTGCTGTATTAGAAAGGCATTAAGATATGTTTGGATGAGTTCATCAAGTTCTGCGGAGTCAGCTTTTTGCAAATATTCTTTCATTCTTTGAATGTTAATCGGTCCATCGATTGCCATTGGGTTGCCTTATTTGTTTACATTTATGAAGCATTTCGATTTTTACAAAGTCGAACAGCTAACCATGTGGTATTTTATAGATACGGTTTATAAAAATTTAAACAAAGAACTTCAGATATCCTAACAGGGATTTGTAAGCAACAGTACTGCAATTTTTCCCCCTTAACATTAAAAAATATGGGAACTTTACCCATCCCTCCATTGTCCTATCAAAGATTGTCAGATTTGCAACCTCATCTTTGCTGTGGAGGCTTTCATGTTGAATAAATATATAGGGCTTGGGGTAATATTGAGCATGAGTATGCTGTCCCATATTCCTTGTGCTTACGCTGACTATTTTCAGGGTAAACGTCTGCATAATGGCAATTCGATATCCTATAAACAGGCGAAGTATGATAGGCGTGATTCACGTACCTCAAACTATAGAAAGACTTCCTACAAGGGACGTAATGCATACTATGGTCGGGATTCAATCCATGGGTATGATTCCTATTATTATGATAGGCGCGATCCCTATGCTAATAACTATGAACGTTCCGCGAAATATCGTCGTACTTCATACTATGAAGGCGAGTCCAGATATGACGATGATTACCGTTATGAGGATAGATCAAGCGGTGATTATTCTTCAGAGCAAAACTCAGGACAAGCACCTTTCCCAAGTAGAATATCCAATGGTAACATTATTAAAGTCGATCTAGGCAAACTTGCTTGGGGTGCTTACGATGACCAAGGTGAATTAGTGAAATGGGGTCGTGCTTCTGGTGGTAAAAATTATTGTCCAGATATTAAAAGAGGCTGTAGAACAGTTACAGGGACATACACCATTTATAGAAAACAAGGTCCTGAATGTAAATCAAGTCGATTCCCAGTAGGTAAGGGTGGTGCACCAATGCCTTATTGCATGCATTTCAAAGGAGGCTATGCGATGCACGGTGGCCAAGTACCTAATTATAATGCAAGTCATGGCTGTATAAGACTATTGCGCGGTGACGCAGAATGGTTAAATCATAATTTCGTGAGAGTGGGTAGCACACGAGTGAATATTACGTATTAAAAAAATTCAAAATATGTGGTAATATTCTGGCATTATCACGTAAATGAAGGTAGAGGACACAATGCGTGCAGAAGATATTTTGCCAGATAATGAAACTTTTGTAAAAAAAGATGGTGCCCTTTTACGAAAAGGGTCGGTCGCAGCTTTTATTGCAAATGCCAAAATTTTACTTGATTCACAAAGTTCATTGGAAGAGTGTGCTATTGCAGAAAAAGATCTTATCGATCTTATTCCAACCTTAAAAGCGGTCGGTCTTTTTGATATTTTCGAAGTTAAATCAGAAAAAATAAAAAAATTAATCGCTGATTAAAAACAATTCTATAGAAACAGTTTTAGGATAATAATGAATTTCGAAGGAATTAATTATTTTGCTGTGCTTGCTGCTGCTTTATCTGCCTTTGCTTTAGGTGGATTATGGTATTCTCCAATTCTGTTAGGTCGTATATGGCAACGTGAAGCAGGAATGCTACCTGCTAATAAACCTCATGGCGTCAAAGTTTTTATCTTCGCTTTTGTGTTGTCATTGATTGCAGCCTTTGCGATGGCATTGCTGTTGCTAAGAAAACCTGGTTTATTTATGGCAATTCATACGGGCGTTTTAGCAGGCCTGTGCTGGGTGAGTACCTCTTTTGGGATTAATTACCTTTTCGCTGGAAGAAGTTTCAAACTCTTTTTAATTGATGCTGGATATCACACCTTACAGTTTACATTGTATGGTGTGATTTTGGGCGTATGGCGATAAATGAGTTCGTCACTAGAGTCGGTAGTTTCTTTAATCATTGTACCTTACTTTGGCCCTTCTTTCTTCTTTAGGACGTCGTCAGTCGATAGGGATTCTGAAAAAACTAATTCTGGGCTTGCCGGTGCCTTGACAATAATAGGTGCCTTACGCTTATGTTTGTGATGTTCTAAAAGACCTTTGTTAAATTTTTCAATTAAGCTGGCAATTTCCTTTTCATTACGTTCCGGCTTTATTTCAAAGGCGGTTTGACCGTTTTTGTTTCTTAAAGTGATATCTGCGCCTTTTAATAGTAAGATTTCAACCACTTTGACATTACCTTCCCGGATGGCGATATGTAACGGTGTAAATCCAACATCATTCCCATAACCAGTTTTTTGATAATTAATATCAGCTTTATATTTTATGAGTTGTTTTACAATGGACTCTTGCCCCAATCTTGCAGCTTGAAAAAGAGGTGTTTCATGATTGTGCTTTAATTCCTTATCCGCTTCCAATCTTAGTAAATCTTTTACACTATCCTTATCTCCTTCACTTATCGCTTTATGTAGTGCAGCCAGGTCATCATCATCCCGAATGTTAATATCAGCTTTTTTTAGTTCTCCGCTTTCAAATATCCTAACTAAGCTCCTTATCTCACCTTGAGCTAGCGCCATTTTAGCCGCATCTGCATATACTTTTGTTCCAAATGTAACACCATTATTTTTAAGAATATCGTTAATTTCTTTATCTTGTTTCACCATCGCTAATCGTGAAAGCGCGTTGAGTACTGCTGGATCTTTACTTGTTACAAAGTGCATTCCGCCTTCTTTTAACAATCTTTTGACAAGAACGGTTTGCCCAGAAACGGCCGCATTGCGCAACAATACTTTTCCTGCTTCGTTTGCATACTGAGTTTCTGCTGCATCAATATTTGGTTCAACTTTTTCTGGAATGGGCTGATCTTTTGGATAAAAACGATACAAATCAAAACCTGTAACGACGGATTCCTGTCTTAAGGCGTTCATAATATAATTACTAATAAGTTCAGTGGAAGCAATTTCAGGAAGACGCTTTTTGCGATTGGAATCATAAAATTTAAATTTACCAGATGGTGTAACATAAATACTGATGGCATGACCTTCAATGTGATGGACATCAGCTTTGGTATGGATACCAATATCAATCCAAGAATTGGGCCAGCGCTTTGCCAATTCGAGCATCTCCTTAATATCATTTTTTTCAATGCTGGGCCCTTTAATACTGAAAACATCTTTTAATTGAATTTTTTCATCTGGTCTTTTTATCGCTTCCCATTGTTTAATTCTTTCATGCTGCTTTAAAGTGGTCTCTGTGCTGAGTGCATGAGTTTGTTGAAACCAGGCGAGGTCGTTTGCGGTAAGATTGAGTAATTTACCAAGTGTTCTGTACTTTGTGGCTATTTTGGGCGAAATATCTTTAATGTCCGATAATAGTACATCATATGGCTCAGATTGTTTTTCTGGATCCCATCGAGATATACATTTCAAAATATCGTAAAATTCCTCTTCGCTCTCTAAGCCTATATAATACTGAACAAGAAAGGCCCAACCATTGCAATTTCCATCTTTACTCAAAAAGAGAGCTCTAGCTTCTTTTTCACTTAATCCATGACTGACCAAAAACTTAATCAGTTTTTCATTTAAGACATTCTGTGAATAATTTATCTCGTCTTTTACTCCGAAGCCAGGGATCATTTTTGCCTGTTCATAGCTAAGAGTTGGCTTTGCTTCAAAGATTCTTATCATATCAAGATTTTTATTTCTTAAAGCAATATCAGCAGGTGATTCAAACTGATAATCACGTATTGATGGATCACCACCTAACTCCAATATTTTTTTAACGACACTTGTTTTGCCTTGTAGAACTGCATGGTGTAATGGAGTATAACCTGCGAAATCGGGAGAATTAATATCTATCCCATTTTGAGATAAGAACCTCAATAGAGTACGATTTTCAATAAGAATGGCATATTCTAAACTTTTTCTTTTTTCTTCCTCAGATGCGCTTGGAATTAGCCGTTTGACATGTTCAATATCAACAGGTCTTTCTTGAATGGCTGATAGTAACATTTGTCATCCTTTAGAATTTGAAATCTCTAACAAATATGACAAGAATTTACTTTAAAAGTTCATTCAAGGAAGTCAAAAGAGTGCATATTCATCATTAACTGTTTGACATAAATTTTAGAACAGAATAACATTCACATCTTAGTTAGATGTTTAGTTTTTTGGAGTTACCGCAATGCGAACACTATCGTTACATGAATCACAATGTATATCTGGCGGCGTGCAAACACCTTATTTCTCTAATGCTTTTCTTTCCGGAATGAAAGGCGAATCGGTGGATTATATACTTGAGACATCTGCAGGTGGAATTTTTGGCGCGTTCTCAGGGATAGTTTTAGGCGCAACAAAAGGAGTTGAGGTTGCTATATTAGGTGGATTTTTAGGTTTAGGTATAGGTGCATTATTAGGTACAGCAATAGCATACAATTCATATCTTTTAGGTCGAAACTACATGGAAGCTCAGCAATTATTAAAAAATACTTAAAATGTTAAATAAAGTTTTGATATAAAAAACCCGCTTTTGCGGGTTTTTATATTTTAGCTAGACAAAATTTCAATAGGTCAAAAATAATTATTTTAATTAATGAAACTTTGGGGAACTTTTTGAAAAACTCTCTGTCTTAGTAGGGTCAGTTAAAACAATTATCTTACTTAAGCTGTGGGGGTAATCATGTTAAATAAAAAAATAGTACTGGGATTAATTTCGAGCATAGTCATGCTTTCTTATTTCCCTTCTTCAAATGCACATAATTATAGTGGTTATGAGAGCGGTGGTGGTGTCAATCACCATGCTTGGCGACAATTCACACAAGCGAAGCAGATTAAATATGAAGCTGAGCACACTTTAGATCGCGCACCATTTCCAAGCACCATATCAGGTGGTGATGTTATTAAAGTTGATTTAAGCAAACTTGCTTGGGGGGCTTACAATGAAAAAGGGAATTTAGTGAAATGGGGCGATGCTTCTGGTGGGCAAAATTTCTGCTCAGACATTGGTAAATCCTGTAAAACAGTAACTGGTACTTTTACCGTTTACAGAAAACAGGGCGCTAGTTGTAAATCAAATCAATTTCCTGTGGGCGTAGGTGGTGCTCCAATGCCCTATTGCATGCATTTCACCGGCGGATACGCAATGCATGGCGGAAATGTCCCCGACTTTAATGCAAGCCATGGTTGCATCAGAGTTCCTGTACGTGAAGCACAATGGATAAATCAAAATTTTGTGAAAGTAGGGAAGACTCGCATTAGTATTTCTTACTAAAACGAGAAAGGGGTCAAGTGCTTGACCCCTTTCCAATTTCACACAGTAGAGACATTCTCCCTGATCAATTAGTTTTCTGATGGAACTTCAGTATATTTGTAAGCTGAACACATGCTTATTGTAATAAATTAATATACAATGGCCACTTTTTTTAGGTGTCCAAATGAGAGAAGAACTAAGAATACAAATCCAATCACAGCTAGATATGATGGTTAAAGCTTCAGATAACAGGATTGCTTATAAGTACGATGAGGGGTTTATCAACCTTCACCTCTTGGTTCCTCCAAATTGTCTAAGCAAAAATAACAAGCCAGTTAAAAAACTATCATTGTGGCTTAATCCTGAAGGTTACAATGGTCAACCTGTTCACGGTGAAGATCTTATTCTCCTAAAGGCTCGGCTCAGTCTCACTTATGATGATGGCAGCAAAGAAGCATTTAGTTTTGCACCTCAAAATGTGCCAGTGTTTTTAAGTATGCGCTTTGTATTAGCTTTTTATAAAATGCTGGTTGAGGCTGGCGCAGAAATGGAAACCGCTTTTCTTCATCAATCTACTCGACCTGTTGTTGATGATTGGACAAGAATTCGTTTGGATTATATTCAACAACCTTTAGTTTTTTTGTATGAAACAAAATCAAGAACTGCAGTGGCTCAATATTTTGCCGATACCCTCAAATTGAATGGGGACTTATTAGAAAAAGCACAGACACATGGCGTTCAGGTATTTTCATTTGGTTGCGGAGATGGAGCTGATATCAAAAAAGTTAATTCAATGCTCCGTAAGCAGTTGAACCTTAAGACAACCTGTTTTGGTCTAGATATCGATCCAAAGTATTCCGAAAAAATGCCATCCGATGTCGCATTCGAGCAACTTGACATTAACCATCTTGACAACTGGTTGCCGCATAAAGCAAATTCTCAAGCATTAAAACTTGGTATTTTTATGAGTAGTTTGAACGAGATGGTTATGCCTTCTTCATTTGCTGCTTTAAAATGCCTACATCAAGTAAGAGATTTTGACATAGTCGTGGTAGGGGGATACACGCCAGTGCTACTTGCTAAAAGTCACTTTAAAGCAGCGGGCTGGAATGTCACGCTCAAAGAAACCAATAGCGCATTTGAGACAGAACCCTCAACGCGGATAATTCGGAGTGAACAAGGGCTTTTAAGACATGATAATAGATCGCATTATATACTGACTCCAATGACAGATGAGCAAAGATGCGCCTACCTTCAAAAACGTGCAATAAGACGTAGCTCAGCTAAAGAATTCAATTGTTTGGATCTGTCTTGCAGTTCAAACCCTTTACATGATCTTGAACTTTTCGGAAACTATGATTGCTTTAAATTAGTCGATATTAGCTGGTGTCGCTTTACCCAAGAAGATTTCGAAGCGTTTGTTAATAAACTTGATGCCAACTTAACAAAACCAATTAATTTTATCGCTGCAGGTGACGAAATCTGGTTTAAACAATTTGAACAGATATCCTCTCCTAAGTTTAACTTAATACAACGTTTGGATCACAAAACGGACGAACTTGCTCCTTATGCCCCAGCAACAGCTCTTCGTATTGGGGTGCGTAAGGAAACACCTTATGTAGGGATTGTAAAAAAAGGAATGTAAGATAAGAGAAGCAGTTCGGATTAACGAGAAAGGGGTCAAGTACTTGACCCCTTTCCTTAAGCCTGAACGTCCTAATTGTCTATATTCCATAATCTACCTCTGTAGTTTATTAAATTTTATATGAGTCTGGATCCGGTTTTTTTATCAGAGACTGGTGGATTAATTTCATCATTGGCGCCGGCCTCTGATTTTGCAGAAAGTTCTTTTAACGTTGAAGCATCTGCTCTTGGGCCGCCACTGAGAAGTAACAATTTTGAAGACTGCACCGGTGATTCTGTTTCTGTATCTTTAACTTCGACGGGTGTTTTTGTTACTTTAGGTTCTAAAAATGTTTTTATACCTTCTCTGGCAGCAGATAAAACTTTAGGATCATCTCCATTTTTAACGCCACAAATATGACATTGCTCAGTAAAACCCAAACCTGAATAACCTAATGCCGTCATCAGAGGATAAGTCTGAGCCAAATTCATAAAGACTGCAACTTCTTGATCAGTTTTATCTTTAAATTGCGCCCTCATTTGTTCAGTAAGATTTTTTTCAAAATACTCTCTACGTACTGTTTGATCAAATCCTGCCGTGGTCATAATCATGACTTTTCGATCGCCCATCCATTGCGGATTGATTTGGCCACCAGCACCTACTCGAAAAGAAACTGATCTGAATACTTCGGAAATCCACGATAACATGTAATAAGGTAAAGATTCCCACCAGATGGGGTAGAGGAATATAATATGGGTGGAATTAAGGATCTTATCCTGCTCTGACTTTATAAGCGCTGCATTTTCTGGTGTTCTGTGGCCTCTATACCAATCTGCTGTCTGAGCTGAAAAATCTTGACTATTATTTTGCGCATGCTTTTTCGCAAATGTGAATGTATTAGTAACTTCAACTTCATCAATGCCACACGTTTTTAGTTGATCTTTTACGGCATCTACTAGCACACCATAATGATCTTTGTCATCGTAGTAGCCATATACAATTAAAGCTTTACTCATCTTGTTCTCTTATATAAAAAACCATCACACCATATTTTTTCATAATGCGATTAAATGTTTCGCATTCTATTACATTCATGATCGGTTAAAAAGTTTTAACTTTCGAGAGAAATTCTTTGTTTGGTTTCTAACGTATTTGTTGGGAATTGTTCATGATCAATTAACCATTTTTTCCGATCAAGACGAGCATCGCCATAACCTCCTAGTCCTCCATTGTGATTGATCACACGATGAGAAGGGATCACGATAGCAAAATTATTTTTAGCATTTGCATTGTAAGCGCTCATTTCTTCCCCCATTGATAACTACACCGATCTTTGCCCACTTTTAAGGGGGCCGGCGTTGACGTAGCGCAGCGGAGTTAATGACGGGGGGATGTTATCAGGAGTAAATCTTACGAAATGCTCAGCAGACCCTGATCAATATTGAATGGCAGCAATGCTTCCACGTCACTTTCGCTGGTAGCATAAGGAAGCTTAGTTAAAATGGAGCGCAAATAACTGTACGGCTCAAGTTTATGATGTTTCGCTGTTTCAATGATTGAATAGATAATCTCCGCCGCTCTCGCACCAGCAACGCTATCACAAAATAACCAATTCTTCCTGCCCATGACAAAGGGTTTAATTTTTCGTTCAGACAACCCGTTATCCATCTCAAGTCGGCCATCATTAATATATTGTGTTAATTTATCCCATTGATTTAAAGCATAACCGAAAGCATCTCCTAATGGACTTTTGGGACGTATGTGCAAACTGTTGTCATCTAGCCATTGCTTAAATTCAATTAATAATGGCTTGGAATGCTGTTGGCGATATTGATAAACCTCTTCAGGCGCGGCACCTTTAAGCTTTAATTCCTCTTCAATACGGTACAGTTTTGCTATTTTCTTAACGGCTTTATGCGCCAAACCTTCGGTTTTAATCGATTTGGAAACGTCATAGAATTTACGGCGACAATGCATCCAGCAGGCAAGCAAAGTAATACCTGGTATTACCCTAGCATAGGTGTCATAAGCCGAATGTCCATCAGAATGCAGCCAACCTTTGAAGTCTTCAAGCAATTGTACAACCACACCATGACCCCGACTCTGATCATAGTGATAAATAATGCTGCGTTTATCGGGTGGACCACCAATAAAGCACCACATGTAAGATTTTGCTTCCGCAGCTCTATCAGGCTCTTTTAACACCTGCACCGGTGTTTCATCGGCATAGGCAATATCATAGGTCGTGAGTGTATGCTGCATCAGCTTATATAAAGGCAATAGTAATTCACTAATTTTTATCATCCAATGTGACAATGTGTTGCGAGCAATGTCCACACCCATACGCTGTAGAATGCTTTCTTGACGATATAACGGCAAATGATCGCAGAACTTCGATACCGCAATGTGTGCCAACAACCCAGGGCTAGCAATGCTTTTTGGAATGGGGTGTTTTGGGCCTTTGGCTGTCGTGATCGTTGTTTCGCAAGCTTTGCACGCATACTTGTATCGCACATGTTGGATCACTTGCGCTTTAGCGGGGATAAAATCCAGTTGCTCTGTGATTTCATCACCGATTTTGGTTAAAGCGCATCCACATGAACAAACTTTATCTGCGTCAGATAAATCATGGATTTGCTGCACGCGAGGTAAATCTTGCGAGATAGGTTTCCTGCCAGACTTCTTACGTTGGTGGGCTGCAATGGTGATTTCACTATCGACTTGAGCAATCTCTACAAGATTATCAGGCGTAGCAATTTCATCAAATAAAGTGCATTGATTGGGGTTGTCTTTTTCAGATTTTCGACCAAATCGGTGACGAAGTGCATTGTTTAATTGATAACGTAAAGATTCAATGACTTGATGGGATTCATGTAGAGCTATTTTATGCGCATTAATTTCCCCATGTAACTGCCGAACGATTTCGGCTAGTTCTTCTGGGGTTTTACTGTGTAGATTCTCTAATGCACTCATGCGCGCATTATAGCAAATCATTTTAAAAATATTGAGTAATATTTAAGTCTGGATGGTGTTTTAGCCGATAAAAATCAAAGCCTCTCATTAATGCTTGAAAAAGATCGTTGTTAATTTCAATAGGGCTGTGGATATGCTGTGGAAAAGTGAACTTTTCTTTCTCCAATTTTTTATATAGCAAAAGGAAGCCATTATTATCCCAAAGAATGGCTTTAATCTTGTCTTTTGATTTACCATAAAATAGAAACATTTGTTTTGACTGTGGATCTTGCTTCAACGAATCAACGACAAGTAAAATCAAACCGTTGATTTGTTTGCGCATATCGATAGGCTGAGTACAAACCATGATTTTAATATCATCTGAGATTGATATCATCATAGTCCTCCTAAGGATTTAACAATTGCGACTAAACTGTTCATCGGCAAGTTAGAAGGTAATACAAGTTTTGTTTGATTTGGAAAAATTAGTTCAATGTTGCGGTTATGCTTAGAAACGACTGTTTCTGGTTCTTTGATTACTGCCGGAAAGAATGAAATCTTTTTTGCGTTAGGCTTACCCTTCAAACCCTTTGTTCGCCACCAAGAAAAGCTAGCGAAGCTTATATTTTCTTGCTCACAATATTTCGTTTGCGTTAGACCACTGGACAGCCAATTGTCGATATGCTTTTGCCAATATTCTCTTTTGATGCTTCGAGTGGTTTGTTGTGATTCAGACATCAGGATGCTCCTTAATTGGTTAAGGCCGCATTATGTCATCATCGGTTGGGGCATTTTAGGTGGGGGTAAATGATCGCTTACTTTGCATTGGCGACAGCGCGATAGGATCTGGGTTTTCCTAATAACATGGCAATATCATAATAAGATCGTGTTTCACCATAGGGGATTCTGACGACTTCCTTCAACACTTCTTTTTGAAAATCTGTTCCCATTTTACATAAAGGTGTTTTAAAGCTTTTTAGTTTTTTCTAAAGTATAGGTTTAATTCTTTTTTAATCATAACCAATGGCATAGTTTTACCAGGCAGAATGACTGAATGTGTATCCTTTCTGAGAAGCGTTAAGTCACGTGCTAAACCACGTCCATCTGTAAACGCTAAAAGATATAGCTTCTTTTCATCTGCAATGGCTAATAGTGACCCTAAAGGCGTCTTTATGCATGCTTCATAAAGAATCTTGCCGTTTTTATCAATCATCTTAAATTTGCCCACTTTGTGCGATTAACCCTTAATAACTACCTGCCATCTTAAATTCATTTCACAATATTTCAAAAGTCTTTATGCTCAACCGCTTAAATGTTTTTTCTTAATGCAGGCAACAAAGTGCATATACAAAGGTTCATTCATAACCTATCAGAGCTTAGGCCTTTTTTGCCTAAGATTCTTAAAAATAGTGTCATGATCCATCTTAATAGATGGTTTCCATCGCTATGCTCTGCCGTTTGCCAACCAAATGATTTACTTTGTACACAAACGAAAGGCTTATTAAAACTGGGTGATATTCGAAAGCCAGGATTTATCAGTTCAGTGAAAGAACTTTGGCCAATTATGTCAAAAGCCATTAAAAATGAGGCTAAGGAACAGGTGAGGGGATGGATTCCAAGTTTATTCACACCTGTTTGTCATCAAAGTGATTTTCTGTGTAAAGACACGTCAGGCTTGCTAAAGCTTGAAGATATTCTGCCTGAGTTTATGATGAAAGGGATAGAGCATTGTTCAGAAAATCCGCTTGTCACATCGGCTATTGTGGGTGGCGTAAGCTTAATATGTTATGGATTGTATCGAAGAAATAGTTCTTCGTATTCGAAAGACAATCCATCACAATCAAAATCTTATTCTAAAACAGTACCACCGATATAGCCAATAGATGAGCTAATAAATGCGCCGATCAAGGCACCACCAACGATAAAAGTAGCCGCAAAAGCCATACAGTAACCAAAGACGCCGGGAATTAGTGCCCCTGTATTATTTTAGGTATTATCATAAATTGTAATTTGAGCCAATAATGCTGCCATATTTTGAAGTATATCGATATGTTTTTGTATGGAATGACGCTCCCCAATCTTTATGGGATCTAAATAAGTTATTTGAGTTTTATTATTCAAATCTTGCCAAACCAATATTTTCAATGGCAAATCAATGCCTATCGTGGGATTTTCTTGCATAAGATAGGTTCCAACAGTAGGGTTGCCAAAAATGAGTACTACTTCATCACGTAGTTCTAAATGATGTTTGCGTGCAGCTTGTGCATGATCAATTTCAGCAAAAATATCAATGTTTTTGGATTGTAATTTTGCTTTAATTTGTTGGATAGTTTGCGCAACTGATAAATGACTTGGATTTGTAATAAGCATAGGTTGATCACTCCGTAATGAATGGATTTATTTCTGTGGGTTAATATTCTCACGGTTTCTTGTAACCTCAGATTGATCTGATGGTTTTGGACTTGATTTAGATTGTATGCTCGACTTATTTTGTTCAGATTGAGATAGTCGCAATGCTGAAGTGCGAACATCAGCTTTACCAACTGATAATTTAGCATTTGAAGCAAGCATTGTTTGCAATAATTGTTCTGAATGTTCTGGCGTCAACATGTAATCCGTTTCTGTTTGAGCTTCTATTAAGTCAGAAAAATTAATAGTAAGTCCATGTTCTTTGAAAAAATCATTAATTTCATTTTGAAAACACTTTAAGTTATATCTTGCAGGTATTGAGCAATCTTCTTTATCGAGTTTGCAAATACTACCTGCGCGCAAAGAAACTTGATGCGTTTTATCATTAAATTGAATTCCAAATAATGGTGAAATATAGGATACAGATTGTATGTCAGTCTCATATATCGTATTCATAACTTTTTCTTTGTCCGGTACAATAATTTTAATATCCAGTGATCTTAAGACGTTAACCAATTTAAATTGTTTGTCTTTAAGAGTTACCTCATAAGTTTCTATCTCTTTTCTATGAGATAGGGATACATATTGTTCTACGAACATATCTTTTAAATCCGAGGTAGCTGTGGTAGCCGAGCTTCTTGCGCGCATCATTAATGTTACAATTTTTTCAATGTCCTCTTTTTTTGTTAATTCTCCATTCTTTGAATAGACATCCAAAATTCGGCAAAGCGCATCACTACTAATGATATAATGGTTATTCTTTAAGTGCTCTAGAAATTTATCTAAGCTCATATATTTTTGAGTAGCAAAATAAACGAGTAAATTTTGTAGTGATTCATCTTTAAGGATGTTGTAAGAGGAGAATATATATTCTAAAAGTATGTTTTTCTCAACAATATGTTCATTAATAACAGTTTCAAATACGACTTCAACATTTTTTGGATACATGTTTAAAAAATTGTCAATATCATCTAAATTAAGCGCTATACCTCTGCTTATACATTGCTTAATGTACTCTTGTGGACTTTTTATACAATTTACAATTGCCTCAGGTAAAGTATTATAGAGGTTTTTCTTATCATAAAGATGATTGTTTAATATTTTCATTTGTTTAAGCAGATCAGCTTGGTGCTGTATTAAGAATAGTTTTAGTTGCTTTCTATTTTGCTTAGGATCATCTGTTTTTTGAAATTGTAATTGAAAAAATTGATATAATATACTGCCTTCTCCTAATAACATTCTCGTTTCTTCAATTATCGCTTTAAATAGTTCTCCTTTCCAAAGCATGGTTTGATATAGAAATATTTTATTATTTGAAATGGCTTCTGAGAGACTTTGATCTCCCGTAACAAAACAAAAAGGATTGGAAGCTTTCATAAGAGCACTCATGGACTTTGGTGTTAAAGGATAACCATTAATAAGTCGTACTACTTTAGTGCCCTCGCCGAAGGTTAATAATTTTTGCATCTTTCCTTCTTTTTTAACGTAATATTCAAATTTATAATCCTTAAATTGATCGGGATTTTGACTAATATAGTTTGTAATATCATCTATACTTTTACCTCTTCTTTTAGATTTTTTATCAGCTGATTCTTCCGTTATTTGTAAAACAAAATCAATGTTCTTTTTAGAGGTATTTAAAGCCAGGCTATCTTCTATAAACATCATTGGATCAACTTGACAATTCACATGTTCAGAATTTAATTTATTGAAATACCCCATATATAGTTCATGTGATTGATGGTAATCTTTTTCAGTAGATGAATTCAGTAATAAGTCTCGAAAGGCTATGTCACTTTTGTCATCTATTAAAGATATAGCAGGATCCTCGGGTGTCCATAATGCTTCTGTGGTGATGAAGATCCCAAGATGTCCCAACCCCATTCCTGTTTCAAAAGAAGCCATCCAATTTTTTAGAGCGGCTTCTTGCTTTTTTCGATTCACTTCATACAAATTGTATTCAGTCGCAACAAAAGTAGGTTTTTGATATCCTCTAAATTCATTTATTTTGCTATCCCCAAAAAAATGAAAAGTGGGATAAAAAACCACGGCACTACTTTTTCTTAATGCATTTTCAACAGGCTCACTAAGTAGATTTCTAAAAGCATGGAATGTAACATTTTTAGGGATCATATTTTTTACTGCATCTATATTGGTCGTTTCATCTACAGACAAAACAAAATGTATATCAAACTCAGTCCCATATTTATTTAACATAGCTGTAATTAATTTTGAACAGGAACTTGGATCGCCTAATGTTCCTTGTGAAGCATGCGTGATGAAAACGATTGTTTTTTTGGAAGGACTTGTTTGAAGTGTCATTAAGGGTTCTCCATTAATTTGCCCTTATCTTTTTGAGTTATTTATGAAGTTTTGACTCAAAAATTAATGATAAAGTTCACAATTAATGGAGCATTTACACCTATTATACTGAATTATTTCTCATAAGATATTTTATAAATAACATTGGCTGTATCATCTGACACTAATAGAGATCCATCAGGCATGACAAGAACATCAGATGGTCTTCCCCAGGATGTATTCCCTTGAAGCCAGCCTTGCGCAAAGACTTTATAATTTTCTTGCGCGTTGGAGGAAGGATCTGCAACGGTGATTCTATGACCTATTGGTATTTTACGATTCCATGAACCATGTTCAGCAATGAATATCTTCCCTCTATAAGATTCGGGAAACTGTTTTGCGTTATAAAAACGCATTCCTAATGCAGCCACATGCGGTCCTAATTGAACCGTGGGAGGGGTGAACAGATTACAATTTTGCAGTTTGCCAAATTGTGGATCAGCAATACCTTTACCGTGACAAAACGGATAACCAAAATTCATGTCTTTTTTGGGTGCATTATTAAGTTCATCAGGTGGTACATCTTCACCAAGCCAATCACGACCATTATCTGTGAACCATAATTCTTTAGTTGTGGGATGCCAGTCAAAACCGACGGAATTTCTCACGCCATGGGCATAAATTTCTAAATTGGTGCCATCTGGTTTCATCCGCATGATGGAGGCAAAGCGGGGATCATCAGATAAGCAAATATTGCAGGGAGCACCTACTGGAACATAGAGAAGGTTATCAGGTCCAAAGGCAATAAATTTCCAACCATGGTGTTGCTTGGTAGGGAAGGAATCGTTGACGACGACGGGTTTTGGAAGATCATATAAGTGTTGTTCAATGTTATCAAAACGTAAAATGCGGCTTACTTCTGAAACATATAGGGCACCGTTTCTATAGGCCACACCAACAGGTAGTTTTAAATCTTTGGCTATGACAATAACAGATTTCTTTGTTTTATTGTTGAGATCGTTAACAATGGCATAAACATTACCCGCATCATTGGAGCCCACGAATAAAGTACCATCAGTTCCTAACGCCATTTGACGCGCATTGGGGACATTATCAGCGTAAATACTAATTTTAAAACCGGGTGGTAACTCTATTAACTCTAAAGGAAGCTTTGTGCCCCAGGTGGTTGTCGAAACTATTGAGAACAAAACAATTGACAGCACTTTTATATGAAAGTTAGATAAGTATGTTAATTTGGCGGCCATCTTTATTCCATTCCTTCTCTTGCGTTTTTCATCGTAGGCGCTATTTTACTGCACCAATAGGAGCGGCTGTTGGGGCTCTTGAGGGTTGGACTGGCCATTTGCTTGGTACATTGCTGCACGATGATAATGTTCCCGCTAAACTCTAAAAAAAAGAGCCATCACTAATACAGTGATGGCTCATTTTTTTGACTTTAAAAATTATAAGAAAGATTAAAGTACGGTCCATTCACACCAAAGTCGCTTTGACTTTCACCCATTGTATTAACAAAGATTGTACCGTCTTGTAATGGTGAAAAGGGATCAGCTACTAAAGAAGTTGGGTACACTGTTCTAATAGCGCTTTGATAAGCAGCCACTTTATAACCCAATTCTGCCGTTAACCAGGAACTATTTACAAACTCAAAGGCATAGTTAACACCTAATTTAGCATCCCCACCTGGTACAACGCGGGTTTCATGATGTGTCGTTATCCCCTGTTGATTTAAAAAGATAGGGGGAACAGCAATGGTGATTAAATTAGTCGATGTTGCTCTAAAGTTATCGCTTGCTCTAATTCTTCCAACCGAGGCCGTGCCGGCTACCTGTCCGACAATGCCAAAGCCATAGCAAAGATCGTAGCTTGCACTAATACCGAAACGGGGACCAAATCCTGTAAATTCCGATGTATTAGTACTGGTAAAACTAAAATTCACATCAGTTGGTGCGAAAAAAGTTGTTTGTAGGTTTTGTTTGATGCGAAGAAAGTTCACACCACCAAATAATCTCGTTTGTAAACGATGACCTATTTTAATATATTGGCCAGCATCCCAATTCACCAAATCATAAGTATAATGATTTTGTGCAGCAGCTGAAACAATAGGAGCCGGAGCAGGTACGCCTACACCGCCAGATTCAGGCCCAATTTGGTAAAAAGGACCCACAAATTGATTAGCCGCTACCGCTGGATTGATATTAACGGAGGTTGAATCTCTGGTTTTTAGTTCTGTCCAATTGATTTGAACATCATTTCCGGTATTGCCAAAGGTAAAACTGGCGCCGACCTCAAACCCAAAATGATATTGTGGATTTGCAGGATTAATTAACCAGTTAGGTGTAAAAAAAGGTAACGGACTTGTCAGAATAGAATAAACGTTACTGCTGCTGGTTGGTTGTTGCCAAATTAAAGAAGCATTAATTTCATACCCAGATGCAAAACGTGGAATACTCACAAGAAGTGGATCGGATGGGTTAACTAATGCTTGAGCTGTTGAGATTGATCCAAACACTAAACTCAGTAGTGTTAAATTTAATAATTTTGTTTTCATATCCATCCTTGTCAATTGTTGGCAATCTAACTACAAATTAAGAAAGGTCATTTCTTTGGTGGGGATTGTACATATTGCTTGATAAAAATGTAAGTGATTAGTGAAGCGCTTGCTTTTCTTTAGGCGAGCCGGGCACAGTGTTTTCACCTGGTTTATACGATTCTTTGTATTTTTCTTTTAAATGCCTATCAAGTGCTTCTTGAACAGCTTGTTTAGTGGCAGGATCTGAACTAGGGATGTTAAAAACGGCGCCGGGAGGCGCTGTTTCCACAGCGAATTTTACTAGTTGATCAATAGTAAGTAACTTATCAGCTTCAGATAAGTTACTTGGCATGGAAAAGGTAGCGCCTTGCGAACCTAATTTATTCTCAATTCGAACTTCAGTCTTTGCTCCATTATCTGTTCTGTCGGCTGTACAAAACATATCTAGTTTTAAATAGGAAGGTAAACCATTATCAGGTTTAACTTCTTTGAAATCTCTTATCCCATAATCTGCTAGTTTATTATTTTGTTTCATAGATTCTAATTGAGCTTTAATGTCATTGAGAGACATTTGTGGAGTGCTTACGATTGGTAGTGAAGGTTTAGGTTGGCCGGGTGTGTAGGCATGCGTACTGAATAGCGGAACAGGATCTGTTTTTGGCGGATCAACTTTTGGTGGAACTGGATCTAAAATTTTTATCCCCAGCTCTTTGCAAAATTGAATTCGTTCCTCTAAAGGAACCTGAAAAATTAACTTATTAATTCGATCTAATGCTTCGTCGGTCAATACCTTTTTAGTTTCATTTCTAAAGGTCTTTATATATTCAGCTAGAATATTAAGACCCAATTTCTTATCACCCGACTCCATGATAGTGGCAACCTCTTTAACCATTGCTGCAGTACTAAATGAATCAAATTGTTGACGCTCTGTCTGAGCCTGTAATTTTGCTGCCTCATCAGTCATTCCTTTTTCTTTATTTTTTAGGAATAAAATGCCTTGTACTGCTCCAACAAAATTAACATATGTACAGTTATTAACCGTTTGCTGTGTGCTTGGGAGAAAAATTGGCGTTCCTGTACTTAAATTATTCACCGCAGCATTAAATGCATCTTGACTTGCTGGATTCATGAGTGCTTTAATCTTACTTTTATCGATAGAGCTAATAGAATGAATTGCAATTTTATCTGAACCGTCACAAACAATCATTTTGTCCTTATAAAACATAACCCCTATATTGTGTCCAGGATATCCGGAAGGAATGCAGGTTATATCATTTGCTTTTGCAATACGGTCATAAAATACGGTTGGATCACTCTTGGTTAATTTGTCAGCATGTTCAACAGAAAATGCTAATGAATCGGATATAGCCGCAAAGTTATTATTGTTCTTGGAGAATTTTTCGAATTTGCTTTTAACCCAATTAAGTCCTGCCATAGAAGAAGCAAGTTCAGGGTTTACATTTACTTTTGCGGTTGCTCCACTTTTAAGTTTAACGGTTACTTCAACCTTTCCTCCCATTTCAATGGTATGTCCAAATTGCTTTGTGAGTTCTAATTTTTTTGCATATTCTTTATCAGCTCCATTATCTACTAAGATCTGATAACAGTTTTGTTTACCTAAATTTTTTGCAATATTCAATAATGACTCACCTCCTAAAAAGGCAAGATTTGGATCATGAGCTTTTGAAAGTTTTGTAAGTGTTTCATGATCATCTTTTACGATTGCTCTGAAAAATGCCTGACTGATATCATCTGGTAATGGTTTTGGTTCTTGATTTCCTAGACTTGTATGTAATGTCATAAAATCTTACCTATTTTTTTTACTATTTATATAGACAATCAAGGAAGTAAAATTGTTCAATTTGTTAATCAAAATTGTTGATATAGTTGTATTTGCACATATAATGTCGCCATCATGTTTACGACTAAACATTTAGCGTGAATGTAGGTAATCAATCTGAATTGGTCTTGGACGTCTAAATAAAGACATTGATTGGAGAAGCGGGGCGATAGCCCCTTTATTTTTGATTGGTAAATTTATGATAAACCTCAGGCAATTCTTCAATAGCGATGGTGAATTGCAGATTTAATGTCGAAAAAGACTCTTTAAACACCACTTTTAGTTTTTCCATGATGGCATTAGCTACAGAGTCGAGCAAGTCTTTGCTCCGACCTTTTAATACTTTAACAGTGACGTGCACAAAGGCATTTTGGGGATCATTGTTACCAATAACATAGTCTTTGTCTCGTATGATGCGGCTTTTGCAACCTGATATTTGGGTTGGTAGCATTTGTGTTAATAGTGTGTGGATGTCAATGAGAAGACTAGATAAATTTGTTTCTACAACATTATTGCTGCATTCTAAAATAACATGTGGCATGTTGACCTCATTTGATTTGGAGTTGGTTTTTCTTCGCGATATAATAACAGCCAAGTATTGCTAAGTATAATTATTACTTCGGCGGAAACATTAAAATTAATCTGCATCAGCAAACAGCGGAAGCTGTTTTTGATAATAGCCCCGCGCTAGCACTTGGAGCCGATTGGCTCCAAGTGCGGTGCGTGGGGAAAAGCGCGCACACTCACCGACCCGCCGCGGAAGCCGGCGGAACATGGAATTATTCATGTAATTTACATAATATTCAATATTGTAATCATATCAATAAAATTATTGCTTAAGATAAGGTTTTGATTTTTGTTCCGCCGGCTTCCGCGGCGGAAAGAGGAGAAGGGAGATGCATTCTTTCCCTTTCCCTTTCCTATTTAGGAGCTATCTTGAAGCTTTTTTCAGCAACACAATCGGCTATACGTTTTGATTTTTCATATTCTAATTTTGTGAAGGTGAGAGGACTGCTAGAAACATAATTCAGAATTTTACACTGCACATCAACTGGCATGTTGCGGGTGTCAAATAGTATATTTATACCTTTTTTAAATTCAATGTCTTTAGCTGATGGTTCTTGTCTGGATTTTTTATGGCCTTTAAAGGGTACATACTCTGGTATATTATGTGCAAATAACAAACCAACTAGACAATAAAGGGCATGCTCTTTTAATTCTTTTTGTCGTTTGTTAATTAAATGCGGAAGAATCTCCATCGAATTAAGACTTTCAAGAGGTGTTTCACCTTCTAGATTTTTGGATTCTGAATCAAAATATCGATTTTTGCCATTGCTTGCTTCAAGTGCCAAAACAGTGGCGTCGATAAGCGCTTGTTCTAAAAAGCAGTTGACATCGGTTAAGGCAAGATGAAAAGCAGTATTACCTTTAACATCTCTTATTGCCATATTGGCGCCTAATGTTATAAATGTTTTAATCGCTTGGGTTTCACCGAATAAAACAGCATGCATTAAAGCTGTTTGGCCCAATGAATCGATTTCATCTATATTTTCACCAGCTTTCACCAACTTAATAATAGTTGTAATATCGCCGATCTGAGCTGCCACCATTAATGGTGTAACACCTTCACTTTTAGTTGGGCCAATAAGCATAATTATTCCTAGGTATGGATGCGTTTGGGCAATTTTAACTGTAAGAGGCTTTCTAAAGTAGTTAAATGCGATGAATGAGGCTGAATGGGGGATGGTTGGATGCCGCGAATTAATCGCGGCAAGTTGGCAAGTGAGAGATTATTTAATTGATAATTTCCTACCCTTTTCGACCAATTCATCAACTTCTTCATCATCACTACTAGAATGACGGGCAACTTCATTTAGTAATTGTTTACCAATATCACTAGCGCGTTTTTGTTTCGCCACAGAATTTGGGCAACCAATAAATACTTCAACCTCATCTTTCCTTCGTGAAAATGAGGCACCTCCGATTGGTACGGGAGCTGACGATGCTCTCATTTTAAATTGTGTTGTTATTGATTTTGGTGCTTCAGCAATTTCTATATCATCGCTATTAATATCTTCTACATTTAAGCTAGAGCCAGATGATCGTGGAAGCGAATTAGGTAATTCTATACTCGATGAACTATGAGAGTGCGGAGGTGACGGAAATTCAAATTCTAATACTAATACTGTTTCATCTTTTGGGGCTTGTTTGTCTAGTTTATTTTGCTCCTTTTCTCTCTGAACGGCTTCCTCTTCCTTGGCGAACCGTGCAGCTCTTCTTTGATCTTTGCTTTGCTCAATAAGAGCTTTTAACCTGGCCATACCTTTTTGCTCTGTTTTAGCTCCGGCTTCAGTTTCTTCAAGTTCGAAAGTCAACGCGTAAGCTTGTTCTTTTTGTTGGACAATAGGTATTTTTGTGTCATTAACTGCTTTTTTGTATCTGTCCGAACTGATCTCAGACGATTTGGTAGGCTTAGGGATAGCTTTTGGTCTAGTAGGGCCAGGTTTCATTATTGTTTTTCACCGTTTTAAAGAAGACAGCATCCTAACTGCTGCTGATATTGGTGTCAATATTATTACTACATGCGAGTTTGTAAGACATCTTTCAAATACTCCGTCATGCTTCGTTTTCGAATGCCTAATCTGTCAGATGTTGGATCCCATGCCTTACATGTTGAGCTATTTTCAAAATGGTTTAATGAATAAGCTTGAAAGTTCTGTTTTTTACATTTTATTCTGACATTTTTATTTTATTGCCGATAAACGGTATAAACGATTCTATCGATGACATATAGGATTAATAAACTCTATGCTACATTCCATAATATTATTAACACTTTATCAATAGAAAGCCCATGTTAAGTAGTTTAACTTTACCCCCTAGAAATCAGCATAAAAAATCTAAACGTAATCCTGAACCTGTGATGATCGTTGAAGATCAAGATGACAATGATGCCGATGAATACGAAATCGAAGAGATCAAAGAAACGGAATTATTTGGTGAGCTTGTTTCTCAGATGATTGAGATGGAAGAATTCTTCAGGCTTTCAATGGGGCATGAAAATGAACTCACTGAGTATTTAAAACAAGCGCCAGATGATTTAAAGCAATTGCAAAGGATATCTAATTTTATCCAACATTATTTGTCTAAATATGAAAGAGATCACAGAACGCAAAAGATGGACAGTTATGTTATGGCTTTTAATAATATGATGAATAATGAAGGTCGTACAATGCTTATCTTTATGCAAAAAAATGGCAAATTGGCCACCTTTCTTGAAAATAAAATGGATGTCATTGAGAAAATCTATGTGAGATATCTAAAATATAGCAAAAGTAAATTAGAAGCAGCGTTAAAAACACTTAACTCGGAACAGCCAGAGCTAGAATTATCAGATGATGATAAAACGCTCACCTTTTTACAAAAATCCAATACACGAAAGCGTCTCTATAAACCTGATGTTACTGATTATGACACACCTATCTCAAGCCCAACCTTAAACGCTTCAAAACCTGCATAGGTTTGATAATACACTGCACCCATCTCCAGTACGAGTAACTTCATTCCTCACCTATATTCTATATATGCTTTTTTTCTGTGGTTAGGGGCGTGTTATGTCCAAGATGAAATGTGTTCAAGTATCACAAATTGGTAAATTTGATCCTGTTGAAAGAGAAGTCCCCAAGCCTGGCCCCAATCAGGTTCGAATTAAAGTCAAAGCCACAGGCGTATGCCATAGCGACAGTTATACCTTTGAGGGGAGTTTTCCAGGTGTTGAATTCCCCAGGATCCCTGGCCATGAAATAGCGGGCATAATCGATGAAGTAGGGGAAGGTATTCGCACTTGGAAGAAAGATCAGCGTGTAGGCGTGGGTTGGGCAGGTAAACGTTGTTATGAATGTCTTCCTTGTCGACGAGGAGATTTCATTACTTGCCAAAATCATAAGGTCACTGGGATCCATTATGATGGTGGATACGCCCAATACATGATTGCTCCAGTGGAAGCTCTGGCCGCTATTCCCGATGAACTAACGTTTGAAGAAGCAGCTCCCTTGATGTGTGCTGGTATCACCACCTTTAATGCGCTTCGAAATAGTCAGGCCAAACCTGGTGATGTCGTTGCTATTCAAGGGATCGGTGGATTAGGTCATCTTGGTATTCAGTTTGCCAACAAAATGGGCTTTAAAACGGTTGCAATCTCTCATGGGAAAGATAAAGAAGCATTGGCTAAAAAATTAGGCGCTCATGTTTATATTGATACACAAACGATGAATGTAACAGAAGAATTCAAAAAACTAGGTGGAGCAAAAGTCATCTTGGTAACAGCTCCTTCTGGTAAATCGATAACGCCATTAATTGACGGCCTCGGTAATCAAGGGCAAATGGTGATTGTTGGCGCCTCTATGGATCCCATTGGTGTGAACGCGATGCAGCTTATAAGACTTAAAAAAATTATTCGAGGTTGGCCATCAGGCACAGCAGTCGATTCAGAGGATGCAATGCGGTTTTGTGCTCAAACGGGGATAAGACCGATGATTGAAGTATTTCCATTAGCAGAAGCACCACAAGCATATCAACATATGATGTCAAACAAAGCAAGATTTCGTTGTGTGCTAAAGATGGATTAACTTTATTTTGGATTAATGTGAATATTCGTTATAGAGTCATGTGCTTTATCATATACGTTATTCATATTGGGAACGTTTTTAATGTAGCCAAGGGTATATAACAGCCAAACTACAAGTCCAATAATGACAACAATATTGATGATGTATCTAAAAGATTCAAAAAGAAAGTTAAACACAATCAAACCAATGACAACAACTATGACAACCATAACTATTGTATTTACAGGCATTGTTATAGTCCTTTTAATATTTCCAGTAGCATAGATTAACTAATATTAACTGTATTAGATAGAACACTAGCACATAATATGATTTACAATTTATAATTTTTTACTACATTCTTTCGATGAGCGGCAAAAACCACACTCTCATTGTCATAGGGTATTAATATTCTCTGTGTTACTTTTGTGGAGCAAAATTTAATTCCAAGCAAAATAATTTTCGGAGATTAATATGTTAAATGGTGTCAATCAGTATGTCGCTGAAGGATTATGTCAGAAAGTTGCTGAAAATTGTCCTGATGTACTCATGTCTTATCTAGGACATGCTTTGCGAAGTTTGAGCTGTGAAATGGAACTGACGACCTGTCCAATTGGATTTGGATTTAAAGAAGCTATCCTAAAAACTGCTGCAGAAGGTTGTGTTGAATCTATCAAACAATGTAGCCAAGTATGGTTGAATCAATATTTACCAGTTGTTGTACCTGTTGCTGCTGCGGTTGTAGCAACTGTTGCTATCGCTTCCTGCTGTAGAAGATAAATAAATTTTGGTTTTTCAAAGCCAGAATACTTCTATTTTTCTGGCTTTTTACTTATTCTCAAATTTGCAATGGTTATTTAGTGGGCGACTAACAAAATTTTGCTTTGAAAAGATGATTATTGCAGCTTTACAAACATTAGCTTATGATTCCCGCTGTGAATATTAACCACACCATTCAAAAATTTGCTGGCTATAGCTGACCCCGCTTCAGTTACCACTATCTATTTTCCATAAAAAATAATCATATTGACCAAGTTATTGATCTTTTCATGCTTTTTTTAAACTTTGAAGGAGTAAAGTTATGCCAGATAATACAAAACCTGCAAGTTTGCCACTTGGATTTCGTAAAACGATATTTTATAGATGGACCTTATTTGGAACGCTTGCCTATGGAAATACTACTATACCAAATTCAGAGCCTCAAGATGATCTATTGCATTACAACACGATTTTGAGCGGAGAAAAAAAGAAAGGTGCATTAATTTTAGGAGCACAACCATTAGATAGTTTAAGGGAGCACAAGCTCGATCAAGGGAGTAAAATTATCGAATTATGTGAAAAGAAACATAAGCCTTTAGGTATGGTAGTTTCTGTTTTAACGCCAGAAGAAATGGCAGGAACGGGATCAAGAAATACACCAGTGAGTGCACAATTTTGGGAGGCTCAAAAGCCTAAAGTAGCGCATATTCTTATACCTATTAAAGATCACTCAGCAAGTATAGATCTCCAGATGTTGAAAAAAGCGATAGATGATGTAGACGAAATTCGCAAAAATAAACAATCTACCTATATTCATTGTAATGCTGATTATGGTCGAAGCTTTACCTTTGTAATGTGTTACTTAATGTTACATACTAAAATGACTTTGAATGAGGCATTAGATGAAATCTATCATAAGCGACATCAGATTTATCCTACAGACAGTCAATTGAAGTTGATTGAAGCATTCAGACAAAGCTATTGTAACGATAACAAGTCAGAGACTTATAAAGCACCGCTTGATTTAAGTGCCCTTAAGCTTAGTCCAATACGCAATAAGTTTACTATCATTGCTGAAAATCCCATTTTACATACTATCATGGGAGCAGGGTTTGGTTATGGTGCAAGCCTGTTTTTATTAGGTTTGGTTGGATATAGTGCATTATTGTTTGCGGGAGTGGGTGGTATAGTACTTGGCGCGTTAAGTTTGATTTCGCAAAACATTCGTCATCATCTCAGAGACAGTGCTTATCTTAAATTACCACAAGTTCATATTGCCAAACCTATTAAAGATCCTAAGCAAAAGGATGTTAAAGCACAATTATTGGCCCAACGACATGAAAAACTCAGAGAAGAACTAAGCAAATACAATATAGCTGAGTTAAAAGCGTTGGAGTGCGGTTCTGAAAGTGCGGATTCTTGGCTTAGTTATCTTGCGCCCAAACGGATGTTAAACCCGAATGCTACTTGGCATTATACTAAATATCTTGCTGGGATGAGAGCAAAATATGAACAAGATGGCATTACTAAGCCTGACGTGCTGCCAGAAATTATCAAGCAAAAATTAAAACCTGCAGCTTAAGATATAAAGCCTGAATTTATGTCAGGCTTTACTTATAGTCTTCGCATTTGAATTTTATGCTTTGTTGGCTGCGGCTTTTCTCAACAGTCATGTATTTTGTATACACTCCTGTTGCTCAAAGCCTTGCCGCCTCGCCTAAAAATCAATTGCTTTGACTATATCTGAGATTTTTTTTGCTTCCTCTGAAATTATTAGCGGTCATATCGTCGGTTGACTATAATATGTAAATATTGCTTATTTTATTTAGGGGAATTTTCTTGTGATTAAAGCACAAGAACTGACCAGAAATTTTGATGATTTTTGTGCAGTTAATCACATTTCGTTTGTTGTACCAGAAGGTAAAATATTTGCCTTTCTTGGCCCCAATGGTGCTGGTAAAACAACCACGATTAAAATGCTCACTACTATGCTGAAGCCCTCATCTGGCCAGCTTCAGGTAAATGGTTATGATCCCGTCAAAGAATCTCATTTGGTTCGTAGAAGTTTTGGCATTGTATTTCAAGACCCAAGCCTTGATGAAGAGTTAACAGGTTTTGAGAATATGGAATTGCACGGGGTACTTTATGGCGTGCCGTCTTCTAAACTTAATGAAAAAATAGCCTATTTATTAAAATTAGTTGAACTTGATGATAGACAAAATGATTTTGTAAAGTTCTATTCTGGTGGTATGAAAAGAAGATTAGAAATTGCGCGTGCGTTATTGCATGAACCTAAAATTCTTTTTTTAGATGAACCAACCGCTGGTCTTGATCCGCAAACTCGCATTCTCATATGGCGTTATATCAAAAATCTCAGTATAACTGAAAAAGTAACCGTCTTTTTTACAACACATTATATGGAAGAAGCCGAAAAAGTGGCTGATGAAATTGCTATTATTGATAATGGTAACATTGTCGCTCAAGGGACACTTGAAACACTTAAAGAAGTCACTAAAAAGCAAAACCTTGAAGAAGCTTTCATATCCTTAACAGGACATGTGATCCGAGAAGAAAGTGCCTCTAATTTAGACAGATTGCGTTTAAGACGTCGGGTTTGGAAGAAATAATGAGAGCAATATATATTCTATGGCTCAGACAACTCAAGCGATACCTTCGTTCTCGTCCTCGTATGATTGGAGCATTAGGGCAGCCGCTCATTTTTTTATTAGCCTTTGGCTTTGGTTTTGGCCCTGTATATCATAAGGCCGAAGGTGGGGATTACTTACAATTTATGGTCCCTGGCGTTATAGCGATGGGAATTTTATTTTTAGGGGTCTTTACTGGGATCGAAATGATCTGGGATAAGCAATTTGGGTTTTTAAGAGAAACTTTTGTGGCCCCCGTTTCTCGTTTTCAAATTATTTTAGGTCGAACTTTAGGCGGAGCAACAGTGGCCGTTATTCAAGGATTGGTTGTTCTTATTATTTGTATTATTGCTGGGTTTCGACCGGAAAGTTATAGCTTTTTTCCGCTTGCCTTAGTATTTATGTTTTTAATTGCCATTTTATGTACTGCCATAGGAACGGCCTTTGCATGCGTTCTTGATGATATGCAAGGGTTTCAGTTGATCATTAATTTCCTTGTTATGCCATTATTTTTCTTTTCAAATGCTCTATTTCCTGTCAATGAACTCCCCAGTGCATTAAAGCTGTTGGTTCACCTGAATCCTCTAACGTATGGTATCGATGGCTTAAGAGGTGCATTAACCGATGCACCCCATCAAAACTTTGGGCTAGATCTATTGATATTAGGCACAATCACAGCACTTGTATTAGGAGTGGCAAGCCTTTTATTTTCAAGAATTAGGCTATAGTGTAAATACTCATATTCATCCCTTTTTTTTGCTAATTGATCTGAACTTCTACCCTCTGTATGTAGTCTATTAATTACATTAGAGGTGTATATGTCAAAAAGCTCACCTTCGGCAGGGTTCGCAGAAGTTATTACATGGGGCACAAAAAGTACTGGCGGAAATGGTATTAGCGATCAAATCCGTAGCAAATTATATGGCGGAAATATTGGACATACCGCTATTCGATTGACAATTCCTATAGATAAATCAGGCAATACTCAGAAAATGATTGATGAGCTATGCTTCCATGAGCAACAAATAGTTCTCCCGCATACTAAAAAAAAGCTAGCAAATGGTGATGAAGTTTTCGAGGTTTACATAAGCGCATGGACAGATGACAAAGTAACATTAGATAGAGATTTTGTTTCAGATTCACTTGATGAATTAGAAGGAGTGCATTTTGATTGGGATCCCAAATGGGCCGATCTAGTACAAACTGAAACCAGGCGGTACAAAGGTCTTATTGGTAAATCAGTTATGACTTGGGGGCCTGAACAAATTGTACATCAGAGAGGAAAGATTACTGATGCGGAATTTCAACAAATATCAGATATTAGAACCTATCAATTAAACCTTAAGAAATATGAAAATTATTCACTACTTTCAAATCGACTTGCGCATTTAGACACTACAAGAAAATCAGTTAATATTGGAGATACTGAAAAAATATTATTAGATAAATTATTTCCAAAATGGACGACCGTTATAAAAAATCCAAAAAAAATTAGCAATGATGAATTGAAAAATCTAATTAATGAAGTTGAAAAAGCAAGAGAACAATTTGTTTTTAAAGATGAATATATTGCTAATATTCAAAAAATATCTAATATAACTGTAAAAAAAATTGATGAGTTACTCAAGCTGGTCGAGCAAGATATCAAGAAATGGGGCAAAATATCACCTGAAACGGCGCAGAAAATTGTTTCTAATAAAACATTAATCTTTGATAAAGATCAAGAAATCACTGTTCCTAAACTTGTTGGATATTCAGAAGCTGATTTTGCGAAATTATATCAAACTCTTCAGAAAGCCAAAAATAATCCTAATCCTCAGAAAATGCAATCATATTTTAAATACTATATCCCTGAAAATACTCAAGTTCTAGAACAACATTACACAATTGGCTTACCACCTGATCACATCGTTCAGATTCCCTTGAAAAGTGCCACACCAGATTTGAGTCAAAAGGAAGGGCTTGATCCTCAAGCTATGTTAATGAGAGCGAAACAAGTTGCGATTTCAGGTGAAAAGTTTTCATTGACGGGTACCAACTGTTCAAAAGTGGCTGGTTGGGTATTGAGCGCAGGAGCAAGCACTGAAAAAACAAAGAAAATATTTTCACGTGAAGCACTTTCGAAATTTGCAACACCGCAAATGGTTTTTAACAATGCATTGAGATATTTAAGAGAAACATCCAAAAAAGCTCAGCAAAAATATGATGCAATGGTTGAGGCATCTCTTGCTAAACAACCAAAACCTGAAATTACACTTCCATTGGGTGCCCAAGGTAAAAAAGCAGAATATGTTCCTGGGTTTGTTGAGATCAATTTTGAGGGAGTGCAAGCATCTTTGTCTGATGAGGAGAAATGCAAAGTATTGTTTGCTAAATTTGAATATGCAATTAGCGAAGGTGACAATATTCCCTATTTCCCAGTAGAAACAAAATTAAAAGTGGAATCTTTGATTAAAAATAATAATGAACTCAAATCAAGGTTTTATGCTTTATGTGACCAAAGTTTAATGAAAGCAAGAAATCAAAATGGTCAGTTTCATCAAAAGCAAACGGGAGAGTGGGAAGAAGTAAAGAAGATTATTCGTCAACAAGGTAGACAAGAAAAAATATCTAAAAAGGAAAATCCACAGTTATCACGTTCCTATTTGGTTCTTGAAATCAATGGAGAGCTTAAACCATTTAGAGTTTCAAGTGAGATTTTAGGAAAAGGAGCTGAAGGTAAAGTGAGAATTGTAGAAAGCGAAGATGGTCTACGTTATGCAGTTAAGATAGCCCCAGATAAAATTGGATTTGATAATGAAATCGAATTAATGAAAGAAGCAGGTGCCGCTATTGCAAGTTTCTCAAGACCCAGACCTCCTAAAGAATCAAAATCGTTAGGTAAAGTAGTTGGAGACAAAAGATATATAGTACAACCCTTATTTGAAGGAGGTGAACTATCAAGTGCTCTACGTGATAAAAACATGTCAAAAGGAGAAAAATTACTTCTCGCTGAAAAAGTAGCTGAGGCTATACAAAGATTACATTCAAAATCAATTTTACATAGAGATATCAAACCTGGCAATTTAATGCTAACAAAAGATAAAGATGGCATTATTACTCAAGTTGATGCAATTGACTTTGGTGGCGCATTAAAAGTACCAAATCCACATGGTTTTGTTAATTCGAGTCGTCTCGGTACCCCATCGTACTTAGCCCCTGAAATTGATGGACCGAAGATAAGAGAAAAACTCAATAAATGGAAAACGCAAGAGAGTGTTGTTAAGCAATATGGAAATATGATTATTGAAGCTGATTCCCATTTAAAAATGTTGTCAAATCAACAGCGGTCTTTAGAGGGAGAGAAAAATGCAACAATTAATGATTTATTTATAGATCAAACGACTAATGATCCCTATCTGTCATCAAAAAATAGAGAACAAGTAGTAAACATTTTGAAAACATATAATGGTTCAAATTTATTAGAAATTAAAAGTAAGATAAGCGCCTTAGCAATTATACCCAGTAGTAAAGAGGCTGTTGCGAATATAGTAGGGAAATATTGCAATATTATTGATCAATCTCAAAGTGTTCAACAGAGCATTAATTTCTTTCAAGGAAAAAAAGTAGAATTGGAATCTAAATTAGTCCAAGCTAAAATTGACGAAAAGTCTTTTAAAAAAGAGTTTGACGATTTATACGCTACCAAAACAAATCATTCATTACCAAGTGATGTTTATTCATTGGGTATTATGCTGGAAAAGGATTTCAACTTAAAGTTAAGCGATTTAGGATTGGAGAAAATGTTAGCTGTTGATCCACAAGAACGACCTAAAATGGATGAGGTACAGAAAATATTAAATACATTGTCTAAGCCTTATAAAGCAAAACAAGATCTTCCTGTTTTGGATGTATCACCCCCTAGTAGATTACCAGCAATGGTAGTTCCAAAAGTGCTTAAACAGAATGGACTAGTTTTAAGTCCTTTGCAAATGCATAAACTGTCAACGTTTCGTGTAGATCAAAAAAATGCTCAAATACGTATCGATAATGTAACAGTTTTTTTATCTAAAGAAGGAGGAGCTTTTGCACTTTATAATCAAATACAATCAGGTGGCACTGGTGCTACTTTCCTAGCTCAAGATCTCGACACCAAACAATGGGTCGTAATGAAAATGGTACAGGGATTCGCCCATAAAATTCGTGGACCGTTAGTAGCGTTAGAAGCAGAAAGTAAAGTTTTGACTGCTATGAATCAACATAAAGGAACATTAGAAATAGCACGAGATGATGGCACAGAGTTGCATATTTCTATTCAGCCCTATGTTCATGGGAAGGATTATTTTAAAGTTATTAAAAATGCCAAAGAACATGATCCTTTATCAATTGAAGAATCTGTTTTAATGTCACTTGCTGCTATGGAGGCGTTAGTTGACATTCATGAAAAAGGAGGATTACTACATCGTGATGTTAAACCTGAAAATATAATGTGGGATCCTACAGAAAAAAAATGTACGTTTGTAGATTTTGGTTCAGCTGAAAAACGTGTGGATCCGCATGGAGTTGTAGAAGATGAAACAATACAGGGCACTGAAAAGTATTTTGCACCTGAATTGGATTATAAAATTTTAAAAAAGCCAGATAGAATTTATAGTGTTAAAACAGATGCTTACTCGATGGGTGTAACGATACAAGAGCTTTTATCTGCAACTAAATTAAGTGATAATCCTGCATATCATCAACTAAAACAATTGCAAGTAAAATTAACAGAAGTTGATCCTAAAAAGCGAATTACACCAATAGAAGCTTTGAAGGAACTAAGGAGCATATCGCATAAATTGATTGACAAGAAGGTTATGATAGAACCCATCGATCGTAGCAGAGAACCTGTTCTAATGCTTAGAGACACTAAAACACCTATTGTTCCAACGCAACCATCAGTTCAAGTATCTTCAGATGTTGAGAAAAAACCTCCAACTGTTCGGACTAAAATTTAAATAGTTTCTTAAAAAATCCAGGTTTGACACTTTTCTCGGAACCTGGTTCTTTAGGATTTCTGGCTGCTACTAATTCATCTTGCGTTTTAGCATAATGTGGCGTATGAGGTTTTGATCTCGTTCCTAATGAAGCTGGTAATGTGACTTGAGGTTCTAATTCGGTTTTTATAAAAGCAAGTGGAAATGACGTTCGGACTTGATCTTCTTCAATTTTGAGTAATGGATTATTGGCGATAGATAATGTATTTAAATTGGGAAATTTAAATTTGTACATTGAACTGAGCGACATTAGCGCGTTATCTGTTAAATCAATAGTTTTGAGAGTCTCATAATTCTTTTCTAAAAACGCAAGTAACTTTGGACTGATTCTTGTTAAAGATTTTGAACTTAAATCGAGATCGGTGGTGGAAGCGAATTGTAGCGCAAAATCAATGAGACTATCATTAATTTGGTCTAATACTTTTTCACACTGAACAGGATCTGATGATGCACCTGCTTGCTGCAATAAAGCTATATTCTCAACCGATAATTGATTTCCTTCAAGTAAAGCACTGATTTCACGTCTTTGTTCAATACTTAAACTGTTTGCACCGAAAGTCGCCATGAGATTTTCCATTATTCATTTGATTTATATTATTTTTAATATACTAGCATTTTAGCCACTAAATAGCATTAGTGACATAATGAATAGTGAATTTACACTTAAATTATACTAAAAGTTATATTAATAGTGCTTTCTATCTGGCATTTCTGAATAAGTTTTCCATACCTTTACGGCATCAGCTCGAAGATTGGTCATTTCGTTGCATTCAATGGTTCTGTCTTTTGGTGCTTTGGCAAATTCATCAAAGATATTTGCATCGGCAAAATCACCATATTTAGTTGCGTCCTCAATGTGAGCAGCGTAATAAATCTTATCGATATGCGCCCAATAAGCTGTAGCCAAACACATGGGACAGGGCTCGGCGCTGGTATATAAAACGCACCCTTCTAAATGGGGTGTTTTTAACTTTTTGCAGGCTTCTCTAATTGCTTGCATCTCGCCATGCCAAGTAGGATCATTTTGTTTTATCACTTGATTGTATCCTTCAGCAATGATGTTGCCATCTTTAACAATCACGGTACCAAAAACGCCGCCTGTTTTTTCTTTTATTCCCGCAATTTCACTTAACTCAATAGCACGACGCATAAATTTATCATTTGGATGGTCTGACATATAACCTCCTTACGAGGGTGAAACACGATAGGACTCTTTTATAAAATGTAGAATGAGAATTGAGATCATGAGGAAAAAGGGTAATATCCATAAATATGAAAAAAAGGTACTGGATTTTTGAGTTATTAATAAGTACGGAATAAACATCATCAATGCGTTCATCAGAAATACACCCGTATTGGTAACGCTTAAGGCAACCCCTCTGTTACTATCGGTCGCGATTTCACTGACCACGGTATAATATAGCATTGAACCAGAAAGAAAAAAGCCAATCAGAAAGGAAATAACTTTGGTCACAATCAAAGAATGCATGTTTAAGTGTGGAAAATATATCCCCAGCAACAACATCATTGTTCCAAGCACTAAGGTTACGTGAATCGTTGTGATTCTTGATTTTACCCGATTTGAAATATAGCCAAGAATAGGGGTACCAATGCCTATCCCTGCGAAAATAAGACTACTAATTATGAGTGCATCGCTAGGGGAGACTAAGTAGAACTTTTGTATGCTTAAATACCAAAAGCTTGCATACGCAAGAACAATGCCAAATGACGTTGCTCCAGCAAGCGTGCAAAGTAGTATCTGTTTATTTTTAAATACTTCACCTAATGAAAGAGTTAACGAATTTGGACTAATTTGACGAGATGCAGGACTTTTAACAAACGCAAGTGTCAATGCAAATATAATAAATCCACATAATGCTAAGTATTGATAAATCGTGTTCCAGGAACTCACTAACAGCCTATTCGCAATAACGTAATGGATAATGCCAGATAATACGCAAGATAGTGTCTGTGTTAAGCCAAACATGATGGGAAAATTTTTGGCCGGAAACCATTGAGAAATTAAAACAGCAGCTGCGATAAAAGCAAAAGAACCCCCTAACCCTTGAATAAGATTTGATACTGAAAACATCACTAAATTATGTGAGTAGGAAATCAGCAAATTGCCAGCTGCCAATAATAACACGCCTGCACTGACAACATATCTGGCGTTAAATCTATCTAACAAATAACCAGCTGGGATTTGCATACAAGCAAATCCTACTATAAATGCCCCTAATGCGATGGAAACACCTTGATCGCTTGCATGAAGTGATATTTTGATAGAATCTTGGAACACAGCAGCAGCGGTATTTAAGCAAAAAGCGTAAATAACAAATAAGGTGGCTATCAACCAGACAAGTATGCTGTAGTATGAATTTTTCATTGGAACTCAATTTACTGATTTTTAACTACTATATGAATATAGACTAATGGGGGGTAATTTGAGATTATGGATAATAAATATTGCTTTCAGGTATTGAGTGATCAGTGTCATAAATTTATATAGCGATTGACAATTTTCTCCCTATTTTTAACCTATTTTTAAGTTAGCGTGAGTTATAATGCTTTTATTTGATTCCACTGAAGAACTTTTTTACCAGGCTATACGCACTGGAAAGCTAGAAGAAGTTGACCAAATTATCACCGCAGCCCTCCTCACTCAACAAAAAGGGAAATTAGACGCTTTAATCACGGCTAAAGCATGAATTCATGAGGGCAGCTGTTGAATCTGGTTCACTTGAGATGGTTAAGCATGTATTAGTTTCTATCCGGATGAGCAACGTGATGCATTATTAAATTATAAAGTGTTAGATGGTGAAAGTTTACCAATGAGGGCACGAAGATTGAGCAACAAGATCAACAAAGACATATTGACCTTTTGCAACCTTCTGCCGCATTGACATTTCAATATGTAAGGGGTCAACCTCCAGTCGCTGAAGTTCCTATATCTCCTCTACCAGAACAGGGGATAAAAATATCTCCAAGCGTTTAAAGAATATTAACGCGGTTTGGGTTTTGCATCTATCGGAGCAGCAGGTTGTGCAGAACCCATATAGTCATTTAATGTGGACATTATTCCTTTTGAGCATGTTTTGATTAGTACAGACATCGCAACACCTTCTGTAAAACTTTCATACAACGATTTTTGAGGTCGGAAGTACATATTTACTAATGTACTAATTCCACCGCCTAAAGCTAAGCTTAATCCGTTTACATCGGTTGTAAAATTATTAAGGACCTTTTTGAGTTCGGGGATAACAGACTCATTCGTTCGCTGGGGAAGAGGATTAGGTTTGGGGGGAAGAGGATTAGCAATTTGTCTTAGAGGTAATAGTGGAGCCGAATTGCTAAGTCCTAGGGTCGCCGTATAGCTAAGTTGTTCACTTTGATATTTCCCCGAATCCGCAAGATAAGCAACCACTTCTTGACGTACTCTATGATTAGCACACATTGTGAAAATGTTAGGAGTTTTCTCATTTCGCACATGCAAAGAAGGTGCTAAAGAATCTGACTCGATAAAATGTTTAATCACTGGCAAGTTTCCATTAACCACGGCAGTTAAAAAGCAGTTTCGTCCATATTGGTTAACTTTGGTATAGTCGAACTTTTTAGTATCGATTAAGATTTGAACTTCTGCTGGGGTTCCCAATTTGCAGGCTACCATAAGTAAATCGTTATCATCTTCATCAACATGAGCAAGATTTAGTTTATTCTCGCTAGCAGGGTTATTAAGGGTATGATTAACAAGGTAAATCGTCACTTCTGGATGTTTACTTATGCTTGCTGCCATTGCTGCATTGAAGTTGGATGAGGTTAAAAGTTTTAATGGAAATTTCAATTCTTCAACCAAGTATTGCATAATAGCAAGATGCCCTAAGCTTGCTTTGTGCGTGAGAATGGTGCCTGGATGGCATTCTCTGATTTTTTTGGTTCATTTATTCTGGGAGATGGAGGGATAAAATTGTTCCAAAGATGTTTAAACACCTCAAGATCGGGATTTTTTACCAGAACTTGTTCAATGGCAGTTTTGCTATAATCATCATTTTTGACGTCAACCTTGGCAACCTTGGCAACATTGATTAGCGCTTCTAAACACGCTTTATTGGCAATGCTTCCTAAATGAATAAAACTTTCACGTGAATTAATATCTTTTAAGTCAAAGGTAAATTTTATTCTTTTCAGGAGCTGCGTTAACAAAGCATATTGTTCACGTTTAACTAATGCTTTGAGTACCAGTAATGTATTTTCACGCGAAACGCGACACAATTTAATGAGATCCGTAAGGGTGCTTTTTTCAGGAACAATTAGTTCAGAAGTTGGGAATCTGGGGTGAAGCATAAGGTTTCCTCTTATTTATCTAAGTATTCTGATAAGATTTAGTTGCCATACAAAACTATTCTGTTAGTTAGCACATCTTAGATTAATAAGCAGGAATTATCTGTGGTAAAAATTCACCGATTTGAGGATTTTTGTTTTATTTTGAAGAATTAGAGAAGGCGAGAGCCATTGGTTACCTTTCGTTGAGGTTGAATTAAAATGGTGCCTTCTTGTTCTGAAACAACGGCAAGGACAAGGACCTCAGAAGTGATGCCAGCCACTTTTTTGGGAGGAAAATTCACTACAGCCAAAATTTGTTGTCCGATCAGTTTTATGGTGCTGTAATGTTCTGTGATTTGAGCGGAACTTTTTTTGATACCATGTTTTCCGAAATCAATTTCTAATGTAAATGCAGGTTTTATCGCTTTGGGATTGATTTTAGCGGATAAAATAGTGCCTACAATAATTTCTACTTTTAAGAAATCTTCAAAATTAATGGTTTCCATTTTAACTTCCTAATAGCTTGATATAAATCATAAATTTTTTGCATGGTATAGCAAGTGATCTTCAATAAAGGTTGCAATAAAATAGTAGCTATGATCATATCCATTTTGCATTCGTAACTGTAAAGCAACGTTACTTTGCTGGCATGCTTGTTGTAATAGTTCGGGTTTAAGCTGTTCATTCAGAAAGGGATCGGCTGATCCTTGATCGACTAAAATAGCAGGGCCATGCCATCCCCGTTCTGTTATTAACTCACAAGCATCATACGCCTTCCAAGACGTTTTGTCCGTTCCCAAATAACCGCTAAGGGCTTTTTGGCCCCAAGGGGATTGTATGGTTGAACAAATGGGAGCAAAAGCAGACACACAAGCATAAAGCTCTGGATTTTTAAGCGCAATGGTTAATGCCCCATGGCCTCCCATAGAATGTCCGAAAATCCCTCTGCGAGTGGAGTCAATCGAAAATTCTGATTCAACAGTCGATAATATTTCTTGGGTGATATAACTATACATTTTATAGTTCTTTGACCAGGGTGCTTGCGTCGCATCCAGATAAAATCCGGCGCCTACCCCAAAATCGATGGATTCATTTTCACCTTCAATGTTTAAACCCCTGGGGCTGGTATCTGAAGTGACGATGATTAAACCAAGTTGTGCCGCGACTCTTTGTGCACCCGCTTTGATAATAAAATTCTCTTCGGTGCATGTCAGGCCTGATAACCAATAAAGCACGGGACATTTCTGGGATTTAGCTTGTGGTGGTAAAAAGATGCCAAAACGCATAGTGCAATCTAAAATTGTCGATGGATGGCTACAAATCAATTGAAAACCATCAAAACATTTTGTTTGTGACAATACGCTTATCATGAAAAGGTCACCACTGAACGGATTGATTTACCTGCATGCATTAAATCGAATGCATCGTTAATTTTTTCTAAGGGCATTTGGTGGGTCACAAAATCATCAATCACAATTTTACCATCCATATACCAATCAACAATCTTTGGCACATCGGTACGGCCACGTGCACCACCAAAGGCGCTGCCTTGCCAAACACGTCCTGTTACTAATTGAAAAGGGCGCGTTGAAATTTCCTGGCCACTTGCCGCTACGCCTATGATTGTTGAAACGCCCCAGCCTTTGTGACAAACCTCAAGTGCTTGACGCATGAGCTTTACGTTCCCAACACACTCAAAACTATAATCAGCACCGCCTTTGGTGAGATCGACTAAATAGGGGACTAAGTCACCTTCCACTTCATTGGGATTAACAAAATGCGTCATCCCTAACTTTTCAGCAATGGCTTTACGTTGAGGATTAATATCAACCCCCACAATCATATTCGCCCCAACCATACGGGCAGCTTGGATAACATTTAAACCAATGCCACCTAAACCAAAAACCACTACATTAGCACCTGGTGTTACTTTAGCGGTAAAAATAACAGCGCCTATACCGGTGGTTACACCACAGCCAATCAAACAGACTTTGTCCAACGGTGCATCTTGGCGTATTTTGGCTAGAGCTATCTCTGGTAGCACAATATAATTGGCAAAAGTAGAGGTGCCCATATAATGTAGAATTTTCTCTTTACCAATACTGAAACGGCTCGTTCCATCTGGCATTAAGCCTTTACCTTGAGTGGCGCGGATAGCTTGGCAAAGATTGGTTTTTTTAGATAAACAATAATCGCATTGTCTGCATTCAGGGGTATATAAGGGAATCACATGATCGCCTGGTTTGAGGGTGGTGACTCCTTCTCCTACTTCAACAACAACCCCAGCCCCTTCATGACCTAAGATGGCAGGAAATAATCCTTCAGGATCTGCCCCCGATAAGGTATAGGCATCGGTGTGACAAACCCCCGTTGCTTTAATTTCAACCAAAACTTCACCTGCCCGGGGTCCTTCTAGCGTGACGGTTTCAATAGTGAGGGGAGAACCTGCCTTATATGCCACAGCCGCTTTAACTTCCATCGTATTTTTCTTCTTCCGTACAATATCCACCCCTACAATATAACCGGAACATTCATTCAAAGCTAAACCGAATTTATTATAGAATGCTTGCATGCTAACTTGGTACGTAATTCTCATCTTGCACTACACTAGATAAAGCTATGTCTACAGTCTTTTACCTAGGGTGAAATATGCAAAGTGAATGGTCTGGTATTGCAAAAGAACCTCGTGAAATTAATAAAATATTGAAATCTAAAGCATTAAAGCCATTGCTTACTGGCATTAACGCAATTTCAAAAAGCCGGATCCATCCTGATTTGGCTATGACAATTGCGAATATTCAAGAGGCGACGGGCTTTGCAATGATATTCCAAATGAAAGTCCATCAAATCGATAATTTATCTCATGCTGAATATATTTCCAATGCGGTTAAAAATTGGAAAATATTTGCACATGCGCAAACCAATTTACCTGAATTTGCCTTTCAAGAGTATGAGATTGACTCAAATCAAAAGAGTGTCCAACAAAAATACAACCTCATTATGGCTTCACAACGGTTATTACGATTTCTTCAAGAAGAAATATCATTAAAAAATAACAAATATCATACTTCTTATGAAAAAGCGTTGCTGATGCTTGAAGTAAAACACATTTATTCAAATTATCCCATTTTTAATAGCAAAAATATAACGCCATATGAGTTTCTTCGCAAAACGATAGCAAGCTACTTATGTAGAACGGATTCGAATTTTCAAATGCCTTTTGAAAGTTTACTCAATCCATTAAATAAGTATGATTATAATATAGAGGGTTCTTGGCTATTAATTTCCAAAGGAAGGAATGGAGAACCGCTGTTTATCTATGGAGAAAGCCAGAAGCAACTAATAATGTATTTAATTTACAGTGATTATCTTGAACATTTCCAAATCAATGTGCCACCTAATGCAAATATGAGTGCAGGCTGGAATAAAATAATAGAAAAGCAACTTTGCCTGTCACACCCAGTTTCTTCAGACACCCTTTTTAGGTTCAAAAAATTTGAAGAAATTACGAAACTTTATGAAAAACACATTAGATATTCCAACATAGTTCGAAGCAAAAAAATAATCAATCTTAAAGCGCAAAAGAGCAAATTAGAGAGTTTGTCAATGATCGTTTCCTCAAGCGCAGCTAACAGTTTGTATGAAAAAATATTTGTTATCAACAAAGAGTATAAAAGAGAAATAAACAAAATTAGCCATAAAATTGCAGAAATTGAAAGAGATTCAGCCAATCTTTTGTTGGAAACACAAGAGGTTGAGAGCGAAATTAATCAAAAAATAGCAGAATTGATTAATAGCTATCCAAAACATCTGCAGCCGATATCGAATGATTTCTTATACCACTATTTTAGTGCCATAGAAGAAAATATTCTAAATTCCTCAGAATTTGGCGGAAGTTTAACTCCCTTGCAAATGAATAATATTTCGATTTTAGTTGACGCAGCTAAAAGCTTACGGCCTGAGATCCCTGAGAGAGTTCTGCAAGCTTATTTACAACAAATTGATGCGCAAATGCAACCAGAAGATTTGGCAGAAATTTATGTTAAGCTCTCGCAAGCGCAAGAGTACCTTAATTCAGATGTTTTAGCTCAATGGATTGTTGATAAATACTTGATTTTAAATCCACCGTATGAGGTAGATGAAATAAAACAAGTTAATAATTATCATGAAGCGGCAACTCCTGAAGAGAGTAGTCCTATTGAGAAGAGTTTGTTTTCTAAAATTATTATTAAGAAAATGGTTGCGGTAAAAAATTCGCTTAAAACTATTGTTTTTAAATAGGATAAATCTTATGAAAAATAAGCACCCTAAATATTTGGAAAGATTTTCAGAAATATGTGCACAAGTTGGAACGAATCACTTGAATTGCGAAAATAGAGAACGCTATAACAATGCGACCTGGGAAATAGCCATTTATGCGTATAATGTAACTCGCAAGGAGTTTCAAAGTGCCTCAAGGCATCTTGCCAAGGTAGAACATCTTTTAAATGACATTCATCATGAGTTGACCTCTGACGAGGAAATCGAAACTCATACGGGTTTAAATAAACTAAAAAGATTTACTAAAAACTTACGACAAAAATATCATCAATTTCTAGAAAAGAACGGAATTTCCAAAGATCATACTATTTTTTGATTTGCACACTTTCTTGCGGCTGGGAAAATAAACTACCCATTTTGTAACCAATGAACGCCATTCCTAGTTCAACAACAGCGCCAATAGGTCCACCCCATAATCCTACTATGGGGTAATGCATTAATGCATAATAGTTGCTGTTAAAAGGGTAGATACAACTCAAACAGATACAACTCAAACAAATGAATGTAGCAATTTAGATTACTTTTTATCAAAGTAAAACCTATTAAATATGTTTTTTAAGGAAAAGGGTAGGAATATGCACTCGTTTTGGTGAGTTTAGTTAATCAACTCATTTGTCGTGTCCCAGCCACCGCCGAGGGCTTTGATAAGTTGAACACTGGCTAGTTGTCGTCGAGTGTGAATATCAATTAAAGCTAAATCAGCAGTTAGGGCGATGTTTTGTTCGACAACGATATCTAAATAAGTAGCAATACCGCCATCATAACGATGATAAGCTTGCGCAAGTGCACGATTAGCCGCTGCGGTTGCACTTGCTTGGGTAACACTTTCTTTTTCTAATTCACGTTGTGAGGCCAAATTATCTTCGACTTCTTGTAGAGCGTTTAACACAATGCTTCTATATGAAGCGACAGTCTGATGATAGGAGGCTTTAGCTTGATTAAGTTGTCCTTGCAGATTACCTCCATCTAATAGAGTCGCTGTGACATTTGGTCCAACAGCCCAATAAAGACTAGGTGACTTTAATAGTGTACCAATGGTTGCACTTTCAAAGCCAAGGATGGTACCCATTAGATTAAAGCTAGGAAAAAATGCCGCTCTGGCCACGCCAATGGTGGCATTGGCGGCTTGAACACGTCTTTGAGCTGCTGCGATATCCGGTCTGCGTTCCAATAGCGATGAAGGAAGAGAAGGTGTTATTGGCACAACTTTACTAAGTTTTTTCGCAGGAGTCATAGAAAAAGCAGCAGGCGCTTTACCCACCAACACCGCTATAGCATGTTCATATTGCGCTTGATTCAATTTAGCTTCAGTGAGCATTGTTTTAACGTTTTCCAATTGGGTGAGTGCTTGGTCCACATCAGCCTCCGGAGATATGCCACCTTTAAAACGATTCTGCGTTAATTCATAGGCTTTCTCATAAGCTTTAATCAACTCATTTAAAATGCGGATTCTTTCCTCGTTGCCTCTAAATAAAAAATAAGTCGATGCTAAGGTTGCTTGTAAACTTAATTGTACACCTGCCAAATCATCACGGCTGGCGCGCGCTAAATTTCTACTGGCTTTAACGGTGTTACGTATTTTGCCCCATAGATCAATTTCATAGGAAACACTGGAACCTAACAAGAAATCATCATAGTGAGTTCGGGTTGCAGGATTAGCAACATCCTTAGATAATTGAATACGAGAGGCGTTACCCTGACCATATATCGTTGGAATGAACGCAGACTGAGCAATTTGGAGCGCACTCAGAGCACCTTCATATTGAGCAAGTGCTACTTTAATATTTTGATTAGCAGCATTTAATTGCTCTTCTAGGTTATTAAGTACCGGATCTTCATAGATTTGCCACCAACAAAGATTGTTTGCATTAGGAAAACTGGGTTTAGCCTGTTGCCATAAGCCTGTTTCTTTATAAACATTGGGAATAGCCATAGCGGGGCGTTCATATTTAGGTTCAAAAGAACATCCCCAAAGAAACAAGATTGTTAGGCTACAAGTAAAAGCTTGAAATCTCATGACTTCACTTTATCCGTATTATTTATTTTTGGTTTTACAATTTCTACAACTGTGCCTGACGTTAAGGAATCACTTGGATTAATAATGATTTTTTCACCGATATCGATCCCAGAATCGATTTCCACGTCTGTTCCAAAATCTCGTGCAATTTTAATCGATTTCAATTGCACTTTATTTTCTTTGTCAACCGTTGCTACTTGTAATCCTTGTGAGCGAAAAATCAGAGTATTGACTGGTAATAAAACAGACCCTTTAAGCGCAGGCATTTTAAGATGTACTTGAGTGTAGCCACCAGGTAAGAGTTCATAAGTAGGATTGTCAACTTCAAGCTCAGTTAACAATGTTCTTGTTACAGGATCGATAGCTTTGGCAGTTCGTATTAATTTTGCGGGATAAAGTTTTCCTGGATGTTCAGCAAATTCAAGATTAGCAAGAATGTCTTTATTGATTCTTGATGAGTAATTTTGTGGCACTTTCACATAAATGCGTAATCGATTAGCTTGTGAGATATTAAAAAGGGGGGTAGTTGATGAACTACTACCTTCACTAATAAGTGAACCAATATCCGTTGTTCTATTGGTAATGATACCATCAAAAGGTGCTACAACTTGTTTAAAACTCACTAAATCTTTTAGTTGGTCGCGTTTGGCACGAGCTGAATTCATTGCCGCTTGGAGTGCTACCGCTGAACCCATTTTTTCGTCTGTTTCTTGCTTTGATACCGAATGGGTGATCAGTAGATTTTTCCATCTCTCAGACGTCGTTTGGGCCAGATCGTTATTAGCAATTGCTGTTTTGAGATCGGCTTCTGCTTGTCTTAATTGCGCTTCAACTTCCGGTATTTCAATGATAGCTAATATATCATCTTTTTTAACTTTGCTACCAATGTCTACTAACCATTTTTTAATATAACCATTAGTTCTTGCATATATAATAGCTTCATGCCATGCGGTCACTGTACCAGGCAAAATGAGTTCATCTTTAGCATCTCCTGATGTTGCGGTAATTGTCGCTACCAATGTGGCTGCTTGCTTTTTAGTCGCCTCATTCAGCGCAGAGTTAGATCTTACACGGCTAATAATGCCAATGCTAAGCATAATTATCATGACCACCGCAAAAATGGAGAGTTTTGCGTGGTATTCGGTCGGTACGCTTTCTTTTATTTTTTTAATCATTTTTGCCTTCTTTTGATTTATTTTCTCTACGTGTATGGATGGCGCAAAAAACCGAAGGAACAAAAAAGAGTGTTGCAAATGTGGCAAACATCAAACCACCTATAACAGCACGTCCTAATGGTGCATTTTGCTCACCGCCTTCACCTAATCCTAATGACATCGGTAACATACCGATAATCATCGCAGAAGCAGTCATAATAACGGGACGAATACGAGCAAAACCGGCTTCAATCGCTGATGTCATGGCATTTTCGCCGGTTGACATATGATCCCGCGCAAAGCTGATGACTAAGATACTATTTGCCGTTGCAACACCCATACACATAATGGCCCCTGTTAGGGCTGGTACGCTTAACGTGGTATGGGTTAAAAATAACATCCAAGCAATACCGGTAATGGCTGCTGGTAAAGCTGTAATGATAATAAAGGGATCGGTCCAAGACTGAAAATTAACCACAATCAATAAATATACTAAGACAATGGAGAAAATAAGCCCTAAATAGAGGCCTCTAAAAGAGCTTTGTTGAGTTAACATTTGTCCTACAGCGTTAACAGAGGAACCTTTTGGAACGTCTTTGGCAGTCTCTTTAATTATTTTATTAATATCTTTAGCAATACTGCCTAAATCTCTATCTTGTACGGAAGCAAAAATATCAACAATAGGCTGTACATTATAATGAGATTCAACGACTGAGGTAGCACCGCGTTCTATCGTAGAGAGTGCTCCCAAGATTTGGCTTTGACTTGAGTTACTTAAACTGGTTATAGGGATGTTACGCAGAGCTTGTAGCGAGTCCATAACATATTGGGGAGCTTGAGTTACAATTGAGTAGGACACGCCATTTTTAGGATCCAACCAAAAGGTTGGCGAGGTTTGAAAGCTTCCAGAAAGTGTAATAAGTAGATTAGACCCGATATCGTTTTGAGTGAATCCAAGTTCTCTTGCTAAACTTCTATCTACATTCACTTTCAGTTCAGGATAGTTATACGCTTGTTTAATTCTGGCATCGACTATTCCTGGTACTCTTTTAATTTTATCTAGTAACATATATGCATGTTTACGATTCGCATCTAAATTAAAACCGGTCACTTGGATATTGATTGGGGAGGGCAGACCAAAATTTAATATCTGACTAACAATGTCAGCCGCTAAAAATGCAAAAGTAACACTTGGAAATTCTGGCACTAACTTGATACGTAATTCACGCATGTAATCTGCAGTCGGTTTATGATCTTTTTTTAAGGAAATAATAATGTCAGCATCTTCAGGTCCAACGGGGGCTGAATTGCTGTAGGACAAGTTAATACCGCTATTGGGCAGTCCTATATTGTCGACAATAGTATCTAAGTCTTCTTTAGGGATGATTTGTCGAATAATAGTATCAATGTCGTTACATATTTTAGCCGTTTCTTCAACGCGAGTGCCAGCTGGAGCTCTTATATGCAGTTTCATCTGACCTTCATCGACAGAGGGAAAAAAATCGCTGCCAAGCCAGGGGAAAATTAAAAAACTAGATAGGAATAAAAATGCCAAAAATAAACTAATAAAAGCATTTCTTTGAACGAGAATTTTCTCAAGCAATGCACGGTATTTTTCTCTAAATTCGTCAAATTTTTCTTCAAACTTATGATGAAAGCGGGTAAAGCGACTCGAACTATTTTCTGCAGCTTGGGGGTCGTATTTATGTAGCCAATATTTCGATAAGGTTGGTACGAGTGTTCGCGACAACACATAAGAAGCTAACATAGCAAAAACAACCGCTTCAGCGAACGGAACAAATAAATAATAAGATACCCCTTCCAAAAAGAACATGGGTATAAAAACAATACAAATACAAAGTGTAGAAACCAGAGCTGGGATGGCGATTTGATGTGCGCCATCTAGAATGGCTTTTTCAACTTCTTTACCTTGTTGTAAGTTCCAATTGATATTTTCGATTGCAACCGTCGCATCATCCACTAAAATGCCCACGGCAAGTGCAAGCCCTGATAAAGTCATGATATTAATGGTTTCACCAATTGCAGACAGGGCAATAATTGAGCAGAGCATCGAAAGAGGAATAGAAATTGTGATGATAGCAGTGCTATGCCAGCTTCCCAAAAATATCAATATCATAATACCCGTTAATATCGCAGCAAGAACGCCTTCTTGAACTACCCCTCTAATCGCTGCTTTCACAAAGATTGATTCATCCCCTAAAACATCCAATTTAAGTTCAGGGGGCATCGATTCTTTTATTTTGGGTATCAAGCTCTTGACGCGGCTTATGATATCAAGCATGGATGTTTTACCAGTTTTTTGTACTGACATCATCACCGCACGTTTACCATCAACCCGAACAATATTAGTTTGAGGGGCAAATCCATCACGGACGTGAGCCACATCTCTAATATATAGAACCGAACCATCGGAGGCTCTAATAGGCAAATCATTTAATTCATCTACTTTTAGGGGACTAGCATTAAGTTTGATAATGTATTCATAGTTCCCTATTTTTTCAGTACCCGCAGGCAAAATAATGTTTTGTGCACCTACTGCAGCATTTACATCTAGTGCAGATATTCCATAAGCTTGCATGGCTTGAGGATGTAAATCCACTTGGATTTGACGAACTTTACCACCATAGGGATAAGGGAGTGCAGCACCCTGGACGGTGGCAAGACCTGTGCGAATAAAGTTGTTTCCTAAATCAAACATTTTTTGTTCTGTTAAGGTATCACTTGACAATATCAGCTGTAATACCGGAACGGTGGTCGCATTATAAACGAGAATTAGCGGCGGCGTGGTTCCAGGAGGAAATGACCTTAAAAGCGTTTGTGAAACGGCGGTTATTTGACTTAAGGCTAAATCAATATTGGTGCCACCATGAAAATATACTTTGGTGACGCTGATGCCTAATAAAGATTGAGATTCAATATGTTCAATATCGTTAACGGTGGTGGTTATAGCTCGCTCAAAGTTACTGGTAATCCGACCTGCCATTTCTTCAGGCGGTAATCCTGAATAACTCCATATCACGCTGATAACCGGAATTTTTATTTCTGGAAAGATATCGGTAGGAGTTCGTAAAATAGTTAAAATACCAAGCAAGAGGATCAAAATGGCCATCACTATAAAAGTATAAGGTCTGGATAGTGCTAGCCGTACAATCCACATGATTAACCTTAAAATGCGTTATTTTAGATTGAAAAGGGACCTTTTAAGTTTGGTATACAATGTTAATTTGTCAACTAAAGAGTCAAAAATTTGACACAAAAAAAACACAAGGCTCAAGCTGAGCCTTGGGGTTAAATTGAATGGCTAATGCTTAGCATTCGGATCAACTTGCGTTTTTGGCGCAGCAGTTGGTGTTGTTTTAGGAAGATCTTTTACAGGTTTATTGAGATTTTCCTTCGTTTTCAAATTTGGATCAATTGTTGGCGCTCCTTTGGGGTCAACATTCACAGCAGTTTTTGGGACGGTCGTTGGCGTTACGGCAGGTTTGACTGTATCCGTTTTTCCATGGACCTGTGTTTTAATAGGTTTATCGTGCATACTCATTGTAAATTACCTCTACTTAAAAATTATTCTATATTCCAGCCATTTAAAATAAGGAATTTATCAATTTCCTTATCAGCTATATCTTTTTGATATCCATAACGCTTTTGCAACAATCCTTGAAGTTCTTCATGAGTGCCTTTCATCTGCGTAATATCATCATCAGTAAGGTCACCCCATTGTTGCTTTACTTTCCCTTTAATTTCTTTCCATTTTCCACTTACAATGTCTTGATTCATAATCTCTCTCCAAACTACATTTAATTGCAATCACATCAACATACTACACTTTAAGTGTTATATGGCTCGATTTCCACGACCAATATGTCCGATAAGTGATAGAACAAATAGTAAGATGAACACAAAAAATAGAATTCTGGCAATTTCGGTAAATGCACCGGCAAGACCACCAAAACCTAGAAAGCCAATAAGTACAGCAAGAATTGCTAATACTACGGCATAATACAATAATGAATTTTCTCCAAAATACATCATGATACTTCTCCTTTAATACAAACAATAAATTCTAGCCTCTTATAATTATTTGATTGAAAAAAGAGGTGAAAAGTTCAATATGCGTGCATTAATTAAGTATTTATTTTTGTTTGAATGATGTGTGCACTATTATGTGCACTATTATGTGCACTATTATGTGCACTAAGGCGTGCACAAAGACATGTACTCATTTGGGCATAAATTAGTGGGTTTTTAGTAAAGTACGCAAGGCTCAGGGTGAGCCTTGTGGCGAAAATAAATCATTCAAGTTTTTGTCCTTATGTTTTTATTATATCCTTGCTTGAATGTTGTATTTTCAATGCATTTTGATAACATCACAATGCTATACACATTATGACACATCTAAGCTAATTTTGTTTGTTATTAATTTTGAAAAGTCCTAAGGCGCAGCTTTGATAACCCGTGCGTTTAATACGAAATCATCCAGCCTTATATCTATAAGACAACACTTTTAGCATAGAAGTTCAATATGCGTGCGGTTATCAATATTTAATTTGTGGGCGTTAATGCATCCGTACATAATGACAGTTATTATTGCGAATGGTAAATACGCGTTATTTGTAAAACTGACAAACCTCTTTGTTTTCTCTTAAATACCCATAGACGCTTAATTAAAATTAGTACAAACTAGTTCCATCACATAGATTCATTTTTTCAAAAATGTCAGCAAACTTACAATACTCTGGCGTGTCAATATGAAGCAAAATTCTCTCGCACGTAAGATATGTATCCTTCTGAGTGTAAAAATACTCTTGCTGATTTGTCTATGGAAAATCTGTTTTGATCATCCCTTGCCTATCCTTGAGCGCAAGGAAGGCATTCAAGCCCAATTCCTCACTATTCCGGAGTCGCGATGATAAATGAAACGGTTGTAGAACTTTCTCGTTTACAGTTTGCTGTCACTGCCCTTTACCATTTCTTATTTGTTCCATTGACCCTAGGGCTAGGATTTATTCTCGCCATCATGGAATCGGTCTATGTATTAACGGGAAATACAATATACAAAGACATGACCCGGTTCTGGGGTAAACTATTTGGGATCAATTTTGCAATGGGAGTGGCTACAGGGATAACTATGGAGTTTCAGTTTGGAACGAACTGGGCTTACTACTCCTATTTTGTTGGCGATATTTTTGGTGTCCCTTTGGCTATCGAAGGATTCATGGCATTCTTTTTAGAATCATCCTTTATAGGTTTATTTTTCTTTGGTTGGGATAGGCTAAGTAAAGGTCAACATCTTATGGTGACTTGGTTGACAGCCATTGGAGCGAATCTTTCAGCGCTTTGGATATTGATAGCGAATGCTTGGATGCAAAATCCCGTAGGATCCTATTTTAATATTGAAACCATGCGTATGGAATTAAACAGTTTTTCAGATTTGTTTTTCAATCCGGTCGCACAGGTAAAATTCGTTCATACCGTTGCGGCAGGTTATGTGACTGGCGCTATTTTTGTATTAGCCATAAGTTCCTACTATCTCTTAAAGCAGCGTGATGTTCAATTTGCACGACGCTCATTTGCGGTTGCAGCAGGATTTGGTTTAGCCTCTATTCTATCGGTTATTGTGTTAGGCGATGAAAGTGGCTATACGGTAGGTGAAGTTCAGAAAACGAAACTGGCTGCGATTGAAGGGGAATGGGAAACACATGCACCTCCTGCACCATTTACCCTTTTTGGTATTCCTAACGATGAAGAAAAACGAATGGAGTATGCAATTAGGATCCCTTATTTGTTGGGTATTATCGCTACACGTTCACTTGATGAACCAGTGATTGGTATCAATGATCTAGTAAAAAGCCATGAAGAAAAAATTCGTTATGGTATCAAAGCTCAAGCGCTGCTAGATGAGATTAAGAAAACGCCTGAACCTCATATTAAACTTCTGACGGAATTTGATAGCGTCAAAGATCACTTAGGCTACGCGCTTTTGTTAAAGCGATATTCTCCTGACATCCAACATGCAACGGATGAAGAAATACATACTGCAGCAGAAAATAGTATCCCCAAGGTCGCTCCCTTGTTTTGGTCGTTTAGAGTTATGGTTGGCTTGGGAATGTCGATGCTAGTCTTATTTATTGTTGCTTTTTACTACAACATTAAAGGTAAATTACAGCAACGTAAGTGGTTGTTGTGGTTTGCGATGATCAGTTTACCGTTTCCTTGGATAGCCGGAGAAGCTGGCTGGATAGTGGCTGAGTACGGTCGCCAGCCCTGGGCCATTGGTGAAATCTTACCAACCTATATGGGTGTTTCATCAGTTTCCAATGGGCAAGTATTAACCAGTTTAGGTGGCTTTTTCATATTTTATACTTTGTTGTTTATTGCTGATATTTACCTAATGATTAAGTATGCCAAATTAGGTCCAAGTACCTTAGGAACAAAACGTTATCATTTTGAAACCTCACAGTAGGGAATTAACAAATGATTTTAGATTACGCAACGTTAAAGATAATTTGGTGGTTTTTTATTTCCGCGCTATTTGTCATCTTTTTTATATTAGGGGGAAGAGACTTTGGAGTATGCATATTATTACCCTTTCTAGGCAGAAAAGATGAAGACAAACGCTTATTACTTAATAGTATTGGCGCAACCTGGGAAGGAAACCAAGTTTGGTTTATTACGGCAGGGGGTGCGACCTTTGCAGCTTGGCCCATTGTTTATGCGACGGCCTTTTCAGGACTCTATTATGCGTTGTTTTTAGTTCTGTTAACTCTTATTTTGCGTCCACCAGGGATAGATTACAGAAGTAAACTTCCCAGTAAACTATGGCGAGAAACTTGGGATTGGTCCTTATTTTTAAGTGGTTTTGTGCCCGCTTTAGTTTTTGGAGTTGGTTTAGGAAACCTAATGTTAGGTTTACCTTTTCACTTTGATGACAACTTGCAATCTCATTATGATGGCAACTTTTTTCAGTTGTTGAATCCGTTTGCCGTCCTTTTTGGTTTGGCTGCGGTTGCTATTTTGGCATTGCAAGGCGGGATGTATCTACAGAAAAAGCTGCCCCAAGAACTGGCGGAAAAAGTTAAAAAATTCAATATTCTGTTTGGCATGTTATTTATTACTTTATTTTTGCTCATTGGGATATGGATAGCTTGGGGAGTCAGTGGGTTTAAAATTCATTCTATCGCTTCCTTGCAAAGCAATCTTATTCCAATTTCAAAGCAAGTTGTGATAGCCCCCCGAGGATGGCTTGCTAATTATAACAACATACAAGCTTTATGGGCTTTACCAATATTAACAGTTCTTTCAACCCTATTTGCTATGGTGAGTTCGACAAAAAATTGGACAACTTTTGGTATTGTTATGAGCTCTCTTGGCATTGTTTGCGCCTTGTTAACAGCGAATGCTGCTATGTATCCTTTTATTTTACCCTCATCAATCAATCCAAATCATAGTGTAACTTTATGGGATGCAGTATCAAGTCATCGTACATTACAATATATGTTCTGGGTGACCATTGTCTTTTTGCCCATTGTGCTAGGCTATACTGTGTGGGTATTTAAAGTTATGAGTGGTAAACTTCAAACGCAAGAAATGTTAGATAAACCGGAATCATACTAGGAGAAAATATGTGGTATTTTACATGGATTCTAGGGGTACTATTTGCCTGTGCTTGCGGTATTATTAATGTTGTGTGGTTAGAACATGAGCATCTTTTAGACGAAGATCAATAAAGGAGATAAGCGATGGCAACCAGTGGTGCAACAAAGGAACTCGATGAATCTTTAGCAAAAGTCTATAAGTTGGCTCGCTATTTATCTCCAAAATCTTCCTCAGACGTTTTTCATTTAGATAGTGTAACTCCCGAAAATGCTAGACTTCTTTATTTATTGTTAGAGAATACTCGAGTATCCAAACTAAACATCACTTGTCAGGATATATCTCCTGAACACGCTCTGGGCTTATTTTTTCATGCGTTTAATAACGACAAAATTACCTTTAAAAAATTATTTTTAGGCAGTCACATTCAAGCTTGTGAGAACGATTCGCCTGCTGCTGACGAGGAATTTGTTTTAGAGAAGTTAAAAGTTGATTATGAATCAAGTCTTGTTGTTAATTTGGATTCAATGCCGGCAGAAGATGCTGAGCAGTTAGCTCAAATTCTTAGTAAACCTTTTTTTCAAAAAATTGAGCTTAAAGTAAAGAATATTTCTGTTGAATCGACGCTTTCGATTTTGCGAGCAATTGGTGGTAATCCACAAGTGCAGAAAATTAATATTATAATTCCAAATTACCATGTAGATAATCTTCAAGCGCTAAGAGCATTTTTAGAAAAACCTCATTCAGAGCAAGCACCAAGACCGGTTGTTGCAAGTGCTGAACAAGAGAAAGAGCTAAATGATGCATTCAGTAAATTATTAGTCGGTGCAAAAGAAGACTATCAAGAGGTAAAGGCGGTGGCACATAACGTTCTCCAAACCGGTAGAACATTTTTTACCGGCTGGGTGGGACCTGTTGCAAGCTCCGTAACGTCGTTACTCTTTGAAGAAGATCCTGATCCTGTTGCAGCGGCTGCACATGAACAAAGACCTGAAGAGGGAAGAGGAAGTCCTAAGAATGCATCGCTCTAACCCGACGTACCGCGAACAAGTCGCGGTACGTAGAGGTTGTGGGTTCGCGGCACGTAATATTAACGAATAACCCCCGCATCCCTCAAAGCAGCCGTCACCCCTAAGGTCCGCATATTATCCATTCTTTCGGGATATAACTTTCCATCTAAATGATCAAGCTCGTGTTGAATGATACGTGCTTCAAATCCACTATAACGTTTTTGAAAGACGACTCCTTTGGCATCTTGTGCTTTCACTTCTATCCATTCATGACGCGGCACTAAGCCGCGAATTTCAGGTAAGCTTAAACAGCCTTCATAGAGATAAACGACATCCGGACTCTTTTGAATAAGTTCAGGATTTACCATAAGGGTGAGAGGAACAGGATCTTGATCAGGATAGCGAGGATTGCTTTGAAAGCCATAGACCACTATACGCAAATCTATTCCTATTTGAGGAGCGGCAAGTCCTGCACCATTGCGAGCTTTCATGGTGGCAAAGAGATCTTCAATCAGTGTTTTTGAAGTAAAGCTATCAAACCACTCTGGTGGCACATTCACTGCGATATGGCGTAATTGGGGTGTTCCAGCAAGCACAATATTTTTAACCGTCATATTTTTTTAAACCATATCATTCATAAAAGTTTAATAATAATATCAAAATAAATCATCAAACACTTTTTAATTAATAGTTTGTTACCTTCCGGAGTATTTTGAATGACTGTACAAGGACCCACAGTTTCCTTAGACGTCGCGTTAATTCAAGCTGCCGCTGGTGGACAACTAAATGAATTTCAACGCGTCATTCCAGAGTTGTTTGCTTCAGTAAACAAGACTGAAGATTTCATATATTATTTGGAAGAAGCCTTTCTATGGGCAGCAGCCACAGGCTCTTTAGATATTATTAAATTTATGTTAACTGAGGAATTTCAGAGCTTAATTTCTGCTGAAGTACAATTGAGAGCCCTCAAAAAATCTATCATATACGGACGAGAAAATGTCCGAGACTTACTGCTACCAATAACCAAATTCAAACTTGAAGGAGTTTATCCCAATAGTGATTCTAACTCTTGGTGTGATCATTTCGCTGCATTGAGATCGCAAGAAGCAACCTTAGGCGAGCCAAAAGTCACTAAAGTTTTTATTCCGAATTTTACGCGCTTAAAAGCTGATTTGAACAAAGAAAAGCAAAATGGATTTTATGTGGGTGAAGTTTTTTGTCCCTTTATTGACGAAAAAAACTGGGGGCTAAAAGCCCCCCAACAGCCTAAAGTGACTTAAATCTTAACCTTTTATTTTGTTTGTTATTTTAACGTAAATATCTTTTTCATCTCTTGCCGCAAATTTTTCATCCCATTTGGTGCGAGCAGCCGCATCCGTAGTGGCTCGCTTGAATAATTTATGATTTTCCCAGCTAACAACCGTTAATTGATTGCATTCTGGAAAAGTAATTATTTTACCTTGTTCATTAAAAGTGGGGTTAGGAACATTCGCTGCAAGCTTATCTAATTTACTTAATAATGACTGTTGTGTAATTGGATTAAGCTGTTTTTCTAATAAGGCTTTCAGCTTAAGTTTATCATTAAGAACGTGTTGGTAGCGCTGTTGTTCGGTGAATTTGAAATCCTGGTAAGCAGACTTTATCACGTTGCTTAATTTAGGAATGGCAAAATAGAGCACTGTATTTACTATTAAAACTGCAGCAAAGATTAAACTTAATGGCGCAGCAAACACACCAACCCCGAGTTTAAATATTGCTATACTCGATGCAGCAAACGAGAATGATAAAATTGCTTGATTAAGTAATTTGTCTTTTGCAATCTTTCGATTGATTTCTTTTCTGGCATTTTCAGCGTTTAACTCAGCCTGTTGCCGAGCTTTATCATCAACTGCAACTGGAGTAGGAGCCGCTACTGTCGTTGCTACCGTAGGAGTGGGGGCAGTTGCAGGGACGACATCTGGCGCCTTTACAGGTGTTTCTACAGCGGGTGTTGCTACAACAGGCTTAGGCTGCTCTATTGGTTGTGTAACTACCGCTTGCGTTGGTTGTTCTATAACAACAGCAACAGGTTCAGTTGGCTTTTCTGTAACAGCAACAGGTACACTTGGTTGCTCTGTAGCAGCCACAGGAACTGTGGGTTGTTCTATAGCAACAACAGGAACTGTGGGTTGTTCTATAGCAACAACAGGAACTGTAGGTTGATCTATAACAATAACAGCTTCTATGGTTTTTTCTGGAACAATAATAGGTTCTGGTTCTTTTTGCGCTACAGCAACTGCTTCAACTGGGGTGCTAGCGGCTTTAGCTGCTTCTTCGGCTTTTCTGCGTCTTGTGTAGGGTTTTTTACTTTCAGCAAGTAAAGCAGCTTTTGCTGCTTTTTCTGCTTCTACTTTTGCTCTATGCTCTTTTTCTTCCAAAAGATGCTGTTTAGCCAATGCTTCCTCGGCAGCAATTTGGTCTTCTCGTGCTTTATTGGCCGCTTCAGCGCGCGCGGAAACATCAGCTTGAATCTTGTGAGCAATTTCTACAGCTTGTTCACCTAAGGCATTCGCAGTAGCAGGGGCCTGCTTTTCAGCAAGCATTTGTAAGCGAACCTCTTCAGCTGCATGATCACGATGTTTTTCTTTGGCCTCTTGCAGTTTTCGAGCAGCTTCTTTTTCTTCTGCAGATTTTAAGGCATCAAAATGCGCTTCATTTGCCTTGGCATGTTCTTTAGCTACAAGCTCAGCTTCTTCATTTTTTTTCTTTTGTTCTTCGAGAGCTTGCTGTGCAGCGGCGGTAATGACGGGCTGTTTTTCGGTAGCGATATCTACAGTTTGTTTGACAACATCAGGAGGAATAGCTGATCCAGCACTTTGAGGGCCAGTAGGTATTTTGGAAGTTTTATCATTTGGACCGGAAGTTGCCATATCATTCCCCTTGCATTGTGAAACTTAACTAAACATCTAAATAACGCTGCAAGAGTGTATCAAAAAATCAGAATATATCACAACTCAACGATAGGATGTGGTGATACAGGTTCAGGCTCTTCCTCTTTTTTCTTTGCTAGATCATCAGCCAACATCAAATACATGGCTGGAACAACAAATAAAGTAAAGAGAGTGCCAATAGAAATACCGGTTGAGACAACTAATCCGATACTATAGCGGCTCACTGCACCTGCTCCTGAGGCTGTGATAAGTGGCACAACGCCTAATACCATGGAAGCGGTAGTCATGATAATAGGACGCAAACGAATGGCTGCTGCTTGTTCAATGGCTTTACGTTTACTGATGCCTTCTAATTGTAAATCATTAGCAAATTGTACAATCAAGATCCCATGTTTACTGATAAGGCCGATTAAGGTAATTAAACCCACTTCAGTATAAATATTAAGGCTTGCCCCGCCTATACCAATACAAATGAATATCATTGCCCCACAGATTGACATCGGGACACTGATTAGGACAATGAGGGGATCGCGAAAGCTTTCAAATAAAGCGGCTAGGGTCAGATAAATAATAATCAGAGCAAAAAAGAAAGTCACAATCAACGCACTACTTTCTTGCATATATTGGCGTGATTGTCCGGCCGTATCCATGGTATAGCCTTGAGGTAGCATTTCATGACTAAGATTAGTTAGATACTCAAGAACCGTACCCATGGCAACACCTGGAAATGGAACCCCAGAAATAGTGGCAGAATTGAGTTGCTGGAAGTGATTAACCGACTCGGGAACGACAGATGTTTTTATTTTTGCAACGGTTGAAAGGGGGACCGACGTGCCATTTTGCGTAGTGATATAATAGTTCAATAGTTGATCATCATTGAGTCGCTCAATGCGAGAGACTTGTGGGATCACTTTATAAGAACGTCCCGCCATACTGAAAAAGTTAACATAATTTTGACTTAAATTAGAGGAAAGAACATTACCGATATCTGACATCGTTAATCCCAGCTCTGAAGCTTTATCACGATTAAGATCAATCGATGTTTGTGCTTTATCAATTTTAAGATCAACGTCTACATAAATAAACATCCCGCTAGCACGAATTTTATCCATCATTGCTTGCGATACTTCATTAAGTCTGTCATAACTTTCGGTGGTTTGGATAACAAATTGCACAGGTAATCCGCTACTTCCAGGCAGAGGAGGGGGTTGGAAAACAGCCGTACGAGCGCCTGCGATGTTCGATAACTCATTTTGTACAACAACTTGCAATTGATCTGCGGTACGTTTTCGTTCATCCCATGGCTTCAATACCATGCCCGCAATCCCTGAATTCAAGCCAGTGATTCCATCCAATTGAAAGACATGATCGGTCTCTGAGTATTTCGCAAATGTTTCATAGATTACCCGAGAAAAAAGTTGTGTTTGACCTAAGCTGGCATTGGGGGCAGTTGTTAGCTGGGAGATAATAATCCCTTGATCTTCTTGGGGAGCAAGTTCTTTTTTTGAGGCGTTAAAAAGAAAATAATTACTTAGCAAAATAATGATAGCAAAGACAGCGGTAACCGGTAAATAGTTAAGGGAACTATTAAGCACACTTTCATATTTCGTTTCAAGAGATTTAAACTTTCTATCGAGATAGTGGATAAAGCCGCCATCGTTACTTTTGGACATTTTTAGAAATTTTGAACACATCATCGGAGAAAGGGTTAGGGCTATAATGGCGGAGATCCCAACAGCGCCGGCAAGCGTAAAGGCAAACTCAGTAAACAAAGCCCCCGTTAGTCCGCCCATAAATCCAATCGGAGCATACACAGCAATTAAAACCACCGATATTGCGATAATAGGATTTGCTAATTCTCGGGCTCCTATTAGAGCTGCTTGATAACGTGAGACGCCTTCTTCCATATGACGAAATACGTTCTCAACCACGATAATCGCATCATCAACCACCAATCCAATCGCAAGCACTAAAGCCAGAAGGGTGAGCAAATTAATCGAGTACCCTAAGGCGAGCATAATAAAAAAAGTACCAATTAATGAAAGTGGAATCGCCAGCACAGGAATGATGACGGAACGAACAGAACCTAGGAACAGAAATATGACCACCGTAACTATGACGATGGCTTCTAATAACGACCGTATCACTTCTTTAATGGAGCTATTAACAAACTTTGTTGAGTCATAAACAATTTGGCCATTCAATCCTTGAGGAAATTGTTCTTGAATTTCAGGGAATACTTTACGCACACTGTCTATGACGGTGAGCAAGTTAGCCGCGGGTGCAACTTGAATACCAATGTAAACCGCTTTTTGACCATCAAATCCTACGGCAGTATCGTAATTTTCTGAACCCAAGGTAACATTGCCTACATCGCCAAGCCTGACGATGGCTCCATTTTGAGATTTAATAATAAGATTTTTAAACTCATCAACAGTATGTAATCCCGTATCAGCGATTAGATTTACTGTTACCATTTGGCCATCAGTACGACCTGCTGCCGAGATGAAGTCATTATTAGCTAACGCATTAGTAATATCTGCCCCGGTGACATTATATGAGGACATTTTGAGAGGATCTAACCAAGCACGTAATGCAAATTGTCTTTGACCTAAAATTTCAGCATTTTGCACACCATCAACAGCTTGTAGCTTGGGTTGTACCACACGAACCAGATAATCTGTGATTTGATTAGCTTCTAAAACATCGCTATTGAATCCAATATACATCGCATCAATCGTTTGTCCGATAGAAACCGTTAGGGTAGGTACTTGTGCTTCTTTAGGTAATTGATTAAGAACTGCGTTGACTTTAGTATTCATCTCAGTCATTGCTTTATCAGGATCGTAGTTGAGTTTTAAAGTGGCCGTTATCGTGCTCACGCCTAAAATACTTGTAGAAGTAAGGTAATCAATGCCATTTACCTGTGCAACAGAATTTTCCAATGGGGTTGTTATAAAACCTGCGATCAGTGCTGGATCGGCACCGGTATAGACAGTACTAACCGTGATCACTGCATTTTGAGTAAAAGGAAATTGTCTAATAGGTAATAGAGTCATTGCTCGCAGACCCAGAACCAATATCATTAAGCTGACAACGGTTGAGAGCACTGGTCGGCGAATAAATAAATCCGTAAAATACATAAGGACTATCCTTTAGTTTACTCGTCAACTATTTTTGGTGAAGGATTATTACTAGGTACTACTGAGTTGTTGATCACAACTGTACTACCATTCTTTAATTTCAACTGACCGCTTGTCACAACAATATCACCGGGTTTAATACCACTTAAAACAGCAATTTGATCGCCGCGGGTTTCGCCGACTTTTACAAATGTTTGATTTGCAATAAGTACAGGTTTACCATTTTTATCTTTGATTAGATTACCTTTCTTATCTTTTTGTTTATCATTCTCTTTGACAATATAGGCAATTTCCCCATAAGGATTAAAACTGATAGCTGTTTGCGGTAAAGTTAAATACTGAACAGGCTTGCCTGTTGATACTTCTACCGTTGCAAACATCCCCGGAAGGAGAATTTGTTTAGGGTTTGAAACCGTTGCTTCAACTTGTACGTTACGCGTTGCTGCATCAACGATAGGGTTAATAGTTGTAATTTTTCCTTTGAAAGTTATACCTGGATAGGTATCAGAAGTAATCGTGACAGGCTGTCCTTTAGCAATTTGTTTCAACGCTTGTTGGGGTAAATAAAAATCGACATAGATAGGATCAAGCGTTTGCAAAGTAACTATAGGGTCACCCGGATTTAAGTATTGCCCAGGATTCACACTAGATATCCCAAGGCGACCGCTAAAGGGAGCTAAAATAATCTTTTTAGCAACAACTGCCTTTTGTTGCTCCACTTGAGCCAAAGCCCCTTTTAAGGTAGCAGCATCATTATCAAGGGTTTGCTTACTCACGGCGTGTACTTCAAATTGGGCTTTATCACGTTGATAGGTAATGTTGGCAATATCTGCCGATGCCTTCAGTGCATTTAACTGAGCTACTTCAGCATCGTCGTTAAGCTTTACAAGCAGATCGTCTTTTTTAACATTTGCACCAGGTGAAAATTGTATTGTCCGAACAAGACCAGCAATTTCAGTGGTTACATTGACACCTTTAATCGCGCGAAGACTGCCCGAAGCTTTCATTTTGGGATCCCAAGTATCATTCTTAGCTTCAATAGTGGAAACCGTTACCGCTGGTGCAGTATTTCCACTCATATATTTTTTCATCATAATGGATTTAAACATTTGGAAGGCGAATATACAGCCAAATAATATACCTAGTCCAATCAGCATGATAATCATTCGCTTAGCCATTTGGGATCTCTCCGATTAAAGCGCTTTGCCACCATGAACCGCCCAACGCTTGAAATAATGCTGCTGTATCCGTGTATCGCTGTGCTTGAGCTTGAATACGGCCGATTAATGCTTGATTATACTGACGTTGTGCAGTCAGTAACACAAGATAGGTAACAGAACCGAGTCGATATTGATCTTCAGTCAGTTTCAATAACTTCGTTGCAGCATCAAGTGATTCAGTTTGAGCAGCAAGTTCCTTAGCATCCGATTCAATAGCACGCAGTGCATCCGCTACGTTTTGAAAGGCTACAAGTACCGTTTGACGATATTGCGCATGTGCTTGTTGATAGGCAGCAATCGCAGCTCGTCGTTGTGCTAATAGCGCACCCCCATGAAAAATGGGCTGAATCAAGTTTGCGGTCATACTCCAAATATTGGATTTTGGGCTGAATAAGAGATCAATAAAATTTGCTTCCCAGCCATAGTAACCATTCAGTGTCACTTGTGGTAACAAATTGGCAGTAGCAACCCCAACTTGAGCATTAGCTTGCTTCAAAAGCGCTTCTGAGGCACGTATATCTGGACGTTGCTGGACAAGCGTTGAGGGTAAACTTAAAGGTAGTTCACCGGGTAGTTGTAATTCATCTAATGAAAATGTTGGAATGTTGGCAACACTTGGTATTTCTCCAATCAAAACCGCCAAGTTATTTCTCGTCTGGCTTAAGCTTTTTTCAAGAGGTGGCAATGCTGTTTTTGATTGTGCTACTTGGGACGCCTGAGTGAGCACATCTGTTTGGGCAATTGCGCCTAGATTATATTGTTTTGTTGAAATCGAAAGTAAATCTTCTTCAAGTTTGATAATACTGTTTGTTGCTGCAATTTGAGCGCGTAATGAAGCTTCTGTAATAGCAGCCGTGATAATGTTGGCGGTTAAAGACAAATAGGCTGCTTCTAATTCATAACGTTGATAATCAACCTGAGCGCACAATGCTTCAAGTTCACGGCGATTGGCACCAAAGATATCTAAAGTATATGAAACATTCACTTGCGTATTAAATAAATTGAAGATTGTCGATCCTTCGTTGGGTGCACCAAAACTTGAGGCAGAAAATTTTTGCCTTTGCGCACTGCCTTGGGCATTGACGGCAGGGTACAGATAATTGCCAGCAGAGACGGCATAGTTTTCTTGCGCTTGTCTAAGAGCAGCTTTGGCTGCATCTATGTTGGGACTGTTGGTGATCCCTTTGACGATTAATTGATTGAGTGGATTTGAATGAAACAGGCCCCACCATTGTTCAGGGATTCTTTGCTCTATATTGATGTATTGGGTATTGCCACCTTTGCCTTTAGTACTGACTGTTTGTTCAGGTTGAGGTGCTTCGGTATAGGTATCAGTTGGTGGTGGTGGAGGACTTTCAAAATCGGGACCAACCATCATGCATCCACTAATAATAGTGGATATCGCTAGCAAGCTAGTGATTTTGGTATTGGCCTTCCGTGGCATTTCTTATCCCGTCTTGGACACATATATATAGTCTAGGTACTGTTTAAGTATAGGATTGTTTACGTTTTGTACTAGTTTCTACGTACCGCGAACTTTCTCCGCCTACTTACCGCGACTTGTTCGCGGTATCCAGAAAATAGTGGATGCGGCGAACAAGTCGCGGCACGTAGAGGAGGGTGGGGACCCAAATATCAAATAAATTCAACCGTTTATCGATATTGAGCTCAAAACTATTTACATAACTTACTATTTATTTTAGGCTTGAGTTTATCAAATAAACTTGGTATGTTGAAAATCATGAACAAAATGAAACACTTTTTCCACATCCACTCTTTCCTGCTGCGCAGCAGCGCATAGCCCAATACCATTCAAATTATCGCACTTTTCACTTATCATCGTCTTAATGGGTTTATTGAGGATTTGTCATGCAGCAGCAACATAAAAATGTCATTTCAGTATGGTTGATGTGGTCTTTAGCTTCCTTTTTTTATGCTTACCAATACATCCTTAGGGTTCTACCCAATATCATGATGGCGGATATTTTAGAAAGATTTCAAATTGATGCCTCTCTTTTTGGTCAATACTCCGGTCTTTATTATATTGGTTATGCAGGAATGCATATTCCGGTTGGTATTTTATTAGATAGATATGGTCCAAAATGGATCCTCCCTTTATGCATGTTACTCACCGTTATTGGCATTATGCCTTTGTTATATGCAGAGCATTGGATTTATCCTGGCATAGGTCGTTTACTTATCGGAATGGGATCATCTGCAGCAATATTGGGTGTTTTTAAAATTATCAGAATGTCTTTCCCTGAAGATAAATTCACCTTTATTCTTGGTTGTTCAGTTACCATCGGTTTAGTCGGAGCTATTTATGGTGGCCAACCAGTCAATTATTTAATGCACACTTTTGGTTCGGACATTGTTCTTCAATTTATTATCTTACTTGGCCTTGTTCTTGCGGTTGCGACCTACTTTGCTATTCCCGCTCAAGCCACTCAAAAAGCGCATCAAGGCTGGGTAGCTAGCGTCAAAGAAGTGTTAACCAATCCCCAAATCCTCTTGATCTGTTTTTTTGCAGGATTAATGGTTGGCCCGTTAGAAGGTTTTGCGGATGTTTGGGGCAAGGAATATCTTAAGTCCGTTTATAAGTTAAATGAAAATGTGGCGGCGTCATTACCCTCTCTTATTTTCTTAGGGATGTGTTTTGGCTGTCCAGTCTTGAGCTGGATCACAGAGAAGACCAAAGCCTATTATGGTTTTATCATCTTAAGCGGCGTAGTCATGAGTGCTTCCTTCTTATTGATGTTCACAGGTCAGCTCTCTGTTTCCATCTTAACGGTGATGTTTGTTGTGATTGGGGTATTTTGTGCTTACCAAATTTTGGCCATTTACAAAGCCAGCACCTATGGTGGTGAACAATTGGTAGGATTAACAACCGCTTGCGCCAATATGATCATCATGACTTTTGGTTACATATTCCATAGTTTAATCGGTCAGATCATGTCACATCTCTGGGATGGCACGATGAATGCTGATGTGCCTGTTTATGATGCGCATGCTTATACCATCGCATTAATGGTTATTCCAGTTGGCTTATCATTGGGAGCTTTAGGCTTCATTTGGTTGGCCAGCGCAAAAAAGCGATCAGTTTTCGTTGAAAGCAGGATAAGTTAAAGCAATTTATAAACAGTATTTCTTATTTATTCTTTTAGTTGTAAATTGAAATCATGTATGCAGAAATAAATGGATTTGTTCTGTATATATGATTAGTAAATGACAATAGGCTAAAGGAGTAACCTAATCATGATGGGACCAAGCACCTCCAGCGCTCCAATTCCTATTTCAGCTATGCGTCCACGCGCCCCTTCCCTTGTTGATAGTTTAAGCCCCGAAGATAAAGTTTATCTGCCACTGTTTAACCAAAAAAGAAAAAACATTTCTCTCAAAGAAGCCTTTTATGGTGAATTTGAAGAAGAGAGTATTGCACCTCAAAAATATATGAGTAGTGAACAACGAGAACTGTATAGGGTGAAGATAGTTGATGGTTTTTTTTATGATGCTAACAACCAGTTATTAACTGGCCCTTGTTTATATACACTTTTTCCAGACGGTCGTCTTTATTGTGCACATATGAGTTTGAATATTAATCATTCTCACTTGAGTTCTGGCTGCGATTTAAAAGGAGCAGGGATCCTTTATATTGAGCATGGTCGTTTGGTAACGATGAGCAATGATTCTGGCCATTATAAGCCGACCTTTAATGAGATGAGAGAAGCCATCGATTGGTTTGAAATGCAAGTAAACGGTGAAGAGTATCTGTTTGAAGATCATTCTGCTCAAGTGAAGGGGGCAGAAATTAATGGCATTCGCTATTTTAGAATCAGTCCTGAGAAAGAACACGAAGCCAAAATTACCCCTATTGTAAATAATCAATTAGTGCGCGTTTTGAATAACATAAGAGATAAAGCATTAGCATTGGCAAGGATCTTATATGATAAACTGTATCCCCCCAAGCCAGTAGAACCAAAGCCTGTAAGCTTCATCGATCCAGGCTATATGGGTGCGTATTATACATCCGATGATGCTCATATTGAACCAGTAGAGATCCCAGATGATATTAATGCACTCATGGGCATGCCTTATCTTTTGAATCTAACCTGCTTACAGCATTTGCAATACAACAGTAAGCTTGTAAGTCGCTTTAATTGTGTATTAAAGAGTTCGAAGTAACTATTTCTTTATTGAATGTTTAGCTAAAAAGCTATCAAGGGCATTGGCAAAGGCCTGTTGATCCCGTTGATTCAAAGGGGGAGGGCCTCCTGTGACATGCCCCGTACTTCTTAACTCATCCATATGATTTCTCAAAGTCAGTCTTTGCTGAATATTTTCTTTGGTATAAAGCTCCCCACGGGGATTAAGGGCATGGGCGTGTTTCTCTACCACGCCAGAGGCTAAAGGAATGTCCGCCGTGATAACCAGATCGCCCGGTTTTACCAATTCAACAATTTTATGATCAACAACATCAAAACCCCCAGGTACTTGCACAAACTTAATAAAAGGGGATTTGGGGATCGTGAGGGTGTGGTTGGCATATAATGTCGTCATCATATTCAGCCTAATGGCTGCCCGAAAGAGGATCTGCTTGATGACATTCGGGCAGGCATCAGCGTCTACTAAAATTTCCAATCTACGGTCACTTCTTCTGACATTTTTGACAATAACGGGTCAAGTTAAGCTCGATGTACCAATCTAAATCAGTATCCCAGTATTTTGCAACAAAAGTTTGCTGGCAACTGACACATTCCTTAAGGACATAATCTCGAGAAGGCTTATTAAAGATTGAGGACTTAGGTTCATTTAGTGTAACGGTCATTGGCTCCCTCCATGGATCAATGCAGTTCTTCGCATTTATATCAGAGCCGGATGCCAAGCAATAGAGAGAATGACCTTTTTTTTCCTAATCTTTCCTCTCTAATAAGTTTTTTTTTAAAAAAACTTGGATTATTTTCAAAAATTCTCTTGTAAAATTTTATCTTTTTTATTTTATGTGCTAAGTTTGAGGTAGTTACCCTAGTATGAGGAGAGGCAGCATGGTTGTTCGTAAGAAGAAAGCAGCATCAAAACGTAAGAAGGCTACTACCGCTAAACCAGCAGCAAAGAAACGGACCGTTAAAAGACGGAAAGTTGCTAAAAAAGCTGCGGCACCTAAAAAGGCACGCAAGTCAGTCGCTAAAAAACGCAAGACAGTTGCTAAAAAGCGTAAGACTGTAAAATCTGCTAAGCCCAAAAAACGCGCAGTAAAAAGAAAAGCGGCTAAGGCTTCAACAGCTGCTAAGCCTAAAGCTCGTCGTAAGAGAAGAGTTAAGAAAGCTAAAGCTGCTTAATTGTTCTTGAAATGCCGCGTTGTGTCTATGATGCAACGCGGCATTTTCATTTGCAGGACTACAAAATTTTAGGCAGTGAACAGACGTTTTTGTACCACTTTTTCTTTTACTTCTTCTTTATACCTTTGTACCGCATCAACCATGCGATTCAGCCTTCTGGGGGTGTAGCACAGAGGAGTTCGCCAGTTTTCAGGTAGTATAACGCCAACCGTTTCTGCTTTTTTTCTTACCTTTGTGTAAGGAGAATCGACCAACGGAGAGTCAATATCGTCAAATTTTTCATCCGCATATAAAGAACTACGAGTAATTGCAGGCTTTTCCGGCATAGCACTAACAGGAGTGGCGACTGGGGCAGCAGGAATAACTTCTGCAACGGGTTGCTCGGCTATTTGTGGAACTAAATTTTCTAAATGTTCCAACAAATCAGGATTGTACTGGAGGTAGTGTTTCGCTACCGCCAGTGTTTCTTTATCCGCTTTAGATATTTTTTTTGGAAGATTTTTCATTAGTTTTCCCTAATAACTTCTAGGAATCTTGATGTACTCTTTCAAAGGCAGGCTTACCTTCAGTAGGAACGCGACGTTTAGGTGCACCTTCACTACGTCTTGGAGCATCGTTAACGTAAGTCCGTTTTTTACTACCTTCTGTTGAAGCACGACGTGGAGCCCCTTCATTGTTATAAGTGCGGCGGTTATCACCACCTTCACTAGGCGCGCGACGAGGAGCGCCATCATTGCTATAAGGACGGCGATTTTCGCCACCTTCGCTACGACGTGGTGCGCCATCATTGCTATAAGGACGGCGATTTTCGCCACCTTCGCTACGACGTGGTGCGCCATCATTGCTATAAGGACGGCGGTTTTGACTACCTTCGCTTGATGCACGACGTGGAGCACCTTCGTTGTTGTAAGTACGGCGGTTATCTCCGCCTTCACTAGGCGCGCGACGAGGAGCGCCATCATTGCTATAAGGACGGCGATTTTGGCCACCTTCAGAACGTGAGCCATTGTCACTACCATAACGACGACCGCCTTCGGCATTACTACGACGAGGACCACCACTATTAGGTCTTCCTCTGCCACCACCGGTGCGAGGTTTGTTAGAATATCTGTTGTTATCTTCAGAAACTTTGCCATGATTCACATGTTGGTAAATGGCTTGCCATTTTCTGTTCTCGCCAGGGCCAACAAATGAAAGTGCAAACCCTTCCATACCAGCGCGTCCGGTTCTACCGATACGATGGATATAGTCTTCAGGGCATTGTGGCAGATCATAATTAATCACATGCATAATGTGAGGAATGTCTAAGCCCCGGGCTGCGATATCGGTTGCAACCAAAATGCGGGTTCTTTGGCTACGAAATCCTCTTATAACATCATCCCGTTGACGCTGTTTCAGATCGCCATGAATGGCATCTGCAGCATGATCCATACGGGTTAATTTTTCAGATAACATAGCGGCACTAATTTTTGTTCTAACAAAAATAATGACCGAACCTTCTCTGGTGCTTAGTTCTTTAAGAAGATTAGGGAATTTATCAGAAGCAGAGGTTTGCAATGTTTTTTGTTCAATCTTTGCCGCTGCTTTGGTTGATTCGCCAATCGTAATATATTGAGGATTGTTTAAGTATTTTTGGGACAGTTTAACGATATTGGCAGGCATGGTAGCCGAAAACATCATTGTTTGTCTTTCAGTAGGTAAGTGACTTGCAATTTTTTCTAAAGCTTCACTAAAGCCCATATCCAACATACGATCGGTTTCATCAAGGATTAAAAAGCGGGTTTGACGCAATGAAAGCGTGCCGCGCATTAAGTGATCGTTAATTCGTCCTGGTGTACCAATGACATACCGTGGATGTTTTTTCAGTGCCATAAATTGTTTGAAAATAGGCGCGCCACCGATAAGCAGAGCTATATCAGAATGAGAACCTCTTCCTAATAATTGTTGGAGAGCATTTCTAATTTGGTCGGCCAACTCTCTGGTTGGTGCCAAAATGAGTGCTGATCCTTGAGCGCTGTCCATTAATTTATTGATAACAGGTAATAAATAGGCAATCGTTTTACCGGTTCCTGTTTGTGCAGAGGCTAATATATCTTTTCCTTGAAGAGCAATCGGAATGGCTTGAGCCTGAATGGGGGTTGGCTCAGTTATTTTCATATTTTCAAGTGATTGCACAATAGAAGGGGGTAATCCAAAATCTTTAAAATTATTGGTCATGAATAGGTCCAAAATAATTAAATTGCTTGTTAGGCCATCCCCTTAGTGGGGTGGTTGATTAGTTATCTTTGTCTAACAAGAGAGGAATCATCGGTGAAGTTATACTCGGGAAGGTTTTAATCGGAGTATATAAGTGCTTGTTATACGAAGAATTACTAGTTATGTAATTTACAATGTTTGATATCTTAAGTCAATGCACTATTTAGATACGGGTAATACCACTCTCTATTGACCAGAATAGTATTACCTGCAACCATAGGCATAGCGTGGCGTTAACCCATGGCTGAAGTATTGCGTAAAGACTTGGATTTTTTTTTGTATACAAAGGAGAGAACTAATGGCTAAGAAAACTGGGATGTTCCTTGCTGCTGCAGTAGGTGCTTTGTTCGTAAGCTCAACATTTGCTTCCGCTACCACCACCACAACCACCACCACAGATGCTGGTGTGAAATGCGTTGGCGGAAATGCTTGCAAAGGTTCTAGCGCTTGTAAGACTGCTAACAATGCATGCAAAGGACAAAATAGCTGCAAAGGTAAAGGCTGGGTAATGACAGCTGATGAAAAAGAATGCACCGAAAAAGGTGGAAAAGTTGAAGCAGCTAAATAAAGCTGACTAATCGCTTTTCATTCTTGAAGTGTGCTCCCTACCGATAAGGCTAGGGAGCCACTTTTTCAAATCTCATCTCACATTTTTCATCAAAAAACTCATCAATGCATTATTAAAAGCTTCAGGCTGGTCTACTATCGATATGTGACCTGAGTTTTTAATCACTACTAACTCAGCATTAGGGATCATGCGTATATAGAACTCTTTAAAAGTCACAGGCGTGTAATCTCTATCTGCCGCGATAATCAAAGTAGGACAGCTGAGACTCGATAATCGATGCATGACTGTCCAACCACGAAATGCCCGCAAAGAATTCAAATAAGCTTTGGGATCATTTTCACACCAACGTTCAATAAAGGTTTGTCTAAGTGCTGCTTGATCGGGTGAAGGGAATAACATTTTGGCTAGCTGTGTGCTGATATGCTTCATACCAAACAAGCGCACATCAATCGATCTTAGAACAAAATAAAACTGAGATTTGATGGAAGGGAATATCACTGCCGGTGCACTATTTAAAATAGTTAAAGTTTTAACTAATTCAGGATGATCTAACGCGAGTTGAAACGCCACCATGCCACCAAGAGAATGACCAACGACATGTGCACCCTCTGGGAAAATATGGCGAATAAGTGCTGCAGTATCACTGGTAAAAAGATCAACCGAATACGCCATATCGGGTTTGTCTGTTTTGCCATGTCCACGTAAATCGAATATCAGAACTTTAAACTGCTTTTTGAAAAAATCGATTTGGTATTCCCAATCACGGGTGCTGGCACCTAAGCCATGGATCATGACTAGAGGAGGACCCTCGCCATGGATCTCATAATAGATATTAATGTCATTTAGTTTTACGTACGGCATAGTCCATTAATTATACATTCTAACCACTACCTTGTATGTACCCAGTCAAGGCGGCTATTTCGTATTCCTGTTGCAACATAACCCAGCGGGTTAAGTCACCAATAGAGATAATGCCTATTAATTTTCCATTTTCAACAACCGGCAAATGGCGGATACGTTTTTCTGTCACTAATTTCATCGCTTCTTGCACAGTCATGGCTGGAGGAACGGTTATTAAGTCTTTTGTCATTAATTGAGAAACTTTAATAGATGAAGGATCAACATTCACACCTGTGACTTTTCTGATGATATCGCGTTCGCTGATGATACCAACTAATTTTTCACCTTCCATGACTAATAAAGCACCTACGCCAACTTGGTTCATTTTCATGGCACATTCATAAGCGGTGACATTTGGTGTGACACTATGAGTCGCATTACCTTTATCTTTGAGCAATACACTTAGTGGTGTTCTCATACTAAACCCTTACAACTAACTACGAAACTGTTTATTAAAAAGAGTGGCCGCAGCGTAAAAAATAATTTTTATACAGTTATTATCGGTTAGTTAGGATTTATCTTTAAAATGAATACAAGTATATACATTATATCGGGTCAATATTATTTCGTTCATCATAGTAATATACTTAATTTAATGGTCTTAAATAAAAATACCTAACGTGTATTTAAACAGGTTTATATGATTAAACATATTAAATTCAATAAAAAAGCGCTGGGCGAAGGTGTTGAAAAAATTTCAGATGGTATTAGCAGCGTTATTGAAGGTTCTGGAGGATCAGGTGATTTTGTTCATGATGCTTCAGAGCTTACTAAAAGTATTGTAGGAGTAGGAGAAGTTGTTTTTAAGTTTTTGGGGATAGCAAACTCTGCCTATAAATTATCAAGACTTTGGATTAGTAAAAAAGAGAAAGATACAAATCTTATTACCAAAATTGGTTTAACAACATTGTATCTTGGGCATATAGCTCTTTCATTAGTTGCTGTTGCTGTTGTTCTGGGCGCAACCGTCATTGCCGGTCCTATCGCTATGGCTTGCGTAAGTGGCATATCGTTTGCTATCAATGGGGTTGAGCTGGTAAAGAAACTATTTCAGATCCGAAAAATAAAGAAGGAATTAAAAGTCAAAGACAAAGAATTAGAGAAAAGTAAAGTTGATTTTAATTTAAATCTCGGACTTTATAAAGATATAACACAATCAAGATCAGAAATCAGAGCGCTTGAAGAACAAATCCATGCTATTAACTTGCAAATATCACATGTTGGAAAATTAAAACCTGAAGATGAGCTACAAGACAGACAAAAACTAGAGGATATTGTTAATGCACGAAAAGACCGATTATATAATGAAATGGTTGCAGAAGGTCTCATTGCTCAAGATTCGACTCTAAGTTCAAAGAGTCAAGTTGTTAAATTTAAAGCAGCATTAACAGAGCTTGAAAAACAGAAAACCTCAGCTATTCCTGCGAATCAAGAAAAAATTGATAAAAAAATCGCTATTGTGAATATGTTGATCCATCATTATGCAAGTGTTTCGAGATTAGAAGATACTTTAACTGAAGTAATCGATCAACAAAGACAACTTGATATCAAATATAGTAAAAAACCTTATTTGAACCTTAACAAGGAAACCATTGAGAAATTAAAGCGTTTGGAAAATGAATATCTCAATGAAAGAAAAGAGCAGCTTAGTGCATCCATTAAAACAGCTAGCGATCCCCAAATACATATTCAAAACCGAGAGTCTCAATCGGACGAACTCCAAACACTGCAAATGAAGAAAAATAATGTCAGGGAACTTCAAAAAGTGTATCTTGAGGCTTTGCAAAAGGAACAAAATAGTTTTGTACAGACACTTGATGCTAAAAAAGAAATTCTAGACAATAAATCAAAATATCTCAAAGCGCTTTTTAGCTCCCCTAATAAAAACACGGAACTACTGCAAGACCTTAAGGAAAACATTCATGGCAAGAAAGATGATTTCTCTCAAAAAATGATAGATAAAATTGACAAGGAAAATGAACTGAAAAGAGAAATCATAGCGAGAAATAAAAAAATAAAAAACACAGTCATATCAGGTGCCATTTTAGGCTTGGCAGTTTGTCTTTGCATCCCGCCGTTATGGCCAGCAGCAGGGATCATATCAGGCGTTATGATAGGGGTTGGAGCTGTTGCGCTTGTGAGCGCTCTTTATGATTCCTACCAACGTCGGAAAGTAAATAGACAAGCCAAGGAGCAAAAGGAAATTGCCCTTAAAGAGATTGATGCCAAAATGGATGAAACTGTCATTACGAAAAAGAAAGTAACCTTTGAGGATTCACCAGAAGTGATACCACAAGTGGAGCAAGCAAAAACAACCGACGTACGTCGAGAGTTGATTTTTGAACCTGTGGTGCCAATTAATGGCAAAGCGGATGATGAAAAGCGAGATAAACCTGAAGAGATTAAGAGAGACGAAGCCAGAGAAGGGTTATTGGATAAGAATGGACCCGCGGCAAAGCGGTAGATGCCGCGGTACTTAGAGAGGACTATATCCCTGGTTTTTTATTGGCTTGCATTTTCATACCCGCCCCAAAATCAGCAGCCTCTTTCCAATTATTCAGAGAAGCAAAACTCTTAAAATAAAGCGTCCAGCTATTGCTTGCTTTCATGCCCTCATCACAAACTGCGGAGACTGGCAAATTAGCGCTGATGAGTAAGTCATTATTTTGAACCGCATCATCAACTAGTTTATTTCGCAATTTGGTTGCTCCGATAATAGCGCCAGTCAAAACAAATGCACCAATAATTGTCGCGAATGAGCTAAGCGTTACTGCTAAGGACAAAGCACTCATCAAAAATATACCGCCAAGCGTTCCCAACGAAGCGGGATATTTAGATGGCGTTTGAGCAAAGTCAGTGACTTTTGCCCAAGCTTTCCCGAAGAAGCTTTGATTGTTAGCAGCATGGATGGCAAGCACTTGAAGAACTGGCGCATGGATAACTGGTTCAACAACAGGGGCTTTTTTGATAGCTTTGATCGAATCATTGTCCGTTGGATTAACAGCAGCCTCAAAACCACTTAAAAATCGTGCAAGCGCTACAGGATTGTTTGACTGATTCGGCATGCGACGTGCGATCATCTTTACAACGTCATTTGGCAGAGTGACTTTTGCTTCTTTGGTTGCTTTTGCTAATTCAAAACCCGCAACTAATGAATCCACGCGTAAATTTTGGCGACGATTCTCTAAAATTGCATTACGGATTAAATTTTGATTATCGGTAGATAAAGACCCGATAGCAGTATCAGCATATATCTCTCTAATTGTTGTGCCTTGTAAAGCGGTTACTAAAGCAGGAGCACCTTCGTTAGTTGTGGTAATTCTAAGTGATGACACAGTTCCTGGTAATAATTTCACAAAGCTTGGATTATTTGAAAATAGATTAATACTCATATCAAGTGATTTCAAATTTGAGCCATGGATAGCTTTTGCAAACGCAATTGCAATTTCGCCAGTAATATCATTGCATTCCAGATCAAGTGCTCTTAACCGTGTTCCTATTGTAGATTCTCCTACAGCAGCAGTATCAACTCCAATATGGTTATAACCTAGTCCCAGTTTTTCAACCGGTGAGCCAATTAAAGCTTTCACAAGGGCAGCTGCGGATTTGCCCATTGAATTACTATTTAGATCTACTGACTTGATTGTTGTGCCCTTAAAAGCGGCGCCTAAAGCTTTACACACTTCTTCGTCGTAAATTTGATTGCCACTGAGATCTATTGATGTGAGATTTGAAGGTTGTAAGGCGGTTACTACAGCAGGAGCATGAACACCAATCGCATTATTAGCCAAGCCAAGGAATTTTAACTTGGTGCTATGAACAGCTGATGCGACAGCTGGGGCATTTGCACCAATCTCATTACAATTGAGATCCAGAGATTCCAAATTCGATTTAGCCATTGTTTGCATTAAATGAAGTGCATGCTGGCCAATGTTGTTTTGTTCTAAGTTAAGTCTTTTGACCTTAGTGCCAATTAAATTATGCACAAAAGTGGAGGCATTATCGCCAATCTTACCTCTTTTGATGGTGAGTGATTCTAGGTTGGAGCCTTGTAAAGCTTCCGCAAAATAGGGAGCATGTTCAGCAATCTTGACGTCTTGCATATAAAGGGAAACGATGGGGAGCCCTTGTAAGGCTTGTCCTAAATTAACAAAAAAAGCGCGTGTTTCATTTTGCAGATAAGCATCTAACTCCAAACGCGTGCAATTGTGATTGATTAAGGTGTTTTTAAAGCCATCGATATCGCCAGTACGTAATTGTGTTAATTCAGCATCTGTAAATCTAAAAATCATCATTTTTACTCCAGGTGGTAATACATTGAATTATGAAAAGGGGGCAAGGGTATGCTTGACTCCTTTTCCTTAACGAAGTCCGTAGATTTTCTTGACGGTTTCTTTTGGTTCAATAGCAACTTCTGAACCAAAATAGTCGTTAACATATCGTTGAAAAGCTAACATGACTTGATCAACATCACCTTCCGTTTTATAAGTTTGCGGATCATTTTTTAATTTAAAGCCATCAACAGGTGGGTATTTTAGAGTAATCTCTAATTTTGCCACATCAAAGTAATTGCTAAGTATAAAAGCATCATGTCTTGCACGAACGGGTATATTCTGAACATCTTCAGAAAACGCGGTGCCGCACTTAATTAATTCATCTATTGCCAGTTTGTATTTGTCTTGCGGCTGCACAGGTATTTGAACGGGTTTACCTATGATTAGGGGTTTAGGTATTACCATTTCTTCAGGCAATTGAAGTGGCTCTGGCTGATTATTTGTCAATTTATCTTGAAGTTTCTCAAGAAGGTGTTCATTAGCCATGCTAGGATAATCTTGCGCAGTTTTTGCAGCAAAACCAGCTGAAAAGGCCATCCAATGTCTAAACGCGGGGCTAAAAGGATTGAAACTTTTTAGGTATTCCCAATTACTTTGCGCAGCGCGAACCCCATGTTCCATTGCATTGGCGACATCATTTGTCGCTTGTAATGCTTTAAACCCATTTGATTTATTATCGCGTATTCCATCAATAGAGGTTTCCAAGGAGTAACGGATAAATCGGTTTCTGATAAAGTTCGCACCCATGATGCCTGCACCAACAAGTCCAACACTTAACCAGCCCACAGGTAAGAAGGCGGTGACTGTCATGCCAACTAATGAGGAAAGGCCGGCCTTTTTCCAAGGAAATTCAAGATTATCTGGATAATATTTATTATTGATATAGGGCATTTTATTTACTCCGAATGCATGAGAAGCGAGGTGTTTGTCAACTTGCAAAGTCTACCAGGTAGATAAATTATGTCAAAATAAATGTTACATAAGGGGATGAGCGGTAAAGATTGACCGATGAGTGGTTAGGATTGGGAGATAATAGGAAAGGGGTCAAGTATACCCTTGACCCAGGTTCTCAAAAATTTAACCATTTAATGTGATTTAAAGAAAAACCTGGGTCAAGGGTATACTTGACCCCTTTTCCTTTAGAGTGCCTTCACGGCATGAACGAGTTTATTCACCACATCTTGGCCATCGCCATAAAGCATGCGGGAATTATCCATGGTGAATAGACTATTTTCGACACCAGAGAAGCCTTTACCTTGGCCGCGCTTAATAATGAGAACATTATGCGCAGCGGCAGCATCTAAGATAGGCATGCCATAGATAGGGCTGTTAGGGTCAGTTTTGGCTTGGGGATTCACAACGTCGTTTGCACCAATAACCAAAACGGTATCAGTGGTTGGGAATTCAGCATTAATTTCTTCTAAATCCAGTAGTTTGTCGTAAGGGACACCGGCTTCAGCAAGCAATACGTTCATATGACCAGGCATACGACCAGCCACAGGATGGATCGCAAATTTAACCGTGACGCCTTTTTGTTCCAGCAGTTGCGCCAATTCCCAAATTTTATGTTGCGCTTGCGCGACAGCCATACCATAGCCTGGAATGATTATCACTTTATTGGAATAAGCCATCATCACGGCGGCATCGCTGGTTTCGATAGGCTTTAAGCTACCGGTGTTTTGTTCGCCTTCACCTGCTTGGATGGCAGTCATAGGAGCGAACAAGATCGAGGAAACCGATTTATTCATTGCCTTTGCCATCAACTGGGTGAGCAAGGTACCAGATGCACCAACTACGGTTCCGGCAATAATCAACGCATTATTGTTTAAGACAAAGCCCTCAAAGCCAACCGCCAAACCTGTCATTGCATTAAATAAGGAAATCACTACCGGCATATTGGCGCCACCAATAGGAATGGTAAAGGTGATCCCTAATATGAGTAATAAGATAAAGAAGGGGATTAATAGTAATGCAGAGGCGTGTCCTGAAAATAAAATAATCGCACCAAACAGAAGAGCACCGCCTAAAATACCCATGTTAACCAATTGATGGTTGGGCAAGACGATAACGCGTTTCATCAGATCTTGTAATTTGGCGAATGCGATAATGCTACCACTAAAGGAAAGCGTACCGATGATTGCACCTAAGATGGCCAACAATCTGACGGTAAAGCTGCCATGGTTACCCATTAATTCGATTGCAGCGATAGCACCGGCGGCACCACCACCCATACCATTATAAAGGGCGATCATTTGCGGCATGTTGATCATCTGCACTTTATTGCCAGAAGACCAGCCGATATAAGTGCCAATCCCAATACCGGCAATAATGAGAATATAATTCCAAGCGCCTTTTATTTCTGGGACAAAAAAAGTAACTAATATAGCAGCGAGCATTCCCCAACCGGCATACTTAATACCATTCTTTGCCGTTTTGGGGGAGGACATCTTGCGAATGCCCAAGATCAAAATCAATGCGGTTGCAAGATAAATAGGTTGTATAAGATTATGCATTTGGTTTGCGCTCTGTTTGGAACATCTCTAACATCCGCTCGGTAACGACATAGCCACCCACCACATTGATCGTGGCTATTAAAACGGCAAAAAAGCCAATAAGGTATTCTATAAAGGTATGTGCTGAACCAAGCGCAATCATGGCACCTACTAAAATGATGCCATGGATAAAGTTGGTACCAGACATTAACGGCGTATGGAGGATAACAGGGACCCGGTTAATGACTTCATAACCCGTGAACGCTGCTAGCATAAAGATATATAAGAAAGTGATGAACCCATCTATCATGGTTTGCCTGCTATTAAGTCATTGGTGGGTTGGTGTTTAATGGCGCCCTCATGAGTGAGCACGCTTTGCGCAATAATTTCATCTGTCCAATCAAGCGCAAGCTTGCCCTCTTTGACGCATAGTTCTAAAAAGCTGATCAGATTTTTTGCGTACATATTGCTTGCATCTTTTGCCACCATACTTGGCAAATTGGTCGGACCATTAATCAGGATCCCTTGATGCGTAATGGTTTGGTCGGGTTTTGTGAGTTCACAATTACCGCCAGCGATGGCTGCGGTATCAACTATTACCGATCCTGGTGCCATGGCTTCAACCATTTTAGTGCTAATGATTTTGGGAGCCGCACGACCAGGAATTAAAGCGGTACTGACAACGACTTCGGTTTTAGCGATAGCATCAGACAAGGCATCTTGTTGTTTTTGTTTTTCTTCATCCGTTAATTCACGCGCATAGCCACCAGCACCTTCGGCTTTGACATCGATATTAATCATCTTTGCGCCTAAAGATTCGACTTGTTCTCTGGCAGCACTACGAATGTCGTAAGCTTTCACAAGAGCACCCATACGTCTTGCAGTTGCAATGGCTTGTAACCCAGCAACACCAGCGCCAATAATAAGCACATTTGAAGGGCGTATGGTGCCAGCGGCGGTGGTCAGCATAGGAAAAAATCGATTTAACATATTTGCCGCAATCAACACGGCCTTATATCCAGCCACAGTTGCTTGTGAAGAGAGCGCATCCATGGTTTGGGCGCGTGAGATCCGAGGAATGAGTTCCATAGCAAAGCTAGTAATGTTGCGATCCCGCATCGCCTTTACCCGCTCAGGGAAGCGGTGAGGGGAGAGCATCCCGATAACAATACTGTTTTCTTTTAAATGTGCGGTTTCTTCTGGGAAAGGGGGTTCAACTTTGAGAACGATATCTGCTTCTTGATAAAGCTTAGCAGCATCATCGTAAAACTCGACCCCTTGATATTGCTCATCTGTGTAGAAGGCACCAAGACCCGCGCCTCTTTCAAATAAAACAGTACAGCCTATTTTAACAAGGGCCGCGACTTGTGCAGGCACAAGCGCCACACGATTCTCGCCTTGCGTTATTTCCTTGGGGATAGCCACTCGCATCAATTTTGCTTATTTTTATGAGAACACTGAGAGGTATTATAAATAATTAAACGGTGCAGTCTATTTTTTATAATTAGCTATGAGGTTAACAAAGGATAGTTAAGACCCTCACCCTAGCCCTCTCCCACAAGGGGAGAGGGAACAAGGCGTGGATCTTTCTGGTCCCTTCTCCCCCTTGGTGGGAGAAGGTTAGGATGAGGGTCATGAATCTTAAGGGGACAGCTGCTCAATAACCCAATGCTCACCCTTCTTCGAATATAAAAACCTGTCATGCAAGCGATGCGTACGACCTTGCCAGAATTCAATGGTTTGATGTTGCAAAACAAAACCACCCCAGAAAGCAGGACGCGTTAACACATCATCATTTTCTTTTTCAAACTTCTCATACTTTTCGATCAAATGTTCTCGATTAGGGATAACAGCGCTTTGCTCTGAGATGATAGCTGCGATACGAGATTCTTTAGGACGTTGATTAAAATAAGCGTCAGAGTCTTTTGCAGAAGTGCGAACCACGTTGCCTGTTATTCTCACTTGGCGTTGGCTCTTTGGCCACCAAAAGACCATTGCTGCTTTAGGCACTTCTAGAAGATATTTTGATTTTGGACTCATATAATTGGTAAAGAACACAAAACCGTCTTTATCAAATGATTTTAAGAGAACCATTCTAGCGCTGACATCAAAGTGCTTATTAACCGTCGCTAAGGTCATGGCGCTTGGTTCAAATTCGAGATTAGCCTGCGCTTGCGCAAACCACACAGCAAATTGCGAAACCGGATCAGGATGCAGATCCTTTTTATTAAGGGGAACTTTTGAGTATTCTTCTGTTGGTGTTTTTGTGTTCGTCACTAGTTCTTCAATAGCCAGAGGGCATCGACCTCAAATTTATCAGCAATTTGTTTTAGGAGATTTCTATTTGGTACTTGTTCACCGTCTAATACTTTTTCACTTTCTTCTGATGACAAGCCAAACAATTGTGCAAAATATTTGACGCGCTCGCTTTTCGTTTTTGAAACGCTGTTAAAGTCTAATAGGGCATGAATGTTTTCTAAAATATGTTTATGCGTTGGCATTGGTGACACATATCCAAGAGATTTGTAAAATCCGATTATATCTTTATTCTCAGATGAGTAAACACCTAATGAATGTCTTGCCCAAAAGTTTCTACCTCAATGACGACGTTACCGCTATCAGCCAAGCCCTGCTAGGTAAAGTTCTAGTTACAAAACTAAACAATAATGTTACGGCGGGCATGATTGTAGAAACTGAAGGCTACAATGGCGTTCATGATAAAGCTTCACATGCCTATAACCATCGCAGAACAGCTCGTACTGAAACCATGTTTTCTAAAGGTGGGGTGGCCTATATCTACTTGTGTTATGGGATCCATCATTTATTTAATATTGTCACAGCAAATGAAAATGATCCTCAGGCGGTGCTAGTGAGAGCAATTGAGCCGTTGGAAGGCATCCCAATCATGTTAAAGCGCCGAAAGTTCAAAGAGATAAATTACCGACTAACTGCCGGCCCAGGCGTACTGACACAGGCGTTAGGGATCACTACCCATTTTAATGGGTATCCTTTGACCGAAGAACCTATCTGGATTGAGGATAGGGGAGTTAAAGTTAGTAAGAAAGATATAATAGCTAGCCCAAGGGTTGGTATCGATTATGCACAAGAACATAAAGACCACCCCTGGCGTTTTCGTTTGCGAAATAATCCTTGGACAAGTAAGCCTTAAAACAAAATAAAAAAATGTTAAGGGGGGACTACTCTAAGTCCTTGTAAGTAGATATATTGATCGAAGAAGTACCAAAAAAGACGACCACATAAAATGTGGCGGCACAATAAAAAAAGTATAGGTTGTATATAATGAATAAAGAAAATCTGATTGACACTATTGACGAAATTATCCCTAAAGAAAACCAAATTCACCTTGATTTACCACAAGCAAAGTTGCAAAACAGCCCTGTGATGACTGAACCTCAGGATGAATATCAAACGATGATAAAGGAATTAATATTGATGGCATTGCCCAGTCCTTCTCAGCACGTTCATTAACTCTTCGTGATTTAACGACGTAAATTATATAGTTGGATGCTTTGATAAGGTGAGGTCGCTTTTTCAGGAAGCCTTCGCATGAGAGCGGCTTGTTGAATAAGAAACGAATAACCTCTGAATTGCGTTTCAATTAAGCTTAATAACTGTTGTTTGTGCAATGGGTTTAATGCTTGAACATTCTGAATACGACCAATGGTTAAATGAGGATCAAAACGATGTTTTGCCTCAAAATGATATTGTTGATTTGTCACCTCTAATAGTTTTTGGTTCATCTTTTTATGGATGGCTGCAAGCATTTGGTAAGGTTCAATTTTTAAGACTATGGCATTGCCATATAATTTCACTACTTCAGCGGTACCCATCAAAGCACTGTTTTGAGAAACAGTGCTCATTCCAAGGGCAATAGCTCGAATATCACTTTCATTTACTTCGGCAATATATCCCAACGTAATATGTAAATCATTGGTATTAGTCCAATGAACGCGTGCCAGCGGCGATCGTTTCGCTTCGCAGGCAAGAATTTTCTGCGCGAGCGCTAGACGATTATCATGACCTGGTAGCATTGCTAGAAATATATTTGTTTTCATATGCTTATTTTGTACTAGTGGTGATCTGAGATCAATGGCACAAACGAAACCTGCTCTAGAATTCGTTCTTCAAACGAATCACCATTTCTTTTAATTAAGGTTAATTGTTGCACTTGATGATTTTTACCAATGGGAATAATCATTAATCCACCAGCAGGATTAAGTTGATCAAGTAGTGCAGTGGGTATGGCTGCTGCTGCTGCAGTGACAATAATGCCATCGTATGGCGCATCATCAACCCACCCATAAGTTCCATCACCTAACTTGCAATGAACATTATCACACTCTAATGATTTAAGCGTTTTTTTAGCTTTAGAATAAAGCGTTTCAATTCGTTCAACAGTCCATACTTGTTTGAAAAGCTTAGAAAGGATCGCGGCTTGATAACCTGAGCCGGTACCAATTTCTAATATTTTTTGTGGATTGGGATGTTCAAGTAAACTTTGAGTCATTAATGCAACCACATAAGGCTGTGAAATAGTCTGTTCTTTTTCTATAGGGAGCGCAACATTATCATAAGCTCTCTTTTTTAACGCTGGAAGTACGAATTTTTCTCGAGGAACATCTGTAATAGCACTAATAACCCGCTCGTCGGTGATGCCATAACGTTTTAATTCTTTGATTAATGATTGGCGAGACATAGTTTTTCCTAAAGGTTTTTGGGAACCTCATATCATCCCTTACTGTCTAACAGTATAGCTCTGATAAGCAGAGAATATCTATTCGTGAATCATCCCATATTGGGGGTGAGAGGGTATATACTTAACGTTATATGAGACTAAAAAGGTTGCAAGTATGGCTGACACAAGCTTTATGCAAAAGAAATTTACCATAGATCAGTTGGTGAGCCACTATCTTGAGGACATCAAAAAACTAAAAAGCCAAGTACTCAATCCAAGTGATGAAACAGCATTACAAACCTATTTTCAAGCTGCTAATACATTTAAAAGAGTATCAACCAAGGATATTGTTCAATTTGCGCTATCCTATGGAAAAAATGCCAGTGGTAAATCAGCTCAAATGGCCAGTGCTTTTCCTATCGTTTTAGGAAATAGAATAACCCAACCCTCTAAACTACATGTGGCTTATCTTCACTTGTTATTAGAATATGCTACAGCCTTTAAATCTGATCGCAGAAATATAAAAGAATGGACTTTAAGATTTTTGCTTACAAGTCAATTTTCGCCTCTTTTGACCTTATTTGAAAGGGAATTAAAAGGCATGATTGCTAATACCGAACGCAAGATTGTTCAGTTTCAAGTACAAGTCAAATAAGCCAATAAACCCACCTCTTTGAAATCGATTAGTTATGGGTGTAAAATACACTTCATTAATTGTTGCATGTATATACACACTATAAAGGGGGGGATTGTCAATATGGCGCTTAATGGATCTAGGAGAAAAGAGACTAAACCAGCAGCACTGGAAATTGGTTTAGAACTCACAGAAATAAAAGCTAAAGACACTGCTGGGGAAGCGACACCTTTGAGTTCAAGTACTGTAACAGTGAGTATCCCTATCCCTGCAAGGAGGCTCACACATTGGGATAGATATTCTCAATCGGCACCCACAACAAGAACCGACTATTTATCATCAACCTATATTCCTTCATTTCTAGCCGCCACAACAGATGACGCTAAAATTACTACAGCTGTCTTTGATCTCGATTTATCTGAACAAACTCAGTCAGATTCAGCGTCAGCGTCAGCGTCAGCGCCAGCACCATCAACAGTGTCATCTGCTGCCGCAACTACGTCAGCTTTGGCTTCTTCAGTACGTAAAGGAACTGCCGACGATTTTAGAAAAACACAACCAAAAGAAGAATTTCTGGTAGGTTCTCCTGATGGCGTGCATCCCCATAAATACAGATATAATGATCCTGAAGCTCATTTAACAAAGGGTAAAGCTGCTAAAAAATAACCCATCCTTCATGCCGCGATTCGCTTGTCCTTCGTAGCCTTTTAGGCGTAGTAGGAATCGCGGCCTTCCTCTTTTAAATTCAAGCATGTAAAAAAAAACAGCATCAGACTCTCTCCAATCCATCTATATTTATTGTCAACAATTAATGGGGAGGAAGGTCAAATGACACCGAATACTGATAGTCATTGTGTGAAATGCTTTTCATGGAAAGCTGTGTTGGTTGGCGCTCTAGTTGGTTTTGGATTGATATTTCTGTTTAATCTTCTGACGGTAGCCGGTGGATTGTCTATCTACACAAGAACGGAAAAAGGTTTGGAGGTATTAGTCTCCTTGGCCTATTTATGGACACTCGTAGGAAGTTTTCTAATGCTGTTTATCGCTGGTGTAGTAACCAGTATGATTCTTTGGCATTATCAAAGTAGTGATACAGGCCATTATATGGTCCATGGTTTTGTAACTTGGGTTCTTTACATTCTAATTAGTCTTGCCTTTATAGCTCACTTAAATGAAGCGACCATTGTTACTTTGCCGCAAAATTTCTTAAATGTATCTACCACAACGTTAGACACCACAGATGCCACAGCAACAGTGAACTCAGCAACATCTTCTCCCGTTACTTCGAATTCTTCGAATAAAGGGAATATTGATGTCGCTACTCAAAAAGAAGTTCATAAAATAGGGCTGGCAACATTGGGTGCTTTTTTCATCTTTTTTGTAGAGGTGATAGGGTGTTGTTTCGGTGCTCATTGCGGCATGGAACATTGCCAAAGAAGATGTGTTAATCCTAAAACAGTTAATATTAACAATTGATTTATAGGTGACCTATGTTGTATTGGGCTGTCATGTTTTTTATTATTGCAATAATCGCAGGGGTGCTAGGTTTTGGTGGAATAGCTGTTGCTGCCTCACAAATTGCACAACTGTTGTTTTTCTTCTTTATTGTTTTATTCGTTCTGTCCTTAATAGCTGTGTTAGTTGGAAGGGGTAGGTAAGCTGTATGTTTAAATATTTTCTCGCTTGGATACTCGGTGTACCATTTATTTTTCTAGTCATTATTTGGCTACTGTCACATTAATGATACTGAAAATAATGAGCTTTTCTAAAGAAAGGCTCATTATTTTTCTTCTATTTTAACTTTTACATTTTTCTTGAAAAAGTAAAAGATGGCGGATAGAAAGAAACAGAGAAATCCCAGTACAAAAAGTATTTTTGTAAAAAAAGTGATCGCTATGGCGATCCCATCGAATGCAAAAAAGATAAAGATAACTCCTAGAAGAAAGAAAATAATAGAAAGCAAGATAAAAATATTTAATGAGCTTATTATGCCTTTCATATATAAATAACCACCTACTTTGAACGATATTATTATATAAATATAGCTTTATAAAACATAATTTTATTAAAAAGGTATAAAAAAAGGGGCTCTTACCCCTTTTTAAATGTGAAGAGATATTATGGTGTAGGTCTTGGTGTTTTAGAAGGACGCGGTGTAGGTGGTAATATTTTGTTTAATATTCCAGGAAATTGTTTTTCAGCTTGAGCAGCAACGAAGAGTCCAAACATGGCAAATAAACCAAGTTTTGTTGCGCTAAGTAGGCACTTATCAAAAGTATCAAAACCTAATTTAGGTTGATTAGCACGTAATGCCTTAATTTGATTGTTACGTTGTGCAAGTGCACGATTCGCGGCATTTAAACGAGCATTTAAGGTGGCATTGTTTGTGGTCATTTCTCTCTCTCAACGGTTCTAAAACACAATGAGCACATTTTATAATAAGTAAGTCAGCCAAGTAAAGTAGTAAATTTACAGGGTATTAAGAGCGGTTACACGGATTTAGTATACAAGTTTGCTATTCTTAATGATGTCGACATTCATTAATAGTTGAATCAATGATAGCTAATAACAAGAAAATCCTTCCTTTGTCTTTGGCTGCGCTGGGCATTGTGTATGGTGATTTAGGTTCAAATCCTCTTTACGCTTTTCGTGAAACATTAACCGGCCTATCTATTATACAGAATAATATTTTTGGTGTTTTGTCACTTATTTTTTGGTCTCTTATTTTAATCGTTTCAATCAAGTACTTGGTATTTATTCTTCGAGTGGATAATGATGGTGAAGGTGGTATTTTAGCCTTGTTAGCACTGTTGAAAAAATTTGATATCAGGGCGTACAAATCATTCTTTTTTGTTGCTATTTTAGGTACTGCCTTACTTATCGGCGATGGTATGTTAACCCCAGCAATCTCTGTTATAAGTGCTATTGAAGGGTTAAATGTAATTTCACCTTCACTATCGCATTTAACGATCCCGTTAACACTTGTTATTTTATTGGCTGTTTTTTTATGCCAACATTATGGTACAGCAAAAATAGGGGGGCTATTTGGTCCGATTTTGCTGGTTTGGTTTATTGTAATCGCAATTCTGGGAACTATTCATATTGTTAAAAATCCGATTATTCTTAATGCCATGAATCCTTATTACGCATATCATTTTTTTGTAGTCAATGGTTGGAAAGGATATCTGTTATTAGGGAGCGTGTTTCTTGTTGTGACAGGAGGAGAAGCACTCTATGCTGATTTAGGTCATTTTGGAAAATCACCCATTCGCTTAAGTTGGTTCTTAGTGGCGTTGCCCTGCTTAGTCTTAAATTACTTTGGTCAGGGGGCTTATTTACTCAAACACCCTGAAGCCATCGAAAATCCATTTTTTGCTTTATCACCAGATTGGTTTTCTTACCCATTACTATTTTTGGCAACATTAGCAACAATTATTGCTTCTCAAGCGGTGATTTCTGCTACATTTTCACTTACTAAACAAGCTGTATTATTGAATCTTTACCCGAAGGTTCCTATTGTTCAAACATCAAGTGAAGAAATTGGTCAAATCTATGTACCTCATATGAACTTTATTCTTGCCATAGGGACGCTGCTTTTAGTGATTATTTTCAAAAATTCATCCGCGCTTACGCATGCCTATGGTATCGCGGTTAATTTAGTCATGCTTTCTGTTACAACGTTAATTGTCTATTATTGTCACAAGCATTTAAAGTGGTCTTTGTTTAAAACCATTTTATTTGGCGCAGTGTTTTTTACGATTGATTTTGCCTTCTTGGGGGCGAATCTTTACAAGATCCAAAGTGGCGGTTGGTTTCCATTACTCGTAGCCTTTCTTTTTGCCTCAGTAATGATTACTTGGCATCAAGGAATAGAATTCTTAAGAAACACCTATTACAAGGATAAAGGTGACTTAAAGAAAATACTTACTAAAATCAAAACAACTAAAATTTCCTGTATGCCAAATACCCTATCTGTGTTTCTTGCGGATCCGTTTGATGACAGCGGCGGGAGTTTAATCCGTTATTTAAAACTTAATCATATGATGCCAGAACATATACTGATTTTGAGTATGGTAACTGAAAATCATCCTTATGTTTTGCTTAAAAAACGTTTTGAACTGACGCCAATTGATACAAACATTGCAAAACTGGTATTGCATAGTGGATTCATGCAGTTAGTGGATATTCCACAAATGCTGGAAATGGCTAATAAAGCTAAAATCTTCCCATTTCCTGTAGATATTAATAAAGCAACGTATTTAATAGAAGTAACGAACATTACACCCACTCGTAAACGAGCAAATCTTCCCTTTTTCTGGCAAGAAAAACTTTTCGCCTATCTCATGAGGAACAACGAAATAGGCGTAGAGTTTTATAACCTACCTATCACAAGATCGATTGCGATAGGGTGCTATTTTGAGATTTAAATTCAAACAATAGGCGTTTTATGACTAGCAGATGACTTCTTTTTTTCATGTGCGTCAGGTGTAGCCGCTGCCGTTGAAACAGCTTCTGGTTTCGCTGCTGGTTTGGACTTAAGTAGCGTGAGAATTTCCTTGGAGAAAGTCGCAAAGATATCTGGCGCTGCCTCTTTGGGAGCATCTGTTGCAAAACTTTCGTCAAGTTGTTTAAATCTTTGTTGAAGAATGTCATCGACGGTTGTTTGCTTCATTTTTTCGGCCACAAGCTCGGGATGCTTCCTCAGAAAATAACTTAGCGTACCAATCACGCCAGAGAAGATCATACTGGCAATTGCTTTGGGATCTTTTAAAGCCGCAAAATCTAATGTGCTGATCCCTGCAGTTCCACAATAGATCATTTGCTCTCGATAAAGACTTTTCAAATTATTATAAGTTTCAGCAGAAGTAGCGGCATCTATGACTGTAGCCAAAAACGAAATGAGATTGGGAATGGCCGTCCAGGCAGGGCGTACGTTATTAACAAAAAAATTAATATTAGCTTCCGTGTCTAACCAAACACTAAGAACTTCTGGATTCGGTTCACCTGGTACCACTTCAAAAGGATCCGTAGGACAGTTTTTTTGCATACCGCCATCATTGTAAAGACAACCCTTAATTTCTTGAGGGGTAAAATAAAAGGGGAAAGCCATGGATCCACGTAGCGCTTTCCATATAGGCACGTTTTTATGAACTGTGTTATAAGAAAAAACTTCGTTAAGGGGGCCGACATTCATATTGCAGGCTTCAACGAAAATATCTTTTAGTTCAGGGCGTTTTTTACGAAGTTCGTGCCATTCTAAAAAAGTTGTTTCTGGGTTTCCGGGTTTACCATCGACGCGAGTCACTTCTTCAATAACGGATTTAAAAAAATCCTCAAATCCTTGTGCTGTGTGTAATCCAAAAAGTTTCTCAAGATTACTCGCCTCGGCCATAGGTTCTGCTACTTTACCTATAATAGGAACACTTGATAAACGGCTATCGCTATTAAGGATTTTATCAAAATCAAGCGATAACATTTTTGCTTTAATTTTATCGAGTGGCCAACCGGTTGCTACCAACAATGCACCAATACCACCAACAGACGAACCCGAAACGGCATCAATCCCTTTTAAAATGTCTAGCCTAGTTAAGATATCTACTAAACCAATATAAATCATTCCACGAACACCACCACCTCTTAACGCAAGTTTGGTATAAGCCATGGGTCATCTCCATATGATGTTAAAATAGTTTAATGCGACAAGAGCATATTCGTTTTATCAAATATGAGTCAATGGTTTAAACTCTCAGAAATGCTGAACTTACTAGGATTCTGTAATAATGCACAGTATAATAGAGGTCATTCAATCTAATTTGTGAGAATAGAAGTGAAATATAAAATTACAGAATTGCTCTCTAACTTACTTAATGCAGTTTTGCTAATAATGATAGCCGTTATGAGTATTAATACAGCTTATGCTAACCTGGACTTGATCCCTATGGGTATAACGCCAATTGCTAAGCTGCCTGAAATTAAAGAGAGAATGATTTCTCATGCCCCGCAAAAATGTCATCAAGCAATCAATGAACTAGATTTCGTCAAAGTTAAATATTACGGATTTGATCAAAAGGCTCATCTCGGTGTGTTGCTTGTGAACAAAGAAGTATCTAAAGATATACAAGACATTTTTCGAATACTATTTAAACACAAGTTCCCCATTCAAAAAATTCGTCCCTTAAGTGGTGCAGACAAAGATAGTGCACAGGTGAGAGCCAATTATACCGCCACTTATAATTGTCGTGATGTAACAGGTCAGAAAGGCATTTTGTCACAACATAGTTACGGTCGTGCGATTGATATTAATCCAGTTGAAAACCCTTATATTAAAGGAGAGATCATTATCCCTGAAGCTGGCAAACCTTATTGTGATCGTTCTAAACCCTTTAAAGGAAAAATTACGAAAGATAGTTTAATTTATAAACTATTTACAGAACGTGGTTGGGATTGGGGGGGGGGTTGGTACGATCTGCAGGATTATCAACATTTCGAAAAACGAGCTAACGGCGAAAAACGCAATCCATATGGCTATGATACGGCAAAATAAATTTTCAACTCCGACTATCTGCTGTGAATGTTAGCAGTTTTAACTTTATATTCAGTGAAATTCACAAAGATGTCTAATTTATAGGCTATTAGTACTAATGGCTTGATTAAATATCCATTGAATTTCTGAGGATGTAAGGTGAACACCATGAAGATTAATCATCAAATCATTATTTTATTAGCAACGATGGCATTTTCGAGTGTACAAGCTTGCACGGGAGTAACCGTAAAAGCTAAAGATGGAACAGTTATTTCTACAAGATCCATGGAATTTGCGATGCAGTTAGATTCCAATGTAATTTATTTACCACGTGGTTTTAAGACGCAAGTTATATTTACTGGAGATGAAAAAGGGGCTAGCTGGAAACAAAAATATGCCACTTTAGGGATAAATGCGTTGGGGCTTGACCTTATTATTGAAGGGTTTAATGAAAAAGGGCTGAATGTGGGTGCATTTTATTTACCCGGATTTGCAGTTTATGAAAAACTAACGCCTGAAAATGCAAAAAAAGCGATTGCGCCAACATTTTTCCCAACTTGGGTAACAGGTAATTTTGCGACAGTGGCAGAAGTTAGAAATGCACTCAAAGATATTGTTCTTGTTGATAGTGTTGCTAAAGGACAACCAGGTTCATTTCCACTGCATTTTCGCATTACCGATGCAAGTGGAGATCAAATCGTTGTTGAATATGTTAAAGATGGTTTAAAAGTATATGATAACCCTTTGGGGGTCATTACAAACGATCCTGAATTTGATTGGCATTTAATGAATTTACGCAATTACGTAAACTTAAGTGCTACTAATGTTCCCGTGCTTGAAATATCTGGCGAAAAAATGACTTCCTTAGGGCAGGGAAATGGTATGCATGGTATTCCAGGAGATTTTACGCCGCCTTCCCGCTATATTCGCTCAATGGCTATTCAATCATCAGCTTTACCAGTAGATACTTCGGAAGAAGCGGTTAATCTGAGTTGGCACATAATTAATAATACGGACATCCCTATTGGGACAACCCGTGATACATCCCCAGATGGTAAGCTCTATCTCAATTACACTCAATGGGTTAATGTTTCAGATTTGAAAAATTTAAAATTGTATTTTAAAACCTATAATAACCAGGATGTTCGCATGGTTGATATGAACAAGATTAATGTAGATTCAAAAGAAGTGAAAAAGTTTAAAATGGATACCAAATCTGAGTATAAAGAAATAACAGAATAACGACGACAAAGACCATGAAGGAATAGTTTGTTCATGGTCTTGAATATCTTTTTTGTTGTAATTGCTCACAAATTGATAATAAAGATTGAGTTTATGATCAGATTTTTTAAAAAATAATTGTTGATTTTTTAAAAAAACAATAAATAGTTGAACAATTCCTAAATTTTATCATCTAAACTTCGTTAAGATTTCTCAACTAAGGAAATAGCAAGATGAATAAGTTAAAAGTACTGATCCCTTTAATAGCAGTGGCTGGCTTAGCTGGTTGCGCAGGTCCTGGTTATTATTATGATGGCCCTTACTATGGTAATCACTATTATGATGGTGGTTATTGGCATGATGGCTATTGGCATGATGGCTACTGGCACGATGGTTATTGGTATGATGATGGTTATTATCATCACCGTCATCACCGCCATCATCATCGTCACCATCATGCACATCCTAATGCAAAGGCTGAAGGACAAGCTCCACAAGGTGCGCCAAGAAATGTGCAACGTGGTGCTGCAGCTGGCAAACAAATGCAAAAAGCTGGAACTACACCTAAGCAATAATGAGTTGCGGGTCAGATTTTGATAGAGTACTTGTTATTAATTTAATAAGTACTCTTTCAAATGTTGTTCTGACTCGATTTTATTTATATAAGGACATTATCCCAGATGAAAGTTTGGAAATTAACGCCAGTTAGCGAAGAATTAAATTCCAATGTATGGCAAGGAAGTAGTCATAAAGGCTGGGTAAGAATACGTGCAGACAGTGAATCAAAAGCGCGTGAAATCGCTTGGCGTATGTTCGAAAATAAAAATGTTGGTACAGCAATCCATTCTACCGATTGGTCCACGACACCTTGGAACAATCCTAAATTAGTTACCTGCGAATTAGAAGATGATGATATAGCATCTACTGAAGGTATTCTCGATATACAATAGTTTTTTCATGGCTGCGATTAGTTAACTCTTTCTTTGGCATCCGTTTGTTCTTGCACAGCGCGGCGAAAGTCCATTGGGTAAGCAATATTTTCAAATGATTCTTGAGTACCGCCAGTACCGATAACTGTAATCGTTCCGTAATTGCACATCCTACCTAATATGGTTTGATCAATGCTTATGGCTTCAATTTTTTGAAGCAAGGTTTCCATCGTACGGCGGCTAACAATCCCTATTTTCACAATAACTCTTTTATTGGTGACAGCAAATTCACTTGTAACATATGTGAGATAAGCTGGTACTAATAGGAGCAGACCAGCGATAAAGCATAAATAAGCAAAATTAGGATTATAAGTGTGCTGAGAAAGGAGCCATAAACCGACTAAACACAGTGCTACACAGAATATCCCAGGTTGAACGAACATAATTTTGTGCAGTTTACCGCGGTGTACAACAGTTTCACCCTGCATTAGGTTTGAATTAACATATCCCATCTAAACTCCCTAATCGTAACAATACCAATATTATTCACAGTCATTGACCAAAATAATAAAATGGTCACTTTGTAATAAAAATATAGCAGGCATTGCACTATTTTTACTCAATTCAATATGTTTTTATGGCATCTTTCACAACCCATTATTTAGTATGCTCTCTAAAAACTCAGAGAGATGTGGAAAATGATAAACGTTGATGCCCTACAAAAAGTCACTTTATCTGATACAGAAACCCAAGAGGAATCAGAAAACAGAGCTTCAAAGCGACCCAAACAAGAAAACTTCTCATTTACCGCTGATGCCCTTCGTCTAGTCTTTGGATATTTGCCTGCTTATTCTTTTGTGGGTAAACGAAGTACCCATAGCGTGTGCAAGGCCGTGAACACCGATAAATTCAAAAAAGATATTAAACCTAAAAAAACACGTGAAGCCATTATGGCGTCTTGCCAAACAGAAGATGATGCAATCAATATGCTAAGTGATGATGTCATTCTTGATCATCTACATTTTGACGAATACCTTCGATTAGCAGCCTTTTGCCCAGCACTTGCTAAAGATATTTTAGAAGTTTATGGAGATGAACTTGCTTCATTATCTAATGGACATTATTTAGCGCTGCTATGCCAACGTGATAAAGATTTGGCTCAACAAGTTCTGGCAAATGAAAAGTGGTGCAGTAAACTCAATTTAGATAATTTAGCGCTTCTGGGCGTCTTTCTGAGTGACATTGCTCTGCAGATTTTAAGCAATCCTGTGCTTAGGACAAGCCTTGAAGGTCGTCACTTAGTGACACTTGGAGATAAAAAGCGTGAAGTCATCCAGACAATCTTTAGAGAGGAAGAGCTGCGTAATCAGCTTGATCCCTCACAGCTTGTCTCTATAGCAAAACATAATCATCAAAACGTTCTCAATATTTTGATTGAATTACCTAATTTGTTGAATGGTTCTCACTTGGCCGATTTTGGTGAAGTTCATGAAGACATTGCAAAAAGTATTTTGGACAATACTGAATTATTTGAAAAATTATCAGGGGTTGATTTGCAAAGGCTCTGTCGTAACCATCCAAGACTCATTATGCAGATCCTTGATTCACCACAATTATATAGAAAGCTCGATATCATAAGCTTGTCTATTTTGGGGCAGAGCTCTGAAGTTGCCGCAACCAAGATTATCAACACGCCTGAATTAGTAGCTAAGTTAATCGTTCTTTTTGTTTCTATTTCAATATACTCACTAATTGGTGCTCATGAAAATTTATCAATGCAGTATTTAAATACACCGGCATTGTGCACTAATCTGATAGGCTCTGATTTACGACATTTGGGGTCTCGTCATCTAGCGCCTGCGCTTCGAATAATAGAATCAAAAGAATTAAGCGATAAACTTAGTGGTTCTGACTTGGCTGAGCTTGGCAAGAGTCATGAAAAAGTGGCGAGACGAATATTAGAAAATCCGCTATTATTATCAAGACTCAGTGTTAAGAATTTAGCGACTTTGGGTAGTGGCCATCAAGCGATTGGTTGTTTAATTATCAATGATCTTGCTTTGTGTAATTGGCTCATTGCAAGCAATACAGCAGATAATTTAGTCGCTATTTGCAATGATCAACCTATGGTAGCTCAGCACATTTTTAAATCACCCAAATTATGCGCACTGCTCACGAGCATTGATTTATATCATATGGGAGAAATACAAGCCGCCATCGCTAAACAAATTGTGATGACCGAAGCGTTATGGCGAAAAATGGATGTGAATCATTTAGAAAGTCTTGTAAAATATCATGGTCCAATGGTGGCGGAGTTGGTTGTAGGTAACCCTGCCATGTGTGAGAAACTAGCAGATAAAAATCCTCCTGTTTATTTAGATTTTTTAAAGAAGAAAGTAAATATTGCTGAAGATATTAAAGTGAAGGCAAAAGCCTTAAGAAGTTTTCAACATCCACCGAAAAGAATGGTTACATTTAAGATTTAAATATGGTCTTCAATAAAGAAATCAATAAATTTTCGTATTTTTGGTTGCAAATACCGTTTCTTCTGATAATAAAGAAAAACGGGAATTTGGGTGCGATTATATTTTGGCAAAATCTCAATTAATTTTTTACTCTTTAAATCATCATTTACCATATAGTCATGAAGTTTAACAATCCCTAAACCTTGTAGGGCACAGTCCCTCATGGTGAGAGCATCATTAAGAAAGAGGATGGGTTCAATATAGATTTTTTGATCATCATCAAAAGTAATCACATTGTCAGGCACGCGCATACTATGCGTTATATAGTGATGATTGATTAAATCAGCAGGTGTGTTAGGCGTTCCCTGTTTTTTTAAATAATCAGGGGAGGCACAAAGCACATATCGTGTGGTAGCTATTTTGCGCTGTACTAATCCTGGTGGACCCTCTAATGAAACACCTAAAATCAAATCGATTTCTTCAGTAACAAGATCAGGAAAACGTTCAGCAACGGATAATTTTATTTGGCACTTGGGATTTTGTTGCATAAAGCTTCTTAATCGAGGAAGAATCATTTTTTCGCTAAAATAACGATTGCTCATCACATGCAGCAAACCGGTTGCTTCTTTTTGACTTCCCTTAACCGCTTCTTCAGCTTCTTGAAGATCAGCTAAGGTTTTTTTGCATTGTTGATAATATTCTGTGCCTATTTCGGTGAGCGATAAACGTCGTGTTGTGCGTATGATTAATTGTGCACCTAAATCCTGCTCTAAGGCGGTAATTTGTCTACTGATAGCAGCAGTTGAGACCCGATGCTTTTTAGCAGCTCCTGCGAAGCTGTTTTCTTCAATTACTGCGATAAAACTGGTAATACATTCAAGTTTATTCATAAAATGGAAAAGATTGTTGCATATTGGTTAATAAAGGTTAACAAATATGTCTATTGTTTGCAAGTTAGTCAATGATATAGACTTATTTGTAGATTAGAGAAAGGGTATCGCCATGCAAACAAAATCAAATCTACCATTTTTAACGCTCATATTGATGATTTCTTTTGCATCAGTAAATGCGGTGCTATTTACGCCGGCTTTGCCTGATATAACTTCCTTTTTTGGCATAGCAGAAAATGTGGCTCAATACACATTATCTTGGTTTTTAATTGGCTATGCGGTTGGGCAGTTGCTTTATGGCCCCTTAGCCAATCGCTATGGCAGAAAGACCGCATTATACATTGGTATAAGTTTACAAATAATAGCTAGTCTGTGCTGTGTGTTATCAGGTTATGTACAGGCCTTCCCGCTTTTGTTGTTTGGGCGTGTCTTGCTTGCACTTGGCTCAGGCGTGGGTCTTAAAATGACTTTTACGCTGGTGAATGAATGTTATGAACCCAAAGTAGCCAGTCAAAAAATATCCTACTTGATGCTAGCCTTTGCTATCACCCCAGGATTAGGCGTAGCGTTAGGAGGATTTTTAAATACGCATTTTGGGTGGATAAGTTGTTTTATAGCCTGTGCGCTATATGGTTTGGTTTTACTTTTGTTTGTGGCAAAATTGCCTAAAATTGAAACCCAATGTGATCTCAATGCTTTAAAGTTCTCACATTTAAAAAGTGATTATCGTGAGCAGTTTAACAATAAAAAATTGCTTGCGGGTGGGCTATTAATGGGAGGATCTACCTGTTTTGTTTATTTATTTGCCGCTCTTGCTCCCTTTATCGCTATCAATATCATGGGCATGAACAGCGAACAATATGGAATGGCCAATATTTTACCTTCTATTGGCTTAATTATCGGTTCGCTGGTATCGGCGCGTTGTGCTAAGAAGTTTCCACTGGAAAAGTTGATTTTGACCGGAATAATGATATGTGCATTAGGAACATCATATATGATGCTTGCTATTGGATTTAAAATGCCTGCGCTGTGGTCTTTATTTATGCCAATGGTGATTATCTATATGGGTTTGTCGTTTGTGTTAGCAAACGCTTCAAGTTTAGCGATGAGTTTTGTTCAAGATAAAGCGCATGGTTCTGCGGTGATGAGTTTTATTAATATGGGAACGGCAACGGTAGTCGTATTGAGTATGGGTTTGTTTTCAACCAAACCCATACTCCTACCAATAAGTTATCTCATTTTGTGCATTTTAATGATGCCACTGTATTGTTGGTTAACGAAAACGGTAATGCTTAAAATGAGGATTGCCAGGACCTAGCTTTACGCTTAGACCTTGAGAAGGTTGTTCTACCACCATGTCGGAAAGCTTGTCACTGGTACCTTCTTTGAGCGCTTTTTTCAATGTTTTGAGATCTCTTCTATCTACTTTAGCTCTTACGGAAGGGAACGTTGCAATGACTGAAGCCATTCTAGGCTCTTTAGCTTTAAGCGCTAAAGCTAAAAGAGAAGGTTCTGCATTACTCACTGTTCCTGAGAATAAAATGGCGCGTGCTGTTTCTTTGTAATACATTTTATTTTGACTATTTTTTGTCGCTAATGCGTTTTTCAAATTGTAATAAACTCTGGACCGGTTTAAAGCTTCTTCATCAAAACCTTCAATACTCAGAAAAAACTTTTTAACACATCTCACTTTTAAAAGTTCAACAACAACATCTTGATGGTTTCCTTTTGCGGCTTCTCTTAAAGCAAGATTGCGTTCAAAGGCGGCATGCCTTCTGATTTGTTCGTTTTGTAATAATAATTTAACTACTTGTAACTGCCCGCGCCCAGCAGCAGCGATAAGCGCAAAATTACAATGATCAAATGGATAGTATTCAGGTTTTGTGCTTTTTAATAATTTTAATAAACCCTCTTCATCGCCTATTCGGGAAGCCTGTTTTAATTCTTCAAAAGAAATAGGGGGGAGATCCGTTTGATCTGCTTTATATGACATTTTTGGAGGGAGTATTTGGCCTTGCATAAGATTAACCTCAAGATGAACCGCTGAAATAGGTAGGCATCTTACCAATTTATGTCATAAAATTCAAACATGACGTTATAAGACTAACTTAGCCTTGAGCTCATGCCATTCATGTTCATACTCCACATCACCAGTTATGTCTTCTAAATGTGGCGCACCTTGTGTCCAATGAACTAATGAAACATCACTTGATGGAGGATAATAACCCACTAAATGATTCCATTTTTGGGGTAGCTCACCAAGGCGATCGAGATGCTCCAACCATTTAAATTGATGCAAATCATGATAAGAAGCGGTATTAACATAATCAGCAGAAAGTTTGGTACATTTGGCATTGTTAAATAGCATTAAACTGGACCAGTTAAACATTTTGTACGTAGAAACTGTTTTATTTAGAAAAGCATGTTCACCCTTAATATCAGGGTGCTTAACAACCATTACATCGTAATTATCATCTCTGAGATCCCACAATCTGCTGATGTTATCTCTTAACATCATATCAGTGCCATCCATAAAAAGAGCCCAACCTTTGTAATCACATAAATGAGGAACAATAAAGCGTGAATAACTAAAATCGGTTAGCTGATCTGGCGCTTTTTCTCTGGTAAAAATACCTTGTAAATTACTCAGCAATAAAGGAGTCACACTGATGGGGACAGTTGAGTGCTGCATAACGCTCTGTAAAAAGACATGAAATCCCAGCGGAAGGCGAGAGTCATAGCCAATAAAAAGCCGAACAGGTAACTCATTTTTTAACTTTGCCATCGGGACACCCACTTTAATGAATAAAAGCCATTATAGCCTTATTTGCGCGGTCATAAATATCGCGTAAAATCGGCACAAAATATGTTTTCAATAGGATATCGTATGAATCAAGGTCCACCGACAACAACGTTAGATTCTCTTGTAGCAAAAATGGGTAAGGTGAGCCTTGAAGACAATGTCAAAATATCTGCACTTTCAGAAGCTGCGCGCATGGCTCGAAATAAGATTCCTGCGACTAGAACAGGCCTGTTAAGTGGTCTACGAGTTGCATTAGGCATGAAGCCCACTTTTAATCTTTTATATACGTTATTAAATGCGCTAGCAAAGCTGCCAGCTAATCCCAATGATCAAGAAAACGGTACTGATATCGCCTTATCTCTTGAAGAATTGTCGTTAATCATAAAGTTAACCATTGATAGAAATGTGAAACCAGAAAGATCGGTTGAAATTTTAAGAACTATCGCTGCTTTATACTTTGAGGACATTCGCCTTAAACCGTCAATATTATGTATGATACTAAGTCGCTTATTAAATGATAATCATCATAATGAAGATTTAATATGTAAAATTTTAGAAAGAAAAAGTGCCTCTCTTATTTATTCTCATTTGATAGGATTATTTCATCGGGCAGTAGAAATCGGGAATGTTAAAATAGTAGGTAGTATTTTAGATAAAATTGCCTATATTGATCATGAAAGTAAAGCTATTGCGCAGGGGATACACCTTGCTATTGATTGTGATCAGAATGACGTTCTTCTATTGTTGCTTGATCCTGAAAGATCACCCTATGCAGCTGCAGAAAATGCCTTTATTGAAGCAGCAGGTCTTGGATTAAGGAAGATTGTTCTAACACTTATCAATGTCCACATCTGCCAGTATAAATCAATTATCCGCAGAGCTTTGGAAGCCGCTGTGCAAAACGGTCACATTGAAGTTGCAGAGGATCTTAGTTCATTGAGGGGGGATGCCATATCAGAAGCAGAAAGCGAAGTTCTGGAAATTGTATTAGATAAAAGCAAAGTAATAACGCCAGGTTATGACAGCAAAGCAGCTCAAGAACGTTTAAGACCAAATCCAGAACCCCCACCCCCCCTTCAAGCATCTGCTTCTACTGCAAAAAGCCGAATAAAAGCTTGGTTTAATAGAACAAAATAGAAGGAAAGGGGTCAAGTATACCCTTGACCCAGGTTTCAATTTATTTAGTAGGTAATTCAAAATATTCTAACAACCTGGGTCAAGGGTATACTTGACCCCTTTCTCCTCTGGTCAACCATATGCTGCCGCTAATCACGCGGCGCAATAATTTCTGACAAAATGTCGCATTTACCTACGTGAGTGAATGATTACTTTCATATTTTCATGTCATAATGAGCCAGCTAAATAAATTAACGTGAGTGCTTATTATGAAGAGCGGAATACAAGCTGCTGATGCCCAGGCTGCAAAAGAAAACCGAAAGAAAATCAAAGCTGCCATGCTTAACACCAAAAAGACGATCGCTGTATTTGAAGGCGGTGGCGCAAAAGGTCTTGTTTATGCGGGTGCGATTAAAATTGCTGAAAAAAATGGTTTATTAAAAGATATCGATAAGGTGGCAGGTAGCTCTGCGGGCGGTATTGTTTCATTCTTAGTTGCGACAGGCCATAACGCAGCTGAAATTGAAAAAATTATGATGGAGCTTGATCTACAGGAAACGCTTCAAGATTCTAGTCCTTTGATTTCCAAAGTAAATAACACAATGTCTGTCGTTAATGAAACCGCAAAAATAGCAGTTCCAATCTATGGTTTAGCACGATATGCCATAGATAAAGAACTTCCCATGGAAGTGGGTGATGCTGGTGCTACCGTTTATTCTTTACTTAATGCTTGTTATGGGACAGGAGAATATTGTGGTGCTTGGAAAGGTGAGAAATTTATCGCCAAGGCCAGAGAAATTCTAAAAGCCAAGTTAGGTATAGAGAGACTTACATTTGCACAACTTCATCAGTTGAAAATTGCTCATCCTGAATTGGGCTTAAAAGACTTATATTTAACCGGGACCGATGCCGAGACTGATGAATCGGTTGTTTTTTCTCATGAAAATCCAGAAACCAAAGATGTTGATATTATTGATGCCTTAAGAGCCACTGCCAGTTTCCCCTTTGCTTTTGAAGCACATGAAATTGTTATCAATGGCAAAAAGAGAATATTTATTGATGGCGGCGTGAAAAACAATTACCCAATGAACCTTTTTGACTTAACGGATGAATTTGGTAAACGCATTCCTAATCCTGCAGTATTGGGTTTTAAAGTAGATAGTAAAAAAGAATGTGAAGAGCTTCTATTTGTCGATGGCATAAAAAATGGAACAAAACAAATCGGGAAATTCAAAGCGCTTACTCATAAAGGCGATGTCCGTGAATTTTATAGATATAACACAGTGCAAATCTATGATGCTGATGTGTGGACGCTTAATTTTGATTTAGATGATCTCACTAAACTTATTTTGAAATTAAGTGGTGAAGAGTCTATGAAGGCCTTTATTAAAGAAGGTTATCATAAAACACCAGTGCATAATAACGAGCTAATTAATACGCTTATGAAGATGGGAAATGATCTCAATGATGCTAATTATTCAGCTGTTCAAAAGGGGTTAATGACTTTACAAGCAAAATATCCTGAGTATGCCGAACAAGTGGCACAAATTGTTATCAGAATTATGGAAAAATTTAAAATTGCTGGTTTTAAACCTGGAGCGACTGAAGCTTACAATGCTTTGATCAAAGAAGCTGAATTGATTGGTAAAATTAAAGTAGATAGAAGTCAATTTATTCCTATCGTTAGAGACACTACTGTGGCTAGTGTGGCAGTTGGTGGTGCATTGTGGGGGTTTGGCGCATTAAACCCCGTCACACTACCTGTTGTGGCAGCAGCTGGTGGTGGTGTTTTGCTCCATCGATATTTGACTGCTAGAAAAAATTCACGAGCAACACCAATGGTTTTCACCAATGAAAACGTGAAAAATAAAATCAATGGATATGAATTTGCGGATGCTCTTGCCTTAATTAGAGATAACATCTCTTCTTTGAAATTGACTGATATTGCTGAATTTAAACAAGTCCTCAATAGTTTGAGGACCAAAGGTATTTTTAATCAAACTCGAACTGAATATGACTCATTGGATAATTATTTAAATGTTCAAGAAAAGCGTTTAAAAGAGGTGGCAAGTGCTGCCGTGGATGTAGATGCTCTGATTGGTGAGTTTGAGAAAATTGGTTTGGAAGAAGCCCCAGCAAGAAGCGTTCGTGCGGTTTAGAATTCACTAGAAGCGACACAACTGTTAAGGTACACAGCTGCAGAAATACCGCTAATTGACGATTAATCCTTTAAGACCTTTCTTAAATTCATCTGAATATGGGATCTATATGAATAAAAAAGTCACTGGGATTATCCTCGCAACAATGGTAGGTTCTTTATTTGCAACCTCAAGTGTTATTGCTCAAAGTTCCTCTTCAAATAGCACCGTTAAATGTATTGGTGGCAACGCCTGCAAAGGCAAAAGTGCTTGCCAAACTGCAAGCAACGGTTGCCAAGGGCAAAATAGTTGCAAAGGTAAAGGCTATGTTATGACAAGCTCAAAAGCAGCCTGTTTGAAAAGAGGCGGAAGAGTAGGAAAATAGATGCCCTGAGGCATCTATGGTCTTGGGACACCAGGTATAGGCTCTGATACGTTTGCATGAGATATTTGAGCCACCGGCGCTGCCTTATCCAGTTTAAATTGAACCAATACCGTTGGAACCAGTTGTGGCTTTGGTGGAACTGTGTTGTTTTCAGGTGAATGTTTCTGAACAATCGGCAATGAATCAGCCATTTCTTTGGTCACACTAATTTTATTATCATAAATACTTAAACCAAAAATATAACGCATGGTGAGGGTTAGCCCAACATAAGCTGAGACACCCGTCATGGCTGTCATAAACCCTGCTAATGCGACGGTAGCGAGACCCGCCAGTGTTGTACCAAGTATCATCGTTGGGAATAACCAAGAAGCACCAACAAAAGTGGCGAAAGTGTTAGTCACAACACCATACAGTGGAATAGCAATTGCCGCCATTTTCAAAAGGGCAATCAGTGAAGATGTTATACTTAATTTTCCATGCCATGGTTTAAAATCGGGAGAAGAAAACCATCTGGCATCCCGCAAAATACGTTCAGAAATATCATACATACTACATATTTGTGCGCAAATCGTTGCAAAGAATGTAGCTGCAAAGAGAACTGTCATACCGCCAAGACCACTAGCCATGCCTAGAGCACTTATTCCATAACTGAATGCACCGCCAAAGGCTACCCAATTGAATAGGTAATGTAATACTTTTTCACGAGATGTCGCTTTAGAGGATGTATTCCATAGATTAACATAAACAGAAAACTGACCATCTTTTTCATTATCTCCAATTGTCAAACCAGAATTCCCCAAGTTTCCTTGCTCATCAGGTTGTAGATAATCTGGTTGAATGCGTATTCTTGGTACAATAGGAGGTAGAGCAAGACCATGCTTATTACGATATTTAAATTCCGCTGTAATAACTTTTTGAATATCAGACAATTTGTGAATAGGAAAGACAGATAATTCGAAAGCTGTTTTTCGTTTACCATCTGCGCGATAAAGTGCTTTATATAATTCAGGCTTTTGTGCAGCTAGCGTTGCTATATCATGTTTTTCATTATTTTTACTACGCTCTTTAATCCATGCCTGTTCTTCAACTTGGCAACGTAAAGAACCATTTACTGTATTGGCTAGTAAAAATAATTCGGGAATAAACGTACCAACAAAATCTTTAGCTTGGCCATTTTTGCGATAAAGTCGTGTGAAAGCTACTTCTAGTTGGCGTACAGGTGGATAGGTAGTGGTTTCAACGCTATTTTCCCACCAATATTGATATAACCCTTTGGATTTGAGTGATTGCCATTGATTTTGGATTGTTGCAATAATACTAGGCATTTCTCACCTCCACTAATCATTGATCTATAATTCTAACAAAAAACACCTCCCACATCAATTCATAAGTTAAATGTAATTTTACAAAAGCAGATAATTTTAGGCATATTGCCAATAATATTTGTCATAAAAAATAATGAGTGAAAAGTTAGCGGTTTTTTGTTGAATTTCGGATTTGTCTAAGAAAAGGCAATTAATTTATTTTAGGCCCTTTCTTTTGGGGTGGTGTAGAAGTCTCATGCTTAGCCGTCATAGGCGTCTTGTCTTGGCTTATGATTAAAGATTTTCTTGATTCATGGGGAGCTTGAGGTGGCCTATTTTCAACTTCCATTGGTTCCACTTCCATTGGGTCGACTTCCATTGGATCCCTTTCAATTTCAACCCAATCACGTTCACTATCAATTTTGGCAAACGCTGTATTGAAAAGATCAGGCGCAGTATTCTCTTTTAATATCGTGACAACCTCAGCACGTTGAGTTTTAATAGCCCATTCAAGATCGGTATAGCCATTGTTACGTTTGATTTGGAAATCAAAAATATGTTCTAAACGCCAAGGTGTTTGTCCTACATATCCCCATTTTTTGATATTAGCTGAAATACTACCAAGAACAACTGCGCAATGGGGATTTTGAAGAAGATAAACAAAGGGCGATGTCCCATGATTATCTATTTTGCTTGTTATGGCAAGCACGAACTTCTTTTCATTGGTTTTAGAAAGATTCAGGACAATATTGATTGCTTCCCCGGTAGTATCAGTGGCCCCGAGATGGTGAAACAACGTTTTCTTTTTACCTTCGGAATCTAAAGGATGATTATAAGGATACCAAAGCTCATGCCAGTAACCATCATGATCTAGCGTAACCAGCGCCTTCACAGCATCACAGCCACCTGCTTGCGCTGCGGCGGTGATAGCGAAAGCACATCCTTTAGGACCACTATTTAATGTTTTGTTGAGGAAAGGATATTTTTCAAGAAACAACTTTAGAAATTTTACATTATTACTTTCTGCTGCCACATAAAGTGCGGTTTTGCCTTTCACTTTTTCATTGGCTAATGCAACAACTTCGTCACTCCAAGGATTCTTGCTATAGGCTTTCTCAAATAGTTTAAAAGCATAGTAACATTGCAAGTCAGCATTGCTGAAAGCGCTTTCACTAAGAAAATTAATTCCTTTATCATTGACACTTGTGAGGACACTAAAACATTCACCAGGCGTTAATTTATCAACCTTAAGATTGATATCCGCTTCAGTTTGTGCTTTTCTAATATCTCGTTGTGTAGTTGCGACCACTTTGCGTACTTCAGGTTTACTCTGGTCTATAAGAGGTAAAAATCTCTCTAAATAGGTTCCTTTAGGAGGCCCAGGAGCAACCAAGTTCAGTTGTTCAATACTCATTTTTCTGAACAATGTATATAAAACGGCGGGATTTTTAGACTCTAATGCTTCGTTTAATACAATTCTAGTCACCACTTCATTATTCTTGGGTAGTTTATCAAAGAAAGCATCGTGATTTATTTTAGTTGCTATATTGTTGAAAACGACAGGTAATATTTCGATTAATGATTCTTGATCCACGTTTATGTCTTGTGCTTCATTAATCAATGCTGCTGATAATTCCTTATTATTAACATGCTTAACTGCCTTTGCTATAAATGCTAACTCATGTGGTAAATTACTAACCAAAACGTTGACGTTTGAAGTTGCAACAATTAATGAAATGGTTTTATTATCAATGGGCACACTGGCTAAGGCACTTTGCAACACAGATGCTGCTTCCTTTGGCAAAGATTGTACTAATTTGCCGCGGAAATTCAAGTTAACATTGCTTTTAATTGCCTTTTGAATGACTTCAGACGGAATGTGGGCTGTTGCTCTGAGTATTTGTTGTGCCGTAATGTTTGTAAAATCAATGGAACCTACAATTGGAGTCAGCTCTTTATCGTTTATTGGTTCTTTTTCAAAGCATCTGAAAAACTTTCTGATTAAAGCAGAATTAACTTTGTGATACTCTCCTTCAAGCCTAAGTAAATATCGCAAGGGAATATCGAGTTCTTTGTCAAGCAATATCTTAGTTAAATTGGGTATGATTTTATGAATATCGTAATTGTCCTTACCAGCATCAAGACTTTCCATTATAAATAATTCTATCGCTTCGGGTAGAATGGATTGAGAAGGGATAAGGTTGAATAACGTTTTTATCTGCTCGACTTTCATTTCTTTGGGGGGAATTAATTCCATTATCGCTTTTATCGATATTTCCAATTTTTCAATATCAATTTTTTGAACGCTTAAATAATCTATAAATTGCACGATCAAGTCTTTTGGTGCATCCCTTAGTAGTTGAGGATTTTTATAGATATCTTCAAAAAGTGACTTTTTTAGACGTTCATATATTGGTTTTAAGTTATCAAATTTATTGTTATTTAAAACAGACTCGATAAGTTCAGGCCCCGCTTGGTTGAGTACATTTGTCCCATGTTTTTCAAGCAAAGATCTTAGCTCATCTTCACTAAAGGATTCATATACTGTTTTTAGACTTTTATCTTTGTCCGTACTGGTTTTTATTAATTGATGAGTTAATTTTAATTGCTCTTCATTGCAGTTCAATATCAGGAGCTTTAACCCTTGAAGATATTGTTGTATTTCAGTTTCATGTGTGAAGAAATTGATATAGTTTTTACAAAAAGTATTTAATAGATACATTTTGTTTTCAGCATCAGCGGCTATAAATACTTTTGCAAAAAGTAAAGGTTGGGTACTAGCTAGTGCGAGATAATTTCTAGGATGGTTTGGGAAGGGTCCTTCTTGAACAACTTTCCAATCGTTACTATTAAAATCAGTTTTCATGAAAAGAATTTCAAATAGTTGAGGATTGTCAATTTTTACTAGAGATGAAAAGTTAAAATCCTTATCTGTAAGCAAATGAGACCATTCAATTATTTGATTGTTCGTGTTCAGCAGCTTAAATAGAAGGTCACCTTTCGTTTTGGGAAGTTTTGCATAGCATTCTAATATAAACTTAACAAGCGTTATTTTTTCTTGTTCAGTTAAAGTTTCATAATGAATGGCATGAGCTATTTGTTCAACATATTTGGCAAACTGTTCATCACTTATATTTCGATTAAGAATTTTCAAGAATTGTATTTGGTGTTCAAAAGCACATTTCGGTAAACTGGTACTTAAACATTTCTCAGCTAACGTATGGCTATCATTATTGATACTGTAGTGGAACAGTTTGATATTAAATTCATCCTCTTCGACAATGGCGCCTTTATCTAGTAATTTGATGATGATTTCTTGATTGATATTATTGGTCAATGCTCTAGACAAGGCTGTTTCTCCAGCGTTGTTAAGCATATTAATGTCTTGATCTGAAACTTTATCGATAATAAGCTTAGATTCCTCTGTCAACGTATCATCTGAACAGACAGTATGTAAAATACTATCAATTTCTTCATCACTTACTGTTAATTGGCTAGAATCAAAACTCATCAGTAATTTAAGCATTAATTCGCGCATCGATATATTTGCTGGTGAATAGGTATTTTTTAACCATTTGGCTATTTCAATAGGAGAGGGTGCAACATGTTCTTTATTTTTTGCTATAATATTATCTGCATAAGCTTCCAAGCCTTCTAATCCTAATGTACTTTTTAATACTTCTAATGGCACTTTTTCCCCATACGTATTTTTGATATTTGCCAGCGCTGCATCAGCTGCTTTTTTTATATAATTAACTTTACATTGATTTCCTATATCTAAATTATTAACTTCTTTCACTGAAATGCTTGCATCATCATTCACCATAAAGAGATCATAAAGATCAAGGGATATATCCTCAACTTTATACTCTCTCATTAATGTTTTTTCATAAAATGACATGTCATACTCATAAACATACTTAAAAGCATCAAAACAGGATTGCTGTAAATCATTAGCGGTTGGTGGAATTTCATCAAAAGGTACATCAGGATGCTGTCCCTTTAATACATCCATCAGTACCGTATAAGTTCCAGGTCCACATTGCATCATATCTGGGGTATTGGGTAATTCAACTCCCGCCCTATACGCATTAGCTTCACCAGGTTGATCTATTTCAGGATTATAGCCTCTGGTGCAACCTAATAATCGTTCGGTGATGGATCGTAAACGGCTTATCCTGTCTTCCTCATCTAATGGAGCATCTCGTATATTAACGCCATCACTATTTTCCTTTAAGGCTTTCCATATTAGTGCGATAAAATCTGTATGACTATTATGCGTAACACTGTCAGGTGACACATCTTTGGCTCTTATACGAGTGGCTAAGAATCGAATGGCAGCATCAATTTTTTTAGGTGTAATAATGTTGTTTGGATGATTATTTTTAAGATCAATAAGATTATGCATCAAATCTAAGATCTCTTCTTGCACCTCCGTATCGGGATATCTTTTTTGTAATGCACGAAAATAGCGACCCGTACGTCGGTGTCTTCCACTGCCGTGTGCACTTTGAGTATTGTCAACTTGTTCTCTTAATTCTTGTTCAACGTTTGCTAGCGCAAACCCTCTATAAGCCTCTATGGGCGCATTTGCATGAGGAATAGGTTGGTTTGGGATCTCTTGGATCATTAATGTAGCAATTTGATCACATACATCATGGGGGACATTTTCAATATTTGGATATTCGCTATAGCAACGTAATATTTCTTGAATGCAACAATTTTTAGCGTGGCCAGGAAATTCTTCTGTTAATGGTTCATGAGAAAGTAACAGATCTTCAATGATAAAAAATTCATGAGGTCTTAATTCTTGATCAAGAGATAAAGGTTGATTAAGATTAGCGCCTTTTTCTTTTAGGGCCCAGATAAGTTCTAATATTTTACGAACACTGACTTCATCATTTTTTTGGTAAAATTCTTGCAGCTTAAGATAGGCATGTTCTAATAAAAGCTTATCTTCAACAGGTTGATTTAGATCAATACTGTTATCAATATCCTGAATTTTAACGATGGCTTCATTAAAATTGTCACTTTTAATCAATGCTACTATTTCTGACATATCGTTTTATTACTATATAAGTGATTCTTACGAATTTGACAGAATTGGGTTGAAATAGTTCATAATTGGGTGTAGGTAAACGTGAGCTGTCATGCCAGATCTGACATGACAGAACAGTTGATTAATGACTTTTCTGTAAAAAACGTCTAGGTTCGGAAACTGTCTGAAGTAAATGTTGTGAGCTACAAGATCTTCTCAGTAGATTCTCTTGGACTGCAGCAAGTGAAGGTGTATAAGTTGCAGATTGTGCTTCAACAGCATAATCATCTTCACTCTCAGCTTCATGGCTATTGACGCTATCATAATCATCATCAAGTAACATTTCATTTAATTCTTCAGCAAGCTCAGTAACTCTTCTTGAAGCAAACTTTGCTTTAGCTTTAGGGCGATTATAAATTTCCTTTTTGAGACCATCCTTTTTCTCATAACTTGTACCATTTCTCTTAAGTATGAAAGTTACATTCTCAGGAAATAGTATTTTTGGATCATTATTATCAAGTGCTGCAAAGAATTCATTCAATTTACCATTATCTACATTGATAACTATAACCTTCGGATTATGTTTTTGAATAGGATCAAGCGCTTGCATCAATGCTGCAGCAATCCATTTTTTATCAGACTTACTAAGTTTGTTTAGATCTTCTCTTACATTTGCATAGGTTAATTGTTTGAGGATGTAATCAATTGTGAACTGCAGGTGTTGCGTTTGATATGACATAAGTTGCTCTCCTAGGGGATTGAGAACGAGGGGCCTAATCTCAAGATATGAAAATAGATCAAAGATGTCAAATGCCAATTATGCTGCAAAAGACAAGCCAATTTTACAAACATCAATTTTGTTGATCTAGCTAAACTGATTTCTCAATGTAAAAATCCACAAAAGCTCGGATCTTTGATTCTAAATAGCGATTGTATTTGTAAACAAGATAACGATTAACTTCAGGTAGAGCATATTCGGATAACACTTCGATAAGTTGTTTATTGCTTAAATATTCTTTTACTTTATAATCGTGAACCCAAATTAATCCCAGATGGTTTAGGGCTGCTTTAACCATTTCTTGGGAATCATTTAAATAAAATGAAGGGGTGACATGGATTGATAGTTCTTTTTTAAAAAAAATGATATCAGCGGATGGCCGATTAGAATGAGCAATATAACGATGATGATTGAGATCAAGAGGCTTTTTAATAGCTTTTGTTTGTGCTAAATATTCGGGTGAGCAACATAGAACATAACGGGTTTTACTAATCAATTTACGAACACAATCTTCAGGAATAATGCTACTTTCTGATAGGCCAATAATGATATCCGTTTCTTGTTGATTAAAATCAGGCAAACTTTCAATTTTGTTTAGTTTTAAGATGATTTTTGGATATCGCTTTGTGAACTCATTTATTATAGGAAATATATTATCACTGACTATAATTGACAAGATGCCTGAAGGTTCTTGCTGTTGTGAAATCATTTTCTGATTAGCGCTCTCAACATCCTTAATAATATTTTTACAATCCTCATAATAGATCTCACCAAGCTGCGTAAGGGTAAGTTTTCTGGTTGTTCTATTAATTAACTTTACTTTGAGCTCCTCTTCTAAAGCAGAAATTCGTCTACTTATCTCAGCAGCCGATGTTGCAAGCTTTTTTGCGGCTTGATTAAAACTATTTTCTTGAATAACAGTCACAAAGGACTTCATTTTAGTGTAAGTACCCATATTAATTATCGCTCAAAACGTAACAATGGATTCTAAAATAACATATTATCAATTAAAACGTAATGACTTAATCTACCTCTGTTCTTTTAATTTACTTAATAAATGAGGTGATTTATGTCTAATTTGTTCCATTTAGCGATTCATATTCCAAAAAGTGACAATATTTCAATTAAAATGAGAGATTTCTATAAAGATATCTTGGGCGGGGATGCTGGGCTAAACCACGATGATCATGCTTTTGCTAAATGTGGTAATACGCTTTTGGCTTTTGAGCCTCGCGATACTGTTGACCCTCAAACATTGTCCTTTTTTGCAACACCGGATGAGATGATTGAAAGAATTCAAAGAAATTGTGAATTAGCTAAGCTAGGTTATCAAAAAGATGAAAAAGGGAAAATTACTTTGCTTGACCCTGCAGGAAATATATTGTCTTTTGAGCGTCAAAGTCCCAATTCCCCAATAAAAGCCATGGGGATGAGAGTTGAATTAGGGGCGATTGATTTAGATAAAACTAAAGCATTTTACCAATCGCATTTTGATTGTCAGGTTCAAGAGAAGGAAGATGCGCTGAGTGTCAATTTCTTTGAGCATGAGTTACTTTTTTCACGTAGAAGAAAAGTTGGTGAAGGATTTGCTTTAACGGATAAGGTGGTAAAACAAGCAAAAGAAACCCAGCTTCTTGTGGCAGAACATTTTGGTGTTTCAGATCTTTCAAAAGAGCGTATATCGCAATTTATAGAAGGGTTTGAAGATGGAAAGGGTTGTTTGTTAACACCTATGCTTGCCAATGAAGATACTAAGTATGAGGAAATCTACACATTCGTTCAGGATCCTAACGGCTATGCTGTTGAGTTAAGGTACCTTAAAAATCCAAATTTTACACTGGAGGATGTAGAGAAATTAGCACAGCAAAATGAGAATGTCGTCAAGAGAGAGTATGTGGTTGCACGAGAGAATAGGCCATAGACTCAAGTGCCCCTCAAATTCATAATTTCAGACGGAAGGTTTGCTGATTAAGATAAATGGATAGGGTAGATGCCCTATCTGCATGTACTTAATCAGCAGATATATTTAGTATAATAACTTAAATATTTAAATATTATGTGTAGTTAAGAGCATGTTAGATTTACAAAGTACTCTAAAACAGCTTATGAAGCGAAGGGAAGAAATTCTTAAGCAAAAAAATGTGCCCATAGAGTATAACCAAAGAAATATTGTCAGTTTAAAAGCAGTTACATCGTGGAATGCTGCTGAAATGACTGTGCAAAAAAAATATAATCGAATATTGCACTCTGGGTACAGTGATTTAAGCGCAAATGAGATTATTGAACTTGCATTATCAACTAAAGAAGAATGGTTGACAGATTTTGTTTGCCCAAAGGTTGAACATGCTTGTAAATTAAATATAGCAGCGGATTTAATTAGCCAATTCAAAGTATCCTCCGAAGAACTTAATGGAAAAGTTCAACAAATATATAATGACATCACTAGCAAGAATAAGACTTTTCTAGGTCAAATAGCAGCTAAGATAAATTCTGAGATAAACAGTGACGCCACTAAAGCGCGAATTCTAGCGAATGCTCGTGAGTCTATGAACAATCAATATCCTGCTGTTGAAGATGGCGCTCTTTTACAGTCATTTATTGTCGTTGAAGAACAAAAACATAAGAAAAAACTAACAAATACGATATTAAAGCAACAACTTTCAATGTTCTACAAAGACATAGCAATTCAACATGGACTTACGCATAAAAAGAAATACCCGAAAGGACAAAATGTTGACTATTCTATTTTAGGGGCTGCTGGTAGCGGAAAAAGTACTATTTCACAAAAGCTCCTCAAAGGTGATAAGACAGATTATGTAGTTTTAGCAACTGATGACTATCGCAGTGTTTATTTAGATGAAACGACAGAAAGAGAAGAAACAGTCCAAGTATTTACAAGAACTCAAGATACTGCCTTTTCAATAAAGGAATTAGTACAAGAACGATTGTCGGAATCATCAGAAAGCCGACCGAATGTTATTTTAGATTGTGTGTCTCTTGAAGGATGGCATCGAAAACTACTTGAAAATAATAAACACACTATTTCAATTGTTGCTTGTTTGAATGATGTAACCGTTGTTCCTTTACGTGCTTATTATCGAGCCATTGATGAAAATAGTAGTCCTGCTGATAAAGGAAGACATGTAAATACTTCAGCTCTACTTAAGGGGCATGCTGATTCAAGTGCACGTTTACTAACAAGTATTCCAAAAGATATACAAACACATTTATATGATACCAATGTGCCTAAAGGATCTGTTTCACCTATAATGGCGACAATTGACACTGAAAATGGCAAGCATCAAGTTAAAGTCTTTGAACTGGAAAAATTATCTACTTTTTTAGTTAAAGCTAATTTAAACCATGAAGCTACTAAAAAATGTGATCTCTACTACCGTGAAGATGTAACAGATTATAGATGTACATTTGATACCCAATATAAAGCAGAGCAGATTTTAAATTTAAGTTCTTCGAACAAACCTTTTAAGCTAGAAAGCTATGAAGTGATTTTGTATTCAAAACTAAAACATCCTTACGCAAAAATTATTGCTGACAAAGATAATAAAATTCATTTAAAAGTACTAGATCATCAAACAATGAATGAAATATTATTTAAGCATGACAAGGGTGAGTCTAGAATTTTAAAAAATATTTTGATGCAGATTCACTTTGGATCATTAAAGAAAGTTCGAGAAGAAATTAAACGAGTGGGCAGAAAACAATCGCTTGATGTAGCCTACAATCATCTCCTACCTATTAATGAATCTCAAATACCTGTGGTTATTTCAAACGTAAATTCCACGCTTAATCAATTTGATAGAATGAAAGAATCCAGAGGTCCCGTTGTTGACCTTAAGCCTTTAATTTGTAGAAATAGGACTTTTGATAATTTCAGACGGATAAAGTTAAGTAAATAGCTAGAATTGGTTTGTATTCCATATTTAACAATGTTATAAAAAGTGTAACAATTTTTTTATGGATAAAGAAATGCGCTTACTAACCATTATATTGCTTTCATTTTTGTTTATTAGAGCAGCTTTTGCGCATGAAAATACCTCTTTAAAGTGTCGTTGTTTACCTAATCAAGATTGTTGGCCCAGCGAGAGTGATTGGGGTAGCTTATCAAAACAGTTATCAAAACCCTTAGTGAAACCAAAGTCTGAATTATCACCCTGCAAAGAAAACGAAAAAAGTGCAGCCTGCCAATTAGCCTTAAAAAATATGCAAAATCCTTTTTATGTACAATCCCTTCCTGGTGAGACAATGAGTCAAGGATGGTACAAAGCCTGGGATAGTCAATTAAGTGAATATGCCGTCGAGGCCCAGTCTACGAAGGATGTTGTAGCTGCGGTTAATTTTGCACGTCAACATAATATAAAAGTCGTTATAAAAGGTGCGGGCCATGATTACTTAGGGCGCAACACAGGTCCTGATTCGCTGTTGATATGGACTCACCCCATGCGCAAAATTACCATGCATGAAAAGTTTAAACCCCTTGGCTGTCCTAACACAGTAAAAAGTGTTCAAGCGGTTACAGTTGAAGCCGGTACGCGCTGGATTGATGCTTATACAGAAGTCACCACTAAAAATAAACGTTATGTTCAAGGTGGCGGTTGCGCGTCAGTAGGAGCAGCTGGTGGTTTTACGCAAGGCGGAGGTTTTGGATCCTTCTCTAAAAAGTATGGAACCAGTGCAGGAAATGTGTTGCAAGTAGAAATTGTCACAGCTGATGGTAAAACACTTATCGCTAATGAATGTCAAAATGACGATTTGTTTTGGGCTGTGCGAGGAGGTGGCGGTTCAACTTTTGGCGTGGTCACCCAAATGACCTTGCAAACGTTTAATTTACCAAAAAACTTTGGCATTTATAAAGGAAAGATAACAGCTAAATCAGATGAGGATTATCAAAAGCTTATCAAACAATTTATGAGCTTTTATAGAGATAGCTTAAACAATGAACACTGGGGCGAACAATTCGCATTCAATAAAGATAATACCATCAGTATATTTATGTTATTTCAGGGGTTATCCAAAGAACAAACAGTTCAAGTTTGGCAACCATTGCAAAAATGGTTAAATAAATCGCCAAACTATACTTTTGAAAATGAGATCTTCACCATACCAGCCAATAGAATGTGGGATTATCAATTTTGGAAGCAATCTCGGCCCGATCTGGTGGTCCTGGATTCAAGGGCCAATGCACCAAAAGATCAATTTTGGTGGGCGCCCAATAGTGGCGAAGCATCTAAGTATTGGTATACCTATTTATCCAGATGGATACCCATCAGCTTGTTTGAAGAAGATAAGGTTAATCAATTAGCAGATACCGTATTTAAAGCGTCAAGGTTAGCGCCGATTACTCTGCATGCCAATAAAGGCATGGCGGGGGCTGCAAATGATGCCTTGGTACGATCCAAACGAAGCGCCATTAATCCCGTTGTTTATGATGCTGGCGCGTTGGTTATTATTGCAGCCGGTAGTAATAACGTTTTTCCTGGTGTCAAAGGGAAAGAACCAAATGATGTTGAGATTGCCAATATAGTTAAGACTTATGGTAATGCTTATAACCTCATTAAAGAAATCACACCAAATGCTGGCACGTATGTCAATGAGGCCGACTATTTTGAAAAAGACTGGCAAACATCCTTTTGGGGTGAAAACTACGGCAAGCTTGATGCCATTAAGAAAAAATATGACCCCGATGGGCTGTTCTATTGCCATCATTGCGTAGGCAGTGAATTGTGGGACCAGAAGGGCATGTGCAAAGTCAATGCTTAACTTATCGATAAATGAGGATAGAAATAAAAGCTACAATGCATTAATAGAATCTTGTCGTCATGATAACGCAACCGTTAACGATATTATTCGTTTGGGCTACAAATTAATGCAAAAAGAAAAGGTGTTTCATCATTTTTTTGCCGAAGGTTCATTGTTAAGTACTGCTGAACATTTAACTTATTATTCATTAAAGAAGCCTTTAAAAAAATGGGATGATAAAATTACCGAAGATGAAGCAGTAGAGATCATTAAATTATTTGAAATGAGAATAGCTGATCGATTGCCAGTTGCTTACATCACGCATGAAACCATCTTTTGTGGTCATAAATTTTATGTCAATGATCAGGTGTTAGTTCCACGCTCAGTGATGTCTACAAGATTTCAGGATTTTTTAAACCAAACCAAATGGGAAAATAACAGCGTTTTAGATCTTTGTACCGGTTCTGGTTGCATTGGGATAACGCTTGCTTTACTTAAACCCACATTGCAAGTGGATCTCGCCGATATCTCATTAAAAGCACTTGAAGTGGCACAAATCAATATAGATAAATATTCTTTGAATGAGAGAGTGAAATGTATTCAAAGCGATTTATTCAGCAATATTCAAAACAAATATGATTTAATTATCAGCAATCCGCCTTATGTTACAACCTGTGAATATAATGAAAGCGCGCAAGAGTTTAAAAAAGAACCCAAAATAGCACTAGAAGCAGGGAACGATGGATTAGATATTATCAACAAAATAATTGCTGAAGCTAAACAGCATCTTAATGCTAATGGAACCCTTATCGTTGAAGTAGGTCCAACAGCAGCAAAACGGATAAAGAAAAAATATCCCAATTTGCCTTTAAAATGGTTAAAGGTTCGAAAATCCAATGGTAAGGAACCCTTTATGGGGGCTTATTGTATTTTTCAATGTAATAGAAGAGATCTACTTTCATGACTGAAGAAATTGGTTCATATTTAAAACAGTTAAAATTGAAAATCCAGAATGATCCTAAAAATCATTTATTTCTCACTTTGCAAGCGGCAATGGAAGCAGAACTTGTGGGGAATAAAAGAGAAGCCCTTAAGTTATACCTGCGCTGTGGAAACGAAAAGTTTGCTAAAGAGCGTGTTCATGTTCTGTCACCGCTTAAGTTTATTCCAGTGAGTGAGCCTCTTTCGGCTGATAATAAACCAAAATTAACGCGGCTTCTCTCGACTCAGGAAGAAGCTTTACTCAAAGCTTTGAATAAGTTGAGGCAAAATAGGCGCACATTGACCCGAGATGCACTCAGAAAATTAACAGGATTTTCTAAAGAGTTAGTGTTTAGCATTATTGAAAGCCTGCAGAATAAAGGTTATCTCAGCAAACTTCAAAGAAGATACCGCCATATCAACGTGGTGAAACAACCGATTAAGCAAAATGGGTGTGTGGGATCATTTGTTGAACCTGAGGTGGATGTATTACGGCAAGCACCTAAGACATTAATCTTTTCACCGCAAACGCGTCGGTTATATAGAGTGGATTTGGCTCCAAAAGACGCAGTTTTGCGACCAGAGCCAAATCACACACCAACCAAGTTTAAAATCTGATAGCCACATAACGCGTAGGACTATGGGAAATTTTCCTGCACCGCTTCGCGGTTAAGAGAGGGGAGGATGTTTTATTCCCCACGTTCCAGCGCTCAGAAGCGCTTTCACGTGGGGCTAATATCCTACGCAGCTTCGCTGCTGAGGGAAATAAGACTTGACTATAGATATCCGAATCCTAACATCGCAAATAACAGTCCATAGAAACTTGCGATTTTTAACTTCTTAAAGCCTTTTGTAAATATACTTAAGAAGGTTAACACGATTAAACTGGGATAAGAGATTTCCAACACAGGCCCTAAAAAGGCAGCGATGCCACGAAAATCAAAAAGCGATACTGCAAAGGAAATGCCGGTTGTCAGTAATAGCATTAAGGGGAATATGCCATTAGGCAATTTTAAGAGCGAGCACAAATATCGGGCATAAATATTATTTAAAGCCACTGCGGTTGTTAAGCAAGAAAAAATCATGATAACGCCAATAACAAAGGAAGCCTTATCTCCCATTAGATGATTTGCAATCGTTGGCAAAATCAATTCAGGTGAAACTGAGGCACTTATGGCTTGATAATGTGCTCCAAGATAAGCGAATCCAAAATAAATTATCCCTAACAAACTTGCACCGATGATGCTTGGCTTAAGTGCTGCCATCACTAAAGTTCGGTTATCTACATTTTCACCCATTCTTTCTTGAATTTGCTTGAACATTAAAGATGAAAAGAAGAAAGCAGCAAATAAATCCATGGTTTGATAGCCACGGAAGAATCCTTCAGAGAATGCTTGTGTAGGTAGAAGATCGCTTGTTGTTAAAGCAGGGGCATGATAGATCCCTAATCCAATAAGAACAATTAAACATCCTATTAATAAAGGTCCAATCCATTTTCCAAGGAATGAAATAATCCAACGATCTCTGAGACAAATAATATAGCAGACTGCGCAAAAAGCTAAGCTAAACCACATTAGTGAAAGATCAGGTAATAAAGTTGTTACACCACCATGGGCAACGGTAATGCATCGTGGCACAACGCCAAAGGCGCCTAATAAAGATAATGTGAATAAAGGTAAGGCAACTCGTGCGATTTGACCTGCTTGGCCAAAGAAGTCTTCATAGCTTCCACGATGTAATTTGATAACAAATAGACCAAGAAAAGGTAACACGATCCCAGTGCAAAGCAAGCCGATAAATCCATAAACCCATTGATCTCCTGAATTTTGTCCCAGTTGCAGTGGGAATATCAAATTGCCAGAGCCAAAAAACATTTTAAATATCGCAAACCCGTAAATTAAGGTAATAAAGTAGCGATTCATAGCTTCTTTCCTATTTTCTAAAAACTTTTATTCGATAGTGTTATTTAGTGATGATGTTAGGCCCGGCTGGGCACAATAACGGGTGAGCGAACGACAAAAGTGCAGTTTTGGCTTTGGGTGGCACTATTTGATGAATGATTTAAAAAATACGTTTGCATTAAGCAAAGACCTATCAATTAACAACAGCTTTAAAACTACCATACAAACTAAGTTTAGATCAATTTTTCACGGATAAAGTGTGATTTTAGTGAGATGGGGGTAAAAATATGTGCATATTCAACATTATACGTATATTCATCTTGCTAACATTCTATTGTTTGAACCCTTTTTAGCCGATATTAAGACAAATCAGCCACAAGGAGCACACCATGGATCTTCAATTAAACAATAAGATAGCCTTAGTTTCAGGCTCAACGGCTGGTATAGGTTTGGCTATAGCGAAGCAGCTGGTGCAAGAGCAGGCAACTGTTGTTATCAATGGACGCACGCAAGCCCGAGTTGATAGCACTATCAAAGAAATCACTAATGCATTTCCTAAAGCAAAGCTTATTGGAGTGGCCCAAGATCTCAGTACGCCTGAAGGTGTCGCAGCACTTATCAAAAAAGTGCCAGAGGTTGATATTTTGATTAATAATCTCGGTATTTATGAAGTGAAACCCTTTGTTGATATTTCAGATGATAATTGGTTACATATTTTTAATGTCAATGTGATGAGTGGGATTCGATTGAGTCGCCAATATTTTCCGGGTATGTTGAAGAAAAATTGGGGACGGATCATTTTCATATCAAGTGAATCCGGTGTTCAGATCCCTGCCGAAATGATCCACTATGGTATGACCAAAACTGCGCAATTGGCTGTGAGCAGAGGCCTTGCTGAATTAGCGGCTGGCACAGGCGTTACTGTTAACTGTGTTTTGCCTGGCCCCACGCGCAGTGAAGGCGTTAATGAGTTTATTCAACATGCTGCTTCTGAAAAACACGTTTCACCTGAAGCCTTGGAAAAAGACTTTTTCATTAACATGCGACCCACTTCTTTAATAAAACGCTTTGCGACTACTGAAGAAGTTGCCTCAATGGTAAGTTATCTATCAAGTCCACTTTCTTCTGCTACCACAGGCGCCGCAATCCGTGTCGATGGTGGGGTCGTGAAATCGATTATTTAGAACACAGTTCTACATGCCGCGAATCCACATCCAGAGATTGAAATTTATGGCATAAAAATGGTAATATCCGCCCCTTTTGGGGAACAAGTCATGCTTGGCTTTGGAAAAGAGGTTCCTGAATTTGATATTGGACAATTAGAAAAAGCTATTCATCAACTTTACCTTTATCATGCATCTTTCCCACGCTTGAGAGGCACAGAAGAGACTGTAGAAGATTTCAAACTCTTATTACAATCTTTGGCTGCAAAATTTACTGCTAGAAGTCCGTATGTCGATGCACCAATAGCACTGTCACCAATAGATGAAAACCAATTCATCCTTTTTCTTGATTTTGATGGAGTCTGTTGGATTGACCCCATGGATAAGACTCATGAAAAATTAAATAGACTAAAAAGTAATCCCAATATTGATAATCTTATGAATCAACATTCATCACTGTTGAAAACACAATATGATTGTAGAGTTGAGAAAAATGTACATGAATTTTTAAAAGTGGCCTGTTGGGATCCATTTCATATGCAAAGGATCCGTTTGTTGTGTAATCAATTTAATGCACGCATAGTGGTAAGTTCTAGTTGGAGAAATGGAAGATCAGATAAACATCTTAAAAATCTTTTAGATTTATGGGGGGTAGGAGACTATTATCTTGGCAAAACGGAGGATAAACATTCTTTCTTCTGCCGAACAAATTGTATAAAAGGGTGGTTAGCAAAAAACCCACGTGTCCGAAAGTTTCTTATTTTAGATGATCAATATGAAAATAAAATGAAAGAATGCTTTCCTAATAACTATGTAAAATGTGATCCTCTCAAAGGCTTTGATGAACAGACCTACCAGAAAGCCAAAACAATGGCCCAAGCAATCGTAGATCCCTCTAATCAGCAGCAAATTGAGCAAAAACCAACAGGAGGTGTGAGAGTTAATTCCAAGGTCTAAAACCTTGAGAACCAAATAAGGTCTTTAACTTGATGATGTCATAAAAAGGTGTTAGTATCGCGAACTTTTCAAAAATATGGGCAGTAAAATTATGAAACTTGGGGTAACAAGAAGATTTAGTGGCAATAATGTTCCAGAAACTAGTGGATTTGATGTGAACGCTTTAGTGACTTTAACAGGGCTCTTAAGTTTAAAAGCTCAGACTCCCACTCCCACTTCCACTGAATCCCCGAAAGCTATTATATTTTCTAAACCTGCACCAGAAGAGAAAAAAGTAACTCTTGAAGATATTGTTTTACAGAATGCACACCAAGTTGTTCTGTCTTACGCTCAAAAAAATATGCTGGTGATGAAATGTGCACAAGCTATTCATGAAGCGCATCTGAAGAGAAAGATCCATGGCGATATCAATCCAAGCAATTTTGTTGTTAAAATTGAGGGCGACAACATCAGTGTAACTCTCATTGGATTTGATCCCACTTCTTTAATACCATCCATAAAGCGTGGTACCAAAGGTTATGTGGCGCCTGAAGTTGCTGAAAAAGGACATTCTGTTAAATCAGATATTTACTCTTTTGGATGCGTGCTAAAAGCATTAGCCGATAATGGTTTTGGTAATAGATTCGAATTCTTAGCAAAGAGTATGTGCCTTAAGCCGACAAATATAAAAAACCCAGAAGCTAGACAAAGCCTAGAAGACACCATCAATTTTTTAAACAAGGATGGATTTAAGGCGTTAAAAGCTGCTGGGAAAAGTATTGGAGGCTATCGTCAAGTGTGGGATCATGATAGAGAAGGGCATGTATTTACTAATAAATTTAAATGATTAAAATGGAATTAATGTGTTTCGCCATTACAATTCTTAGTAATGGCGATTAGAACATTAGCTGATAAATTGACTACTAATTTATGCGAATGAGAAGCGAATGCCAGCCATCAGTGAAGTTGCACCAGGTAATAGATCTTCTTCTTTTTGGAATTCATGATTCACAGAAAGATTCAAGTTGGTATTTTTGGTTATATTATAGCCAAATCCAACAACGGCTTTAGGTACGAGTTCATCTGAGTTTATTGAGCCAATCCGGGCACTATCAAGAAAAAACGGATATTCTTGCTTCACATAGGCAACGCCCGCTTTGGCAAAAACATCAACGTTTTGTGATGCATACAGATCAAGAACACCTAATAAATCGATGCTCCAACGTTTAGCTTCAATAGAAACTAAATTGTCGCCGATGCTGATATGTTTATTAGCAGTATAACCTGATTCTATCCCGACTTTTACGTTTTCACTCAGACTCCCCAGAAAACCTGCTCCAACACGACCTGTTAGGGCAATATCGTTATCATTATCGGTGAGATTGTTATATGGATTATTGTTTCCATATCCGTAAACGCCAACTTGCCCACTGATATAAGGTGCTGCTAGTGCGTTGTTTGAAAATAAGAAGTTTGTCGCGATGAGAGGTAAAAGCATTTTTATTGATTTTTTCATGATACAACCTAATTAATCATTATTATTGAAAGCATCAGGTTCTATCCGTGAGTCTGACTATGGGGGGAGTCTAGCCCCTTTAAGCTGCATTAACAATAATATTTGAAAGTCTGCTAAATACCTAATTTATATTAGATTTCTTTTAAATTTGCACCATACTCAATGTAATGTCTTATTCCAAAATCTAATTCGACAAGGAACAACATGATTATTGATATTGTGCCAATTTGGGTTATTTTCCTTGTTACCATTACGGTTGTAATGGCTTCGATTGAGATTGGCCATCGACTTGGACATCATTCACATCGTCGTTCTGAAGATGAAAAAGAATCCCCTGTATCCGCCATGGCAAGTACGGTTCTAGGCTTGACAGCTTTTATGCTAGCTTTCACTTTTGGCATCGTGACAGCGCGATATGACCATAAAAAAGAATTAGTTCGAGAAGATGCGAATGCTATTCGAACTGCTTTTTTACGATCGGACTTCTTGCCGCAAGAATTGGATAGGAAAGAAGCTCGGGCGCTGATTAAGCAATATTTAGATCAACGATTAGGATTAGCTCAAGTTAAAAAAATTGATCGTGAGACAGTTTTGAAAGAAATGGCCAAGGCACTGCAGATCCAAAATCAATTATGGGATATGGCCGTTGCCAATGCGCGCAAAGATATGAATTCGGATATTGGTGGACTTTACCTGGAAGCGTTGAACGAGGTATTTACGGTCCATGCTTTAAGAGTGGCTGTGGCTATTCAAACCCGCATCCCATATGAAATTTGGCTAATGTTATATTCAATCACCATTCTAGGTATGGTTGGAGTTGGTTATCAATCAGGCATTGCGGCATCTAAAAGATCAATGGTTGGTCCATTGTTGGCGTTATCTTTTGCATTAGTTTTTACGTTAATTTTCGCTCTAGATAGGCCTAATAGTGGTATTGTCAAAGTAACACAGCAGCCATTGATTGATCTTCAGAACTGGATGAGCCTTAGGAATCAGACCCAATAGATTTCTTAAGCAGATTCTCGATTCGGCGGTCGGGAATAAGCCACATAATGGCAACAAAAATATAGAGACCTTCTGCTATCCAACTGTAGTAAAACGCTATAGGGATAGCAATTAAATAGATAACAATCGATAAGTTTCCTTTAAAATCTTTTCCGATGGCTTTTGCTAGAAGTGAGGATTTTCCCTCAACCTTGATAATAGTTCTTTCTAATATCCAATAGGCGGTACCTGCCATCATTAAAACAAAGCCATAGACAGCAGTGGGAACACTCGCGAAATGATTTTCTCCCATCCAGCCTGTGACAAAGGGAAACATGGAAAGCCAAAATAACAAATGCAGGTTTGCCCATAATATACTGCCACTGACTGTTCCTGCAGCTTGAAACAGATGATGATGATTATTCCAATAAATGCCAACATAGATGAAACTTAAAACATAACTAAGAAAAACAGGCAACAGTGGTTCTAAAGCAACAAGTTCTTCACCATGGGGCACTTTTAAATCTAATACCATGATGGTGATAATGATCGCTAAAACGCCATCACTAAAAGCCTCTAATCGATTTTTACCCATCAGTATTACTCTTTTAGCTCTTTCCTTTTTTCTGTGGATTGGAAGTGATGAATTTAATTTCATATGAAGTGATATTTTTAATGTCATTAACATGTAATGGAATACTGCTACAACTTATTTGTTGATTTTTTCCTTGTGGCAAGGAGATGTCACCCGTTGTTTTTGCAACGACGCCTACTTTATCTTTAAACATTATTTGATATTGTATGTTTGCATGGTGATCGGTTAAATTCTCGAGCATAAAATGGCTCTTTATTACATCTTTGTAGGAGTCATCGTCATATATATTGGTGTGAAATACGAGAAGATCTCCCGTTATTTTTTTATTTCTTAAAACAAATGATATTTTTTCTGTTTCAAGATCATCTAAATTTATTTTTAATTCAATTTTACCCGATTTGGAATGATGGCATTGATGTATGTCATTAACTGTCGAGCAATTGTCTTTGCTCTTGGCTTTCTTTGATTCCATAGCATCAAGAGAAGATGCTGCTAAATACAGCATAAAAATAAAAGCAGTCCTTGCGCTCATAATTTATCCTAAGAGTCGACTTAAAAAAATCGTTCTTATATAGAATGTAGGATAATTTACTAACTAATAAAGGTTTCTAATTATTAAATTTTTGTTGCATTGCGGGGGTTAATGCTGTTTAGAGCTGGCTCTTTGGGGAAAAATTAGGATACAAGCTACAATCAAGGCAAGTAAAATAGCAGAGGCAGTATAACGACTCAAAGCCAATCCCCCTGAAGTGATTGGTTTATCGAGAAAATCGCCAACGACAGCACCAAGAGGCCTTGTTAATATAAAGGCTACCCAAAACAATAGCGTTCTAGATAGACTGGTCCAGTAATACATTCCCGCTATCATAATGAGAAATGTACTAAATATAATTGCACTACCGCTATAGCCAAGACCCATTGAATCTGAGGTCCAATCTCCCAGAGCCGTACCTAAGGTTTGTGAAAACATAATGGTTAACCAATAAAAAAATTCTACTTTTGGAGAATTGATCGTATGTATTGAGACAGAACCGCAGACATAATACCAAATAGCTAGAGAGGCAAGAAGTAATACCAATAGGATTGAAGTTCCACCTGCATACCCCAATCCCAAGGAGCGATCAGCAAAATCAGCCATAGTGGTCCCAACAGTTGTTGTCGCAATAATGGTGGCCCAATACAAGAAAGGATGAAATTTACGAGATTTTATTTGTGCAAAAACAACAATAAAAAAAAGGGTAGCAAATATCCCTGTACCTACTAGATATCCCAAACCCATGGACATAGTTACAGCATCGCCACCGGTTTCGCCTAATGTGGTGGCCATAACTTTTATGATCCAGAAAAGCAAAGTTACTTCAGGAACCTTGCTCATCACATTATTCGAGTTATTACTCATCCTGCTGATCTTATACTGGCAATTTCTGCAAAGTAGTTGATTATCTAGTATAGTAAGGGATCAGGGTGGTTTAGGAACTGAGTTCTTATGTTTTGATTTTTTCGGCGAACTTGGTATCTGAGCTTCTGCGTCATTGAAGACTATGCTTGATGTACGATGTAATAAAGGTGGGTTTGAAGAAGGAGGTTGTTGTTGATCTGATATTTTAGTTTCTTCAAGAGCGCTCGTTAGCTGTTGAATATTTTCAATCACTGAACCTTTTCTGACTGGTGCAGCAGCTGAGGAAAGGTCGGAAGTGCTTGTAGCAAACAGATCTTGCAGGGTCGTAGTAGGTTTCTTCTTTTTAGCGTCACTTTCACCTCTCTCTGCAGCCATTTGCTCTCGTCTTTCTGCATGTGTGCAGACCCTAACGGACAATCTTCTGAGGTCCTCTGCGTGAAGAGGTTTTCCGTCATGTGTTCTATAGCGAACTGAGCCTTTATTGACTATTTCGGTTTCTTTTTTTTCATCTCGTTGTTCGGATCCCGGTTTTGGTATTTGTGAGGTATCTGTTGCCTCTATTTTAGCTGCGAAAGGATTTAGTATTTGGGACATGCGTTTCCATCTTGAGTCTTTTTTTTCAGTTTCTTCTTTTTTAATTTCTTTTTCTCTTTCCTTTTTTCCCTTTTTCTCTTTTACTTTTATTTCTTTTTTAGACTTTTTCTCTTCTTTTGCTTTATCTTCAGTTCTGCTTGGAACTGAAGTTGAAGCAGCAGCAGGGTGTGGTGCTGGCGTTGGGGCTAAAAAGCCTAGTGTCGTGAAGGATTCAACTCGTTTTAGTATACTACTCCCTTTTTCTTCTTTTGGTCCTGGTTTTGCCATGTTTCTATCATTTTTGTTCTAACTCAAATAATCTCCCAATGTAATCACTTTTAAAGATTAAGAAAAGCATCCAACATCGATTGCTTATGAAACTGAGTTAGGTATTTATAAAGTTAAATTCAATCTTTTTATGTTTTGACGTTTATCTGAATAAAGTAAGTCTTCGTCTGAACATTGTGGTCTTTAACTATATCAACTCATATTATCGATTTTATTAAGATAAACATTACAGGCGTGGAGTTTTTTATGTCATTAAAAGGTATAGGGCCAGAATTTGAAATTAGCGAAGAATTGATAGCAGCCTATTTTGCTAATCCTGAAAATATAGAAGCTTTTCTTAATGAATCTAATATATTTGATGCAGAAGAAACAAATAGTGGATCTCATTCCGATGAGGCTGAGAAAGAACAAAGCAATGATGCAGATGTCTTAAATGAATTTTGCAAATTAATAGATGAACTTTTATCAAACGAAGATATTTCAAATAATGATCAAGAAAAAGTAGCTTCTCCTTTATCAGCTGAAGGGTCAGTTTCTCATTCTCCTTTATCTGTTGCTTCACAAAATGATGAAGAAAATGAGATTACTTTATCTTTTGCTAGATCAAGAAAATCAAAGCGTGATCCGCTAGAAATCGATACGGTTGAAGGTAAGAAAATGAAAGGACATGTCATTACTGATTTTAATCGTGAATCTAAAAATCGTGCAAATATTAAATTTAAAACAATGTTTTAATAATAAACCTAAGTTACCTTCCATTACGATATATCAATGTTCCTGTCTGTGATATTCATCACGACAGGGGCATTTAGCTTTGTAAAATGCCGTTTATCGGAAATTGAATACATTCCGTCCTAAAACCAACACGCTATATTAATTTATGACAGATTTTTCCCCCGGTAATTTATTAGAATGACACATCATTTAGAAAGATGAGTCTTCTCTGTAGGGATAGCTTGAGGACTGATGTATGTTATACCTATGGGTAAAACATACATTTAGTTTTATGGAAATAAAACGGGTTCATCACACGATTAGACTAAACATTGGTGTGATGACTTATGAAATTACCATTTACAACGGATCATATCTCCTATTCTGCACAAAACACAGTGAAAGAAATACTCTCGTCTTTGTCAAAACTGTCTGGTATAACGTATTTCAATTACAGCGTCACCTACGCTAATAATGATCATTTTACGCTTCATACTCATGCTGACTATTATGAATCTTGGTTTCAAAATGAATTTGCTATGTGGGAATCTCATATTAAAACGGGCTGGTATCTGTGGGAATCAATAAACGATAAAGATAAAATTGATAACGCTCATTCCTTCGGCATTGGTAATGGCATTATCCATATAAATCATCTTGAAGATAGATGTGAAGTGATTGCTTTTGCATCTTCGCCAGATAATAAATCGATTGTAAATTTTTATTTAAATAATTTAAATCTTTTACAAAGATTCAAAAAACATTTTGAAGAAGAAGCGGTTGAATTAATTACTATAGCAAACACTCAACTAATTAATTTGCCGGGTAATATGACGGACGATTCACAATTTGTAGAAAAAAATTTTAGCATTCATGATAAAAAGCCAAGTGTTCATTGTCATTTTGATTCATCACTTTTAAATTTACTCTCTGTTAGAGAATTAGAGTGCTACACCTTGTTAATACGAGGATTCAGTTTGTCTTATATTAGCCAGGAACTAAATATTGCTATTCCAACAGTTAGCAATTATGTGCAAAGAATAAAACAAAAATTAAAATGTAGAAAAAAAGAAGAAATGTTAATTTTGGCAGAAAAATCTAATATTGTAGAATATTATATGTAAGTGGTAATATCTAAATCGGAAAACCTTTAGGGTATGGACACTATGAAGGAATATATATGAGCTCAGCCTTTAATCAATTTTTTAAAATAGTTATAAATAATTTATCTAAAGTTGGCAGTTTTCTATTTATAGGATTGAGTACCAGTTTTTTGTATTTCTATTATTCGAAGTTTTAGATAACTTTAAGAATGAAATGTTTGGCTCTCTACCATGGATAGGGCTAGCAGGGGGAGCCAGCGTCACCTTTTTATATCATTATGGGGAAAAATTCTTACTTAAAATACATAGTAGTAATTCAGAATCCTCAGCTAAAGTGAGACAGAAATTCTAGTCTCTTCAGCAGCTAATAGGACCTTCCCAACCCTCTCTTTGAGTTGTTCTATTTTACCTACGCCGGTAAAATGTAATAATTTTCTATATACAAAGCTATTCGCCTAAGTTAAAATGTCGTCTAGTTTTTCAATGAAGAGTGTAGTTACTATGTTAAATATGAGATCCCGGAAACGAGATGAGCGCGAAGATGATATTAGCAGCCAAAAACGTGGCGCCATAACTAAAGCCAAAGTTAAAACAGTTGCTCCAATAACAATTATAACAAGACAGGGAAAAGCAGCGTGTGTTGATTATTTTCGGCAACTAAGCGACGAAATGAAAGTGCAAGCCATTCGACACTGGACTGAACATAATGGTATTGATGATGAATTATGGTCAGAAATGAAAATATCAGTGCAAAGCGCCTTAGCTGATTACAGAAATTTTCTAGGGGATCAATTCAATGAAGTCATTGATTCATTGCAATGTTATGGTGTGCCTCTTGTCGTTACGGCGATGGCCGAAAAGGCTCAATTGACAATCTGTCAAATACAGTTTCTTCTTAATGCTTTCGTTTTATCTGCGTTTCTTGCAAAAGCAAAAATACTTTGCAATGAGTTTTACTTATTTAAATTAAATTTAGACGATCAAAAACGATACGCTAATAGCTGGCAAGAAAATGGTGTCCAAGACGATTTGTGGTCAATTATGAAAGGACCAGTAACAAAGACCCTATTGGATTCTATGCCACAGTTTAAAGATAATATTCAGATAGTAGAGTTGACTCTTAACCAAGCACGCATTTGTGCACCAAATGAAACGGTTAAATTTGAACAAAGTCGTGTTCATGAAATCGAACCAATGAATATAGTTAGGAAAATTCAATAACGTCGCCGCTTTTTTAATGAATAGGGAAATTTATGAAACATTATAGAGAAGAGCTGTTTTTTAACACAAAAACGCGAGTTGCATTTGTAAACATTTCTGAAGAAGTACAGTCTGCCGTTGAAAAAAGTGGCGTTAATAATGGTTTGTGTTTGGTAAATGCAATGCATATCAGTGCGAGTGTTTATATCAATGATGATGAACCAGGTTTATTGCATGACTATGAACAATGGCTAGAAAAATTAGCGCCACATGAACCCATCAGCCAGTATCGCCATAATGATACCGGTGAAGATAACGCAGATGCTCACATTAAACGTCAAATAATGGGCCGAGAAGTTGTTGTCGCCATCACAAATGGTAAACTTGACTTTGGTCCATGGGAACAAATATTTTATGGTGAATTTGATGGAAAACGCAAAAAAAGAGTTTTAATCAAAATAATTGGCGAATAACATATTAATTTACGGGTTTTTTAACAATAATAATAATAGAGGACACCATGGCTTACACAAAAGAACAGATTTCAGAAACGGTTGATTACATCGCTAAACAAATCCTTGATCAATCTCCTACCATAATCGAATTTAAGGATTCCTTAACTTTAGTGCTCAATTCCATGACGCTTGATTTACCAAACAAGAGCCGCCCTAAAGAAATTGAAATTTCAAAATATGCCTTTAGAAACAAAGATAATCCCTTAAATATTTTTTTTAACAATTGCGAAGCGCAAGGTATTTCTTTTCCTCCACTGTTAAGTGTTGTCTTAAAACGTAGCGGAGAAAGCATCGATTGTACTGCTGGCGATTCTTTTGTCGTTTATGAAAACAAAGCCGAATTTGAGGAAGTGGATTCATATGTGGATGCTTTTACTTTTAGAAAAGCACAAGGCACAAGAAAGCATGATTTTCTCAACAAAGATAAAGATTGCCCAAGATTGATAAAACCAAGTGTCCCTGACTGCTCTGTTCAAAAGGTCGAAGAAATCACACCTGTTTCTCTTAAACGAAAAGATGAAAAAGAGAAGTTTTTTAGGGCGCAACATAGGAAAGCTGATGGTTATCAGGTCGTGGATAGACGATCAAAATCAAAAGCTGCTCATAAGCCTCAACCTAAAGTTTATGCGCCAGCGTATTATCAGTACAAACAAGTGAGTTCAGCTGAATTGATCAGCCTTCAGGTAGCATTTACTCAACTTCAGATGAGCCGAACACTAGGGTTTAAAAAATAGGGACACAAATAAAAAGGTCAAGTTTTACCTAAAACGTGACCTTTTTTAACTCAGCTTCGTTGTCGCTGATTGGTTAGTACTATGATCATAATGTAAATGATTTATTTAATACCTACTTTATCGCAGCAAGTTTTAAAAGTAAGATTACTAATCTTTGTGCTTCTGTAGGCAACATAGGTGTCAGGTCGTGCCAAATAAAATCCAATTCTGTTTATACCCATTTGTGCTTCACATTTTCCACCTTGATCTACGAAATCTTCAGTGCCTGGTATGTTTAATGCCATTTTGTTAATCACTACTATCTTAAATAAATCAGGATGATTCATGAGTATTTTATTAATAAATTGGGTTGCATCATTCTTTCTTGCAACATCCGCAAAAACAAGGAGAGTGAATTTATTAGCATCTAAAAGTGTTTGTAAGGCAGTGGGCACTCTTTCCCCTGGTTTTACGCCGCCTGACCATGAACCTGATTCACCTACCAAAGGAGATTTTACGTAATTGATTTTCAATTCTGTAATTGTTTGCGTGATTTTATCTAATAGGGAAGTATTTTTTAATAAAATTTTCATAATTTTATTTCGAATTGTGATTAACCATTCAGATTTCATCGTGATCATGTTGGTTAACATGGTTGTTTTGCTTACAACGTTCTTTGCAACTGGCAATCTTTCTGCTTGATAGCTAGTTAAAGCTTCACGCTTTAATTGATTTTTTTCAACAAGTGCTAATTTCCAACTAAGATTGATAGCATCTTGAATTCCGGTATTCATTCCTTGGCCACCCATTGGAGAGTGTTCATGGGCTGCGTCTCCTAATAAAAAGACATTCCCTTTGTTATATGTCCCAACAACATGTTCATGGATCCCAAATCCAGAGGACCATAATTCATTTTCTAATCCTAAGGAATATGGGCATAACTTTTGACTTAACTCTTGAAATAGATTCAGGGAAGGATTTTTCATCTGACTTAACTCTTTATTCCCTGATACATCAATTATAATTCGGTAAAAGGACTTTAAAGGTATTATGAGCATAACGCCTATTGCGCTCAAGAAACCATTGACATAGTCATTTGAGAGTTTATAGTTTTCATTGCGAGGAATATCCGCCATAATAAAATGCTGAGATAAGTCTTTACCAACAAAAGGGATCTCTAATTTTTCCCTTACACGGCTGTGGGCGCCATCGCAACCCAACATCCATTTTGCCTTAATTTGAATGGTTTCCTCGACTTTATTTTTACAGGTAACTTGAACTTGATCATTTAACTGTTGGAAGTCTACCAGTTCAGTTCCTCTTAATACTTGAATATGATGTGAAGCGAGTTTGTCAGACAATACTTTTTCAGTTTCACTTTGAGGTAGAGCTAAAACAAAAGGATATTTTGTGGGTAAATGACTTAAACTGATTTGTCCAATTTGTTCATTTTGACTATGAAAAATTAAGCCGTTAATTTGATGTCCATGAGACAAAAGGTCTTCCATAATGCCAAGTTTCTCAAGGTTTTCAAGCGTCCGGGGCTGTATTGCCAATGCGTTTGAGGTCTTTGTAGGCTCAGGACGTTGATCAAGGATGATGCAGTCTACTCCTTGCTGGGTTAAGTTCAATGCTGCGGTAAGGCCAGTTGGTCCGGCGCCTACAATAAGAACAGGTGTTTGCATTTGCATTGAATACCCCAGGGTTATTTTGCAACATTAGTCTAATAAATATAGCATTTCACCTTAAATGTTTATCTCCATTAGCTGCATATCCTCGAATCACAATGTGAAGATTGTATTCGTGATATTTGCTTTAATTTTTACCAAATAGCGTATTATCTTTCATCGTCGTTGTTGCTTCATCTAAGACTTCTTTTTCAACAGCTGCAAAATGATCTGGATGGGTATCATTTACCTTAAATTCAAGGATATGGGCATACTGTAACAGCAGCAGCTTATCACTATGGGGTTTATCTAACCCGAGAATAGTGTGCAATTTGGTAATGAAGTGTTGTGCTTCTTGATTCTTCCCAATCAAGGTATTCTCCAATGATTTGATGGCTTTTTCTTCATTTTCAAGCAAAACTTGATAAGGATTTTCTATTGTGCCCCCAAATAACTGAGGTTCCATTGCGGGAACAGGCTCTGTTTGAATTGCAGGAATAGTGTCTGGTTGAACTGCTGGCACAGCAGTCTGTGGTTGAATAACAGGTTCTAGTTGAACAGCCAAAGGAGTTGGGTGCACAGCTGCAGCTTGAGCAGGCTGATGTTGAGCTAGATATTTTTTGAGAATGCCCATAAGATTATCTGCTGCTGATAAGGCAAGCGCGCCTCCAGAAAAAACAGCCATCCATGATATGGTTGAGCTTACAATCAAAGGTATGTATCCCAGTCCAGCTGCTAAGATAAAGATACCTAACCCCATTAACACAAGGAAAGATATACTTTCTAGAATTTGTTCTCTGTGAAATCTTGAATTCCCTGGTATAGCAGGGTTTACATTCTGTGGGACTGGTTGAGTCAGTGCCGCCTTAATCTGAGGATTTGATACTTTATCGTGCAGATGAGGCTTTAGAAAATTGATAGGGATCCCTTTTTTATGTGCCAACTCTAATAATTTATTAAAATTAGCGATGTCTTGTTCGCTCGGATCATCTTTGCCAGGGATAAGCGGTTTTACTGCGTCTGCATGAAAAGTATGGCGTCCATTAACTAATTGATAGCTTTTCCAATAAATTTGTCCTGGTGGAAGTAAGAATTCATATTCGCCTATAAAAGAGGATAGTTTTTGGATTGATGCCCCGTATATTGAATCAAAGATAATTAAACATTTACCACCTGAAAAACTTTGACTGACACTCATACTGGTTGAAGTACTCATGAACGCAGGTTGTTCGGTGTATCCGCCACCTTGATTGACTAATTTAATTCTCTCTTGAATTTCTTCTTCAGGTACATGACGTTCGCCTCGATAGGATTTTACATTATGGTTTTTAGGGTTTGGCATTATTTTATTTAAACCAGAACCTAACAGGACGGCTTGTAGTATATGTTCTTTTGTTGTATATGATTGATTACCATATGACTGATTTTTATCATAAAGCATATTATTAATATTGATATATCCTGAACCGGTATAAATTCCAACGACATGTCTTTCTGCGGCAGTTAAACTAGTAAATTCATGCATAAAATTAGGTTTGAGTCTTGAAAAAAGTTTTGCAAAAATTCGTGCTACTAAGCCAAATGTGAATACGGACTTATTAGTCATATATTTCAAGCTGTCATGTTCAGAGATTTCAAGATGTGTAAAATTAGCTTTTTTAAATAGCGATGTTAAATCGATATCAATACCACCTATCTTGGCATGCAAAGTTTTCTTATTGATACCACTATTTAGGTGTTGCCGAATTCTCCTATTTCGAGGCTGTGGCTGCGGAACAGAATCTTGGGTTTCTATAGTTACATCATTTGGTGAATAGAGCATGAACTTTGTGATGAGCTCAAGCTGTTGCGTATAAAGGCTTTTAATTAAAGGGCCGTGATGTAGATCCGCCATAACAAACTCCAATACCAAACCACTACTAATGCATAGGAAATAGGCAGTTTTTAGTAATTCTTAGATTATAAAGTTTTGTAACATACTATTGGACAAGAAGTATGTCAACATGCTCTATATATTTAGTACACAGCAAAGTCAGTCTACTATGTGTGTTGTAAAGCTTAAGTATTTAAATAATATTTTTGAAATAATATGTAAGCTAACATAGTTATTTTTTGTTAAGCTTTCATTCTGCATTTGGTATGGATAATAAATACCGTCTATCGATCTTGAATAGTATTGCCTCGGTTGATTTGAGTAAACTCCGCTGAATTGCTCAGGAAACTAGTGCTCGATTCTTTTTCCTTATAAAAAGATTGACAAAAATGCCATAAAAAAATACACATTTGTATTGTGGCTATAAAAGCTTGTTGACATACTATTCCTGAGATAGTAAGTTAAATAAAAATTTCTTTGGGGGTGGGTGATGGCTGATTTACTGTATGGTCCGTTAAATAAAAGTTTATATACTCAAACGCTTGAGCTGGTCACAAAGATCTTGCTTTATTCTCCAAATGATATGAATTTTTATTATCAAAATATTGATAATAGTCCATATAATTATTTGGGCTTTTCTACTAAAAAAGAATTACATGTAGTGATAGGCGATGTGGATGTCAATTTGTCACAATTATTCAGCAAAGCCAATTTTTCGCATTTACAAATGGACCAAACCGACAGTGCGAAATTTACCAAGAATACAGGCGTTCAATATAACACATTCCTACCACAACTCTTTAAGTATGTTACTGATCATGCAACCTTAACAGAGGCCGAAAAACAAGCAGTTCTAAGTTATCAAGGGGTTGGGTATCTAGATATTAATGATATGTTATACAAGGTGAAACAAGGATTGTATCATGATAATAATAAAGTAAGACAAACTGTACTTAAAGCGGTAATGTTAAGTTCTGGCTTAAATAAAATAATAAAAGATCCAAAAGATCATCAAGTTAAAACCTATCGTGGTGAAAGGTATACCCCACAACATGAAATCCAAGAAAGAATTAATTTAGTCAATCAAGGCGGCGGGTTTACTGAACAGCCTGCCTATATGAGTACTTCACTTAGCAAGGACATAGCAAGTAGCCCTATCTTTAGAGGTAACTGTTTTATTATCTTTGATTCTGTCTATGGTACTTCAGTTGAAAAAGCATCGGCTTCTGGGTTCGAACAAGAGTATTTACTTCCTCCTGGGCAAATTTTTTGGAAAAAATATGAATATATAAATGGAATTCATACTTTTTATGCACAAGCTGTTAGACCGTTAGTACCAGAAAAAGAAGAGATATCTCCCCAAGATATTGCTAATTTTAATAAACTTTTAGAAATTGCAAAGAATAAGGGCGTTCCGCTTAGCTTTCTTACCCCCTATTTGCAAACTATGCTATCCATTCCTCCTGATTTAACGGTGCATTCTACATCCATTCCTGTGATGGGAACTGCAAAGGTAACAAAATTAAAAGATAAAGTTTTAAATGGTCTCAATATAGCATCACTGATAGGAGGAGGGATCTATTTGCTAACAATAGGGCTTAGCATTGTTGTCCCACCTTTTGGAATCACTCTTTCTGGGGTCGCTTTATTTGGCGTTGCTTGCGTTGGTGGCGTTATGCTATCGAAGGGAGCGTTGAAGCTCATTCCAACAATCATGAATTACATTAAACAGCCTGCTATTGTGCACGACCCTGTTCAACCAGCGCCATTTCCAGCAGTGCCTTCATTTAATGAGCCATTTCACCCTGCGCCTGCACTAACAGCGCCTGTGGTTGCACCAATAACTACGGCATCTACCACTCAAGGACAACAGTACAAAGCTTTCCTTGAAAAGGAAGAAAAAGCAGTCAAAGAGTTGGAAGTCGTTTTGAAGACTAAGTTTCCTCAAGCACCACAGTTCATCACCAAATTGCACGAAATTCTTGATTTGGAAAATGCCAACGGGGATAAGTTGCTGCTGATGCAATATACTCATTTGCTGGAAAATAGAGTCAATGAAGCTCATCCAGACGAGTTTCCTGTTGTTGAAAAAGAAGTCTTAGATGAGGCAACGACAGCCATAAAAGAAAAAACACTATTCATATAGAAAGAGGCTTACTAGCCTATAATTGTCATTGGAGTAGGAAATGGCTGATTTATTACATGGTCCTTTAAATAAAAGTTTATATTCGCATACGCTTGAGTTGGTTACAAAGATATTGCTTTATTCACCAGAAGGAATCACTTTCCGTTATGAAAATACTGGTGCATTGGGCATTAGTAAAAATGAATTGCATGGACAATAGACGATATCAATAAAACTTGAATGATTTGACGTGGAATTAGGTAATTTTGCCCTAAATATTTCTTAACTCTCTTGCTATAATTAGCTTCTTTGTAACTACGAAGGTGTTGTATGCTGGCTTTTATCAAATTTGTTGGAAAATCTTACCTTGAAAGTACTGCTAATAATTTTCGATCTTTGATTAGTGGGAACTCAGTTACCGCAAGGGTAAATCATGATGGAGAGAAGGAAGAAAAAGAGGTCAAAAAGTTAGAGGACAATTTGCAGAGTAATGCACAGTTCATCACCAAAATGAACGAGATTCTTGACTTGGCTAATGCCCATGAGCCTAGCGCAAACCAGAAAACAAGCCATGACGGAGAAAAGGAAGAAAAGGAAGAAAAGGAAGAAAAGGAAGAAAAAGAAGAAGAAAAAGAGTTAAAGGACAATTTGGAGAGTGATGCAGAGTTCATCGAACTGAACAAAATGCTTGACTTGATTAATGCATATGAGGCTTGCGAAAACCAGGAAACAAGTCATGACGGAATGATTGTTATAGATCGTGAAATTTTAGTAAAAATATCTGATATGGGTAATAAAGCAAAAGAAAGAATTGAACAGAATGAGAATAATGCTACCAATAAGGATATCCACTCTGTTAGACCGAGGCGTTCATTAAGAATAGCTTCGAAACTTGCCAACCAAAAAATTGCTGATAATGAAGCAGAAAATATTCCTGTTAAGCGCAAAAGAGGAATGCGAGTAATTCCACATTAAAATTTCGCGACCTATTATCATCTCAAATAGAAAGCGGCATCCAAGCCGCTTTTTTTTGCGTGCAAATACATTTAATAAAGCAAAATTCTTTAACTAGCCGTTCCAGAATGGTGTTAGTTAGCATAATATATTAAGTACATCCTTTTGATTTAAAAGCGAGGATAGCCTCATGTTAAAGGGAACGACTGTTGATTTGTCAGAACTAACAGAATCAGTGACTGCAACGAGCAACAAAGAAAGTTTAGAAAAATTGAGCTCAAAAGTTTCAACTTTATTATCATTAATTTCCAATAAAAAATTGCGAACGCCATTTGAAATTACAATTGACGGAAAAACGTACAAAAATGCTAAAGCTTATACACCATTATTAAATGCCATGGATGTTTTAGTAGATGATTTGATGAGGTTAAATGTTCAAATTAAAACAGATCCCACAATTAAAGCGAAAGATAAAGAACAAGCCACGGCAAATGTAAAAGAATTAATGTCTGCAGTAGCAGGGGTTGAACAAATTGCATTTGAAGATGCGCAAAAAAATAACAGATTAAAAGGCATCGTCTTAAAAAAATTTAATAACATTCAAAAGAAAACATCATCCGGTACGGTTAGGAATTTATCAAGTACGCGATATTGGAAAGCAAATGAATTTAAAGATAATGATGAAAAAGTATTGCAATATATTACTAAATTACATTCGGCAGCAGATTTAGGCCATATCATTGCAAAAGCAGAAATAAATGATTTTTTAACAAAACTTCCCAATTTACCAAATGATAAATTTAAAAATGTTATTAAATCGTTACCAAAAGATTTGATTAAACATTTAATAGACAAACACATACATCCAGCCAAACAAAGGGAGATTTTGTTAAGATCAATAGAGGCAAAACAATTTGATTTAAAAATTGAAGATCGTCAGCACAAAGCAAAGCAAAAGAAATCTAAGATCGAAAGAAATGTAAATAATCTTCAAAATCAAGTCAAACGTGCTTTAAACATGCAAAGAAAAGAATTAAAGGGCGAAGAAAAAACAAAGATAAGTGCACATTTTAAAGCAGGTGCTGGAGAAAAAGTACTTCAAAAACATAAGAAAATAAAATATGAGAAGAAAGAACAAGAGCTTATTCAAGGACCTTTAGTAAAATCAGTTCATACTTATCGCCTTGAACAGCTGATTAAAGCCTATTTAAAAGATCCAAGCTCAGTGCAACTTAAGCAAGATGACAAAGGGCAGTTAATAGCAATTTTTAAAGGAAAAGTTCTCAATTTAACAGATACATTGCACCATGCTAATTTTGAGCATATTCAACTTGATAAAGAAACAAAAAAACAACTTATTAATATTTTGAAAGAAGGCGTTACCATAGATAGTCCAAAGCAAGACGATTTGATAAGTTTTCCAGATGAACAATATTTCAACGATAAAGATGAAACAGGTGCCTGTAAAGATCTGTCATATGATGAAAAATTAGCGGTAAACATTTACTCTGGTCCTGAATATGCGGATATGAATAATTTATTACGTGGCAACAACGTTGATACGAAGTTTCAATATGAAGCTTATAAGCAAAAAGCTAAACCTCCTGTGATGTCGGAATCAGAGTTTCATTCAAAAAGATTGTTGTCACTATTGTCTACAGCAGCAGTTGCTGTCTGTGGCCTTAGTAAAGCATCTGATCAAACACCAGAGTTTACATTTCGAGGGTTAAAAGATTTACCACCGGGGATGGCAAAGCAACGTGCATTGGCAGTGGAAGAAGGTAAAGATGTATTGCGCGAATTAGCCTTTATTAGCACCGCAGCCATTAAACCGGCAGCCGATTTCTTGGGCAATCAAAAGTTACTCACTCAAGAAAAATGTTTTATTGTCTACGAAAATCTTGTAGGAAAGTTCATTAAACCACTTTCACAAAACCCTAATGAAAATGAGTTTCTTGTTCCGCCATCACAAATTCAATATACGGGTTATTCTTATGATGATAAAACCAATACTTTTGTGTTTACTGCAAGGGTGGTGAGAACGCTATCAGGCTTATCTGAAGAAGCGCAGCAACCAGGAGATCCTGTTCATTGTTTGGATGGGTTGCCAGATGCACCTAAAAGTACAAAAAAAGTTGATATTTCGATGCCTCAGATTCCAAAAGATTTCTCATCATTGCCCGAGTTACCTGCATTGCCTCAAATCCCCGGCCAACAAAAAGCCGATGGAGAAAAGGCCTTATTAACAGAGTCTCGCACATTACTGCAGAATCCTCAGCATCCTCATCATGAACATCACCATAATAAAGCACATTATAAAAAAACAGATGAAAAGTCGATAGGTGATAAAGATGATAAAAAACAACATCATCATAAATTATAAATTGTGCGAAACGACATGTGGTACCATCCGTTTCGCATTTATTTGTTTAAGCAAGCATTTAAGTTTGTTTGTAGCAAATCCACGCAAACGCGATAGCGCCGCTCATAATGCTAATGAGAGAAACAACCGGTGCAGCAGACAGGCTGAAACTTAAACTCACCATCATACTTGCTAGTGTTCCTGTTAGCATCAATATGGTATAGAACATGGCAGCCGTTATGCCTTTATTTAGAGATGAACTTTCAAAGCATGCTCGATTTAATGGCGCACAGGCAAGTCCAGCCCCAAAGGCGATTAAACTCATTGGCGCAATAATACCCCACAGTAAAGAAGGGAAAAGTAGAATGCATACTACGAAGCCGATAACACCTATAATACTCAAGTTCACCCCAGAACGAATAATGACTTTACCATCGCTGTTGTTCATTACTTTCTGCCCAATATGTGATGCTATTGTGTAGCAAGCAAAAATGGGGATCTGAGATAAGCCAAAGTCCAGCGTTGAAAGATTAAAATCTGACATTAAAATAATGGGAGATCCTGTTATCCAAGTTATAAGGGATGAATAAATAAGCCCTAATGTTCCACATCGTAATATAAATGACTTATTCTTTAATAGCTGCCAATAACCTTGAAGGATATGACGAGGATTTAAGGCATTCCTATCTAGGGTTTGGTTCATGGGCATGACAAACCATAATCCACATAACGCAATAGTAGCTAGCAATTGAATGGCTAGAAATAACCATTTCCAATCAACCCATAACAAGAGACAGCCCCCTAATAAGGGACCAACCATTGGTGCCATGACTGAGATACTGGTCATCCAGGCTAAAATTTTAACCGCTTCCAGATCAGAATAGGATTCATGGATGCAGGAATATCCGGCAATCATCATGCTGCACACACCCACCCCTTGAAAAAATCGTGCCATGATCATTATGCTAAGTTCTTGACTGAACGCACAACCTAATGTCGCAAGGGAGAAGAGGACTCCTCCGAGGAACAGTACTGGTCGTCGACCAAAACGATCAGATAACGGTCCAAGTAACCACTGAAAAGCAGCATCTCCTGCGAGCCACGCAGCAATCGTTAATCCTAGATTGCCAACACTTGTTGAGAATTGTTGTGCAATCTCTGGAATGGCGGGCAAATAGAGATCATTGGATAGATTGCATCCAAGCTCATATAAAATAAGGAAAAAGGGGAATAATCTATGTGGAAATCGTGATTTCATAGTATAGCTCTCTTTGTAGAAGTCCTTACAAATAAAATAAGCACTCAGCCAAACCATAAGGGGTTTGGGAGTAGGTTTATTTGTAAGAGTAGCTAGACTGCGAGGATCACGTTTTTATTCCTATTTGGAAAAAGGGCTAAATATTAGGTTAACTTTATTGACTTTAGCAATTATTGACCAAAATGGCAATAATTACTAAATAATTCTTACCGCTAATCTGAAAATGAAGACCCTTTAACTAAAAAGGTCTAATTTATATGATATATATATTAACATTAGGTTACGATTTGTGTGGGTATTAATAACCAGGTGAATGATGAAAAAAGCGCCAGAAGCTAGTGAGCCTATGAAATTAAAAGAAAATGCTCAAGATAAAAATGGGCTAGTGAGAGTTTTACTTCCTTCAGTCCCTCTTGAACCTATAAAAGCACAGATTAGCGAAAGCGACATTTTATTCGCTGAGCAACAAAGAATTTTAGAAGAAAATGAATCTCCGCGACTTAAAACTATGAAATTAACTGAAGTTGGTTCTATTGACTCTTTACTCCATAATCGAATTTCGAAAGAAGAAAAATTAAACATATACGTTAATTTATTGAGATTTATTGGCACAGTTGAGGAAGCAAAAAAAAGTTTCGCAAAATGCAAAGGTAAAGATATTGTACTGCAAGCTCAGATAATGTTATCAAAATTGAAGAACGTTTTTCATATGTTGGGAGAAGAAGATTTAAATCTTACTCTATTATCAGTGATTAATAAGAGGTCACATGAAATTGGTATTGAAATTAAAAAAGTACTCCCTGATGCAATTATTCCTAATTATATTAAAAACATTGAAAATATAGAAAGTGCGCTTAAAAAACCTTGCAGACCAAAGTAAACAATCAAGTAAGGGAGTTAGCAATGGACAATGCATATATTGAAATGAAAAATGGCATTCGGATGCCTAAAATTATTTATGGTACCGCTTGGAAAAAAGAAAAAACCGCTGCTCTTGTCGTTAAAGCTATTAAACATGGGTTTAGGGGAATTGATACGGCGTGCCAACCTAAGCATTATTTTGAGCCTGGGGTAGGGCAAGCTCTTAAAGAATTAGAAACGGTAGGTATCTTAAGAGATCAGCTTTTTTTGCAAACCAAATTTACTCCCATTTCTGGACAAGATCCCAATAATATTCCTTACGAACCAAAAGCGTCACTTCACGAACAGGTGATGCAATCTTTTGACGTTTCAAAAAAGAATCTTGGAACAAATTTTATAGACTCACTTGTTCTTCATTCGCCCCTGAATACCCATACTGAAACAATGGCCGTATGGAAAGCAATGGAAGAGATATATCATCAAGCTGGAGTAAAACAGCTTGGTATCAGTAATTGTTATGATTTAAAGAAACTGCAGCAATTATATAATGATGCAAGCGTGAAACCATCGATGCTCCAAAATCGATTTTACAAAGAAACCAGTTTTGATAAAGAGCTGCGTGCCTTTTGCTCAGAAAATAATATCGTTTATCAAAGCTTTTGGACGTTAACCGCAAACCCCACCTTACTTCAAAGCAAAGTAATCACAGAGATTGCCTCTTCAAACAATATGACGCCTGCGCAGATTCTATTTCGATATTTAACGCAAGTGGGAGTGGCTCCTTTGACGGGAACCACGTCAGATGTTCATATGATTGAGGATTTGGCGATTTTTAGTTTTGAGCTATCAAGTGCAGATATAGATAGAATCAATAATCTACTGTCCTAATCTCTTCTGCAGCGTCATCCTACGCCTAAAAGGCTTCGGCGCGACAAATTGCTGCTGAAGAGATTAGATTCTCCTTTTCTAACGTCTTACAATCACATGTGTATTCATATCTTTGGCTTCAAAAAATTTCTTAGTAAATTCAGCTACAACAGCAGGATCATATGCTTTGCAACTAAAGACATCTATATAAATTGTGTTATTTCTATTTACAAAATGTCCAGAAATTAAAGAAGTTTCTATGAGCTGGGTCATTGAAAAGCCTGCAATTCGCTCATCAGCACCAAAATTGACGACAACTGTTTCGCCAAATGGCTTTGCATCTATCAATTTGCAAAGTTCTTTAACATATTTTTTGATGTCTGCTTCAGAGCGCACCTTGGTGGGAGAACAATCATGTAAATCCAAAGAGGTCAGTAAGCCCCAAGCCTTTTCGTTCGAAAATTCCTTTTGAATTTCTTTATAACTCATCATATTTTGGTGTGCATCAACAGACTTTGTCTGATCATGCGCGAATAAAGTGGAGGAACAAGCAATGATAAATGAGGATAAAATAGCTCGGGCTAATGTCTTAGACATTTCAAACATATGAGTAATCCTTGTATATAACTGAGTAACTAAGCAAATAGGTGATGCATATTAATCATATTTAATTTTAATATCAATTGAAATTAATTGAAGTAGTAAAAATACAGGGTTAGTGTTTGAACTATATTTGATAAGGATAGAATATCAAAGAGTAGGAATATGGTGTAATGAAAAAAGTGCTTGTTGTTGCAGCTATTGTTGAAATTTTAACGGGGTTAGGATTGCTGATTGCTCCTTCTCTGATAGGGCAATTATTATTAGGGGTGGGGTTTTCTGGTATTGTAGTAACTGTCGCTCGAGTGACAGGTATTGCGCTGATTGCATTAGGGATAGCCTGTTGGCCAGGACCACCAATCAGAGGAATGTTGATCTATAGTGTACTCATTACCTTATATCTTGCTTATATTGGGTTAGTAGGTGGTTTGGTAGGGGTTTTATTTTGGCCAGTAGTGATTCTACATCTGATTCTAACAATTCTTTTGATTTGGGAAACGAAGTGTAGCCCTTAGCTCTGTTGATTTGTGCAGCATTATTTACAATTCCATATAAAAATCAACTATATGTTTTTATGTATTGAAGTGATGAGCAGCCATGTTTGCTAGGAGCTATTAGATTTTGGGAGAGTATAATGCATATGTTTAGAGTCTTTTTGATGATCTTTGCGCTGGTGCTTTCATGGTACGCTAACGCTGATCAAACAACGCAAAGTTCGCAGCCATCTTTTTCTCAGGCTGAGATCGATCAATTGGTGGCACCGATTGCATTATATCCAGATCCGTTGCTTGCGCAGATTTTAATGGCTAGCACCTATCCGCTTGAAGTTGTATCGGCTGCGCGTTGGCAAGAAGCCAACCCCAGTCTCAAAGATAAGGCGCTTCAAGATGCCTTGCAACAGCAGCCTTGGGATGCAAGCGTAAAGTCTCTGACTGCCGTACCGCAAGTGCTCGATATGTTAAACCAAAACCTGGATATGACTCAAAAGCTAGGTGACGCTTTCCTTGCGCAGCAAAATGATGTCATGGATGCGGTGCAGAGACTACGTAATAAAGCACAAGCGGCGGGAAATCTTAAATCAAGCCAACAGGAAGTGATCAACACTGAGCAAGACCAAGGCAATGCCAACATTACGATCGAACCTGCAGATCCACAGGTTCTTTATGTTCCAATCTATGATCCGAACAGCATTTATGGCGATTGGTCTTATCCAGACTATCCGCCCTATTATTACTATCCAAGCGGATATTATCCAGGTACAGCATTACTTTCTTTTGGCGCTGGCCTGTATGTGGGAAATGCATTATGGGGTAACTGCAATTGGCGAGCTCGTAACTTGGGTATTAATGTTAATCGATACAACAACTTTAACCAGGCGAATATTACTAATCCTAATTGGCAGCATAATGTGGCCCATCGCCAAGGGGTGCAATATCGCGATTTGGCTACTCAACAAAGATATGGTGGCGCTCAGATGGTACAAAACAATGCAGCGCGGGAAGCTTTCCGGGGTCGCACTGAAAATCAAGTCAATAATATTAATCAAGTCAATAGGGCTAACCAGGTCAATAATGTTAACCAAGTTAATAGGGTGAACCAAGCCAATGAAGCTAATAGGGTTAACCAAGCCAATAGGGTTAATGAAGCCAATAGGGTTAATGAAGCCAATAGGGTTAATGAAGCCAATAGGGTTAACCAAGCCAATAGGGTTAATGAAGCCAATAGAGTTAACCAAGGCAATAGGGCTAACCAATTCAATCATGCAAGCGCGGGTACCTTCGAAGGTATAAACCATGCTGCAGAAACTAGGAATTTTAGTAATCGTGGCGCAGCCAGTCGCGCATCGGCAGTAAGCCATGCACCGGCCGCAAGTCGGAGCGCTCCAGTTAGTCGAGGCGGTGGTGGCGCTGTACGTGGAGGCGGTGGCGGTGGCAGACACCGTTAGTCCAAGGAGACAAACAAATGAAACAAAATAACTTCCTGATGGGATCCATTATGAAAACATTCATGAAAATATGCCTATTCACGACTGCGCTTGTATTAACTAATCCAGGCTACGCAGCTTCAAAACAAATGAGTTTTTCATCCCCCGAAGAGGCAGTGAAAGTGCTGGTAACTTCGGTTAAGGATGATGATACTAAAAAATTAATGAAGATATTGGGACCTGATGCAAAACCGCTCGTTTTTTCTGGTGACGTAGTTGAAGATAATAATAATCGTGAACGCTTTATTAAGTCTTACGAGGAAGGGAATAAGCTTGAAAAGTCAGGTGATGCAAAGATGATACTAACTATTGGTAAGGATGGGTGGCCGTTTCCTATCCCGTTAGTGAAGGAAGCCAACGGCTGGCGTTTTGACACTGATGCCGGCAAAGAGGAAATCCTCAATCGTCGGATTGGTCGTAACGAGCTTTCGGCTATCCAAGCAGTTCTGGCTTATGTGGACGCACAACGCGAGTATTATCTCGCCAATCCAGAGCATGAAAAGGTACTAAGTTATGCTCAGAAATTTTTGAGTGCACCAAACAAGCGCGATGGTCTTTATTATGCGGTAAAAGAAGGTGAGTCCCCAAGTCCTCTTGGTGAACTTTATGCCAAGGCACAAGCAGAAGGATATGCAGATAACGAAAAGGGTTCAGAACCCAAACCCTATTATGGATATTATTATCGTATCCTCAAGAGCCAGGGAGCTGATGCGCACGGCGGGGCCGTTGATTACGTTGCTCATGGAAAAATGATGGGCGGCTATGCACTGATTGCGTGGCCAGCTATTTATGGTAACTCGGGTGTTATGACCTTCATGGTGAACCATGATGGTGTTGTTTACGAGAAAGATCTCGGATTAGAAACAGCAAAGGAAGCTAAGAATATTACCACCTTTAATCCAGATAAAACGTGGAAGCCTGTTACTGAAAAATCAGTACAATAAAAAAAGGCGCCTATTGGCGCCTACCCAAATCGATATCCAATGCCTATGCCCACAATCAAAGGGTTTATATCTATTGAAGATGTTAATACAGGTGGAGCAGCTAATTGCACTGTTGCGTTAGTATCAACAAATATTTTTTTAACATCTAAATTAATATGCCATTGAGGACAAAAATTTAAATTGACACCAGCTTGCAAAACGCCGCCGAAGTTATCTTCATATTCAATATGTCTTGCTACCGGGCCTGGATTGACTCCAAAGAAGTAAGTGTAGTTCAGACCAGCTCCGATATAAGGAGCGATAATGTTTTCAGGTAAGAAATGCCATTGAAGTGTTAGAGTAGGGGGCAGCAGACTTACTTCACCTAGGTTCAGATTTCCAGCTGCAGTACCATTAGCTCTGGCTCGATGGCGAGTAACAGCTGAAATAAGTTCTACAGCAATGTTTCTTGTGAAAAAATAGCTCACATCGATTTCTGGCGTGATATTTGTATCAACAGAAGCCGTTCCACCAATTGTTGAAATGGGACTGCTACTGACATCTGGCGCCACGATTAACCATCTCACTCTCAATACGATGGGATCTTCGACTTCGGCATAGGCTAATGGGGCTGCAGCTATAATGGAAACTAGCGCCAACGCTGAGAGATATTTTTTATTCATCTAAATTTTATCCTTAAATTATTATATATACATATGAAAACGCTTTAGTTAATCCTAAATACTAATGATTCTCATTTGCTTTGGCTTCTTTTTGATTAATTTTGATTAATTATAGTATTTGAGGCCAATTGAAAGTATTCAAACATGAGTGAAAATTGATCTAGATCAAGATATGGTAATGTTAATCACATACATATTGTTGAAGAGATTATAGCGATGCTAGTCTTTTAAAAGTTACTTGATATATTGGAAATTACGTATGAGTGAATATGTATGTTTGCCTTGTGGATTTGTTTACTTTGAACCTAATGGTGAGAATCAAAAGGATCCAAAACGACAAGCTCGTAAATTTGATGAACTTCCTATCAATTGGGCTTGCCCTGATTGTGGATCTTTAAAGTATGATTTTGAAAAGGTAGAAGATGAGAATGAAGATGAATCAAGATAACAAACCCTTTGGTTTATCGCTACTTCAGATGATGACTATCATTGCTATCATTGGAGTTGTTTTATCTGTTATTTATCAATAGATTGCTAATATTGTTCAATATTGAGGTAACTAACGAAATACTCAGTTGGCTGAATTTTTTAAGTTGTACTTTATTCGTAGCTATACAACCAGATTCAAAGAAAGTAAAATTTAACCAAGGCTATCTAGCGTTAAGGGTAATATTTCTTGAATACGATGCCAAAAGGGCACAGTTGTAGTTCATGCAGGTTAGCAACATACTGCTTTCCACCTGGTTTAGACAGTGACAAATTGCATTTATTAAGTGAGCTGGTCAATCAGCAGAGAGTATTACATCGTAACGATTTTCTCTATAAAGCTCATGAAACATTCAAAAAAATTATCATTATTCGTTCTGGAAGTGTTAAAACTTATAAAATTAATTCTAATGGCGAAATGACAATAACCGGTTTTTGCTATCCAGGAGAAATTTTGGGATTTAATGCGATTGCCTCTAAAACTTACCAAGAAAATGCGCTTGCTTTAGATACGCTTTCTATTTGTGAATTGAATTACAGTGAGTTAGAAAAACTTTCAGATAAATTCCCATGTTTTGATCACCAACTCATAAAATTGATGAGTGAAAAGCTATCAACCAATTTTCTCCTCAACTTATCTAGTTCTGCTGAGTCCAAAATGGCATTTTTTCTTTTAAATATTTCAAATAAAATGAAAAATTATGGTACAACTGGCATGAATTTTAATTTGAGTATGACAAGAGAAGATATTGCACGTTATTTGGGATTGGCAACAGAAACCGTTAGTCGAATTTTGTCGAAGTTTCAACTAAATAATGTTTTAGAATGCTCAAAGAAGAATATTATTGTAAAAGACCATTATCAACTCCAAGCTTTAGCTTCACTCGCAGAATGATTATTGACATACAACTGTTTAATTGATCTATATCAAAGTCCTCGAATAAATTTTGTGTTATTTTCTTATTATATGATGAGAGGAAAATAACAATCATGTTTGGAATTTATTCACTACCCATCTGGGGATATCTATTAGTAACGCTAGGTTTAACACATATCACTATTTTGTGCGTCACAATCTATTTGCACAGACATCAAGCTCACAGAAGTCTAGATTTACATCCTGCCATCAGCCATTTTTGTAGGGCGTGGTTATGGCTAACAACAGGCATTAAAACTAAAGCGTGGGCTGCTGTTCACCGAAAACATCACGCGAAATGTGAAACCAAAGATGATCCACACAGTCCGCAAGCTTTAGGGATTTCCACAGTATTATGGCATGGTGCAGAACTTTATAAAGCTGAGGCTAAAAAAAGTGAAACCTTAAAGCGATATGGGCAAGGTACCCCAGATGATTGGCTAGAAAGACATATCTATACGCCACATTCAGGTAAAGGATATTTAATCATGCTATTTATTGATCTCGTCCTATTTGGTTTTCCTGGTATAACTATTTGGGCGCTTCAGATGATGTTAATCCCATTTTTCGCAGCAGGTATCATAAATGGTATTGGTCATTATTGGGGTTATCGAAATTTTGATTGTAAAGACGCCTCAACCAATCTATTCCCTATTGCTATATTAATTGGTGGGGAAGAACTGCATAATAATCATCACGCCTTTCCTACTTCTGCTCAATTTTCAACCAAGTGGTGGGAGTTCGACATCGGGTGGTTTTATATTAGAATATTATCTTTTTTGGGTTTGGCTAAAATTAAACGTAGTATTCCCAAAGTGACAATCAATAAGCAAAAACAAAGAATCGATATTGATACTTTAAAGGCTATTGTTAGAAATAGGTATCAAGTTTTAGCTAAATATAAAAATTCAGTTATTTTGCCAGTTTTTAAAAATGCAACATTATCAAAATTACCTATGAAATATGACACAACTAATCAGATGGTATATCCATTAAAAGTTAAATCAGCTTATGCTGATTTGAAAATAGTGTATTCTTTAAGGAAGCAATTCCAAGAAGTATGGGCAAAAACTACCAAAAGTAATAATGAGCTTTTGGAAAAATTACATAACTGGTGTGTTAAGGCCGAAGATTCAAATATTAAGCAATTAAAGGAGTTCGTGTCCTATATTCGCGCTTGTACTTAATAGTTGTGGTTCATCATTATGTGTACGACAAGACTTCTAGATTTCATAAAACGCATTCGAAAGTTTACGGTTTATGTCAGATACAAGCCTATCGATTTCTACATTATTAAATTACTTCATATATATAATTTATCCAAAGAATAAAATCTAAGGGCGATGTCCTTTATGCTTTTCATGTGGGTGAGGTGCGTTTTTTTCCGGTACATGTCGATGTGCTTTGCCATGATGATCATTTGACGCACGATGGGTATTAAATTGTGTTGTTAAATGTTTTGGCGCTTTTTGAAATATGGCATCATCAACTAAAATGCGTTTTTCTTCCTGTGCCATATGTGTAGTAACCGCTTTTTCTTTTTGTTTGATAGCTGTCTCCAGCGTTTTAATCTCCTTCTTCACTTCTTTGATAAGTGCGACAACCGGTTCTTCAGAAGCTTTATCAGTATTTTTCTTGACGATTGTTTTTTTTTCAGGATCCTTGAAACAATTTACGGCTAGAGTTAAAGCGGCGACTTTTTCCGTCAAGCATTTCTTTTCAATGTTTTTCAACATGGTACGTTGTGATTCTGCCATGTCTTTATAAGGTTCCTTTTTGTAGTTTTCATCTAAGTACACTAAATCTGATTTTGCTTCTTGCAGTTCTGAGCTCATAGATTGGAGTTTCTGATGGTAGTGTAACAGCATCTCATGTTTTTTCGTTTTAAGCGCTAATTTCCGTATGGAGTCATGTAGTCCATCTAGCATTTCTTGATCGTCTTTTGAAGGTTTTTTTCCTTTAAATTCTTTAATTCTTGTTTCACATTGTTCTGTTTGCTGTTTATAAGTCTTCAATTTACTTTCTGACAAAGCTATCGGGTCCTGCAATGTTGCTTTTCTTTCTTCAAGTAGCTTTTTATCCTTTGCTTCTGATCGAGAGATGAACTCTTTTTCTTTATCGTAGGCGGGATCTGTTTTTGGTAACATTTCTAAGTATTTCTTATTGTTTGCCATGTCAGTTTGTAATTGTAAGATAAAATCATTTTCGGTTTTCCTTTCTTCGCTGTCGATCTGCTTAATATCCTTCAATTTGCTCAAATTTGCTCGCGCCAGAGCTGCATTTTCACTTGCATCAGTTAAACTTTTTAAATTTTCCTGAAGGGTTTCACGTAGAATTTGCAGGTCAATTATCTCATCTTTCAGGTTTTTCATTTCTTTTGCCATGACTATCTCCTGATGCATTAATATTCAGTTTTTTTGTTTAATAAATGGAAACTCTAATTTAATAATGTAGTCGTGATTTTTAAGGGAAAAGGGGGCTATACACAATGATTACCAACTGTAGAGATGTTCAGGACTATAATAGGACAGGGTCTATTTTTATTTTAAATAGACCTTATTGATTAATACTTATCTCACTTTGACGTAATTGTAACTGATACCGTCGAAGCATTTGGATTACGTATCATTAATAATTGAGGTGAATTTGCTGGCGATATCACGAAGCCACCTGTTACCTTAGCATTATATCCGAGTGGATAGTTACGTACAGGAACAGCAATTTCCGTAGGGAATATAAACGGTACTTCGCTTCCATTCGCGCCATTTTTAGAGTAAGAAAGAGTCATGGTGTTGCTAGCGGGATCATAACCATAGTTGAGCGGCGTTCCTGCAATCACGCGTGGGTAAGGTTCTGTGATTATATTTACGACAGGGTTGTTAACGTTATTTCCAGTGGGAGGAATAGTGGTGTTATCAAATATCGCTTCTAATCCAATTGGTTGTAAAGGATCGCCTGTAATTTGGATATTGTCTACATAGACTTGTTCAGAACCAGCAGGCGTTCCGAAAAATGCAAGCGTTAATTGTCTAACGTCATTTAACGGAGAGCTACCATCTGGCAAGATAGGGCCTGAAAAATGGTGCCATTGTCCATCAGCAATAAGGCTGCCTTGTAGCTGAGGAACGAAATCAAAATTCGGCCCATTATTAGTGACCAATATCATATAAGTCGAGAAACAGGGGTTTGGCTGCCCACATGCATCGACTGAATTAGTTGTTACCATAACATCCATTGAAATCATTCTACCTGCCGCACTCAAATCACCAGCATTGAAATTTTGTGCTATTTGGACGCCATTGGGTTGATTCGGTGGATCCGATGTAAAACTAACAGACATAGAACCCCCAGGATTTCCAACGGTGCTAGACCAAGCAATTGTTGAAGGGCTTATTAAATTGTTCCAAGTTGCCACCGAATTTGAAGCATCAAAAGTTTGATCTTGCACGGGAAAAGTCATTGGATATTGAGAAAAATCCCAAAAAAGCCATGAGATTTTGTTTGTATCGAAAAATCTCATAACGGGAGGATAGCCATTAAATGTGCCATCACCTTCCCCGCTTGATCCCCATTCTTGTGCCATAAAGCCCATATTATTATTTTTTGCAATTAATGGCGATTGTAAATAATCAGATGCTGATTGAGGTGGTGCATCTTCAGTATGATAAGAACTTCGTGCTAAGACAATATTTTTATCGGATGGTTTGGGAACCACAGGAATATGATCTCCCGCAACTTCATAGAAAGTTCTTTCATTACCTATCATATGATTTCCATCAACTTTGCGAATGGCGGCATTCAACTTTTCATGAAAGTTATAAAATAACGTTTTAAAGAATTTGGAGTTGCTATTTTGGCTTAAAATGTTGGGTGGATATAATGTACTGTTGGAAACCCAATCTAAAAGTCCTGGTTGTCCGAGCGAAGTCCAGGTTTGGATATCTACACTTGGTTCACTTATGGATCCATAATAAAGAAGATTTATTTCATCTTTGAAAAGCGTTGCGACATGAACTCTCATGTTAATATAGCGGTCTTGTACTCCCATTTTGTCTGGAGTAGCAGGAACATTATGCCAGAAATTATCCCAGACGGTTCGAAGCGCTGGACTACTGAATAGATTAAATGGATAACCATCGGTGTTATTAGGCTGAGCTACTCCATTTAAGTTATAATTACTTGCCCACGCTGGGAACCCTTCACCACCGAAATTATTGTTTGGTAGCAGTCCTGGAATATTCTGGTCACTCCAACCGTCTTGGTGGAAATCAAGAATAACTAATACACCATATTTGGCAAACATACGCGTCATATCTCGAATTTTAAGAATATAACTGTCGTCATAAACCCCCGGTGTGGGTTCAACAGCTTCCCAAAAAATACCTACTCTTGCAACATTAAACCCATTATCGGCAAAGAATTTAGCCCAATCTTCGCCGAGCGTACTTCCATTACCATCTGATGAATAAAATGACGGATAATAATAGGGCGCAGATTTGTTCATAATATTAGCGCCATGCAGAATAACAGTACGGCCAGTAGCATCAACAAAAATATTTGACGTGTGACTAATTGGTGGAATTAATGTTGTATGCATAGGTGGAAATAGGTTAGTGTGCATGTTCGAATCAAAGTCAATATTGTTATCTGCTAGAGCGATTTCCATACATAATCCAAATGAAAGGGCTATTAATATATGGAATTTCTGCTTGCCTGGATTCATGACTACCTCCGCGCCCATTTCTTATTCTTTAATTATTACTTATAATTGGCAAATTCAGTGTATTTTCGCGTGAATTATGAATATATTGATATTAATATTAATTAGTAACATCTCATGATGACAAAGCTATTTCAAGCGCTAGAGAAGGTGTGTTTGGTCTGTAGTCATAAAAAAATTAAGTTAATGATGGGGAAAACTCACAGACTGACCGCTTATAATGAACGGTATTCATCCTTTAAAAAACACCTTTTGTCATATTCAGATGAAATGGAATATATAATTGATAAAATGTAATGTATTCAACGCAGACTATAAGTATAATGTGGTCAGCCATTATCTGGATATCATACTATGAAAGCATATTGTTCAAAATTTATAAATGCATTATTAGCAATATTGTTATGCGTACCTCAATTCGCATTTGCTCTTGTAGATGACTATTCAGTAGAAACGTATTCCAAAGATGAGACATATGCTCATTTTACTAATTCCTTAAGCGGTTCTTCCTCTTTTAATTCAAGTTGTGATTCTTCTAATTCAAAAGTACTGATCTACGCTACAATTGTATTAAGAAAACATCCTGATTATGTTGCAAAACTGGTGAATGATTTTGCTTCTTTTGACAGCTGCCAACAACGTATGATTTGTGCAAGTTTAACAGCAACAGGTTTTAACAATGAAATACGCACAATCAATGATAAAAACAATTCAGCATGCCTATTTAACGATAATATCGCTATTCAAAACATTAATAATATTCAATTTTTAAATAAAATAGAAACTTATGAAGATGCGAAATTGCAAGCCTCATATATGGATCACTATTGGGCTGCCTATTTTGCGACCGGAGATGAAAGCTATATCGCCAAAATGGTTGAATATGCCAGATTGCATAAAGGACAAAGTGGACACGAATACATTATTTCCGAATTTGAATACGCTTCTACAGTTATTGCTCAAAAAGATCCTGCTTTTAATGATCTCTTAGTTAAACATTACCATGTCTGTCTTGGATGCTTTCGTTAAAAGGGAAATGACTATTTCATTTCGGTTTCGCCGAATTCTTAAGCTTGCGGTATGCTTCATAATCGAGGTATGACTTTAATACGACCGTATGAGAATCTTCAGTAATATTTTTAGCAATGCTTAATGATTTATCAAATAGAGGCCTCAACTTGTGATCGTTAGGCGGCACTTCGTTAGTTTTTGCATCTAAAACCCAACCTCCATTTAAGGCAGTGAAAAGATGATCGGTTAATCTACGAGTGAACTTTTCTGTATTAATTTTAGAATCTGGGCCACCCATTGTGTGTAATAAAGACCAATGCAAGCCCCATATCCATTCTCTTACCATGGCATGATTGGGATGAGATTTGTTTTTCGCTTCTTTTAATGTGGTTTGTGAAAGTTTATCGTCTTTTTCTGGATGATTATATAATGAAAATGCACCATAAATGGCCATAATGGCAAAAAAATCAAAATGATTAATTTTATCTTCCAATTGCTTGATGTGTGGAAATAGTTTTTCATTTCTTTCTTGCGAGACCGGTGTTGCTAAAAGCTCATATAGTTCAGTAATCATATCAAAGTTTTCTAAGAATATTTCTTTCTGAATTAATCGTCCCTCTTCAGCAACCCTTGCAGGCACATTTGGAAATTGCGGCAATAAGTGGGGCGGAAATTCCAGAGTTTCATCTTTTGTTTTTCCAAGCATATATACACCTTTATTTTCGATATTTAAATATTTAAGCAATATATCATACTTGCCAGACTAACTAAATACTGATGCTAATATTTGTCTTACTCCTTTATCGACAGCTACCATCAGTAACGAATTGAACACCGTTTGGATTACTACCCAGGTTAGCGGGATCAACCACAAGCAACATTGTTAGGTAATAAAAAGGTAACTAGATTTGACTGAATTCCAGAATATCCGCCTGGGTAAATGATGCTGGGCTTGTAAGTACCTCCCGCAACCCAAATTTGATTAGAGCCTGAGCTTGCTGCTTTGAGCGCAGAATCTAAATGATTGAATGCCTTTGACCAGCTAGAGCCATTGCCGTTTGATGGACCTGATTTTACATAATAAATCGCGGCTTGCGCATTTGAAATACAGCCTAAGGCCACTAATGTAACAAGTATCATTTTAATTTTGTTTTTCATCGTGGGCTTACCTTGTTGTTGTAGTTGCACACTTTCAATATAAAAATACTGATCCAAAGTCTTTCAGATGTGTTATTAAAAAACATCCCACAAGCTTTAATCCAAAACAAGAATGGTTGGTTTCAGGTCAGGCAAAAATAAGGCAATTCATGGGGGATTGTTTGACATACAGATGTATAATCAATAAAATTCACTGCTACACAAAAGGCAAAGTGCATGCGAAATCGTCAGTTTAGTGAATTTGTAAATCGGTTATCCAAGCTTAAAGAGCAGATTATTCCCAAAAAGCTGCTTGGGCTTATAAAAAAAAAGGAGCTTTTCGCTATAGTAGATCATGTTCTTACAAATTCTGAATTAACAACGCGTATTAAATCCTTGCAACCCAAACAAGCAATCCGTTTGAAAAAAGAAGAGTCGGGATTAACGCGCACAGTAAGTGTGGTTGTTACGCCGAAAAAGCAAATTCAATGTATTTTGGAAACAAAAAGTAAAGATAAAAACAATCATAAAAGAGATCTACATGGACAGAAGATAGATGGATCAACCACAAGTAATAAACGTGGCAAACCTGGTTGGCGATTAGATGATATTGATGGTCCTGCAGAATATATGAGTATGGTAATACAAATCAATGGTAATACCGTTGATAAACGCATTGAAAAACTGCAAGAAATATATAACGAGGTTGCTTTAGGATGGCACGATAAGAACGACCTTTTTTTTCATCCTAACATTCTAGGTGCGCTTTATGAGAATAAAAAAGGCTACCAACAAAGCATTTATTCTTTTAAAGGTATTCCCCTAGATGATGCCATCGATCATGGCATAGATGGTGAAAAGTTAACAAAAGCCCAATGCAATAGTATCACTTTGCAACTTCTGAAACGATTGGATTTGATGCACAAGAAAGGGTTGATTCATCAGGATATTAAACTCGAAAATATTTTGTTGCTTAAACATAAAAATGGCGATATTGAAGCAAAATTTATTGATTTAGACATGGTCTGTCCCATAACTGAAACGCATCAGACAGCGCTTGCCACCAAAGGTTATGAATCACCCGAAATTGCCTTGGCACATAGAAGAAAAAGTTTAAAAAACTATGCTTATTTTGCAAATTGTGACAGTTTGGGTAATAAGCTGAGTAAAACGATTGATGGGGGTATTAAAGAATCCATTCGTTTTCAAAAACCGCATCAGGCAAATGATGTTTGGGCATTGGGTATCGTATTGTATAGACTAAATCATGGTGGAAAAAAACCTAAAGAACTGCCAAGAAGCTGGGCGCTTAGAAAGATGTTAGCACCTAAACGCGAAGATCGTATGACTGCTGCTGAAGCTTATCTCCATGCCCTACAAAGACAGCCAATTAAAATGGCAAGCACTTTATTAAAATCTAGCGCATGAATCTAACTAAATTTATTGGGGCTGTTAGCCTGCCAAAGTTGATGAGAATGGGGGGCAGGCCTGAATCCGTCCAGTTAGAGTGAAGGGGGTTTATTTATATTTTCTTGAAACGTGCTATCAGGCTCAGTATGTAAAGAATGTTTGGGGAGAGATCTTTTATGACGATAAGTTGATAATGTATTAAAGCCTTCATCGCCAAACTTTATTGAAAGTTCTGAAAATAATGTGTCTAATTCAGTACCTTCATTTTTCAAATCTCCATCTGCTGCAACCTCTATACGCTGAAACAACTCAATCATGTCTTCGGGCAGAGAAATTTCTTCTTTATCCGGATATATTTTTTCATGATGATAAATCGAAAATTCATCAAGACTCGTTTCACCATACTTTTCATCTAGCATTGAAAATAATTTACTTAATTCTTCGTCATCATTTCCTTGCGTTGCTATTTCTATACGATCAAATAAGTCCTTTTTTTCATCAGATATAACGAGAACGCCTGTTTTCATATATAAATCACTCACTTACTCAAATTTTATTAATAGGATGTTCTACTTCTTTGTCAGACATCTTACGGGTTTTTTATGACATTAACAAGCTACTTTACTTATATAAGGTTCTCATTTTTGTGTATAAGCACTTATTGGAGACATAATTAATTGAATTTATTCATTAATTATGAATTTATCTGCTTATATTGAGCTCAGTTGAACCTAATCCTGGCGGTAGTGTCTTAAATGTAAGATGGATTAGAAACCCAGGGGTTCTTTTATGGCTACTTTTGGTGTAGCTGCAGCTAAATGGGGTGCAGCGGCGTTTTCAAGCTTAGCAGCTGGTGCGCTAGGAAGAGGCGCTAGGCTTAGAGCTGAGCAATCTATGGGTGGAATAATGTTTCAGCAAGCTGCTAGATTTAGCAAAGACATTATAAAGGAAGCAATAGTTACGGAGGGTAGAGATTGGTTAGGATTTTCTCCTTCTGATGGCGTATCTAGTGCGGCATCAGGTAGAGCTATCATGACTGAAGGCCCTCGTGCTGCACTAAAAGAAATGGCAACCGCATCAGTGGGTAGATATGTGGGATCTGTAAAGAAAGAACACAGTGTACAACCACTTTCTACTAAATCATGGGCTTCAAATGCATTTCAGAGAATGCAAACCATGTGCAGATTTCCAACTAATCCTTCTATTACAAGCACTTCACATATTGTGCAACGAAATAGTTTTCCAAATACCTTTATGAATACATTTAGTAGTGTCCCAGGGGTTGGTCCTCTTATGCAGGTAATGCTACAGAGCTTTATGCCAATGCAAAAACGAGGTCAACCGTTTCTTAATAGTTTTGCGCATGGAAAAGCTCCTGTGGTATCACGAGTTGGAGTTGGAACGCCATCAGAATTGGAACACAAAAAAAGGACATTAAAGTGATTTATGGTTGATGAAAAAAAACATATAGAGATAGAATTAGACAAATTATATGAAAAAATGGCTGTTTCTGATTTAACACAGATGGCTGTTGAATTAAAAAACAAGCGATCAGATTTCGAAAAAACTTTAATCAATTTAAATCCTTTTCTTAAAGAAGAGTGTATAAAAATGATTATCGATTATGCAATCTTATTAAATTGTTATCACAGTAAAACACCTGGGAATTTTACAGATAAAAAAGAAATGATGGAACATTTGATTGCAGCAACATTTGCAGTTGCCTTTACGACTGCAAACGGTGTTGATGTTGCCAAAACACTCCCTATTTTAGCATTATCAGGCGTGAATATTGAACTAGCGGAAAAAATTGTCAAAGATTATCATAGCGCCTTAGAACAAATTCAAAAAGAGCCAAATAAATAATTGGGTAAATTATAGCGATGCGATGGAATATAAACCCTCTTGCGTGAAGGGAAGAGGGTTTATATCAATTATTAATTAAGAAGGGATGATATTTTCATCATATTTTTTTTCGGCTCATTTTGTTCCACATGAACTATTTGCGCTTGTGTTGAGGTTTGTGTTGGCGCTTGTAACGGCGTCGGAATACTTTTAGGAGTCCTAAACACAAGTGGTTTTGGAGGTTGGATTAAATGTGGATCCTGTTTCTCCAGCAATTTTTTAGCCCGCTCTATACCACTCAAGGTTAAAGTAGGTAATGTTTTTTGGCGTTTCTGATAGTTGATCAAGCCCTTTTCAGCTAATAATCTAAATTTCGTCGCTATATCAGTTATTGAGATAAAATTTTGCTCACAAAATTTTGCTCGAGTAATCGGTTTTTTTGCAAAAGAGGCATCTTGATGTTCCCTAAAGAGTCCAAGAAGTATTTTTTCAAGATATTTGGATAATTCACCCTCTACTTCTGTTTTTTTCAGCGTTTTAGCTCGTGCTGCCGGCGCAGGAGCTGCGGAAGGAACTTGTGGCGCTCGTGCTACCGGCGCAGGAGCTGCTGAAGGAGCTTGTGGCACTTGTTGAGGAGCATGAGATTGCCCAGAATTATACGCTGGAGTAGGGACATAAGTTACAGGAATATAAGATGATGGAGGAACGCCAAAATTCACAGTTACATTATTAGCAAATGGCATATAATTGTATTGTGTTAAATACGCTGGCTGTTGTGTAGGTTCACTTCTTTGGTACAAAATCTGAGTAACTATGCTTAATCGCTTATGCGCTACATCAGTTGGATTTTGAGAATAATGCCGTTGAGCATCTAGTGGCAAACCAGCCATTTCATACTCTAATCCTTCAAGTGTGCGCAACCATGCTTTCATTTCAATTTGCGGTACATTTACAATATGATTACGAACTGTAAGATAATCTTTCTCTAATTCTGTCTTATATTGCGATGGAGCTAACAACATGCGGAGGGAACCTTCTTTATTCATTAATCAAACTATGTTGGATTATATCCCATATTTTTTTTCATACAAAGGTTAGGTAGTTAAAATAAATTCGAATAGTTTTTTTTATGGCATTAATTAATACTTGTTCTAAACAAGTCAGGCTTTTTCAAAAGCATGACTTTAGGCGAACTTCTTTACCGGATTATTACGCATTAGCTATCTGTTAACGATGATTTCTTTTTCGTGGCAACTCTCCTATGAATTCCTTAGCCTCTTTTAACAATAAAGTTAATTCTGAATTTCTAATTCTTTTATAATTATAGATAATCGATTCTCTGCTACTTGGCTCAGTGACAGGATTTGGAAGTGGCAATGGGTTCCTTTCCTCAGTAATTTCAGGCCTGCTTGATGGAACACCTTTTAGGATTAATGTCTCAACCTCTTTAAGATCTTCATTGTGAGCAGCCCGTGATAGTTCATCGAGCAGTTTTAGATATTCAGCATTTTTGCCATTTTTGATTATAGGAATGAGGGTCTGTACTTCTGTAAGGTCCCCATTTCTAGCAGCTTTCAATAGTGCTTTGAAAGCAGAATCTTCGTTTACTATCCATGAATTACCACTTTTTTTCCAAATATTCATATTATTTACCTCGATGATATCCCAAAATGAGCAACTAATTTTAAACTGGTGAATGATACAATAACGATTATTCTAATCAAGTCTGAATCCGTAAAGTTATTAAAAATATCCATCTATAGCGTTTATGACGTTGCTTTAAATTCTATTCCGATAGGATCGTATTTGGCATTTTTCATTTCACCGACAGCACATGATTTCAAAAGCACTTAAAATTTTTCTCCTGTACTTTGCTGATGTTCTTGTCGGAAAAGTAGTGATAGGCTGGGTTATATAAGCAAGGGACAAACAAGGTATTTCATGGAAGTGAACTGGCTAATGTGGGTAAAGCGAACGCAATTATATTTTTTACTTGTACCGGTAATAACCGGAAATCTATTGTTCTGCGACCCTCTTTTCGCTACCACCATTCAAGTCACCAACAATGACGGCGGTAACTCTGGCTCACTTGCTGTCGCACTTCAAACGACAGGGGATGGAGACATCATTGACTTTTCGCCCATTGCCGGACAGACAATCAATTTAGGTTCGCCCTTACCAGCAATTGGATTTAATCTTACATCGCCAACTTCTTCCCTGACGCTACTAGGTGCCGGTGTGATTATAGATGGAGGGAGTTTGCATGCTGGTTTGAGCTTAGCGCAAGGTTCAGCCACCATTGTGAACTTAACTATTCAAAACAGTCTCTCCCAAGGTGGATCTGGCGGCTCTGGTTTTACCGGCGGCGGTGGCGGCACTGGAGGAGGTGGCGCGTTATATCTGCATTCCGGTACAACGATGACCATTTCTGCACTCACTCTTAATAATAACCAAGCAATTGGCGGCGCAGGAGGTGCTGGTAACGCTACTGGCGGATCCGGCGGCGGCGGGGGCGGCTTTGGTGGTGGCCATGGTGGAATAGCCATTGATACAGGGGCAAGTGCTGGCTCAGCTGGTGGCGGCGGCGGCAATAATGGCGGCACTGGTGGTGGCAGAGATGGCGGAGTAGGGAACCCCAATACTTTCACAAACTTTGCTGGCGCCGGTGGCGGTGGTGAGATCCCCGGTGTTAACGGCGCAAAAAGCGGTGGTTCTAATGCTTCTATTCCAGCCAAATCAGGTGGACAAGGTGGCACGGGCAGTGTTAGTAACGGCGCCGGAGCTGGTGGTGGCGCTGGCTCTGGTGGAAGCGGCTCTCATGGTAATAATGCCATTGATGCTGCTTTTCCAGGAAACGGTGTCGGTGGTAATGGTGGCAGTGGTTTTGGGGTTGGAAACACATACGGGGCTGGCGGCGGTGGCGGTGGTGGAAATGGCGGTGGTTTAGGCCTTGGCGCAAGTGGTGGTGGTGCTGGACTCCACGGACCTGGCGGTAATGGCGGATCTTATGGCGGCGGCGGTGGTGCATCAAGCAGTAACAGCGTATTAGGATCAACAGGTGGTAATGGCGGCTTTGGTGCCGGCGGTGGCGGTGGCCTCACTGTTGGAACCGATATGAATGGTCTTGGTGGAGCAGGAGGATCAGCATCTGGAACACCAGCCGGCGGCGGCGGCGGATCGGGACTTGGAGGAGCCATCTTTATTCAAGACGGGGCTCTGCTTATCATTCAAGACGGCATTAATTTTTCAGGTAACGCGACAACTGCAGGCACTGGCGGTACAACTTCTTCAGGCGTGAATGGAGTTAATGGATCATCTCTTGGACAAGATATTTTTATTCAAGCCGGCGGTGGCTTAACCTTTCAAATTAACAACACATTAACTATATCAAATCCTATTGAGGGAGCTGGAACTTCCAGTGGGCCTGGCGTTGTTTTGTCTGGCACAGGAATAGTCTCACTACATGGTATCAACACCTACCTAGGTAACACTTCCATTCAATCAGGAACTCTCAATCTGAATGGATCGGTGAGCGCAGATATGAACATTGCATCGACCGGTAAACTGTCAGGTGATGCTACAGTTAATGGCAACATTAATAATAGTGGAACATTAATGCCGGGCAATTCAATCGGCACAATCAATACCACCAATCTCGTCCTAAACGCATCCAGCGTCTATAATGTTGAAGTGAACTCTGCTGGCGCTAGTGACTTAATTGCCGCTTTAGGAACAGCTCAGGTAGCGGGTAGCGTTGTTGTTACGCCAGACTCCCTCAACTACAGCGCACCAATTACTTACACTATCCTCAGCGCTGCTGGCGGTGTGACAGGCGTATTTTCATCGCTCACAAGTTCGACGCCTGCGTTGATGAGTTTGATCTATAATCCTCTGAGCGTTCAACTCACCTATCTGCCATTGAATTCAAATGGGGTTGGTCTTACAGGTAATGCACTCATTATTGCCAATGCTTTCTTTTCACTTCCAGCGACGCCAGGCTCAGATGTTGCTACTGTTAACAATGCCTTACTTGCTTTAAGTCCTAATGCGATTGAGAATGCTTTTGAACAGATGGATCCCGCCCAGTTTTCAGGTCTTATCGATGTTCAATTGCAAGACGCTATTCTTGTACGCTCTACCTACACTAAACATTTGCAAGAATTTATCTTTGACAAAGAGAGACGTTGCGGCCAATTAAGCAGTTTCTGGATCGATGGCATTGGACAGTGGCAGCGCCAAAGAAAACAATTTGGATTTAAAAATCAAACTCGCGGCATTACAATGGGCGCTGACTATACTATCCAGGATTGGGTGCTTGGGCTAGCCTTCAGTGCTACCCATGATAACTTCCATGTAAATGATTTTGCCAGCAACGCAACCATCAATAGTTATTATGGTGGCATTTACGGAGGTTGGAAACGCGATGAATTATACATCGATATGTCCTTCATCAGCGCAAACAACAAATATAATAGCAAGCGGGGGCTCAATTTTGGAACAATAAATAGGCAGGCTCACGCGAATCACAGTGGAAATGAATGGCTGGCCCATGTCGGTTTTGGGTATCAGATGATTTACTCTTTCTTGCAGGAAACCCCCTACATTAATCTGGATTATGTGCAACAGCATGAAAACAGTTATGGGGAATCTGGAGCTGCAAGCCTCGATCTTCAACTGCACCAAAAAAATGCAGCGCTATTTCAAGCAGAAGCGGGCGTTTTGTTAAGTACTACTTACGATGCTTGGAATGGTGTGTTTAGCCCTATACTTACGCTTGCGTACATTAACCAGACGCCTTCCTATAGTAAGGATTACACTGCCAATTTTGTGAACTCAAGTTATGTTTTTATTAGCGAAGGACGAAATTTTAAACGAAATCTTTTCGCTACGGGTCTTGAGCTTACCTACCGAAGTTTATGTAACAAAATAAATACCTCATTCTATTATGATGCTAAGGTAGGCAGTCAATTCTGGGCGCAAGAGGTTGGATTCGATCTCACGGTTCCCTTAGAGCTGTAGTTTCTAATGTGTTACACCGACTTTTTTTCTTCTAGTCTGTGGTGCATGGCTGGAAACTGTTGGTTTACTACTAGCTTGATAACGTTGTTGATGCATCTGCAATCCTGGCGTTATCGTACGAGGTGGGGGTCAGGCCTGCAATGATGCAATTAGTAGAGCAGGCAAGTCAAAAAATAGAATAAGAATCTACTAATGCAATAGTGCAGGCTTGACCCGCTACCCAGATTGATAATGTCTGGGTGATTGGTAAATAAAATAACAAAACGGAGACATCCACATCTTATTCGACAATAATGGATATCTAAAGGAAATCGCAATAATGCAGGCCTGACACCGCAATATGCAGGTTAAAATTTTAATGGCTTCAGTACATCTTCTTGAAAAACATTATCTGGTTCAGAATCCATAGAATGGTCGAGAAGAGTTCTTTTATGATGAAAAATTGATAATAGATCTTTTCCCAAAAAGCGATAATACACCTGTTTAACAGGTTTATATGCTAACTCTTTGATTTTTCAACTAATTTAAAATTAAATAACAAAAAATAACTAGAAAATAACTAAAATGTGTTAGGGCAATTTAGAAATGTCCTAGCCCCCAGCAAGTTAAAAATGTCCGCTGGTTATATTATCATTGACCCTTCTAAGTGGGGCATTGTTCCTAGAGATGGGTTGATTAGTCATTCTTTGGTTTAAAAATTCATGCATTTGTCTTATTCCCATGACCCGCTCTTGGAAATCATATTTTCTGATTGTTTCGTATTCTAAAGTATTATTACCATAGTAAAGTTTGATTTCGCCATTAGATGATTCACTAACAGTGATTGATTTACCGATCATACTACGTGGATGTCGTTGATTCTTAATCATAAATAAAGATTTTTTAAAACTGATGGTGAGTTGCTTTGATATTTTCCTAATCGATTGAATGGTAAATGTTCTATCAAGTGATAGTTTCTCTTTGTCTGTTAGTGGTACATGAGCGTTTCCTTCTAATTTTGGCACTTTACCAAAGCGTTTGTTATGAGCCACAAGATAAGTGCGTAGAAATTCATTTCCTTGTTCCATAGTTGAAATATTATGATATCTGAGGTCTTTAATCAGTCTATCTTGTAAAGTACGATTTGCACGTTCAACACGGCCTTTTGCTTGTGGGCTATTGGCGTTTATTATTGTGATATCTAGACTCTCTAATGCTCGTCCAAATTGCGTAAAACCATCACCTAATTTAGCTTCAGGATGATTTACTTTAAATACATTATGTTTATCAACATAAAAGGCACTAGGTTTTCCATGTTCAACAAGATAATTTTTGACTGTGTCAAAGTAATCAAAAGTGGTTTCTGCTTTAACAAATCGTAATTGAAGAAAACAGCTTGTTGCATCATCAATTAGGACCAACAATGTACATTTAGGTCCACGCCCTTCAAACCAATCATGAACAGAACCATCCATTTGTACCAGCTCGCCCATAGTAGAACGCTTATGTCTAGGTTGATGTAACGTTAACTCTTTAGCAGCTTTTACTTGACGGATGTTTGCTTCATGCATCCATTGCCTAATAGTTTCTTTAGAGATATGAATTTGATAATGCTCAGTAAGCTTTTCAGAGGCTAGTGTTGGGCCATAATCCTCGTAGTGCTCACGAATAAGTGACAACACACGATCTTTAAGTTTGTCGCTATGTCGATGGTTTGATTTACCTCTCTTTTTGGATATTAGTGCGGGCGCACCACCATCCAAATAGGCCTTCTTCAGTCTTCTTAAGTGCCTAGGGGTGAGGTCTAAGTAGCTAGCTCCAAGCGTCAAAGAGAGCCGCTTATCGATGATCTTTTCTAGTATTTTCAACGTGTAAACTTCTTTTTCGCTCATGGTAAATGTCCCCTGCATAGCCCTCTCCTTGGGAAGTTTGCACATACATCAAGTATGGCTGAAGATTTACACAGCGGACATTTCTAAATTGCTCAAAGCGGACATTTGAAAATTGCTCTTACAAAAATAACTAAAATGTGAACTTTCATGCGAATTAAGAGTCTTATTTTAAAAGAAATAAGGAATGGTGTGAGATGACTACAATAGTTGAAGATCTAATCGCACAACTAAACCAGTTGAAAGAACAAGCAGATAAAAAAAAGCAAGCAGAAAGAGAAGCAGTTATTACTTATTTTGTAGATAAATTAGAAAAAATAGATGCAAGTAAGCAAAATGATTCTGCTGAGATTTCAAAAATCATCAATGGAAGTCAAATATTAGATGATAGACTAGATAAGGAGATAAAAAAATATTTGCAAGATGAGGTTAATAAAAGAATTGAAAAACTTAAATCCTATCATGCAGAAGTAATGGTCTGGGGGGCAGAATATGGCGCCTCAGATTTTGGACCGCAAGCAAAAGCTTTATATAAAGGGTTAGATGTGGGACATGCTGCAATAAAAGTGTCGTTTCCCATCGATGACGAAAACCAAAAATTAGTCAAAAAGATGGAAACAGCTTATGGTGAAGATTTTTCTAAAATGGTAACTGAAAACAAAGAAAATGGTACATATGAACTATATTGGTCATTTTGGCCAGGTGAGGAGAAGGGTGAACCTCATAAATTAGCAACGTTACAAGAAGATATTTATTGGCAACGATTTGGCGTACCTGTTAGTTATAATACAAAAACTGAAGCCGGTAGGGGACTTGAAAATGAAGCAAGTGCAAGGAGTGCCAAAGGACTGTTCGGGCAAAGAATGCCTTATAAACTGGGACCAGAAGTGACTACTCATTATCCGCAGGGCGTAAAAATTGATGGTTCTTCTGATTTTCAGAAACAAATTCCCAACCGTTTTAAAGGCGAGCCAAATGCTAATAAGAATGCTGTGATTGATGATGTCACAAAAGATAAAGAAAATTTTGAAAAGCTTATTGAGAAAAAAGTAAAAAGTTATCAAAGTAATAACGCTGAATATGTCAAAATTATTGGCGAATATAACAATTTATTCATTAAAGGAACTACTCGCAACTCTACAGAAGAAACTAAGTTTCAAGATTTAAAAAAATTAGTTGATGGAAGAAATCAAGATTTAGCTGATTTACTCTATGCACATAATAATATGGTGAATGGTGCTAGAAAAATAGAAAACGAAAGTTTTAAACTTTCTAGAGATCCAAAAATTAACAAGCAAGAAACTACTAAAGATCAAATTGTATTAAACAAACAATGTATGGAAATGGGCACAGTACTTGTTGGTCAGATTGAGAAAGCAATACCACAAGAACTGGCTAATCATGTTACTCATGGTCTTTTACCACAAAGAATTCCTATTCCATTAGTAAAAGATCAGGATAAACCTGGATTACATTTGGAGAGTCTTTTAAATAATTGTGGTAAGTTATCACAGCAAAAAGTGAGATACGAAAAATTAGGAAGATGGAATTGTTATAGTACAACTGCACATATAGTGCATCAATCATTATCAAATTCAGTGGATGATAAAACAAAAGCACAATTATCACCGAATCGATTACTTCCTTATACACCTCAACAAATATTTAATAAAATAGCAACATTTCAACATTCTACCTTACATGGTGAACGCTCAAATAGTTTTATTTCTATGATGTTAGAATTAGCCAATAAATTGAAAAAAGGCTTTGATATTATACCTGAGAAAATTGCGAAAGAGCGAAAACATATTACAGATTTGTTAAAAAAATCACAAGATATTACAATTATCCCATCTCATAATAAACCGAGTGCTAAATAAATATATTACACAAGGTTAAGGAGTCATAAGTGGATGAATCAATAGATCCGGTCGCCGCTTTAGAGAATATACCAATTGATTATCGCTCCCCTGAGGTGCAAAAATATAAGGTTGCTTTGAGTGATAAAATTATACGTATGAAAGAGCTTTTGCAGATGTATCAAGTTAAAAAACAAAAATTTCACCATAAAATTCATCAAAGCTTACATACAAAGGCTCACGAATGGGTAGAGCCGCAAATTAATTTAACAGCGGCATTCATATCGCAAACCGAGCGTGTAATAAAAGAATGTGATAAATCAACATTTAATTCGAGCAATATTTTAGATTTCTTAGAAAATCTTTACGCTTACAGAGAAGAACAAAAAAGAATAAATGATTCTTGATAAAGGCACCCATCCAATGGGTCCTATGACAACACTGCAAATTGAATGTATACACCTTACCAATAATCTGCTTAGAGTATTGAATATCGTTGATTTTCCCGATGAAGAAAAATTGCCCTCGCCACCAGTTTCATCCACAAATAAGTGACCCTCCACATATTTTTATGTAGAGAATTTTTATGGCAGAAACAGAACAATTATCTTGGTAAAATACATATCTTGCTCATCAATAAGTTGTCAAAATGTCTAAATCAGGCATAGTCCTTTCCGATTTTCGCAAGCCCACCACCCAGGAATTGATACTGCAGTATCGCATAGCAAAAATAGCGCTTGATTATTCTATACTTGATTTAGAATTTACAATGTTGAAGTTGAATATCTCCTGTGAAAAGCCTTCTTCGCCTTACTCGAAAGAGGAAGTAAATCTCAGCATTGAAGAGAAATTGCCTGATGCTCTAAAAACAAAGGAGTGTTTTGACAAAGCCATTTTCTTATTTGCTGATATGCAAGGCTTTTCAAAGCTATCTCAGGAAATATCACAATCAGCTTTAGATGATCTTTTAAATACGATTTATTCTGTATTTTTTAAAATCATTGAAGCTATTGGAGCGCCTTATGGCATTGGTATAGTAAAATTATCCGGTGATTGCATTATGCTCAGTGCTTGTAGTCAAGATGAAGAAAAAAGAAAAGAGCAAGCCATCGCAATGGGACATGTCGCTTTATATATGTCTAATTTTTTATCTGAATTTAATCGAAACTCAGAAATTAAGGCAAATTTTCGTATTGGTATCAATATTGGACCTGCAACCAAAGTTGATATTAAATTTAAAAGGGTAGATGGAACCTATCAAATAACGGAAGATTGGTATGGTGAAGGTGTCAACAAAGCATCTCGAATGGAATCTTCAGGTTTGAGTGGTCAGATACAAATCACCCCGGAAGTTTATGCAGAGATCAAAGATATTTTCGTTTGTTCAACGCCCTGTGAGCGCAATATTAAATCTTATGGTGGCACCCAAACCTTGTTTATTCTTCATACAAAGAAGACCGAACTTGAAGCTGAATTAACGCGAAAATTTGTGCTGCCAGGATTTCGATTGCTGAGTAATCCGCAATTCTCATTGAGTACGCCTACGCCTAACAGAAGCAAACGTGTCCCCATCCATGAAGTAGCAAAATCCACTTCAAGACCAAGCAATCCGAATTAACATAGTGGATTGCAGGAGTTTGTTTCTAAAAAGTAGCAAGAATACTAGCTTAAACATATAGGATTAGCTTTCCTATATTTCCACAGGAAAACGCGCTCCAAGATTACTGGTAATATTTGACATAATCTGAGGACCTCTAGATAACATATCTACTACAAGGTAAAATTAATTCTATTGATAAAAAGAAGTGATGTGCTTAGATATGCATGGTTTAAGATTTGGAAAATGTCTGAGTAATCATCAATAAATAGTAATGGATATTTTGATTGTGTGAGAGCTAAAAACCTTGAAAGATTTTATTGGTTCACTTAATGTTGAATTAGTTCAAATCGATTTAGCATTCCAAAAGACAAATGTAGCAGATTTCGATCAATACACGGCTATCATGCTTGCAGTTATGCCAATTTTTAAACAAGCCGAGATTTTTGCATTCATATTAGCAGGTCAAGATATTTCAAAGTATCATGATTTAGATCGTGTTCAACGCGTTTTTCCGCAAACAAGATTTCCATACATTGATGAACTACGTGAATATGAATTGTTAGTGAGCAATTTCATTAGCAAAGTCCTATCGCTAGCCGCAAATTTGGAAAATGCTTCGTTGCTTCATAGAGTAACACCCAACACATCATTTGTGCCGTTATTTAAAATATCGATAGCAAAAGTAAGACAAGCGCAACGTTCTCAAGAAAATTCACTTGAAGGTTTGATTGAAACGTTAAACCTATCTTCGACAAAAAACGCATTACACGCCAGAAAATAGCGCGTACCTACATCAGATTGTTATGACATACATAACCTGACAAATACCATTTTTAACGTTCTAGACGGTCTTAATGCAGATACTCAGTGAACTAACATATATGGTAAAATCTGCTGTAATCTAGTTTAAATAGTTAAAAATCGAGTAGGCAATATGAAACGCGGTGCTTCACCTATCAATCGCTCACCTTCTCCCATTCTGACAAAGCGAAGAAGGCCTTATGATGAAGCTTTTGAGAAAGATCTTAATGAATTAATTATTGCCTTTTCTAAATTGAGCTTGCATTCACCGAAACCAAAAATTGAAACAAAAATAATGGTTCCTACACAAGAGCCTGCCAAGGTTTCTGTCCCTGAACAATCAACTGAAAAGCAAGTTTCCGAACATGCAATGAGAATTCCTCTTGCACATCAGGTTGAACCAAAAAGAAGAATCGTTGTAGCTAGACCGGCGTTAGATAGGCAGCCCCGCAAAGAAATAAAACCATCTTCACAGTTATATACACAAGCTGAGCAAAAGAGAAAACCCTCACCCAAAGCAATGAGTGTTTCGCCTCCACGATACCTAAACCCCCACTATGATGAGTTTATCCAACGGCTTGAAACTGCACGTTTAAGAAATATTGATGCTCGGTTGAGTCGATTCATTTTAAAATCAGATCTCAATAAAATAATTGATTACCTTTTGAGAAATAATGCCATTTTAAATCAGATTAGAACGCTACAACCAGGTCAAGCATTACATTATATCAAAACGGTCCCAGATTCGATTCCAGATGGCAGACGAAGAATAGATGCATTTAGATTGGCTGACTTGCCTCGTTCCATTGATATCCTCTGCGATGCAGCGTCAGGCGAATTAAAATTGATGGTTAATACCAAAAGTAAATTAGCTGATCACACAAAACATACTTTAAGCAAGAAAAGCGGCACATACAAGGGCTCAGGCAAGCCTGCATGGCGTGTAGACATACCGGAAGAAGAGATGTTTGAATTAGTGGCTTTGCTTCCTAATGATCTGCATAAGCAGCAAAATTATATCCAAGAGTTACAAACAGAAACCGCTATCTCACAACAAGCAAGTAGAATTTCCGATGAAGTAAACCGTTCAGAACTAGGTTCTAAATTTGTAAAATTAGGGAAAACAAAAATCAATATGTTTTCTCGTAAATCAAAACAAGATTTGGCATCATTTTTACATGAGGTCGCAGAAGGAAAAATCATTCTCACTCAGAAAGATATTAACGATATCATGTTAGGTATTTTTAAAGGAGTTCAAGCTCTACAGAGTCTGGGGAAGGTTCATCAAGATTTAAAACCGGGAAATATACTCATTGACAAAGATAAGTCAGGGCAATATCGCATAAAAATCATTGATTTTGGATTGACAAGAAATGAATATGATCCAAATGAAAGTGCATTGTCTACCCCCTGGTACGAATCACCCGAGATTTCACAAATCTATAGCGCTAGTACGGCATATTATCATGCACAATTTCATTCAATTAAGGATACACAATATTCAGTGGGCAGACTTTTCTATTTATCTGATTATCAACGTAGGGTTGTCGATAGCCGTCCCCATAAAGCCAATGATATATGGTCATTAGGGATTATCTATTTGCAATTACAGAACAAGGGTAGAAGCCCCTTATTTTACACAAAGCAGGAATTTGAGGCTTTACTCTCTCGCACCGGTAATAAAGAAATCATTCAGCAATTACTTGCGCACGAGCGTGATAAGCGAATTAATATTGAAAAAGCTATAGAGTTGCAAAATCAAATCATGGTTGAGCCAAGTCCAACGCCATCACCATCACATGTGAAGGCTGAGACGACAACTCCATTATTAACAACGATATGGAACTATGCTTACAGTAAACTCATGCCTACGCAACATGTTGCAGAGGTTGTACAAAGACGTTTGATCCCCTCTTATTAAGGTAGTGGGTCGGCCCGACCCTCTACATATCATCATGGTCTTTATCATTGCCATTTCATTTTGCAAAGAAAACGCTAGTTAATTGTTTATTTGTTGCCATGAGAGCTGCTGATATCAAGAGAGCAATTGAAAAATATAGAATGTATGCGTAAAAAGCAAATTACAATAATGCAGGAGTGGCCCCATAATCTTATTTCGTTAGCCGCCAAGTTTGTTTTTAGATGTACTATTAGGATCCTCTATTTTTTTCAACTTTTCAGCAATATGTCTTCGAGGCTTTTCCTCTAAAGCAGTACTTTGACTTTCTTTCTTATCTTCTTTCTTTTGTTCTTTAGCTAAAATATGAAGAAAGGGATCTTCTTTCCCAGCAGGATTATAACTAGTAGCAACAGCAGCATCTACATATTCTTTATTTCCTTTGGCATCAGTTACCCTATCATTACGATAACCAATAAATTCACTTGAACCAAGTCGCTTTTCTGCTGTTGCTAAACTTTTAGCTGGCTCAACTCCAGCCTTTTTAAGCCTTTCCTCAATTTCTTCAAGCATTGACTTCCAGTTATTTTTTGGGTCCACTTCATAATAAATTGTTATTTGCTTACCAACTTGCGTACCATCATTTAAATTAAATCCAGGAGAAGCTAGTTTAAAAGCAGGCACGTTATATTTCCTAAGCACATCACAAACAATATCCATACCTTTTTGCAGATTAGCCGGTTCTTCGTTTAATCCAATATGAAACTTCCAGCCCAAGGTATCACTATCACTATAATCTGGAGCCCCTTGGGCATGCGCAGCAATCCAGGAAGTTTACTTCTCCCGAATACGTTTGGGATGCAATTCGAACCCTACCATTAGATCGTCTTGGGCATGCGACTTCTGCCGCCCAAGATGCAGAACTTATGAGAGAGATTGCAAAAAGAAATATATCTATTGAAATTTGCCCCACCAGTAACTTGGTTTTGCATGTCGTCAAATCTATTAAAGAGCATGTTTTCAAAATATTCCGTCAATTTGGAATCAATATGTCTATCAGTTCTGATGATCCGACCTTTTTCGGCCATAACGTGGATAATCATGAATTTCCCGAAGATGAGTTTTTACCTACCGCGGTTGGGACATCTGTGGGATCTGAATGGGAAAAAATGCAAAGATTATTTGGTTTAAGCGTTAAAGAAATGGTAGAAATCTATCAAGCTGCTAATGCCTCCGGTTTTGCAGAAGAATCTTTGAAAATGCAGTGTTTAGCTTATTCAAGATTATATTTAGCATTTCATGAACTTAAAACGGTGCTGGCTCCTTTTAAAGGCAATGCGATATATCCCTTGCTTGAGGCTTATGAAAATTCGCCTAGCGAAGTCAATTTGCAAAGATTCATTTCTCAACTGGATTCTTATAAAGAAGCATTAGATGACAAGGTGTTCCAATTGGCACAAACACTGAAAACTGCGCACAGTCACTTTGCCCAAGCCATTGTTAGACATGATGCGGATCTGCAGCAACGTTTACATGACTTCCAACAAAGAATCATAGCTGTTAAACATGAAAACGTAGAAAGAGAAAGATTGGCAGCTCATTAAAACAACAATTTTTGTGACGTGGTCAGGCCTGCAATATTGCATTTCTGAAGTTGGAAATGCAGTAAAGTAAGCCTGGATTGTTACAAAAAATAAAATGATTGCTATTTTTTATTCTTTGTGCCTTTTGGTTCCTTAAGATCCGTATTTGAAAATTGTTCTTCTAACATGCTCATAACGACATCACGTTCTTTTTGCCATCCTAATGAGCCAACCTTATGCCTTTCTGAAACATATAATGGAGGTCGAGTACCATGATAGAAGGTTCCAACAAAAATGGGCATTTCAATAGGTAGTTGTGATTTAGGTGGAGCGGGATTGAGTACACTATCCAGCATGTTAGCGATTTCAAGATGTTTTTTCTGCCTTGCGTTTCTTGCGGCTACTTTAAAATAGTCAACATCAATAGTAAATCCATGAGCTAATATCAATTTTACTTCATCAAAATTTCCTTTAATGGAAGCATTATTTAAAGCTTCGCCTATGCTTGCTTTATTCAGCAAGGCTTTAATATGTTTAAATCCAAGAATATAAGAAAGGGCTAAATATAACGGTATTTCAGCGCATTTGATAAACAACGCATTTATAGTTAGTGCATAATGTTTTTTAGATTCTTCTGATAAAGCAGGTTCTTTTGATTGAAGATCATCTTCTACCACTCGAAGGATATGGCTTAAGGAGATAGTTGATCGACATGATAAGGCATACACCAGGGCATTGGTAATATCTTCAAGCGCAAGATGAGTATAATAAAGTAAAGTTAAAACAATTCTTTGTTGGTTACAGGTGATTGCAAACTTTAAAAAGTCGCCATGTAAAAGAGAATTATCAAGTTTTTTAATTAAATTTAATAATCCTTCTTCTTCTCCTAATTCGACAGCATAGTAACAAGCTTGTTCAAGCTCATCATCGGAGAAATTATCAGTTGTTTGAACAACAGCTTTAAAATTAGCTTTGTCTTTTTTGAGTAAAGCAAGTTTAAGCTTCTCAATTGCTGCGCCATTTCCTCTTTGAGTAGAATAGTGTGCAGCCAGAACACCCTGTTTCATAACCCCAAAACCACGACGAATACCTTTTAACATTAAAGTTCCCCAACATAAGAAAGGGGTCAAGTATACCCTTGACCCAGGTTGTTAGAAAGTATGAGTCAATCGAATGCAAACCTGGGTCAAGGGTATACTTGACCCCTTTCCTATATTTGTTCCCCCAGAAACAAGTTGTATTTTTTGAATATTCAATGCCTTCATTTATAAAAGCCTGTATTCCAACCTTTCTTCTTCGCTGGTTCCTTATCGGTGCTACTCGTTGTTACTGTTTTTACTTTTGCTTTTGCAGCAGAATAGGCAAGCACCATCGCTGCAGGTGGCTTAGTTTCAGGTAAATTAGCGGCATCTGATTCTCTTTTATTTATCAGCTTAACGGCAGCTTGCCAATCAGGTTTTTCAGATTCACCAAAGATTTCTTTTTGTATTTTCATACCCTCTTTGATAAGTCTTAATACTTGAGTGAGATCAGATTTTAGAAATATATTAATCATTCCATCGTCACAATCAATGATTTTATTACTAAATCCTTGAATGGCTTCCCTTCTTGCTTGAAGTTTCTGTAAATGATAGTTATCTGTGCGGGAGATAAAGCGAGATTCCACTGAAGGTTCCGCAGCAAAAGCGGATAGGTGCTTTTCAAGCAAGCCTTCTTCCGATAGGGGCCCCTCAAGGCCAAAAGTACGCACAAGTATTTGTTTAGATGTAGGCGGAATAGATACCACCACACAATTATAATTACCCTCATTTCCAAAGGGGTGTTTTACATAATAATAGGGATCGCCTTTAAAGGTAATGATAGCACCAGTCAGCTCTAACTTATTTCTTTCTTTAGCCTCGACTAAAAGAGATAGAATTTGATAGGGTTCTGTAAATATCTTTACTTCTTTTTCACCCTCTTGCGTTAACAACATTGGACCATCTTTTGAAATTAAAATACGACGCTCATTGGGAACATTCCCCGCTGTATCACCAAAAATAGCATCAAATCGTGCTTTACCATTTTGCTCACCGTGAATTTCGATCATGGATTGCAAAAGCGCATAATAATAAGCAATACCAATTGCCATGCCGCAATCAATCACCGTTTCATAGGTATGTAATAAATCTTCGATTGCTTTTGAAGCACTATAGTTTGGTTTTAATTGGTAAAGATTGCATCCTGGTAGAAAGGGTGTATTGGTAAAAGCAGGGTGGGTGGTATGTCCAATAGAAGAGTGACATCTTTCATCAAGAGAGGTATTAGGATAATGCGAGGAAAAACGATCTAAAGTTATCAGATGTTTTCTGACTTCGTTGGTTTCGAGTTTTTCCATCGCGCGAATGAGGTGCCGTCTAAATGTACTCATCTTACCCTCCTACAAAAAATGAGCTGAGTATATATCAACTTTTTGTTAGGGCAAAGCTGTAGAAAAAACCTCAACGCCAGGATTTTCCTGGCATTTTTCTTATTGTAATTTGGTAAACTTGCCTAAATTAATTGTGATAGGTTCCCGCATCTTTGTTACGGCGCGATCCGAGTTCGATCTTCTTGGATCGGAGGTTGTGTTGGTTGTGATTGTTCTGCTGATAGTGATCTTGTTTGGGCATTATTTCCAAGATTATTGAACAATAGAATTACACTTTGTTCTTCGTTTGCCGTCATATGAAGTTTGGATTGAGTAAGCTTTGTCAACACTTCTTGCTTAAGTTTAACTAGCTTTCCTTCAGGCGTTTTTGCAACATTAACAGCAGGTAATGCTACTTCAGTACCCATATCTTGTGTAAAAGGAATTTGATTATCATATACCGATAGTCCCCAAAAGAAACGTTGGGCATAAGATGCACCCGTATAAGTCATTAGCGCAGTGACACCGGTGATTACGGCTGCAACACCGTAATGCATAAAATTCAGCATCGCAACGGGTAACCCTAATTCAATCAACCCAGTCACGGGAAGTGCTAAAACATCAAACCAAACTGTCTTTGCGGCAAAAAATATTGCAATTCCAACCGCTGCTATATAAACACCGGTTTCTAACAATTTAGGCCAGCTGATCTTTCCTTTCCAAGAGAGATCCTTAGAGCCGATACTTCGATGCAATGATTCTGCCAAATCAAATAAATAAAAATCATTGGTACATTTTTTCGCTAAATAAGTAGCGATCATGAGGCCGATCCCTAAAGGAGAAGCGTAGCTCGCAAGGCCTGCTGTTTCTACTATGGCTATAGCGGTACTGAGTGTCATCAGCCAAGCAATCCAGGATCCTGCATAATGCAAGAAAATTTCACGATTTGTCATTTTCTCAACAGGATTGGGAATATTAATTTTAGAATTCACGCCTAGTGCTGTCGTATTTCGCTTCAACCAAACATAGCTGAGTAGGGTAGAAAGTATACCCATTTTATCGCCCTTGACATGTAATCCAGCATTTTCAATGTCTCTGAGATGATCTTGAGCAACACGAAACTTAGAAACGAAAGTCGGCAAGGGCCACTTTTGATCGCGGCGGAATTTATATTCTTTGACCATTCTTGCAGCAACTTCTTTTTGACTCTTTGTAGGCACTATTGCTAATTCAAAAGCCGTTTTCGCGGTGCCATCTTTGCGATAAAGTTGTAGAAAAAGATCTTGTCGTTCTGCTGCCAATGATTCAGTTTTAGCTTTAGATGACGAAAATTCCCTGTTTTTGGCCCATTCGTTGAATTCGTGCTGACATTTTAGGGGCATATGGGGCGTCATTGCCAACTCATACAGTTCTGGCACAAACATCCCAACTAAAGTGTTCTTACGATAAATCTCGATATAGGTAAAATCTACATGACGGTTTGTAGGGGCTGGATCGGTAATTCGATCCCACAACGCTGCAAGCGCTTTTTGCATCATGCCAGCCATAATCTTTACTCCCACTTTATCAACAACACATTTATTTTCATAAAACTACAGGGGATTTTCACACTAACATGAGTTTTCTTGCTTTGCAAAGAAAGTACGATTGAATGTTAAATCACGTATGCCAGGAATTTCCTGGCATTTTTTTATATTATAATTTGGTAAGCTTGCCTAAATAATTCAGAAAAATAAACGTTTATATCATGCAGCAATTAAAAGAGGTTTTTTATGTTAAATATGCCAACAATTGAAGAACGTTTATTTGAAGCTGCAAACAGTAATGATATAGATGGATTGAACGAGCTCTTAGCGGCAGGGGTAAATGTGAATGCAGTAAATGCTATTGGCTCGACACCGTTGCATGCAGCTGCATTGAAGGGGCATGTAACATTTGCTTCACAATTGATAGAAGCAAAAGCAAACGTGAATGCTGCAAATGTGAATGGTGTGACACCGTTGCATATGGCTGCTAACCGTGGTCATGAAGCAATTGTGGCGCAACTTATAACGGCGCAGGTAAATGTTAATGCCTTATCTTCTGATGGTGCGACACCGTTGCATTTGTCTACGAGCGGGGGGCATGAAGCGGTTGCGTTGCAACTGATAGAAGCAAAAGCAAATGTGAATGCAGTCATGAATGTTTCAGATGCAGGTGCGGTGACGGCACTGCGCTTAGCAGCTGAGATTGGAAATACAGGGATTATAAAGCGTTTGCTCATTGCAGGGGCTGATGTGAATGCTACAGATACTAATGGTTTTTCGCCCTTGCATTTGGCTGCTAGCCTTGGTCATGATGCAGCTGTGACACAACTGCTAGCTGCAGGGGCAAAAGTAAATGCTGTAAGTGCCACTGGCTGTACACCGTTGCATGATGCAGTGGTAAAGGGTCATGAAAAGGTCGTAGTGCTATTAATAGAAGCAAGAGCAAATGTGAATGCAGTCATGAATTTTCCAGGCGCAGGTGGGGTGGCAGCACTGCGTTTAGCAGCTGAGATTGGAAATACTGAGATTATAAAGCGTTTGCTCGCGGCAGGGGCAGATGTAAATGCTGTAGATACTAATAACGGAACAGCGTTGCATATGGCTGCTAACCGAGGCCATGAAGCGATTGCTGCGCAATTGATAGAAGCAAAAGCAAATGTGAATGCAATCATGAATACTCCAAGCAATGGTGGATTGACTTCACTTCGCTTAGCAGCTGAGGTTGGCAATATAGGGACAATAAAGCGTTTGTTAGCCGCAGGAGCAAATGTGAATGCTGTAGATACTAATGGATTGACAGCGCTGCATTTAGCTGCTTCCCAGGGTCATGCAGCAGCTGTGGTACAACTGCTAACAGCCGGGGCAAATGTGGATGCGGTAGATATTGAAGGCGTGACACCGTTGCATGCGGCTTCCTCCCAGGGTCATAAAGCGGTTGTAGCGCAACTGATAGATGCAAAAGCAAATGTTATTGCAACAAATATCAAAGGCGTGACAGCGTTGGAGATGGCTGCTTCCAAGGGCCATAAAGAGGTTGTGGCACAACTGATAGAAGCAAAGGCAAATGTGAATGCTGCAAATGATAATTCTAACTCACCATTGCATATGGCTGCTTCTCAAGGACATGAAGCAGTCGTGGTACAACTGATTGAAGCAAAAGCAAATGTAGATGCTGGAAATGAGATTGCCTTGAACCCGTTGCGCTTCGCTGTTGTCATGGGCCATGAAGCAGTTGCCGTACAACTGATACATGCAAAAGCAAGTGTGAATGGTGCAGATGCTAACGGCGTAACACTGTTACATCTGGCTTCTTTTAGCGGCCTTAAAACCGTTGTAGCTCAATTAATAGTAGCAGGAGCAGATGTAAATGCTATCAATCATGAGGGCAAGACACCTTTGCTTATCGCTCTTTCCCAAGGTCATGAAGCACTTGTGCCACCTTTGATAGAAGCAAACGCAGATGTGAATGTAGTCGCGACTTTTGGAGACATGACGAATTGGACGGCACTTCATATTGCAGCTTTGCGTGGATATGCCGAGTTAATAAAAAGTTTGCTAAAGGCTGGGGCAAATGTAAATGCTGTAGATGGAAAAGGTACGTCACCGTTACATTGGGCTGCTATTAATGGACATGAAGCGGCTGTGGCACAACTGATAGAAGCAAAGGCAAAGGTGAATGTTGCAGATGTTGAAGGAAATACACCTTTGCAGCTAGCCGCCGAAGGCGGATATCTAGTGGTTGTAAGGCAACTTATCGAGGCCAAAGCTGAAGTGAATGCCAAAAATACTCAAGGAAGAACAGCAATAGGGTTAGCCGATGAAAATGAACATGAGTTTATTGTCAAATTATTAAAGGAACATGGTGCGCAAATGCGTGATCGTGTGCTCAATACTGCACAAAGCACGCATAAAGCTTCTGTTCATAAATCTGTTTCTGATTCTATTACTGCCTTAAAAGAACATTACAAGTTAGAATCTCCTGAAGCGACAAAGCTTAAATTTGATGAAGCTCGTCAAGCGTTGATTACTTGGGTGAACAGTTTACCCGATGATGATAAAACGACAGTTGCTAAAAACCGCATGGAAATTTTAAATGAAATGCATTTTACAGATCCTACATCAGGAATTTCAATGCAAGAATGTCTTTCTTTAGTATGGTTAACCGTTACTGATCCAAATTTAGAATCGAATATACAAGCTCGTAAAGCAGCTCTCATTCAGCGGACATACGAAATTAGCACGGAATACGGTCATATTCCCACTTGTGAATCTGGCGGCTTTAACAATACGGTTGCGCTGACTGATGGAATGCATCCAAAAGTAAAAATCCTTTTTATCACTAAAGGAACTATTGTTTGCAAAGCAAAAGCCTTAGTTGATGACGCTTTTAAGCAATGTGACGAAGCACTTAAACATCAGTACGCGATGCAATGGAAAGAAGGTGAGGGGATTCCAGTTGGGCTAATGGATACAATTCGCCGCTTTGTTGAGATAAATTTGCATGAAGAATTTGATGCATTTAAAGAATTGGTTGAAGATTATGAGCAAACAATTGCTGAGTCATTAGAGTTTCTTGCCTTTATTGAACCACCAAAATCAGTAGTGGAATGGCAAAAAACAACACAAGTTGCACCACCTTCTCCCATACTGGTTGAATTTTCCCAAAAAAGAGAAAACGACAGAAAAAAACGTACTAGCAAAATGGAAGATTCAAAAGATCACCTTGAGCTGTCACACTCAGAAGATGAGCCGTCTGAAGATGAAGTGGTTGTGAAAGCACCGAAACAACGTAAAGGAAGATAGTGCGTGCGCTTCGCAAGTCATTTAAATGAAAATGTACGCTCATCAATGCCAGGAATTTCCTGGCATTTTTTTTAATTATGATTTGGTAAACTTGCCTAAGTTAAGTAATACTAAAGCAGTAGAGGTATTTTCGATGAAAAAAGGTGTTCAATTATCGAAAGAAAAATTTGACCTGAATACAGAAAATATATTTGTTCGAGATTTAATTGATGCTGCCAGAAAAGGCAAATTAGAATTTGAAGCTAGTGAACGCGACATAGTCCGGGGAGTTTTTGCGGAGGACTTCGTATTAGGGCTATTTTTAAGAAAATGGTCCGTGTACTTTGACCTCGAATGTCTTTTGGATATTAAAGATGCAAAAGAATTAAATGCAGCTATGCATCTTGGTGCCGATAGTCCTATCAATATGCATTTATGCGAATTATTGGTAAAGCGGGGTGCTCGTTGGGAGGATTTTGCATATGGCGCTGCTCTTGCTGGGAATAAAGGCAATGCCGAGGTTTTTTTAGTAAAAGCTCTCCAAGGCAAGCACAGAGATGATGCCAATATCGTTTATGAATGTGTGGTCTTTTTCGCCCAAAAAGGTGGACACACAGATATTGCAGAGTATTTTTCGAGAAAAATTGTAAAGAGGGCAGCTGCTGAAGAAGCCAATCAATTTTTTGAAGTCATGCAAGAACTTATTCAACAACACGATATTTCTTCAAGCAATCAACCTAAGCAGCACGTTGTCCCCTCTATGAATGACCTTGTTACTGCTAACAAAGATCCCAATAATCCCATTATCGTTTCTCCTAAAAAAATACTTTTGTTTTCTGGCAAAAATGAAGGTAGAAGCATGGAATCGGCAAAACAAACTGATCAGCAAGTTCTACAAACATCTTATGAAACAAAGGCTAGGGGAATACACAAATCCAATAAAGGGTTCAACTATATCCCATAGAACAATAGTTGATTTCTATTAAAGCTCAGCAAGCTTTACCACTTATCGTTATTTAGAAACCACTCATCTATGAATGTAAGGATAAAATTGACATATAAATCGTCACTCTGTATCGTCATCGTCTTAGTCAACTATGTGATAGGTCTTCTCGATCAAATGCATCGAGAACTGGCTTGAATCCTGCCTAGTTTAATCGTTAAACGGGTCTGTCACGAGGCAAGCTTTATGCGGCTCGTGATAATCTCTAACCTCATGATAGCTTCCCCAATATTTGTTTAATTGTATACAAAGTAGGTAAGCGAATAGTCATGAAATTAGACAAAAACAACATTGTTTATCAGACATGTGATGAAATTAGAAAACTTGTCAAACCGCTTACTCAAATCGCAGATATACATCATTTTTGTTATTCGGTAGATTACCCGGATGGTTCTGGTTTTTGTCTTGATGCCAATCCTGAACACTATGAAGTTGTGTTAGAAAATGAATTTCCTTTGCCTGGATTTTACTTTAATAACGACTGGCATACATGGAAAGGGAATTTACCAGAAGCGGAAATTCTGGAATTCAAAAAATTAAATATTAGCCATGGTGTAAGCCACGTTATTAAAAGTGAAGACAAAACGGAGATTTTCGAGTTTGCAACTATCCCTGAAAATCACGGAATGTATGAATTTTGTTTAAATAAAAAATACATTTTGAAAAAATTTATTGCTTACTTTAAAAATGCAGCCCAGGATATAATAGAAGCCGGGCATAACGAACGCTTTATTCCCCCAATACATATGCGAGAATATAACCTCTCTTCTAAAGCAACCGCTCCTAAAAAAGAGCTATCCTCTGAAGGGCAAGTATTAATCGATTACCCTTTCAATTTACTTTCTCCTATGGAATCTAATTGTTTTCAATTAATGTTAAATGGTTATACTAATACTGATATTGGTAAAATGTTTAGCGTTTCTTCGAAAACAATTGATTCCTATGTGGCAAGAATCAAATACAAATTAAAATGTAGAAGCAAAGTCGACCTTATACAAAGAGCAAAAGAAATAGGAATTGTAGAGCACTACTTTATTTAAAGATAGTGCGGTTTCTTTTTTTTTAGGACAATATAGCCCTTGGTTTAACAGTTATTCTCTTAGCAGGGTTATACAATGGATTTGCTTTATTAAATTCATCCTGTAACTTTTTTAAAATTGCCGAAGCTTGCGCCGAATCTGACTTTTTTGTCTCTCCAATCTTCTTAGGAATCGGTTTGACAACCTTACCGTCACCCAAACTATCTAATGTATTTTCTTTTAAAAAAGTAGAAGGTTGCTCAGGTGGTGACAATTTTGTAATGAATGCAGGAAATGATGCCGCACGCTGCTGATAAAATGGCAAAAAAGAAGGCGATGATGCCTCATGTTCCTGATGTAGCTCAATTGGTCTAGAATCAACTATTGGCTTGTTCCTTAACTCAGCAGAAATGATTCTCTCTAGATCTTGTTTTCCAGGGAAACACTGGATTTGTTGCCAATCACTTAAGAGAAAGGGAAATTGTTGAGGACCCCTTAAATTGAGAGCCTGAGAATCTTCTGGGGTCATTTCAGCATTCACGATATCTGATATCTTGAAAATTTGATCACCATATCTGATTTGGAAATTGTGGTACAGCATAAACCCAAGCAACTGCTGTGAAGCAAATTGCTGTTGATTTGGATATTTAGCAGTAAAAATGATGGCCTTCATCATCTTCACAAAAGCAATTGGAAGTGTGTCGGATGCAATAGAGGCCGATCCTTTTGATCTTGCGATTTGGGAGAAACGTAAAATTAGACTCGATACTTCTAATGAAAGCGTTGATCTGGTTGTTCCGGGCTGATCATCCTTCGCCAATTCGACTTTGCCTGTTTTCACAAATCCTTCTAAAGCATAAGATAATTTTTCAAAATCAAGTACCAAACCCTTGAAGCTTTGACTTTCATTGGACGGGTCAATTAAAATTTTGTCTTTTTGTTTTTCTTGATGCTGCAAGCGTTCTTTTTTCCAAATCGCAAGAAGAGTATTTAAATCAGGATAATGTTGATTTTCTCGCCATTGAACGCTAAGAAAGTCAAAAAGTGGAGAAGGTAATGAACCACGTAGCCCTTGAATAACAATACGATGGTATCTTGGCAATTTGGCATCAATTAAATCTGCAAGCGATCGGCTGACACCTTTACTTTTTAAATGAACATTATTGTGTAACAAAAACCCTAAGAGATATTCAGCGTGTTGCCGTTCACTATTTCGACCAAGAAAGTAATTAGCTAAACAACAGTTTACTAATGTGTTTAAAAAATCATCTAAAACGTCATTAGGATCGATAATATTCAAGTGATTATTTTTTACAATGTTGTCTAGATATTTGAAAGCAAGAGTAAGATTTCGAGGAAGTTGCTTATATTGATTTTTTGTACTTGCAGCTCTTTTATAATGATATATAAAGCCGCCCAGCTCTAATGATTCAATGATATTGATAAATGCCGCTAATGAAAGTTCACATTTTTGTCTCAAAGCCACTTGATTTTAATACCTAACATTAAATAGGGAGCTAAATATAATATAAAAGTATTACAGACTATCGCAAGTTCTTCTAATTGAAACAGAAAGCCAAGCAAGAAGACTAAGTTTGCTTTGAAGATAGTGTATTTCATCGCTACAAGTAAAAATATTGCTTTAACATGATTTCTGATTGTAATTGTGTCATAAAAAAGCATAATGTCTGCAAACTAGATAAGTCTTCTCGCTCAAGGATGTACTGAGGACTAGCCTTCACAGCTAAGTTTATATGAATAACGGGTTTATCTGATATCAAGTAGAGCGTCTATTTGAAATCAGCATAAACCTATCATTGTATATCAACGCTGATTTCCCATTGCTCTACTAAGTTCAAATTTAAAACTTAAGGTAAGAGATGAAACATGGTGTAAAGCGAGCGCGAAGTGACAATCCAGACAAACCAGGCAAAGTAAAAAAAGAAGCAGTTGAGGGCTCAAGCGATGCTCCAACGGGTCCTGATTTATTTGAACTATTACCTCGGGACAAGTTATTAAAAATATATGAGTATTTTTCTAACGAAGATTTAATTAATTTTGCAAACGTCTCGCGACAACACCGCGTGAACGCAAAAATTGTAGCAAGAGCAAGATTGTTACAATGGATATCCGAAGAATCATTATCAGGATTAGAACAACAAAATGCAGCTCAGCCAGTTAATTATTTAGCCTTGTTACCTGTGCCCCAGCAATTAAGAATGCGCTCAGTAAACAATGAATACAATGCCAATCAAATTACCTATGAACAATGTTTTGAAGTGCTTTGTGGATATGATCTAGTTTTGTTAAATTTGTTGCGTGAATTAGATGAAATCCCAGACGAGCTCATTGATGCTATCATCCAATGTGCTAGACCCCATGCAATCAATACAATAATGAAGGATTGCGTCTTAAGAGAAAAATTCAAGCCTCATCAGATAACCATGATTGCAAAAAAGCGTCTTGAAGCAGCGAAACACTTTATAGATGACCCTGAATTTAACAAACAAGTAGAGGGAAGGGGCCTAGCCATCCTTGGAGAAAACCATTCTGTAATAGCGCACAAAATTTTAGTAGATCTTGAATTATGTAATAGATTAGCTGGAATTGAACTAACCCAGATTGGACTAAAGAACTCTGAGATACCACGTATGATTTTTGATAACCCTCAATTGCGAAATAAATTGAGTAGGAATGAATTAGTCTCCTTTGGACAGAGCTATTATCAGATAGCACGAGAGATTTTAGCTGACGACGAATTGCGAAATAAATTGGATGGACATAATCTATCCGAGCTTGGGGAATACCATTTTCAGGTAGCACTGGAGATTTTAGATAATCCTGAATTGCGCAAAAAATTGAATGGAGGGCACCTAGCCAAGCTTGGACACAGGCATATTGAGATTGCACGCAAGATTTTAGCTGACGACGAATTGCGAAATCAATTAGATACAAAAGACCTAGTCAAACTGGGGAAATATTATCTTGAAATAGCACGCAGGATTTTAGCAGACCACGAATTAAGCAAAAGATTGAAAATTCATGATCTTATCGATCTGGGAACATGCCATCTTGAGGTAGCACGCGATATATTAGCTGACGACGAATTGCGAAATCAATTGAGTGGGGCAGAGCTTACCTTACTTGGACACATGTATCTTGAGATAGCACGCCAGATTTTATCTGATCCTGAATTGCGCAATAAATTGTCTGGAAGGAACTTATCTCATCTTGGATATCCCCATCTTGAGATAGCATGCAGGATTTTAGATGAACGTGAATTGTGCGATAAATTGGATGGATATGAGTTAGCCTATATTGGACAAAAAAGGCTTGAAATAGCACGCAAGATTTTTGCTGATCCTGGTTTGCGAAATAAATTGGATGGATATGAATTAGTCATGTATGTAGGAAAGTATCTTGAGATAGCACGCGAGATTTTAGCTGTACCGCAATTGCTCAATAAATTGTCTGGAGAGAACCTAGCCACGCTTGGACGTGAGCATCTTGAGATAGCAAGCAGGATTTTAGCTGACGATGAAATATGCGTAAAATTGGATAAAACAAATTTAAACAGACTGCAGATCTACATTAAAATTGCGAACAAAGCTATTAGTTTATGCGGTTGCAAATTACAAGTTAATCCACCTGAAAATAAGCAACCAGCAATTGCTCTACCTATTGTTCATCAACAGCGACTTGAACGTGAACGTAATACAGAAGGTAAACGCAAAGGGCCAACTAGACCGATACGTGAATCTGAAGTCAATGAGTTAAAAAGTGATGCAGCGGAGTTCCTAAAGCGGGTTAAGCATTAAGCGGGGTCAGGGACTGACCCCGGGTCCCTTAGACGCCTATTCTCATTCTACGCTTGGCTTGCGGTGATGATACTAAATCGTTCTGTAAGCCTTTTGCCATCTCATGCATGGTTGTTGCGATTTTGACATCAAGCTTCATTTTTGCGATTGCTGACGGTTCTAGTTTATCCGTAAGAGTTTCATCACTTAATATACGTTGAGCCATACCAATCCGTCTGCCTACACTAGGATAAAGATAAGGTGGGACAAATCCAACTAAATCCTTATTCGCAAATACTTTATCTGCAAAGTCATAATGATTTTCGGCAAGCCAACCTAATCCAGAGACACTATCCTCTTTGAGTAATTCTATTGCAGCTGGGTTATTTAAAAGATCAAGCGTATCTTTAGATGCTGTCTTTTTTGCATGCATAAAGCTTAAATTGTGTCCTGAAAGTTTTGCGAATAATTTAGGGTTTCGCAAAATTTTTGGAATTAGTGTGGGATGATAAAATCCTAAATCAGCTAATTGCTCACCGTTAAGCTCAAGGCTTAATTTGGGATTATCCAAAATCCATTCGGCAGCTTTTAGGTGTTTTGTACCAAGGATTACATAATCAGCCACCTCAAGCTTACTCGCCAGCTTTTGTGTGGTAATGATCTTCATTGCAGTACTTTCTCTATCACCTAAAATAAGAAATTCCATTGCTTTCATAGTAGGATTTTCTAAAACGAGGTTAGTGGCTTCTTCACTTATCTTGCCTAAAGCAGCACGTTCAAAATTATCGAGTTTTTGATCATAATGCGGTGAAGTTAAAATGAGCATTGCTATTTCAGGAGTACCGCCCAATATCATTAAATCTTGTCCATTTAAATATTGCCCATATTGCTCTAAAATTTGCTTGGCTATTTTGGGATGTTTTGCGCCTAAACTACAGACTGCCATGATATTCGAATTTCTCATTCTCGCACGCAGTTCTTTTGACTCATAAATAGATTGGGCGATATCTTCATGGTGATATCCCAATTGCGCCACATTCTCACCTATTTTATCGAGCAAATCTTGTCTTCTTCTTATTTTGAGAGCGATTTCATGGTGTCTATCAGCCATACGAGATAAATCATCCACGGTTAATTGGTCACAGTACTCGGGGGTGTCTATTAAAAGATGCGCAATATTAAGATGACATTGGCCAAATAGATGGAGATTTTCAAACTCAACGATTTGACGTAACGCAGGATCGGTGACGACTTTTCTGGCAAATTTTTCATTTTCTATCCCAATATAGATGAGATCCCAATTATCCAGACTTAAGACAAAAGAATCCTTTTCTTTGGCGATGTAATCAACGATGATGGGATGTTTTGCTGCTTCTCTAATAATTTCAGTGACAGTTAAACATTGTAGTTTAGAGTAATCTGTAAATGTTGATAGCGTCGCTACTAATGCCTCATCTATCTGCACTTTATCTGGCGGGGGAGTTTCGACTCTTTGAAAGCTGGGTAAGAATCTCTTAGGTCCTAACATATGGCGCCTCTTAAAAATCATATATAAATAATCGATATTTTAAGTTATTCGCTAGTCTTTATCTGTGATAAATACTTATAAGTAATGAAAATATATCGTGGGGTTCCTTAACGGTGATCTATCATAAATCTTGTGTCATAAAAATGTATTAGGCATCGAGATGGCGTGGAATTTCATCTAGATCAAACATTAAAATATAAGTCAGCTGACTTGACATTTAATTTTAAGCTGTTAACATGATTTCTTGAATTGAAATAAACATTATTTTTACTGTTTAGGATAATTATTATGAAAGATTTAACTTTAAACGAAATCCATGCCGTATCCGGTGCGGGCATTTTATTTGATGACGTTTCAGGTGATCTGACGCCGCCTGCGGCAATACTTGCAGGTGGAACAGGAATGCTTCTAGGGATAGCAGGCATGATCGGTGGCGTTTATCTCATGAAGCTTGGATTCAACCTTATAGGTTAGATGTGTAGCGGGGCAGGTTACTGCGTCATTTCTTGTTCTGTAGGTAAATTCAACAGCACACCATTTTTAAGCTGCTCGTGATGAAATGCTTGAGGGTTTTTAGTTTTAATCGCATTCACACCTTGGTGGATTGAATAATTCGTATTTTTCACAAGTTTTCTGGCGATACTCCAGAGCGTTTCGTTATTTACTGGCCCATATTGTTCACCAAATTTAACAGAATTTGTAGCCACCGTTTGTGTTGTTGAAGTGGTTTCTGAGGTAACGCTAGGAATAGCTTCTCCTTGATGGTCAGCTGCTAGCCCTGCTGCTTGCTCTGGTGCCATACCCGGTCCCATCTCTGCGTTGCCTTGCGCCCATACTAAGTAAGCAGTTAATCCGAACAATAGTACAAATCCAATTCGTGATTTACTTTTCATGTTTTATCTCACTTACTAAATGGGTGCGATATATTAGAAATGCTAAACATTCATACGCATCAATTAAATATTTATAGTTAATTTTTCAATATATATCAAATTAAGGCAGGTTCCTTTTCTATAAAAATTCATCATTTTCAGGAATTCCCTGACATTTTTTCTTATCGTGATTTGGTAAACTTGCCTAATTAATTGTAGACAAACGTTTATAAAAGAGGCATGCCATGCGTACACTAGTTAATTTAGAAATGCTAACAGTTTCAGGTGGCGAGACTCTTAGGGATCATGTGACCGGCCTTGGGGCAGCACGCACACTGCCTATAGAATCGTTATCAAGCATTAATAGTTTCTTAGAATTTGCTTTAACTTATGGAGACATACCTAATTCAGCACAAATTCGATCTGGCACATCTAAAACTGATGACGCAAGAATCTGAAAAAGCTTGAGCGGTTGCCAGTCACCGCTCACATAAAAACATCGATAACCATTAGCACTATTGGTAGCCGGATGCGGTAAACTTTATTTAATAATATACAACATTCACAGTCCAATGAACTAAAGTATTAGGTTCTATATCAGAATAGTCATTATATTTATAACCAAGGTATGCACCACCAGCAGCACCTAACGTTCCAAATGCTACTGCACCAGGTATACCGCCAAATAGGCCTAGTACTCCCCCAATCACGCCCCCAGATATACTACAACTCACAGAACTTAAAACCGAGTTATAAAAAATTATATCCTCTGTCACAAATTCATCATAAGAATAAGAATAACCACCGGACACTGCTTTTAAATCGGATATTTGAGATAACAACTTCATATTTAGCCTTCTAGATATATTTTGCATTGCGAAAATCAATTTAAATCGCAGTATTCATTTTGTCAAATGGACATACTCATCGCTGTCAGGAGTTTCCTGGCATTTTTTCTTCTTTTAATCTGATAAACTTACCTCAGTTAAATGACTCAGTGCAATACATGATATATAGGCACTAACTTTTATAAATAGGTTAAGTATGTCTCAAACTGGCGCTAATGCAGAAGATTCGATTTTTCAGGGTATTTCAGCAGCAGATATATCTGAACAAGCAGCAATCATCGCACTTGAACAATCGGCAGCCATCGAAATTGAAAAAATGGGTGGATTTTCTGAAGTTGAACAAGCTGAGTTTTGCCGGGTGATATCTGAACAATTCAAGGCCCTCAAACAAGCAGGAATTTTATATCAAGACCACGCCGCACTCTACGAGGCTATAGGTGAATATCACTTCTTTGCCAAAGAATTAGCAGAAACATTTATAGCCTTTATCGGCGCAGGTATTCATTATCAAAAAAATTCTGATATCTATAAATATGTTATTCACTCCCCTTATCTTGCACCAAATTTTCCAAAGGTGCTAGGCGCCCTTAAAGAATCCGTCTTCACTTTTCAAGACGACCCCGAGATATATCGAGCTGTACTAATGAATCCCATGTTAGCCGATCGTTTGATTAGTCGTTTTTCCGATCTTAAACAAGCGGGAATTTTATATCAAGATCACGCTTTGCTCTACAAGGCAATAGTTGAAAAATTCAAATATGGCCCTGAATTGATAGCAGCTTTCGTAAAGCTTTATGTAGCGGGTATTTTGAAACAAGGTCAGTCTATCTCTTTGTGTTGTCAAACTATAATTGAAAATCCAGATTCAGCCAATGATCTTGCAACAACTTTTGTATCCCTTAAAAATGCAGGTCTATTATATCAAGACTATCCTGAGCTCTTTCAAGTCATCATTCAAGGTATCATTAAAAAGCGTGTGTGCGTTTTGGCTGACGCGGTTGAAGCTAGTATCGTTCTTGTAAAAGCGGGTTTTAGTTATCAAAACCATACAAAACTTTTCGAATGGTTGGTGATTAATAAGTATTCTTGTAAACGGGTGGCCCTAGCTTTTATAAGCCTCATTGAAGCAAATATATCATTTAGTGACAATATTGATATTTATAATAAAGTAGCACATGTGATATTTGAGGGTAATTTGGAACTCCTTGATGCTTTATGTATACTCTCAAAACATCTCAAATTTCCCGAGTGTTTTACCACCAAGACGCTTGTTGAGTATCCTGAATTGATGGCGAAGATAATCAGTACGTTAATTGCTGCTAAATTTTGCCCTACGCTTCACCAAAAAGTCTTTAGAACCCTAATATCAAAACTTAATCATGAAAAAGTTGAGCCAATCAGCATTCTCGATCTGATTGATAAACTCTGTCGATTTGCTGAGGTAAATGAATTGGATGATCTCGCTGCGCTAGAGAATATTATTGAAACCTACACCTCGATTAATGAAACGCTCAGCTTTGGTCCTCTAAACAAAAATGAGTCTACTCGTAAAATTGAACAGTTGCTTGAAAAGCTAAGTGATAAAAATATCTTTGATAAGGCGATGTGGGAATATAAAAATGAAAGTTATTTTGTAACCTTAGACGATGGCGCAAGCTATAATCTAAGTTTGCTTATAAAAAACGCTAATTTATGCCACTTAACCTTAAGTGATAAGTTAATTCGTAAGTTGGGCATAATATTAAAAGATATTATCAAGAACGAGGCATGGGTTGAAACTAGCGAAGAATCGGTTGTGAAGTTACTGCCGCCAGAACAACAGGCAGCAATTACTATTTATACTTCAATTTGCCATAAAAAAATTAACTTGTTATTTCGTGGAGAAAAATTGGAATATGCTGCTGATGATGATGATTATATCGTCACAAAAAAAGACGATCACCTTATTCCCGCCAACTTTATAGTCGGTTGTCTTTTAAATGACGCACTTAATAAATTAAATGGTTTGGTCGACAATAAAAGACCTCAAGTAAGATTGTTTGAAGCAGCTGCAAGAAGATCTGATTCGAATCCACATGAATTTGTCACTAAACATCTTCAAAGGTATTTAAATAAAATTACGGAAGGAAAGTACAAAAAGGAACTATTTAACGTCATTAGTGAACTTACTACGCTAATCTTTTATGATGGCATACTCGTTAGAAAAGAAGAGCTGCACGTCAGAAGATATGAGAAGGCGTCAAGCCAATGCTTGGACTTTCCCAGCGTTAACGAGCACCAGTCATTTTAAAGATGGTATAGCTTGGCTCAGTCGTACCAAGACTGCCATTACCAGGATCAAAGGGAGAGGATACTGTATTAACCCTTCAGAAGGTGAAATACTATTTTCACAAGGCACCCAAGTTGTGACTAAAGAATTGCAAACAAATGAATTTGTTTCGAAAATCGTTTGCAGCCCTACGCTTGAACCAGCTGATTGCTATTGGTCTGATCTGGCACTTGAAAAAGCCTGGGAGAATCATTTGAAGTACCCCTATAAAGAAGGGAATGATACTTATACCTCAAATGACATAACTATCCATAGACCCAATCATGGTTTAGCACATACTTATAGAAGGAAGCTAAATATTGATCATGTGGTCAATTATTTTGCCAATCATGCCAAAGAGGATAATTTTAGAGAATTTTGCCAGTTCTTAGATAATAACCAATTAGAATGGCTGCGTATAGCTTCTGCCTTTTGCGTGACGGGCAGAGAAAATGAAACCAGTGCATTAGAAGATCCAGAATGGTATAAGCGTTACCGCCAGGCCTCTACGGATAATTTTAATCGGTTTGTGAGTGAAAATAAGCCAGTTGATAATGATCAAAATATGATAACCCGTATCAGTGATGTGGTTTTATATATGGGGCATCCTGAATATGAAAGTACAATTAACGCCGTGGATGATCTACAAGAACGCTCACTTCGTAATTTTTATTTTAGAATCCTCTCTATGGCGCATAAATTAGATCTCGCCCGCTGCTATACGCCGGCAGAGTATAATGATCGCATGCAATATTTTAGAAATCATTCTGTTGAATCTAGCACTCAGAAAAGAGATATGACAGAAATTATCCGGTATAATTGCGCGCTTTTAAAAGCACACGGTAACGCTCAACATAGTGATATGACTTTTGATGGCACCATTGTTGCGTCTCATACGAACTACAGAGCGCCTTTTATAGAGGTGAGCCGCTCGATGAAACGTTTAAGAGAAGTGACAGATACGGTTTCTCGCCCGCAAGTAATGCGGCCAAGACCGAACGTGTTGCCAAAATTTTGAGCATAGGAACGGTGCCAGGTAGGATTGTCAAAAAAATGTTTTACTAAATTCTTTTTAATTGGATATGCAGGTATTTAGATATTAACGGGGTCAGATACTAGGCCTTACTCTTAAATTATAAAAAAATACCACATACAGTAGACTGCTCTCAATGTTAGTATGATTGCTTTTAACGTATGAGTTTATATATGAAACGTGGCCCACTCCCAGATGATGATATTCAAGTTATTAAAAAATTAAAATCCCAAGATGCTATTGTTCTTTATGAATTTTTCTCTAATTTGTTATACGTTATTAGCGATATTTATAATACGTGTAAGCAGTCAGAATTATTAAATATGCTTAGCAAAAACAATAAAGGCAATGAAATCGCAGACAACGTTTTACAAATTTTGTCCTTAATGACACAAAGAGAAACGTTATCTGAAGTAATGGCACAAGACGATCTTGCTTTAAGAGTGGCACTAAGAGCCGCACAGTGCGGATATGCACAGATTCTTCGCAAAATATTCACTCTATTCACCCTCGATGAACTTGAGTTGATGATAAAGAAACCCTTAGTTGAATTCATGGCAAATTATGTAACAGTCGGCCATGAGGAAAAGCTATTGACGATGGTATTTGAAGCCTATCCTGATCAGCATGCCAGGCTTTTGTCTAAAGTAGCCTTAAAAGTTAAATATGACTTGCTAATGATTGAACAATACGAAATGAACCAATTACAATGGCGAAAAATATTATCTTCAGATGATAATTTTATTCAAGAACTGAAAAAGCAAATGACATTACCTCAAGATGATGGAGGATATTTAGCAGGCGGTGAGGAAATGACTGCTTCTGTTCATTTTTCGATATGGGGAAATTTTACACTTCTTGAAGCCTATTTTGAGAGTAATGAAAATATCGCTCGTTTTAAAAATGGATTAATATGCAAATCAGAAATGGGTTTTGAAGGTAAACTTTGGTTGGCTTTTAATCGAATCAGGGATCCTGGAAATGCGCAATTGGCGATTAAAATTATTAAAGAATGTCATTTATTAAAAAACCCACGTCAATTATTTGGATGGATTCTGATCATAAATAAATCGCAATTCAAAAATTTAAAATAGGTGATTTTTCTGATGAGTGGGATATATTTCAGAATCCGATCGTCTGTATTGGGAGATTGTTGACGAACCCCAAATCAAATCCGGAACTAAGAGCTTATGTTGAATCACTTCTTAGCGCAATAAAACTGCAAAATGGCAATTTAGATATGTTGCAAATAATCAGAGCTCACGGCTTAACAGCAGAGGATTATTTGCTATTAACAATGTGTTGGGATGAAGATTCACTCCAAGAAATAGATCCTACAAAACTAAAATGCAGTCCATTTCTAGTGGATAGGTTTCCTTTTTTGCATTTTGCTGTTGGTTCTTGGCAATGTAATCCCACAGCCTTTAGAAAAACGATGTTGGCATTTGGCTATGAAGTCAATAGGACTGTTTTAAATGGGACCACATCACTGCATTTAGCAGTAGAATATGAAAATTGTGACGCTGTCGTTAGTATCTTGCAAGAAAGACCAGATGTTAATTTACAAACGAGAGCTTGCGAGTCTAATGAAAAAGCGGGAGAAGAGTCAGATCTCTCAAATCAACTTTGTGTCAGAAACGAAGGGCTTTGGAGAGAGAAATTTGAAAAAGGAGGAAACACACCATTACATGTTGCCTTTAACACTATTCATTTGAAAGAAGAATTATTATTAGCGCTTTTGGCTGCCAAACCAAATCTGGATCTGCCCAATGCCAGTGGTATTACCCCTCGTCAGATCATGAGCGATAAATCAAATCCTAACTATCCCACCATAAGACAGGTGATAGATAGACTCAATTTGGATAGTCGACGCTTTCGCTTGACTTCAATCGGCCTTAAAGAGCACTTTATTCCTGCAGATCTCAGAATGCTGATATTGTCTAAAGCTTTTCCTTATCAACCTAAAGAAAGATTGAGACTTCGACACAACAAATTAATTGATGATGTTAATACTGCAGTTTCAGCACGTAACACAATGAAATAGATAGGGAATGGTGTCAAGCTTGAGTTTGAGTAGCGGGGTAAGGCCTGCAATCTTTATTTGGTTCTACAAGTTCTTCGGGAACCTTCAGTATCACTTTCAGCTTTCTTCATTTGTGCCTCTTGTAATGTTTTTAATTTTGAATCTCAAGTTTTTATTTGCCAAGGGGATTATATATGGCTATAAATCTCCTACTCGATTATAAATAGTGACATCCATTCTTTCATTGAAATCTTCTTGCTTAAGGCGCGACTAGTGCGTTTAAATTCACAGCTTACTTCTGTAGAACTGAATATTTACTCATTATGGCTAACTATTTGATTTTACAAGGGACATTTCTATTTTGTTGAGAGTGGACATTTTGACTTTTCACTACATTTTGAAGAAAAAAGAACTTTTTATGCTAAGGAAAGTCTAATAGACATATAGTGTTTTAGGAGTTTAATATGTTAGGTGAAGGTAATTTATCAGAACATGATCAAAGAGCACATAAAGCAATTGAAGACTTAATTAAAAAAATAAATGATTATAAAGATCAGGTCGAGCAGCAAACAGAAGGGGATTATGTCACATTAGATGTTTTTGAGGCCGCGCAATATGAGATGATTTTACAGTATATTGAGGATGCAAAAAAAGAAGAAATTCCAGCTGTTAATAAATTAAAAAGAATTTTAGGGGTAATTGCATATTGTCGTGAAACGAGCAAAGGACGCTCGGAAACTATTGAGAATAATACTAACGCTTCTACGGGAGCCAAAGGCCAAAGCAAAAGAATAGTAGAGAGAATGGATGATATAGAAAAGATTGCTGGGAGCGGTATTATAATGCCTGGTGAACTATACCAACAAGAAAAACATAACTTTCGTAATCAATTTATGTTAGATAAAGAAAAATTTGAACAATATGTCGAAATCGGTTTTGCAAAGGCGATAGAGGAATTACCCACTCCAATGATTGGTGATTTTTCTGCAGGTTATGCAGCAGATATGGCAAATAAAGCAGCTAAAGCAGCTCAAGAGATAGTAGGCAAACTTGCCAAAGTTTCATTGCCTGAAGGTACACCGCAAATATCAGCTGCTTCTGGTGATAGCAATAACCCATCAGCAGTATCAGCTCCAAATCCCCTGAGAAAAAAAGCAGATATAAAACACGTTAGTTATAATGTAAAACTCTATTTAAAAAGTTATTTTGAAAAAACCAATCCAAATGAAACGCTTTCGGAAAAACGAAGTAGAGAGAAAAAAGAAAAAATAGAACAAAAGCAAAAACGAGCACAAGAAAAAGCGCAAAAAAAAGCAGAAAAAAAACGACGTAAAGAAAATGATCAGGCCAGGCATGATATAGAAAAAGATCAGAAAAAAAATCTTGTAAAATACTTGGCGAATTTAAGTCCTGAAGAGAGAAAGAAATTTGAAGATAACAAAGAACAAAAAAGAAAAGCAAATGTGGATAAAATAGTAGATGAGGCCAGGAAAGCAGGAGAACCTATAAGGGCAGAGCAAGATAAATACCAGGAAAAATTTGATGCTTTAATTAGTTTTCTCTCTAAAGAGAATTATTTCTCAGATAAATATATCACTGATTTAGATAAGCGTGTAGCGACGATGAATATTAACATGTTATCTAAAATTTCAGATGTGGCTAAAAAGATAACAAAAGCAGAGATAGATTACAAAAACCAAGTTGCAGCTGGTAAAGGTGTTAACTCGGCGATTCACAGGTCTAATCAATTAAATCTTCTCTATGGCATTATCGGACATGTTGAGATTATGAATAAAAATCCAACAGATCCTAAAATAACTGCAATATTAGATGAGTTGAAACAGCAAGTCCAAGAGGCTGATTTTAATTTTCAATTTGCCGCAAGCAAAGGGTATCAACCAAATTCACCAGCTGAAATTAAAGTTGCTTTACAAGCTAAAATTAAAGTTGCTGTACAAGCCACAACAAATGAACTATTTGTTAAATTAAATGAGTTGAAAAATGGAAAAGATATTCATGCAGAATATAGTAAGTTAAAAGCCAATGATAAAATTGTAGCGGTTACGGAAGCACGAGATAAAGGGATTGGGCATGTCATGGCAAGTAAAGAAGGGGAGCCAAAGGAAGCGATCACGTCAAAATATAGCTCTAAAAAGTCTAATGCTATAACTGGCACTAGAGCTTTTCAGCTAAATATTTTGCAACGTGCTATTGATAAAGCAGCAGTACTGCCATTTGAGAAAAACGATGAAGCTCAAAAAATTATTTCTGGTGCCATTTATATCATAAGAAAACAATTACAAAATGAATTAACCAAGTCAGTTGCGCTTAATAGTATTTTAGATGATTTAGAAAGAAACATAAACTTAGCGCGGCAAAAACAAGGGAAAGGAAATTTAACTAAAGATGATTATAAAGAAGCTGCGAAATCTTTTTTAAATAGTCATCTTCCTCCCGACTCACAAGATTTAAAGCAGAACTTGAGCATAGACAGCAAAAGTTTTAATAAATTGAGCGACCAGCTTGATTCCCTTCGTAAAGATTTAAATAAAGACAAGAGTGACCATGTTCATTATAAAAGACAGCAGTAAGGAAGTCTCAAAACTCTTATCGTACGGCTCAAAACTTTTTGAGGAAAGTTCACGATAGCTTTGTTGTGCAAAATACTTGTAACTACAAACTTTAAACTGCATAAGCATTTATAAACCTCATCCCTGAATGTAGTAATTATATTGACATTAAAATACTTATTATGTATCGTGTCAGCTAATTAAGTGATAGGTCTTCTCGTTCAAACAAATCGAGAACTGGCTTGTTTATCCCGCCTAGTTTAATCATTAAACGGGTCTGTCACGAGGCAAGCTTGATGCGCTCGTGATAAATAATCATTCTCTAACGCCCTGATAGCTCCTCGAATCTTTATATTTGCTCGTATTAGTAGGGCTATAGTTGTAGATGAAAAGTTGTTTAAGGAGTTGTTTATGGCATTAGAAGAAGTTAATCCTGCGGGGGATATTGCGCAAGTTGCTGCAGCTGATAATGCAAAACTTAAAAAAATCGCATTAGCTGCTGCTGCAGTATTAGTTATCAGCGGTGCTGCTGTGTTTGGAGGCGTTCCCGTAGCTGCTTTATTTACAAAAGTGGGACTTGCTGGTCTTTCATTAACAGATGGTGCTGTAGTAGTTACAGCGATTGCTAGCCTTTGCGCTTTATATGCTTTTTTATTGAAACCGATGTTTAATGCCTCAGCAGCTTTAAAAGCTGGTATTCCACATTTGGAAAATAAGCTTGCAGACCGAACTGAGAAATTAGATAACATCCAAAGCGATCTCAAGATGCTAGAAAAGGATCTTCATAGCATGAGTCTTGCACTTGAAACTAAAACCGTGCCTTTGGCACCTCAGGCTAGACTTAACCAAACTGCTCAACCTTCTTTAGCAGAACTTGCTGCTAAGAATGATGTAAAAGAAGCACCTGCTTCAGGAAGTCCAAGATTGAGTGTTTCGAAATAACGCATTTCCGCAAGTTTGTTTGAGAGGTTATTGTTGCATGAATACTGGTCCCAAACGAAATCGAGATGATTCAGAGCCCTCAAGTAGACGCTCTCCCAAGGGAGGAGTTCAACAAAGTTTTATAAAGCTTTGTGCTGATGGGGATTTACATACTCTCAAACAATATTTTGTAGACAACCCAGAAGCTATCCAACAATTGGAGAAAACCTATTCTCCAATTAATGCGCAAACGCACGAAATTCTCGAAGGATTTCGTGAAGCGGTTGTTAAAAATAACCTTGAAGTGGTTGAATACTTTCTTTCAATACCAGAGATTCGATCTAAAATTAATCACGTTGGCAACTGGCCACTAAGACTAGCCTTTCTTCATAATCGTCTTAGAAGTGCTGACAGACTTTTAAGAGATAAAGGTGTAGAAGACTCATGCACAATTCCGTTTATATTGACCAATCTCAGTTGGGCAGCAGATAATGGTCGCATTGGTGTCTTCTTAAGATTGTTAGAGTTACCAGTTGCTAAAGAAGCACTTGTCACTAAAGGTCTTCATCTTTTTGAGAAATCTAAACTGGATGTAATGTACGATTTTATCAGTATGTATTCAGAACAACATTCCACTCGTGGCATAAAACTTAAAGAGGCACTTGATGAATTAACGGATGAGTTCATAGTTAAACAACTTTTACTCTCTCTCGATGTAGGAATGGACGCAAAAGCAGATGATTTATTAATTGCCTTAGAAAAATTGAACTTTAATGAGAATGATGCATTACCCCCGCTTGATTTAAACGATGCAAATGAAGATCAATTTGACAAAGATAACGATGATGATCAAGTAGAAGAAGTTAAGCGCCCAGGACTTAAGCTTCATGGGGTAGGAAAAGCAAGGGCAGATAACGTACGAGCCCAATTAAGAACAACTTTGAATGCAAGTCGAATCACCAATTCCACTTCCATAGGTATAGGAAAAAAAGTACTGTTAGATAAACTATATGGGATGTTAGAAGAAAAGACTTCTGAATTATTTACAATAAATGAATTTCAACGTGAATTTGAAATTTATGATTTACCGCCAGAAGTTGATAGAAGGCTATACGAATCCTTTGAGTTAAGGAATATGGCTACAAATTGGCGATACAGTCAAGCAAATTCAGAACAAAAACTTTGCTACGCGGCAAGGTGGAACGTTCTCCCAATGATAGATAGTATTTTGCGTGCAGAGCCAGATTTAATTCGTGGATCACTAGCGCTTGCAACTGCTTGTTTATGCTCACAGGAAGAAGCTGCTATGAAGCTTGTTAATGAATATGGTGCTGATGTTAATCAAGCACCTAAAAATGCCCACAAATCTCCGCTTTGTGCCGCAGTTTGGGCAGGTAAAACAAGCCTTGTTCGGTTTCTGATAGGGCGTGGTGCGGTAGTCAATTCTAGTAAAGGAACATTTTTTAATATGACACCCTTACAAGAGTGTTTATTTAATATGAAAGACACTCTTACAGGCAAAATCGACTCAAAATATATTCCTATCTTTAAATTACTGCTTGAACATGGCGCAGATCCCACGGTAAACATGCCCCTTTATAACATTTCCCTTCAAGAGTATCTGCAAAGACTACAAGGCGATCCTGAGCTTATTAGAGAAGCAAAGGAGATTTTAGCGCAAGCAAATCCCTCAATTCAGGAATTGACTGAATTGATGCAAGGACATGGTTTAGATCCCAATGAGCTTGATCTGCTTATCTGTAGTATCGGTTCAATGACGTTAGATGATCAAGAACCGGGGAAGAAGCACAGGGCGACTAAGTAAATTTGGAGCGGGGTCAGATCTGACCCATTTTCTCCTGATGCCGTGCTTTAGATTATTCTATTTATGTTTTTGAAAGCAAAACTCATCAACGGTAGAAACGGTATCGACATTAGCATTAGAACCATCCAAGACTAATTTTCTATCATCAGTTGTAGCTAGCCTTTGCTGATGCACCAATGCAGGCACTACGCTTGGCAATTCATCTGTTCTATCGTTAATCGAGAGTGATCTTAGTTCATATTCTGCAATGGCAACGCGCGCTTTTAAAACCATTTCTTCGAGCGCTAAATGAGAAATATCTATCGTAATATCAGCAATGGCTTGAAGCTTTGCTTCACGTTCTTCACGATGTGCTTGTGATAATGCTTTCCAAGCGTCTCCTTTAGCCTGATAATTACTGATATGTTGCCATCTTGGCCTACCATCAGGTTGAATGCGACTAAGATGGTCGCAAATAGTGTCATGATCTGCTTTTAAATAGACAAATTTTTTGCGTTTATCTCGACAAACTAGTTGTATCGTCTTGTTAAGCGGTTGGGAGCCACCCAGATCAAAGGCACAAGGTTGCTGCTCTTGTTTAATGAGATCAGCAGCAAGAGCTGCTTCCAATTCTCGCCATTGCGCCTCACCTAAATATTTCATTATGGCAGAGCTATGTTTAGGAAAAGACTCTCTTAATAAAGCTTTAATCGCGAGTTCCTGGCCAAATTGTTGGCTCCATTTTGCGCAAAAGCTATTAACTACGTCATCATCTGTTGCGCATTTTGTTAATTGTTCTCTTGCTAAGGGATTTTCCACTAATTTGTTCAACCGCTTTTTTATTTCATCGTCCATTATAAAAAGAGGGGTTTGAGTAATAGCTTTTAGTACGGTTGTTTTACCAGCCCCTGGGAGCCCAATAAAAATATAATCGAAAGACATTAACATCGGTGAAAGCCTCGAAAGTACAACTTTGGTTTAGTATTCTGGCCTAGACCAGTTAATTTGGTGAATGTTATAGTTTATTGCTCAAGATTCCAAGGAATTATATTTCATTAGTAGGTTAATTTGGTTAAATGCCTTTGGGGCGGGTCAGACTTAAACATGATGGTCCGTTTTTAAATTATTGTAGTCGATGTCCCAAAATTCCATGGACCTTACTACTAATTTATCGGTCATTAATAGCACACCGGGTCCAAGTAAGGCTGTTAAAACCACACCACCCAAACCGCCTGCAATTGCCGCCCCTACACCATAACTTGCATAGGCTAACTTTGCAGCATAATAACCACCCGTAAGGGAACCGCAAAGACAAGCGAATCTAATAAAAGCATCTTCATTAGAAAAATAGGGAATTAAGTCGATGATAAAATGTCCACCAGAAACAGCATGCATTTCATGTAAATCTAAGGTTCTCATTTTGTAAACTCAAATAAATACATTGAATTATCATTGGTATAGGTCAAAAAAGAATAAATTGCAAAGCCATTTCATGTTCGAAAGGAAAGGGGGCAGCCAATGTGGACAGAATAATGAGTAGCGGGTCAGGTCTGCGGGGACAGGGCTGCATTGTTGCAGTTAAACTTATGGCCTCTCTCTTTAAAAATACCCATCTAAACAATACATCCCTTGTGTGACAGGATTTTCACTTTTTGCTCTATAATAATATATTGTCATATCATTATTATTCATTTTCCAAGCATGCATCACATTATCATCAAAAAACACCAATTCATTTTCATTGATAATGTATTCTTTCCCATCATAAGTTAATTTCATATGATTTTTGGTGTTGACTAAGATCACCCAGGGTTTGTCACCATTGCTAAAATATCTGTTGTGCATGGGATAATTAGCACTATGATTTTTTCGTGTTTCTTCGCTAAGCAAAACAGCATTGTTCATTTTTTGTTCGCAATCCTTTAATGCACTGTCGCTTGCTTGCATAATGTGAATCATTTTAAAATCCATTTGAAAATGTGAGTATAAACAAAAGAAGAATTCAAAAAGGGTATTTACAACACAATTTATTATTTGCTATGGTATGCAAATCGCACTACGCAGGCGCGCGAACGCCCGCATAGTGCTAACCACAGACAAAACTTGATTGGAGTTTATGGCCATGGCTTCGTGCATTCTATTACATTCTGTCTCAGTTAAAAAGCTCGATTGGTTTCAATCTGCTAATTCTTTGTTTTTATTACGAAAATATTCGCCAAGAGATGCTTAATTATCTATTGGATTAATATATTTGTTTTAAACCTAACAAACATTGGTGATCGTAATCATGATTGAAGTGTCGCGTGCGCGAAATAATGATGCGCACACTGTTATTCCGTGCTTTGCCATTTCGCAACAAGAAATAAAATTTGTACTGAATTTTCCAGGATTAAATAGCTTGGATAAACTCGTATGGATTGTACTTGCTGCAATGTCCACGCAAAACCCTGATTTTACCAGCCAATGTTCACTTCAACAGTTTGCCAGAATGCTTGGGAAGCGCCCCAACAGCATTATGCGTGCCTGTAAGCAATTAGAAGCGATGGGAATTGTTCAAAAGCAGGAAGGGGGTTTATCTTTTGAGAGTAGGAGGCGGATAAATCCCACATTGCTTCAAAAGAAGAATGTGATGTTCCGATTTTTGTTATTTGTTGTAAAAAGAAGAGGAAGTTAGCTCGCTTCACAGGCCTGCTTATGCGCACTGTGGTGAGCTGGGAATTGGTATTGTTGCGTCTCATCGGATCGCTAAAGCATTAATGAATAACGCTTTAGACAGAGCAAAAATAATATTTTAGAAGTTAGATCTTATCCCATGCACGCTTATATCGTTTAGTTTCATTGATATCATTTATCTTATTATAGGGTTGTATAGGCGGAGAATATCGTGAATTTTCAAAATGGGAGTAAATGATAGGTTCCACTGCATCGCTGAGGGTAAACTCTTCTTCAGTTATGGGATGACCCGATACATTGATTTTAGCTTCAAGTTCCTCAATTGCTTTGTTAATATCAAGAAAAAGATCATCATTCTCTTCTATAAATAAAAGAAGATTCAGTTTCATGTCAATCAAATATTTATCAGTAATATATTGGTCTATCACAGTATAGTCGAGCAAATCTCTTAATTCCTGAGCATGCTTTTTTAACTTCTTTTGTGAATCTATAAAGATTGATTTATTAAAATCAATGATATTCACTTCCCAGGTTAAAGGTGAAACGAGGACATTACCTTCATGGTGCCCCAAGTCACCATGGTAGATATGTGAGGAGGTTAATTCGCGAAATGCCTTTAAGAGAGAGAGAAATAAGCGATATTGTTCTATCATTGGCAATGAATCCTGATTTGATGATAATAATGCTGCCAATTTCGACATGGTAATACCAGGGATATATTTCATAAAGACGTAGGATCTTTTCTTTCAACTATTTGTTGAAAACCAAGCAACCTGTTTTTTAAGGATAAAAATTGAATTTCATACTCAGCCTCACTTAAGTTTTTGTAGACCTTTACCACGCAAAACTCTTTATTACTCATGTTTTGAGCTAATTTTACTTTTCCAAAGGCACCTTTGCCCAGCTTGCCTCCCAAATAAATAGTATACAATATGCCATTTTCATCCTTGATGATGGAATGTGGAAATTCACTATTACCTAGCATTTTGTGATGATTATTATCAGCAAAATATATCTTAATTTTTTCTAATTGTTCTTGCGTATAAAACAACCCATTAGGAAGTAATTCATTTCTTGCTGCAGCCATTACACGGTTACTTTTTCGTTCGGAAAGTATTCTAGTCCAACGTGTCTGAAAATCTTCACAAACTTTTTTCTTATTAGGTAAACTTGCAGTGGCCGTTGACGGCATTTGAGATGCGTGTGTCGTGACGCTCGAAAGAGGAATTGCCTTTGTGGGCATGGTAGCCACAGGTAATTTAAAAACTAATTTGTTTTTGATTATTTCTTTTTGATGCTGAAGTTCATTGGCATCATATAAACTTTCTACAAATTGTATTATTGGGATGACATTTCTTTTAGTGGCAATTTCAAGTAAAGTTGCGCCATTTTTAGTAACATGATGAAGCTGTGAGTGTCGGAGATTTTCAGGAATAAAACTGTAAATAGCTTGACACATATCAATGTTGCCAAACTCAACGGCTATCATGAGTAAATTATATCCATTGTTTTCACAACATTGGGATACATGATTTTTAAAAACTTCAGATTGAGCTACTTTTTTGTTATCGGAATAAAGCTTTAATATGGCAGGTAATATTGTTGGATCCTTGCCATAATGTACTGTTGCGGCAAATAAATTTTCACCCTTTTCATTTTGAGCATCAATATCTGCGTCATGAGAAGCGAGCAATTGCACCATGCTTTGATGACCACGAATAGCAGCCACCATGATTGGGGATAACTGATGTTTTGAGGTAGGTATATTTACCAAGGTTGGATTGACCGCCAAAAAAGTGCTGACTTGGTCTTGAAGGTTTAAGCCTACCGCTTGAATGAATGGTGATTCCTGTTTAAATTTAAAACCTAACATATATGTAAATACCCCTAAATACTATATAACTTATTCAGTAGTATACCTTGATTGGTATATTAATAATGTGGGAAAAAAATATATTGAGGATGATATTTTTTCAAAAGAAGAGTCAAACTTTGCATCGCAGCTGTTTAAACTCATCAGTGCGGGTCGTTGATCAAGTTTATGTTTCATTTTATCCATCCGCCTTTTTCTACATTATAATATCCAACAATACTTTTCATGTTTGGCATATTTAGTTTTAGGCAAACTGTCTTCGTCAATTTCCGTCATGGGTGCATTATCATTAGCAACCTCCATTTCATCCTCGTTTTTCTCTGTGACGGGTGGTTCTTTACGCTTTGCCGACTTATTCGCTGCTGTAAATTGAAAGGTAAGTGTTGGCATCGGTGTATCATTTGATGGCGTCGATTGTGGCATCTGCTGCGTAGTTGATAAATGTTCATTCATTTCCATTTTATCATTAATAGCAGATATGATGCGTTGCAACCGTTCTTTATGTGCAACAAACGTTGGCATATTCTGCAGCAAACTCTCCACGGTTAGTGTTAATTCTGGCGAAGATTGTAATTGCATGGCAATCTCTGGAGCTAATTGACTTAACATTGTGTCATTGATAGCGACACCTTCAAAGTTACTTGCAATGATTGGCGCACATTGATTAAACATTGCATGCTTTTTCTCTAGCGCTGCCACCCTTTTTATAAAATGAGCGGTATCAGGGAGTTTCCTAGCAAATCTTAGCTCCTCAGTAAACGGATTCTGAAATTGTTTTTTGCTTTGAGGGATAATATGGAAATCACTTAAATTCTTAAACAGGTCATCCATTAAAACAGAGGATTGCTCAGCGCTTACGTCCAATCCACTTAGAATGTCTGATAAGATTAACAATGGATCATCAGGATTTTCTAATAAAACAGACACCTTTTGGGCAAGATAGTCTGATAAGGTATTCAATTTATTCAAACTTTTGGTGTAACAAGAAATTCGCGCTACGATGGTACTAAATAACGCTTGAAAAAGCTTATATTCCTTTGTGTCTTTTGCAAATTTGTTTGCAAAGATTATATCTTCTGGCGTGGGTTTGCTATCAAGTTCATTATTTAAACATTCGGCTAATACGCCGCCAATATCGCCACGGGCAAGATCTAACAAATTCTGTTCAATAAAAATAATATCCTCATCGACTAAAAAGGGAAACACCTTCTCGCGAACATCGAATAAAATTGCTTTAGGCAAACCCAGAGATTTTCTAAATTCTTCACGTAAAGCCAACCATTCCTCAGAGTAGCGACTATTATTGACGATGATACTTTCAGCCGTCGTTTCAGTTAAATCGATTAACGCATGAAGCAGATTTTGCTTTGCTTCAATTGTGCTAAGGTTCGCCAGCTGAGTTTTAAATTGAGCTAAGATTTTGCCACGAAAATACCAAGCTAAATCTACTTGCAAAGAGGACGGCAGTTTTGCATCGGGATGATATGCCCCCGCCATCGCAAAGCGGGTAAGGTGCCCAGGAAAGCAGGAAGGATCGTCTAAGCCATGGGCATTACGGATATCGGCAAGCTGGGTAATATAGTGGGTAATCGCTGTCTCTTGAATCGCACGGTCTTGGGTTTTAATAATGTCTTGCAGAATTAAAAAATAATACGCGCCCCATTCTCGTACAATCAAAGAAGCTTGCTTTTGCGTGACCGCAGAATGATCCGATGCCGCCGCCATGGTATAAACGTTTTTTTCATTATGAGAGGGGGTCAATAAATTAACCCAAGTTGTGGAAACGCAAACAGGTGCGTGAGGATTATAGCCTCGCCATGCAGCATGGGTAGCAAGCGGTAAATTAAACACATCAACCGAGGATTTCATTGCTTCATTTTCACCCTCAATGAGGGCAGCCCTATTTTTCTCAATAAATTCAGTCACTGCTTTTTCATCTTTGGATTCTTGTTGAATTTGCTCTAATAAAAATTCGCGAATACTTTTCTCAATGGCTTCAATTCGTTTGAGTTTTTCATCGTCCGAAATATCAACCTCTTTGTTCTGTTCACACCTCAAGAAAGTCGATAAAAAATGGGGTCGCACGGTATTTTCAAAGTGCCTTCGTGCACGTAAGACTGCTTTATCACTACTTGCGCCTTCATCTCCATGCATTTCATGTTGCTGTTGCGCAATTTGAGTATTAATGTTCTTTTTAATGTGAAGTATCTTTAGGGCCTCGCGGGTTACCTTTGAGAGAGGATAATTTTTTTCTAGCAACAAACCGATTGCATCATCAGCATAGACCAATGCGCGTTTTTCATTAATATCATTGAAGTGTTCTAGATTATTATTAAAAATTGATTGAAGGGTAATGCCCGCTATGGTGGCATGAGGAAAAAGTTCGTTAAAAAGGGTTTCACTATCCTTGTAAGTTGAACTATTTATATCCGGAACTGATGCAGAGAATGACAAGCTACTTGATATTGTTTTTAAGGCTTCTAATGGTAATTTTTTACAGCAGCCGAACCTGATAAGTTGTTTAGTTATTTCTATTCCTACAAAGCTATAGAGACTTATTGCTCTATGCAAAGGCGTTTTTCCTAGAAATAACGCTTCTTTATTGGCCCCTTTTTCCAAAAGTTTTATGACGATATCAGATAGGCCATACATTATTGCTCTATGCAAAGGTGTTTTTTCTTTATATAAAGTTTCAAGATTAGCTCCATGATTAATAAGTTCTATGGCAATGTATGTTTTGCCGTCGCCAATTGCCCTATTCAAAAGTGTTTGTTCTTGAAACAAAGCCTCTGTGTTGGCGCCTTTTTTGATGAGATCTATCGTGATATCATCTAGATCTCTCTCATATGCTCGAAGTAGAGGCGTTTTCCCATTATATAAAGCTTCAATGTTAACACCATGCTTGATCAAAGCTTTGACTGCCTCTTTTGAATCATGACTAAAGGCCAAGTGCAAAGGTGTGTTGTCATTATATAAAACTTCTTTATTCGCGCCCGCTTTCAAAAGTGCTTCAATAATATTGATTCTCCCATGGAGAATTGCAGCAACTAATGGTGTTTTATCTTTATAAAGTGCTTCTATATCAGTGCCAGTTCTCTTGCTGGTGTTAATGAGCGCAATAGCAACTTCATCTTGGCCATGCTCTATGGCCAAATGTAAGGGGGTTGCGCCATCAAAAGTAGCACCAAGGTTTTCATCTTCAGTTAGTCTTTGTCTTAAATCGTCAGATATCGCCTCAGGACCACGTTTCATGCTCATTACCTCTTAACCATGCAATTGAAATCTGTTAAGGCTATATTTTAGCTACACACTCAACCCATTTATGTGGTAAAAAAAAATAAGTGATTGTTCGCAGGATGGAAGGTAAGAATGAATGGATAATTTGAGGAGAGGTGCCAGGCTTGTCATTGTGCATTTCTCTGTTGATTCATATAAAGGGTTATGAAACTTTCGGATAAGTCTCCATTTTGGAAGTGGCGTGAAGTTATTAAATGGCTTTATGAGAGTAATTATATTAAAGAAAAAGAATAAGTCGAAAACGCGCTTTTTTTAGAAACTGTAAATGTAATATTAGAAGAACGTGATGAAATTATAAGAAAAAGTCGTCAAGGGTTATTAAAGAAATATGAACAATTTCATGTTCGAAATAAAAATCAAGAAAAACCTAAAGAGAAATTTAATTAATCAATAATAGTTAAACCTTATATATCTATCCACTAGAAAACTACCGTATCTGAACACCTTCAATGCCATCCGTTTAACGGTGGTTTTATTAATATAATGGCGATTGTTTAGTAAGGAATTTTTTTAAAAATTTAGGAAAACAAAAGGCGGCCGAAATGGGACCGCCTAAAGATGAAATTCTTACTTCGATGTGACGTTAACGGTTACTGTCGATGCGTGTGGATCGCGTATCAACAGTAGAATTGGCGAATTTGATTTTGATATAACAAAACCACCATTGACTTGCACATTGTACCCATTAGGATAATTCCGTGTTGGCACAAATATTTCAGTTGGTATAAAGAAAGGCATTTCTTTACCCTTTACGTCTATTTTTGAGTAAGAGAGAGTCATTGTATTGCTAGTAGAATCATAACCGTAGTTGAGAGGCGTTCCTGCAATCACTCGTGGGTATGGCTCAACAATTGCTTGCAAACGTGGAACATCAATATTGCTGTCAGTTGGAGGTAATGTACGATTAATGATAATACTTTGCCCGTCAGTAGCAGTTCTGACTCCAAAACCTTGTTCAAATACCCAATAGGCCCAAGAAACCTGATTTTGATCAAAAAAAGTAACTATTGATGGAAGACTAGCAAGGGAATCGTTAACACCACCAAATTCATCAACAAAAAAGCCTGTGTTATTACTCTTGGCAATAGACTGAGAATCTATTAAGGCAATACTGTTCGTAGAACTTAGTGTTGATCTATATGCTGCGCGATCCATTATAACTTTTGGATCAATAGGTGCAGTTACAATTGGTATTTTGGGAAGAATAACCTCATAAAAGGTTAGAGCATTCCCTTTCATATGGATCCGATCAATCGAACTAATTTTTGCATTCAATTTCTGATTAAATTGATAAAGTAATGTTTGAAAGAATGTAGGACAACTTGATAGCACATTTCCAGGGAGAGCTCGATATTGCGGAAATGTTGGCGATCCTAGGCAGGTCCATGTATTAATATCAGGGCTTGATTCATTAATACTTTCATACGCTAATAAATTCGGTTCATTTTTGAAATGACTAACCACATGAGCATACATATTAATATATCGATCTTGAACGCCGATATTATCATTTGCGGCGGGAACATTATGCCAAAAATTATCCCACACAGCTCGCAGTGCTGGATTCTCCCAAACGGCATTAGGATAAGGGGAGTTAGAGTTCGTTTGTGGTACACCATTCAGGATTGTATTTGCTGCCCACTCGGGAAACATGTCCCCATTAAAACTGGCTGACCAACCATCTTGATGGAAATCCAACATGACGGCGACACCGTATTTTCCAAACATCCTTACCATATCTCTAATTTTTCTAATGTAATTATCATCATAAACACCTGGTGATGGTTCGACACCAGCCCAGGCGATTCCAACTCTGGCAACATTAAAGCCATTATCTGCATAGAATTTAGCCCAATCCTGACCTAGTGTACCTCCCATGCCATCACTGTTATAGAACTCTGTAAAATAATACGGAGAAACTTTTTGCATAATATCAAGACCATGCAAAATAACTACCCGTCCAGTTGCATCAACCATGTTAGTTGATACATGACCAAGAGGAGCTACTAGAGTCGTATGAGGTAAGCGAACAAAAGAATCGTTATCTCTATCTTCTGCTAACGCCATAGTTGATGCCAAAACGCTAATGGAAAATATTAGACTCAGGGCTGTTAAACTAAAACCATTTTTTTGTAAACAGGAAGGATATTGTTTAATAGTATTTTCTTGAGTTATGGATTGATAATTGAACATGATACAACCTCTTTTTTAATAACTGATTATTCAATTAAAATTCAACGTTTTTCGCATTCCGTGTACTTCCAATAATTAAATAACTAAAGCACACGTCTGAAAGCCCTCAGATGAGTTACTAACTAACATCCCACAGTAATTTATTCAAAACAAGAATGTTTGGTCGCAGGTCAGCTAAATATTAATAGTGGATTAAGTTGAATTAACGACTTGAGATGAACGGTAGTTAATTGTTCAAACCCAGTGCACCTTTCCATGAATGGCTGTTCAATTAAGGTTTTGATTTGCGGATGCCAATGCGCATGATTTCCTCAATTCATTTGGCAAAGAATAGCTATCTATTAACTCATGGGTTATTAACACTCATTGCTATTAATAATAAAAAAATAAACCAAATAGGCTTCAATTGAACATATTCAATTAAATTGTTAAAAATTTTAGCCCAATTTTCTAAATTTTATATTTTCCTGATTTGTTTCAGCCAATTTTAAAGATAATGCTAATTGTTCTTGAAGCAATTTAATCTCTTCTTCTTTTATTTTAATTTGTGCCTCAAGTGAGATTGGCATGGAATTGATTGTTTGGCTTGGTAATTGCTCAGAATTTCCACTTGGTTTTGTAGTGCTAAATAATAACGCAGCATTAGTAACAGCAGGATTAGTAACTTGAGGTGCATGTCTATTTGCGAGTTCCACCGCTTTTTGTGCACATATCAAGGCTTGTCTCATATTTATATTAGTGCCTAAACCTTCTGCATAACATACAGTTAGGTGACGCCAAGCATTATAACTATTTTCATTAAGGGTTATGGCAGTGTTTAAGCAATGAAAGGCTTGTTGGGGGTTGCGTTGTGTTCCAAATCCCATAAGATAACAATACCCAAGGTTGATCCAAGGTTCTGATGCGTTTTTATCCACTTCATTGGCATTTTCTAAGCATAAAAATGCTTTTTCCTGATCTAGTGCGACTCCTTCCCCATAGAGATAACACAGACCTAAGTTATTCCAAGCCGAAGCATCGTATTTATAAAGTTCCACGGCTTTGCGATAACAACGGTAGGCTTTCTCATTATCAACCTTTGTTCCAATACCAAGCTGATAGCAATATCCAAGCCATACTAGGTGTGTTGAAGATGGAGAATTTGCATTAGTAATTGCTAATAAATTATTAAAATTTTCTTCCGCTTTTTCAGATGGAACATCTTTAGGGAATATTATATTTGGAAAGTTTGAACTGAGCATATTTTCGCAGCCTTTTTCAGATATTACTAATGAGGCAGTAAATTAACCAATTAAATTACTTTTGTAAGTGGTAAAAAGATCTAAATATTTATTTACTCGATAAAAGGCAGTAATGGAAAGTTGAGAGGACATCCTTTTTTGCCATTTGTCGTCTCAATAAGCACTTATATTTTTTTACCACATACAAGAATGATTTAGTCGGGTAAATTAGTTGTTAGGTATGAGATGACAGGCTTTAACATATGCTAAACAATCAACAGATAATGCTTCAAAACCTTGTAAGTGGAATCAATGCGGATCAGGGGACGGTCAATTGTGCACATTGTGCATTACGTTTTGATGAGCACCTAGCGGCAGGTAAAAATTTAAATTTAGGCTCAGTTCCTACAGAAACCGCCAGTATGTATTCTCATCCGTTGTTTAAAGCAGGCAAGATAAAGCGCTCTACTACAAAAGATAAAAGATTGATTGCAAGAGCGAGTCCAGCCTTAGTAGGTTATCGAGAAATATGCTCTGTTGATGATCCAAATCCGGTCTATGAAATTGATTTAACCCCTCAAAATCCATCAGAAGAGATCCGATTCGTAACCGCAAATCAAGATAATATAGAAAAGTTACTACAACTATTACCGAGGCGTAAAAAAGATGGCACTGCCTATGGTTTTATATTATTGACCCATGAAAAGAATCCAGAAAAAGGACATATCATCAACTTTTATGTTGATGACCATGATCAAGTATATTTCATCGATGCACAGCGGAAAAATCCCAGAGAACAAATCACTCAACAGCTAAATATGAAAGGCTATAGATCAGAGATTTTTTATCTTCAGTCTAATCCGCCTGAAGGATTTATACCCATTATTAAAAAGGAAAAAAATTCTTACATCAAACCTGAAAAAGAGAACATTAGCATGTTAGATTCAACTAAGATTACTGTTATATCACCCTTTGTAGTTCACCCGGACAAAGCGCAAGAAAATTTTAATAACTTATTAAAACTGACTAGTGGCAAATCATCAAATGCCAATAGTCTTGTGTGGCTCGGTTATTCCTATTTTAACGCTATAGGAACGCAATCTGATCATGAAAAAGCCTTTAACTGCTTAAAAAAAGCTGTAGATATAGATCCTCAATCTGTTTATGCTTGGAACTTGCTAGGGGAATATTATTTAAGAGTTCATCCTGAGGAAAAACGCAATTTAGAAGAAGCGTATAAAAGCTTTGTTAAAGCTACTGTTGCTAATGATAAAGCCACAATACCTTGGAGAAATCTGGGGCTATGCTATAAAATGGGTCTTGGAACCAAGACCAACCCCGAAAATGCTTTTAAATGTTATAAGAAGGCCGCTGATCTCGGTAGCAAAGATATCGATGTTTGGAAAAACCTAATAGAATGTTATCAAAAGGGTCTTGGCACTGAAGTTAATTTGGAAAAAGTCACTTGGTGCCAGCAAAATCTTGTTAAATTTGAAAATCAAAAACAAGTAATGGAGTTTGAGCAGATACTGACAAGAACTAAAAGCCTTTCTGCCACGGCTAAGGATTTTGGCGATATTGGTGATCGTTATACTATAGGGATGGGAACACAAAAAAATCCAGAAGAAGGGTTTAGATGTTACAGAAAAGCAATAGAGCTTGATAATAAATATGGTAAAGTCTGGAATAATCTGGGAGTTTGCTATAAACATGGTGGAGGTATTGCAGTGAATCCCCTGCAAGCATTTTTATGCTTCAGGAATGCGACAAAAACTAACGGTGGGGCTGTGGCTTGGTTTAATCTTTATTTATGTTATGAACAAGGATTTGGTACCTTAGTTAATCACCAAGAAGCCATGAAATGTGCAGTAAATGCAGCTAATCTCGATAATAAAGATATGCCTCTCGTCAAAATGCCCTCTGTTACCAATTCTCCTTTACTGTTTAATGCAAACAGACTACCAAGTCTAACAGTAAATCCGGCTCCTTCACCAGTAAGCGTGGTGCCTTTACCTACAACAACTCCTGTAAATGGCACTTCTAGTGTCCTAGAGACTCAATTAAAATTAAAAGAGGAAGAGGTTAAATTACTTCGAAAACAATTAGCACTAAAAGATAGAGAGCTCGACCTTAAAAATGAAGAGAACGCTTTGCTTTTAGAATCGTTAGGCCATGCTAAGCGTGTGCATGATGCACAGGAAAATGCATCCAAAAAACAAAAATTGGGTTAGAAAATAACCAGGACACCCACTTTAATTTTTTGATTCATTACAGGGGTGTCCTTTTAGAGCATCTAAAGTTTTTATATAATAATTCATTATCTTCAGAGATTTCACCATTTGTATAAGTCTTTCAACTCCCAAATGTATTTTTGATAGGCTAATTCAGTTCCCAAAGAGATTTCGGAATCTGTTAAGTTCCAAGTTGCGAATAAAGCAGGATCAAAATGTTTACCTTGCACCAGAAGTAAAAAATATTGTCCGGCGAACGCATTTACTTTGGCAGAATAAATTGGGTCATTAAAAATAGGGTCAAAAAATCCATTACCCCCACTGACTTGATTCAGATCTTCTGTTTGTATCATTCTCATAAAATATCTCGAAATTTAAGTAACTTAATAATTGCTAGTCGCTGCTTATCAGCGGAATTGCAGGAATATAGCAGAAAGCTTTAAAAAGATAAGTTCAGATACACGATTTGATGCAACTATTGGCCAAGATTGTTAGATAGCCATATAATGCCATTCATGGGAAGAAACCATTTATTTCTTGGCTCGAATCTCTGGAGCCATCCTTACTATGATATAGAGCACCCTTGCGGGTACAGTTTCGGTTCTTCTGCCCCAATCTTTACAGGCTTAGGGATACGACGAAGAGAAGAGCCATCATAACAAGGTGTAAAAGTTGTCTTAGGTTCCGGTTGTTCTTCGGGGGATTTAACAATAATAGTATCGGATATGTGAAACCATTTTATCTCTTTCCCATTACGCGCATAGACTTTTGCGCCAGGAAATGCTTTTTCTGCATTTGATAATGCTACAACTTCGTTATCTCTTTTATCCAAGACAAGTGGTTGTCTTTGAGAAAATGTGACGTGTCGGGCATTTTCTTGTTCCTTCAAATTAGCTAGCTTAGCCCTCAATTCAGGCGGTGTATTGAGATACTGATTATAGGTTTCATAAACAAGTTTAAATTTATCAATATTTGCAGTTAAATAATCTGCTAACTTTGTATTTAAGCTCAAATAATTAATCATAGAAGAAGTGCCGTCGGTTTCTATAGCAGTATAGGCATTAAGAAAATATTCATAAACGCCGCGGTCTTCAAACATCATAGAAATAAAACGCGAGATAGTATCTTCATTTTTGGAATTTCGTGTTAAAAATTTAAATAATTCAGGCTTATTAGTTATACTTTGGGGATCTATGGTCTTCATGGAATTCATGATCTTCATGGTATCCATGATCACATCAAATACAGGTTTATGTACAACAAAAGCATGGACTATTTCCAATATTTTCAAATTGGCTTCGCTCGCTTTTGCCTGTTCAATTAAATCTTTAGTACCCAACATAATTGCCCCCAATGTTTAGATGAATTTCTGCCACTCAGTAATGATTACATTATACTTAGCTGGCTAAATTTGTATGTGGTAAAAAAGTATATATGATTGCCCAAAAGATAGATGGTTGTACTTAAAGGGCAATTTGCAGAACGGGGGCCTTCTAGCGATCGACGAATTTCATCTGTTGCTCACTATAACGATGGCCGGCTATTTTACCAGGAGGAATGGCTTCATCTAACTTTTTAATATCGGCTAAGGAAAGACTAATATTTATAGCTTCAACGTTTTTTTCTAAAAACTTTTGATGTTTTGTGCCTGGAATTGGCACAAAATCATTGCCCTTATGTAAGTTCCAGGCCAGCGCAAAATGAGAATTAGCTAAGTTGCTGTAGTGAAAGGGGTCAAGTATACCTGTATAGACCGGCCCCTACCGTGGTTTTGTGAATTTACATATTGAATAGAAAATTTTAATGAATATGGGTAGGGGCTGGTCACCGTGCCGGCCCATCTTGAAGCCCGCCTACACTTCGTTTCGGCGCGGCATAAGATTTTGTAACGTTCGCTGAACGCGAACTAACAAAATCTAATGGTGCCTCGGGCAGTAGTTACATTGTTGTGAGAGACCTTATGAATTAAGGGTTTTAAAGAAATTGAAGAATAAAAGTACCCCCGGTGTTACCCCCAAAATGAGTGGTGGGTGGGAAATTTATGGTTTGTGGTTTTTTTGAATTGTATAAAAGATTTAATAATGAAACTCAGATAATGGAAGAGATATTTATTTCATTGCCGATCATGTCTTTTCCTGTAATCTAGCCTAGATTTCGCACAGCCAATTCAATTTCAGGTGTTTCTAGGACCTTTTGTAAGCGTCTCCGTTGGAGTTTTAGGTTCAATCTTTTCTCTTTGTTTTCTAACCACTTCAATAAAAGGTTCTGTTCGGTTTATTACTTTCATTTCAGCATCATTAAGAATTCTTAACATCTCTTTCTTGATTTCTTCTGATGTCATTTTGGGATCCTTTTTAGCTTGCTCCAACAATCTTTCTAATTGTCTATGTAATTGACCGTAAGCGCTCATTTCTTCCCCCATTGATAACTACACCGATCTTTGCCCACTTTTAAGGGGGCCGGCGTTGACGTAGCGCAGCGGAGTTAATGACGGGGGGATGTTATCAGGAGTAAATCTTACGAAATGCTCAGCAGACCCTGATCAATATTGAATGGCAGCAATGCTTCCACGTCACTTTCGCTGGTAGCATAAGGAAGCTTAGTTAAAATGGAGCGCAAATAACTGTACGGCTCAAGTTTATGATGTTTCGCTGTTTCAATGATTGAATAGATAATCTCCGCCGCTCTCGCACCAGCAACGCTATCACAAAATAACCAATTCTTCCTGCCCATGACAAAGGGTTTAATTTTTCGTTCAGACAACCCGTTATCCATCTCAAGTCGGCCATCATTAATATATTGTGTTAATTTATCCCATTGATTTAAAGCATAACCGAAAGCATCTCCTAATGGACTTTTGGGACGTATGTGCAAACTGTTGTCATCTAGCCATTGCTTAAATTCAATTAATAATGGCTTGGAATGCTGTTGGCGATATTGATAAACCTCTTCAGGCGCGGCACCTTTAAGCTTTAATTCCTCTTCAATACGGTACAGTTTTGCTATTTTCTTAACGGCTTTATGCGCCAAACCTTCGGTTTTAATCGATTTGGAAACGTCATAGAATTTACGGCGACAATGCATCCAGCAGGCAAGCAAAGTAATACCTGGTATTACCCTAGCATAGGTGTCATAAGCCGAATGTCCATCAGAATGCAGCCAACCTTTGAAGTCTTCAAGCAATTGTACAACCACACCATGACCCCGACTCTGATCATAGTGATAAATAATGCTGCGTTTATCGGGTGGACCACCAATAAAGCACCACATGTAAGATTTTGCTTCCGCAGCTCTATCAGGCTCTTTTAACACCTGCACCGGTGTTTCATCGGCATAGGCAATATCATAGGTCGTGAGTGTATGCTGCATCAGCTTATATAAAGGCAATAGTAATTCACTAATTTTTATCATCCAATGTGACAATGTGTTGCGAGCAATGTCCACACCCATACGCTGTAGAATGCTTTCTTGACGATATAACGGCAAATGATCGCAGAACTTCGATACCGCAATGTGTGCCAACAACCCAGGGCTAGCAATGCTTTTTGGAATGGGGTGTTTTGGGCCTTTGGCTGTCGTGATCGTTGTTTCGCAAGCTTTGCACGCATACTTGTATCGCACATGTTGGATCACTTGCGCTTTAGCGGGGATAAAATCCAGTTGCTCTGTGATTTCATCACCGATTTTGGTTAAAGCGCATCCACATGAACAAACTTTATCTGCGTCAGATAAATCATGGATTTGCTGCACGCGAGGTAAATCTTGCGAGATAGGTTTCCTGCCAGACTTCTTACGTTGGTGGGCTGCAATGGTGATTTCACTATCGACTTGAGCAATCTCTACAAGATTATCAGGCGTAGCAATTTCATCAAATAAAGTGCATTGATTGGGGTTGTCTTTTTCAGATTTTCGACCAAATCGGTGACGAAGTGCATTGTTTAATTGATAACGTAAAGATTCAATGACTTGATGGGATTCATGTAGAGCTATTTTATGCGCATTAATTTCCCCATGTAACTGCCGAACGATTTCGGCTAGTTCTTCTGGGGTTTTACTGTGTAGATTCTCTAATGCACTCATGCGCGCATTATAGCAAATCATTTTAAAAATATTGAGTAATATTTAAGTCTGGATGGTGTTTTAGCCGATAAAAATCAAAGCCTCTCATTAATGCTTGAAAAAGATCGTTGTTAATTTCAATAGGGCTGTGGATATGCTGTGGAAAAGTGAACTTTTCTTTCTCCAATTTTTTATATAGCAAAAGGAAGCCATTATTATCCCAAAGAATGGCTTTAATCTTGTCTTTTGATTTACCATAAAATAGAAACATTTGTTTTGACTGTGGATCTTGCTTCAACGAATCAACGACAAGTAAAATCAAACCGTTGATTTGTTTGCGCATATCGATAGGCTGAGTACAAACCATGATTTTAATATCATCTGAGATTGATATCATCATAGTCCTCCTAAGGATTTAACAATTGCGACTAAACTGTTCATCGGCAAGTTAGAAGGTAATACAAGTTTTGTTTGATTTGGAAAAATTAGTTCAATGTTGCGGTTATGCTTAGAAACGACTGTTTCTGGTTCTTTGATTACTGCCGGAAAGAATGAAATCTTTTTTGCGTTAGGCTTACCCTTCAAACCCTTTGTTCGCCACCAAGAAAAGCTAGCGAAGCTTATATTTTCTTGCTCACAATATTTCGTTTGCGTTAGACCACTGGACAGCCAATTGTCGATATGCTTTTGCCAATATTCTCTTTTGATGCTTCGAGTGGTTTGTTGTGATTCAGACATCAGGATGCTCCTTAATTGGTTAAGGCCGCATTATGTCATCATCGGTTGGGGCATTTTAGGTGGGGGTAAATGATCGCTTACAATTGACCTGCGTTAGTATCATAAAGATTACTGCTAACAAATCCAAAAAATGTTTTATAGGCAGACTTACCAGAACTTTCGGGTCCTTTATTTCTTAGTTCTTCTTGTTTTTTAAAATTGTTTATCTCATCAGTAACGCTCTTGAGGGTTGCCATCGTTGCTGTCTTGATGACATTGGCATTATTTCTCTGGACTAATTCCATTTGAGGAGCCGGTAATTGGTCGCAACGTTTCGCAGGCATAGTATACATTGTTAAGGGAGTGCCAAAAGGAGGGGCTTCCAATTCTTTTTGAGGTAATTTTTTGTTACGTCTTTCGGCAATTACTGCATCGCGTTTGGATGCAGAGGGATCTGCTTGCATAACAGTTCCTACACAGTTTCCAGGATCAACAGATGTCGAATTTGAAGTAACTACATGCGAGACATTCCTAGATAATAAATCAGACTGCTTACCCTTGTCAGATTGTTGCGCTGCAGTTTGCAATATTCCATCTAAGTTCTTTTTTGCTACGGCTTCGTTATTATCTAAACAAATATCGATACAAGAAAAAAACTTTGCACCGCCGGCTGTTTGACATTCAAATACATTGTTAAAGGTAAACCCTTTTTCTAATTTATCCTTCTTGATGTCAACATTTGGGAGTACTTTTATTTTTCCGTCATCCCCCGGTTCAGAATAACTTGGATCTCTATCTGAAGGATTATTTTTAACAGTGAATTGTAAATGAGGATTTTTACCGCATTGTACTTGCATTACCACGTTCATCACTTTATTGTCAGATGTTCTAACGGCAAATGAAGATAAAACAAGGTGCAAGTTTTCTGGTTGTTTTGCTGCTAAGAGTGCAATATCTGATTGAAGCTGAGTGAATTCTGATAAAGTTAATGGTTTTTTTGTGTAAAATAGAAACTCATTAGTAATTAAACGTGTAACACTATTTTCTTTCCCGGCTTTTAGCGTATTATCTGCTTCACAATTATTTGTTTTATGTACTGTAGCAGCATCATCGACCAATCCTGTTATAACAGCCAGCAACCTACTTTGCTGTGATTTTTCATCAGCTTCATCAACGCCAAACTCACCGGTCTTAAACCAAGGATCGTCATCTGGACTACAAGTAACTGCAATATCTTGAATGGTTACAGGATTGTTTATTCGTTGTTCTGTTTCTCTTATTTCTTTTTCAGGATCCACTGTTTATCCATTTTATCTAATTTATATCGAAGCTATAATATAAAAAATAGACTATTTATATGGCGTTTAAGTTTTAAAAATATGCAAGTATCTACACCTATAGGCTATGATCTATACTTCTTTCCTATAGGTTGAATATATTATTGGATGATTGTGAAGAGGTAATTATGCTAGACGGAATTAAAAGAACAATTGATGAAGCACCTGTTGACCAAGTTAACTTAGAAAAGAAAAATATTAAAGATGGAGATGTCGAAGCGATTGCTCGTTATATCGTTGAAAAAAGGCCTCACGTTACGGAGGTGTTTCTAAATAAGAATAATCTCAGCGATGAAGGCGCTAAAAAGCTTGCTGATGTATTTTCTAAACTAACAACTTTAACAAAATTAGACGTTCAATTTAATTCTAATATTGGTGAAGCAGGAGTTATGGCTTTAGAGTCTTTAAAAACTTCTAATCATAATCTTAAAATATTTTATCATGGGACCAAAATTGGGAGTGATGCTCAGATGCGACAAATACAAGAAAAAGCACGACAAGAACGCGAAGCTAAGAAAAACAGACCCCTCTAATTGACTTCGAAAATTTTATTTGTAGAATGTCGATAGTCAGGCTTGAATTATTGACTTTCGCTTTTAGTTAGTATTTCTTTTCACTAATGACACATATTAGGGTTAGAATGAGCAAAAAATTGTTATCCTTAGATACTTCCTTTTTAAGAAGTAAATCGAATAAACTATATGATATATATCCTCAAACTGATTATGTACATTGTATTAGTGAATCTACTGATCTCGAATTAAATGATTCTTATCAAAATACTGAAAAAGAAAAACGAACTCGTGATAGTGTATTTATAAAATGGTTAGATATTGAAGCATTGCAGCCAAGAAGATTGGTGTTTTTAAAAGAAATTCAATGGTTAGTGGAGAACAAATCCATTCATCCACCTCAACAGATTCACCATCTTTGTGTCTTTTGCCATGCCAATACAATCCTGGTTTCAGTTTCTTGCCATTTAGCTCAAACCAATCAACATGCGAGAGATAACAAGAACGTTCTATCTCAGGTTTAAGCAATACTAGAGGAGGCACCAAAACAGGATTGGTGACTTCCCCCATTATGTTCTCGTTGTTACCACTCATGTAATCATCATGGGAACGCTCACCACCCCCATGATTGCAGTGTTGTTCACGCTGTTCTCGATATTCCCGCTCACTAGTATTCATGCGACACCTCTTGAGGCGCGCCAGCACATCGATGCGCTAAATAGGTCCGTATATCTGTTTTTGTCATAAATTCCATTACAATTAAAACAAAAATTCAGTAAAATGACAAACAATTTTCATACTACAGAGAAAATCCTATGAAACGCGGCCCAATTGAAGAAGACTTAGAAGACCTAGATGGTCAAGGAGAGCGCAAAGACGCGCGCCTTATCTCATACGATGATTTTATATCTTTCTGCGAAAATGGCGACCTTGATGGGGTTAATGATGCCATTGCTAGCCTTTCAATGAAGCAAATAACCAAAAATGAAACAAAAAGTGGGCTTGCACAGAAAAATGAAGGGTTTATAAAGGCAGCTCGCAATGGTCACCTTGTTGTAGTCAATCGATTGCTTGAGATTCAGTCTGTTCGAGATAATATACTCGAATGCTATTATGAATATAAACCTACGGGTCCTACTTTTAACTCTGCCTTCGATTTTGCAGTTAAAAATGGCCACATTGCTGTGGTCAATCGCTTGCTAGAGTTTCAAGAAGTAGTCAACAAAATTGAAAATCGTCATCTCACGGTAGCAGCTGGAAACGGCCACATTGCTGTAGTCAATCGCTTGCTAGAGCTGCAAGAAGTAGTCGATAATGTTGCTGCTTGTGACAATAATGCTCTCAGACAGGCAGCTGGAAACGGCCACCTTGATGTGGTCAATCGCTTACTAGAGTTTCAAACTGTTCGAGATAACGTTGCCGCTGTTGACACTGATATGATCATGGGTATTACTATGTGGGGCGTCCCCTCTTGGGGGTTATGTTCAACTGCTTTGGATTATGCAGCTCGGGGCGGTTACCTCGATATAGTCAATCGCTTGCTAGAGTTTCAAGTAGTTCGAGATAATATTGCTGAGAATTATGCGTTTAAAAGGGCAGCTGAAAAGGGTCACCTTGATATAGTCAATCGCTTACTAGAGTTTCAAGCTGTCCGAGATAATATTGCCGATAATAACAATGAGGCGCTCGCATGGGCAGCAGGAGACGGCCGCCTTGCTGTGGTCAATCGCTTGCTAGAGTTTCAAGCTGTTCGAGATAATATTACCGCTAATAACAATGGTGCGCTAAGAGCTGCAGCTCGAAAATCCCACCTTGCGGTTGTTGAGCGTTTGCTAGAGATCGATCGAAGCTGCTATAACAATATTTTAGAGGCTGATTTTCCCGAAGTTTATGAAGCAATAGGGAATAGAAGAGTCGCTAAAGGTGTTGCGGTTAAAGCTCTGAATGAATGGAACCCAAGTGAAAATAATGCTAGAATACCGTTGAATGTCAAGAATAAAATTCTCACCTTTGCTTTTCATGCTGATTTATGCGGAAAGGAAGCATGTACAGATCCTACCGAATATTCACAAGGTATGAAGGGTGAGAGTATTTGTACAATAATTGATACATTGAGACAAAGATTTGAACGAAATGTTCAAAATGCATCAGAACCTTCAGATAAGAAAAGAAAAAAGAATCATTGTTGCTTTATTTTTTAGCAAATGAAGGCTAAAAAAAGATTGATTTTATAAGTCCTTATATCAGTTCTCTGAAATCACTATTTCAATACGGCACATCCGCAATTTATTTTGATTCAACAGGAAAATCGATAGCATGTCGTATCTTTATGGATACTGGCTGGCGTGATTCTATTCCTGGATATGACTCCCATCCCAACTAAGGGGACATCCAGTCAAGCGGAACATCTGACTTCATTGGATGTCCTTCGAGTTCCTGTTGGTGGTTTAAGGCCAGCATTTAACATGGAAGTTTTAAATTGTTCGATATAATTCTGCATTAAACACCTCTTGCTTCTTTGCGGCTTGTTTTAATTTGCTGTTCCATCCAGGCATCGATATCCCGCTCTAACCAAGCAACAGCGCGATCGCCAAGTTTGATAGACTTGGGGAATCTGTTTTCAGCGATGCGCATGTAAATGGTGCTGCGAGAAAACCCCGTAAGGGTTTTGACATCTGTTAGTCTTAAGAACCTATGCGACATTATTAATCTCCTTAAGTGTTTATTGAATTATCACAACACAATAGTAAGGGCATAATTTCGCAGTTCTGACCGATTCGCTAAAGTGTTAACCGAAAGCAGGCTCTTTCGGTTAGCAATCTAGAAATTTCGTGGCTTCTGGAAGGGTTAACTTTTTACGTTTTGGTTAAGTCAAGCGTTTTTCGGTTACGATCCGCTTGACAGGTTTTTTATGGGTCCTTGTTATAGAAGATTTATGCGGGCCGTTGACGCGCAAAATATGTCTAGTAAGTGGGGGAGGAAGTTGATCCAATATCAATATAATAGTGCAATAAACTTTTGTATATTTACAATATTTGGATTTCTTGCTAAATTTATTAAACTTTTTGTTCAGCTTACAGAAGGATACGCCCAATGGCTAAATCATCTAAGGTTTTACGTAACAAGATGTCTACCAAGGCTCAAAAATTGGCTGCTTTAAAAATCAAGCTAATGCTCAGAAAATTGAAAAGGGACACCCATGAAGGTTGAAAAGTTTTATTCCGACAGAAATGAGCAAAAGGGCATTTATGAAAGTAAATAGAAGATGGAAGTCATTTATGAAATGAATTTAAATGCTTCACACTAAATAATATCCTTTGGGTAGGCTGTACAAAGGAAAACGAAAAAATATTTTAACAAAGTATAGTAATAATAAATTACTTCCTGTACGATTTTCAAATGTGTTAGATTTTCTTTGTTAATGTCAACATATTGAGAGTTTTGTATAAGAGAAGTGATTTATGAAGTTGGTATGGTTAACGGATATCCACCTTAATTTTTTGGATGAAAGCAGGCGTTCAACGTTTTATGACAGCATTACAAATGATTGTGACGCTCTTGTCATTAGTGGCGATATTGCAGAAGCTACTTCAATAGTAAAAATACTTGAAGAAATGGCAGCTCATGTCAAAAAGCCTATATATTTTGTATTAGGTAACCATGACTATTATCGTGGTCAGATTTATGTCGTTCGCGATTCAATAAGAATGGTTACAAACAACCACCCCCATTTATTCTGGTTAGAAGCCTGCGAACCTATTCTCTTAGATAAAGATATTCTATTAGTGGGGGCGGATGGCTGGGCCGATGGTCGTTATGGCGATTATAGTAATAGCTATGTAAATCTTAATGATAGTCGGCTGATTGCTGAATTATACCAACAAAGAATATTGGGTAGATTTCAATTGCTTGAAAAAATGCAGCAATTAGCGGATGAAGATGCCAAAAACCTATATGCCAAGTTAATATTAGCTGCCTCACATAATCCAAGCAAACTTATTGTGATAACCCATGTTCCACCATTTAGAGAAACTGCCATGCACGAAGGCAAAATAAGTGATGATGATTTTTTACCTTTCTTTACCTCAAAGGCAACTGGAGATGTGCTATTAAAATTTGCTAAAGAACAACCATCAATGGAAGTTTTAGTATTATGTGGTCATAGCCATGATGAGTGTAAATATCAACCTTTGGATAATTTAACCGTTTATGTTGGAAAAGCTGAATATAATCAGCCTAGCGTGCAAGGACTGATTGACACTCAAAAATATGAGATTCGCTGGAGTGCTGAGAAAATCAGTCAAGCAACAAATATAGAAGCGATGGAAGCTTTTGATAAGATATTTGTGAAACACAAGAAGACAATGGATGCATTAAAGTGATTGAGTGAAAAAGAAAATGAATACTCACCAATTTGTATTGGTTTTGGATAATGAGAATGAAAAAACACCAAATCTTGAAGATAGGCTGTTTGAAGCTGGTTGCGATGATGCGTTAATTAATTTTAGAGATGGCAAAGTTTATTTAGATTTCGATCGAAAAGCGTCTTCACTTGATAAAGCTATAAATAGTGCGATTAAGGATCTGGAGTCTTTTGGTTTTGTAGTGATTCAGCATTTAAATATCCCAAACAAAGAAACCACTGAAGCTATGGAAAATGTTAAAAATAAAGTTGGGCTCAAAAAATTTAATAGTACTGAAGAAATTTTAGATTTGCATTCTGACGATATTGATGAATATTTTGAATAAGCTGTATTTGGAAGTAAATTTTGATGCGTATCTTATTAATTAGCGACACTCATGGCAATCTAGATATCATTAATCAGCTGATTGAAAAGACTAAAGCAGATATAGTAATTCATGCCGGTGATTTTGGGTTTTATGATGAATCAAGTTATCAGCATTTGAGTTCACGTGAACTTCTATTGTTAATCACACATTCGCCTTATCGAAAAGAATATTCAGTAGATAAACAAACGAATAAAGAAGCACTTATTGAGATTGTTAAAAAACATCAACTTTTGGGTGATTTCTCCGATTATCTGAATCATAAAAAGGCGTTTCATAAACCAGTCTATGCCGTTTATGGAAATCATGAAGATGTGGGTGTTATTAAAAAAATTAAAGTTAACCCTATTCATAACTTTCATCTTTTGGACGAGAATAATATTTATCCAATCAATGAAAACGATGAATTAGCTTTTAGGGTTTTTGGATTGGGTGGCAACTTTTTAGTGGGTCAAAAAATGCTCAACAAGCCCATTGCAGGAAGTGCTGGCAAAGTATGGGCAACACTGCATCAGTTTGGTGTTTTGTACCAAAAGCTTGAGGATAAAACTAAACACTCAATTTTTGTTTCACACGTCAGTCCAGGAAAAGAACCTTTACTCACTCGGCTGATAATTCATTTTATGCCCAAATTTTGGATTAGTGGCCATATGGGGGCGCCTTATACTTGCATATGGAATCAATTTACTATTCGAGAGATGGATGAATCGATAGCTTGGTTTGATTCACAATTAGATCGGTTAGATGCTTTGCAACTTGACAATGCAACTTCTGAAGCTAAATTGGCGTTTGATTTGATTACACGTGAAATTTTGCGTGATGAATATTGGTTTAGGAAGTTATGGAATATAAATGTTCCTGATGCGAAAGATGGGTATGCGGTTTTAAATTTTGATAATGGAAGATTTTATATTCATAGTTATGCAGGATTTAGTTGATTTTTACGAGTTCGAAAGGGCCACCGATGGGTCTAATAAATGGGTATATACAAGCATTTGGGTTAGTATTGTTGCTTAAAATATAACCTTGAAGACATATGTCTTTTGTGTAATACTATTAGAAATGGAGTTTTGTATGTGGGATGTTGAATATACAAATGAATTTGAGAATTGGTGGGATAGTTTAACAGAAAGTGAACAGGTAGATATATCTGCAAGTGTCGGTTTGCTGGAAGCACGTGGGCCTGCTTTGGGATTTCCTCATTCATCTGGTATTAATGATTCTAAACATCAACATATGAGGGAACTAAGGGTTCAACACAAAGGAAAGCCCTACAGAGTTCTTTATGCATTTGATCCAAGAAGAACTGCATTGTTGCTTATTGGTGGTGATAAGACAGGTAATGATCGTTGGTATGAAATATATGTTCCTGTAGCAGATAATTTGTACGATCAGCATATTAAAAGCTTAAAAAAGGAGGGTATCCTCGATGGCTAAATCATTTAAAAGTCTACGCAGCAAGATGTCTGCTGAAGCTCAAAAATTGGCTTCTGAAAAAACTACTCAAATGCTCAGTGAAATGCCTTTACAAGAACTTCGTCAAGCGCGCCATCTTAGCCAAGAACAGATTGCAAGTGTGTTATCGACTAAGCAAGCTAATATTTCTCGTCTTGAGCAAAGAACGGATATGTATATTTCCTCATTGCGTAGTTATATTGAAGCAATGGGGGGACAATTAGATATTATTGCCCGTTTTCCCGAAGGCGATGTGCATATTACTCAGTTTAAAGAGATTGAAAATAACCATAAAAGCATTTGACTACAATGGGAGTGGTGCCAGGCATGAGTTTGTGAGTTTCTACCCCCTCTATATATGAATAAGCAAAGAAATGAACAATTTCAAGTCTGGCACCGCATTCCTTAAATCCAAAATGTTTTAAAATGCGTTAGCATCTCAAATCCTTTTTATTTGGCATTTATATTTTTCTCAAAAATTAATTCACTATTTTTATATCCGATTCGGCGACGGCAACGTTTTTTTAGTCTCACGATATTGCGTACGGGCATTTGGGTTGTTTTTCCTTCATTATATTCCTTTTCAGCGCTTCCTGGTTCAAAAGCAATATCTAAGCGTTTTAATGCTGCTCTTAGAGTGGAATCAGTGCCGTTTTTGATTAGAGGAGCATTGGAATACTTTGAGGGATATGCTTTGGCGAAAATGCCTTTCCCAATCTTCACCAACTTTTTTTCTTCTATGAGTTTATTAATCACGCGACTTATCTGACGATAAGACCCCAGATCACTTAAATCTTTGCGTAAAACAACACTACCGCGAATCGAATTGATACGGATGAGGGCTTTGTATTCGATGCTTTCAGAGTATTTAACACGCATGCGGAATCGCCAATTTGGGACATATAATACATTATAGCATGGTAGGAAGCGACAGACAATTTGGGACATATAATCATTATAACTAAATGATATATAAGTATAAATTAAAATATATAAAGGTGTGCTTTGCTAAGTGATGGAGTTCGTTTAAGTGTATTTACTCATTATCAAAAACTTTTCACTATAGTCTTGGAGCGCTCAACCATGAAATGTGTATACCATGTATCCGAACATGTGTTTGCATGTATCCAGTCTGTACATTTGTATGCGCTCGAATCCTAAAGATTTTTGATGGGCGAATACGGGATTCGCCCCTACAAAGAGACAGATCTTCATTCGTGAAATTTAAGACTAAGGGATTTGAAGATAGTTAGCTTCTTCCTACGCTCAGAAGCTTCGGAAGACAGGCTGCAAGGCATAAGATTTTGTGGTGTGCTTGTTAACTAAATAAATTATGTGCTGAAATTGCCCGCCTACTCCAAGAAGCTTCGGCGTTTGTCGCGCTGTAGCACGAAGTGCGAAAGCGGACGGCATAAGCATCTACGTTTAGACTTAGGGATACCAAAGAGGCCCGCCTACGCTAAGAAGCTTCGGCGCGGCATAAGATTTTGTAGAGTTCGCTGAAAGCGAGCTAACAAAATCTAATGGCGCCTCGGGCAGGAATCGAACCTGCGACCTGCCCCTTAGGAGGGGGCCGCGCTATCCACTGTGCCACCGAGGCTTTATAAGGCTAAATTTAGATAAAGAATTCGTAGGTCGCTGTGACGAATAGGGAAATGACCGCTAGGCCAAATAGAACCTTAAGAAGTGGTATACCGAAGGGTTGGTAAGGCTTTAATTCCATCTCGAGGGTTTGCTGAATTTGCTTCTTTGGATGCATGACTAGACTTCGCTACTTAAAAATGAAACGAACGCATTCTAACATGGGGATATGGGATGTGCCACGCAAAAAAATAAGTTGGAATTCTTTAATAATTAAGTTGATTAAGATTGCGCGTGGGATGCAAATGCATCACTAAGGTTGATAAAAACTTTAAGCCGACGTTATCTAATTGATGAAATTGACAACCTAATACCGTTTTTTGTTTACCGCTCTCATATCCACAATATTTTATATCTAATGTGAATTCTTGTGCAGGCATAAAGGGCGAAACGATGCGGCAATGTTCAATTTTAGAGAACTTATCAAAAATACTTTTCACATTGCGCGGTAAATTAAGACACATGCCGGTTAATGAAATATCAGTGATATGAGCCCGTACAATGCCTTGTCCCGGCACCAGAAAATCGGCACTCATGGCGATATCACTAGGGATCTGCATTCTGGAAGAGGCTCGTCTTTGCATATATTCAATGTGACTTGGAAAAGCCAGGCGATAAAAACTGATCCCATCGATAGTTCCAAAATCAAGCACTCTGGACTGAAAGAAGATGAAAATACCACTTTCTTTGGCAGTAATAATAAAAGGGCGGCCCTGACAGGCTAAATGATGGGCCTCTGGTGAATTAAATTCATCGATAATAATAAACTGGTGATTCGCATCAACATCCAGCACCATCGAAATAAAAGACTCTGAACCGTGTTCGAATTGTATGGAAAGAGGGATGCGTTCTTTTTTTAAACTGTTGAGAATTTTATCGTATAACTTTGAATTATTAATTGCCTTTGGAGCAGGCAAAGCGCTCTTTTTTAAAAATCTTTTTGGCAGCTTTTTCAACAATATAGTAGGGATCGACCATTTTTTTGATAATAAAGACTGAAAGTACGACAACATTTTCATGCTTTAATATCTCGAGTGGAAACGGGAATGTTATATTTTTTAGATTGATTTGAATAAACCGCGTCTTTAGGTCGTTGCGTAATGATTTGCAACAAACTGTCATTATGATTTTTTAAGGTGGTTATCATGACGCCATTGACCATATTTTTACGATCGCATTCTTTTAGTGAAGCCTTGATTTCCTGCCAGAGGTTTTGCAAATAATCTTGTTTATTATGGGGGAATTTAGAAATAATATTTAATACACTGGCTTCGTTAAAGGGGAAATGTCCATTGCTAAGCATGGTTTGGCATTGTGAGCTAATCTGTTCCAACGATTGAATGAGAAGACGCTTTGTAGCAAGGGCTTCATCAAGTTCAGCATGTTTGTTTTCTTGAAGAAGAACTTTTTCAGCATCAAGCGTTGCAATAAATTGCTGTAAATTTTGATAGATTTCATGCAATGTGTTTTCAAAACTCTCTAAAAACTGTGGCTGCCCCATCATGATTATTTTCCTGATAGTTGCGGATCATTTTTCTTGAAAAGTTCGCTTTCCAAGCCAAGTATTTTCTCTGCGATATTCATAGCATTTATTTCGAATTCTCGATTAGCTAATTTGTTTTTGATCGTTTCCACCTTTTGCATATCAACAATCGGCGTTTCAAGGATCCGTTGTTGTAATGTTTGCATTGGGGTTGATCGTTGTGTCACTGTGCTAGAGGTCTCTTCTTGGGTTTTGGAAGCAGAGATGGCTTTTTTAACCTCTTTTCTCGCATCTTCCATGAGACCAGCATTATCAGACATAATCTCACTCATTTTAACGGACATAGGGCAAACTCCATTTTAAAGCGATACATTATAAAGGGATCGTTGTCGAGCCAAAATCAGAAACCATGGCATCAACAATTTTATTTGATCGAGTATTCTTTACCTTAACCATTTCACCTTTAGCGCCATCATTCTGCGCTATTCCCGTTCCTTCGATGGTTAAACCTGGTACTGAAATGACTATTTTAACAATCTCACCACGATGAACCAGCGTCGGACGCTTTAGCATATGATGCTTGATAACTGTACCTGATGGTATCGGTTTTTGTGCGGCTAAGCCAATGAGTTCATCCATTGATTGAAAATAGCCCTCACTTAGTTGGGTTACATCTTGGCGACTTAATTGCAGATCGGCTGCTCCAATTAAGTGATCTCTCATTAATTGTTGCGTTGTTACAACAACTTGCTTAAACAGTTGTACTTTAATGGGAACGCGAACAGCCCATTTTTTAGGTGAAGAGCAGGATACTTTTACAGTAAAGTTATTTTGATTTAAGTTGCCAAATTCCACTTCAGGAGTAAGTAAGTCATTGCATTTTTCAAGTTGCAACCGATTGTCGAGTTGGCCAACATTGACAACAAAATCCGCTTTATCTTTATAGTGATCACTCAATGAATGCTGAACATATTGCTTTACCGTCTCATCTATCTCATTCAACGATTGAGGATCTGCATGACAAACTTGCGTCGCCATTAGTAATAGGCAAATAAAGGTCGTTTTATATAGTTTCAACATAATCAATCCATAGGGTGTCAATTTGTTGACAGATAAAATCTTGTTATCAAATGAAAAGCATAATTTATGCCATGTTAAGGTTGAATAAAAATTAAAGATAAATATTTACAGCGGAAAACACTTTGCCATAAGCGGAAAGAGTTTGCCCTTAATCAACGACAGCGAAACATATTTTTATTGTAAGTCCATGATTAAGCGAGATTAATTATTTTGGCATCGAACTTGCTAAATATTGAATAATCGCGATTGAGGATAAGCATTATGACATTGAATCACATTTTTGATGTACATGAAAAAGCAATCTATTTAAGGAGCCAAAGAACCGAAGTGCTTGCCAGCAATTTAGCCAATGCTGACACCCCAGGTTATAAAGCACGAGATATTGACTTTAAGGAAGTCTTATCTGAAATGGCAGGCAATAGTTCAGCACAAATGGTTAGAACCAATCCATTACATCTGAGCGATGATGACGGTATTCTAGAGTCTTCTTTAAAATATAGAATTCCGCTACAAGAAAAAATAGATGGAAATACAGTCGATCCGCAAGTAGAAAATGGAAAATTTGCTGAAAACAGCGTGCGATATATTGCGTCTTTAAGATTTATGGACTCAAAGATTAAACATGCAATGATAGCGTTTAGGGGAGAATAAAAATGTCATCATTTAGCATATTTGATATCGCAGGTCAGGCATTGAGTGCGCAGAATATCCGTCTTAATACGATTGCTAGTAATATGGCGAATGCCGAAACAGTTGGTAGCTCTGAAGCAGATACCTATCGTGCAAAATACCCCATATTTTCAACCACTAAAACGCAAATCGAAGGGGAGTCAGGAGATAATTCTTATGCAAGAGGGGTTCGTGTTGATAGGCTGGTTGAAAGCAAAACACCTGTAGAAATGAGATATGATCCTTCACATCCCAAAGCAGATCAAAATGGATATATCTATCTCTCCAATGTAAATATGGTACAAGAAATGGCTGATATGATTGATGCATCAAGATCATTCCAAACGAATGTTCAAATGTTAAATACTGTTAAAGAATTAATGCAACATGCACTGAATCTTGGAAAATAAAAGGTGAATAAATGAGTGATATAAGTGGAATGCAAGGTGTTAATCTCAGTGAAATAGGCCTGCACAGCCCTATTGATCTAGAAAAAGGAAAAACTGAGAAAAATGAATTTTTACAATTGTTTGTAGCGCAATTAAAAAATCAAAACCCACTTGAGCCGCAAGATGGTTCAGATTTCTTAGGGCAGCTCGCTCAATTTAGTACTGTTGAAGGTATTAAAAATATGGAGTCTGCTTTTAACAAAATTGCTGATTCTTTAAATTCAACTCAAGCACTACAAGCAACATCGTTGGTTGGCAAAAAAGTACAAGTTAGAACGGATGCCAGTGCCCATGTTGAAGGGGGCAAGGTATCTGGTGCTATAGAACTCCCAAGAGCCGTCGGTGATTTAACATTGGATGTGTATAACGAGGTCGGTCAACTCGTAAAATCCTATAACCTCAATGCAAGAGAAAAGGGTGACTTAGCCTTTACTTGGGATGGTTTGGATGAAAATGGTCAAGCTATGCCAAGTGGTGTCTATCGTTTTGAAGCAAAAGGTACTATTGAAGGTAAATCCACTGAATTTGAAACCTTTATCGCTTCAAATGTGGATAGTGTCACCATCAATAAAAATGGCCAACCCATGACACTGAATGTCTCTGGCTTTGGTAAAGTTTCGATGAACGATATTAAAACTATTAGCTAAAATACAATAAAAAATGTAAAGAGGTAAGTGACATGGATTTTAACTCAGCGCTTAGTGGGCTACAAGCAACATCAAACGAGCTTAGTGTTGTCAGTAACAATATTGCTAACGTTAGTACAACGGGGTTTAAATCATCTCGTGCTGAATTTGCAGATATTTATGCAAACTCTGCATTAGGTGTAGCCGGTTCGGCGATTGGTTCTGGTGTTGTTTTAGCAAGCGTTGATCAACAATTTACCCAAGGGCAAATTGAATTTACCAATAACAACCTTGACTTAGCAATCAGTGGTCAAGGTTTCTTTATGTTAAGTGATAAAGGGGCTGTGTCATATACTCGAGCGGGTGCGTTTGGCGTAGATAAAAACGGCTATATTGTTAATAACTTAGGCAATCGTCTTCAAGGATACCTTGCAGATAAATCAGGAAACATTACAGGTGCACAAGGGGATTTACAATTAAGTAATGCAAACTTGCCACCTCTTGCAACCAGCAGCGTAACCGTGGATGTTAACTTTGATGCGACGCAAACACCGCCAACAATACCTTTTGTAACAGGGTTCTCACCAGTGCAGCCACCAAACCCTGCGAGCTTTAATACATCAACATCAACGACAATATATGATAGTTTGGGTAATTCACACGTAATGACATCTTATTTTGTTAAAGCGCATGAGCAGAATACTTGGAGAGTGTATGTGGGTATTGATGGTGTTGATGTAACACCTCAAGCAACACCAACACCGGTTGGACCACCACCTGTTCAATATGGACCAGGCGCACTACCTGCACCGTATACTATTGTGTTTAATACATCAGGTGATTATGTCGTCAATAATCCTGTCAACCATCCAACCTATTATGGTCCTGGTCCTGTTGTGAGCACATCACCTGGTCTTGTAAATTCAGGAAGCCTGGCAAAACTGAATTTAAACGACTTAAATATCAATGGCGTGCCGATCCCTGCATCAACATTAATATCAGATATCGTATCAACAACAGATAATGCTGCCAGTGCGATTGCGCTTGCTGCAGCGATAAACCAAAACACATCATTGCATGGTGTTGCCGCTTCCATTAACCCCACGGTCTTGAGTTTAGGTATCCCTACATTTGGTAATTTGGCAGCAGGGGATTTAACTATTAATGGTGCAGGCATTATTGGAACAAGTGGAACACCAGCACAATTGTTAGGTTTGATTAATGCACAAACACCAACCACTGGTGTTGTTGCGACCCAACCGGGAGGAGCAGGTACGGCTATTATATTAACTGCAACTGATGGTAGAAATATTCAAGGCGTTACCACTGGAACTGCCGCATCGGGTGCTAATTTTGCTAATTTCGCCATATCAGGTGGTTCGGCTTTGAATGAAGTTGAACGTGGTACATTGAGTTTAGCAACCACCAATAATCAATCAATCATCATTGAAGGTAATAACCCTTCTCATGCCGGTTTAGTGGCGGGTCCTCAAGCGGGTATCGTGCAAACCAGTTCAGATGTTATTAACATTTCTGGCTGGGTTCCAACCGGTGGTGCTGCAGGCCCACAACCGATTGCATTAGATTTTAGCTCTTCAACCCAGTACGGTGCACCCTTTTCGGTTCTTGCATTAAACCAAAATGGGTATTCGACGGGTCTTCTATCAGGCGTGAATATCGATAGCACGGGCGTTATTCTCGCCAACTATAGTAATGGTGAATCGTTAGCCCTTGGCGAAATAACATTAGCAAACTTTGGTAACGTGCAAGGTTTGAGCCCTATTGGTAATACAACCTGGGTAGATACCTTTGCATCTGGTACCGCTTTAATTGGTGCGCCAGGAACGGCAAATCTTGGGGTGGTGCAATCAGGTGCATTAGAAGACTCAAACGTTGAATTGACAAATGAGCTTGTGAATTTGATTCTTGCACAAAGAAACTTCCAAGCAAATGCGCAATCCATTAAAACGGCCGATGCTGTAACACAAACCATTATTAACATCAGATAACTAAAAAGGCTTAAACCATGGATGGTATGATATTTTTAGCAGGTTCAGGCGCACATCAGATGCTACATGCGCAAGTTGTGCATGCTAATAATTTAGCAAATGTAAATACCACAGGGTTTCGTGCCGATAAAATACAATTCAGTAGTGTTTCTGTACCGGTAGCTGGGTTGGCAACCAAAACGTATGCTTATGCTGAACAAAACGCGACCAATTTTACGCCAGGCCAAACAGTGCCAACAGATCGTAATTTAGATATAGCCGTTAAAGGTGACGGTTGGATAGCAGTTCTGGCTGATGATGGCAATGAAGCATACACCCGTAATGGAAACCTACAAATTGATGCAAATGGCATGTTGACAGTCGATGGCCATTTGCCGGTTTTAGGAAATGGTGGTCAAATCATTATCCCGCCAAGTCAAAAAGTAGATATTGGAGATGATGGTACTATCTCAATTATTCCATTGCAAGGTGGCAATAATCAATCTGTTGTTTTAGATAGAATTAAACTAGTTAAACCAGATCAGACCCTTTTACATAAAGGAAGAGATGGTTTAATTCGAGGCAAGGATGGTTTTACGGCCGATCCAGATAGCAGCGTACTTGTCATGCCAGGCTATTTAGAAGGCAGTAATGTTAATGCTGTGGAAGCGATAACACAAATGATTTCCATAGCCAGACAATTTGAAATGCAGTTAAAAATGATGAATGCGGCGCATGAAAATGACAAATCGAATGAAAGCGTTTTAGCTCTTGGTTAACGTGAAAAGGAAATGATTTATGCATCCAGCACTATCGGTCAGTGTGACAGGATTAGATGCGCAGAATACTGATATCGCAGTAATATCCAACAATCTGGCAAACGTTAGCACCACGGGGTTTAAAAAGGGAAGACCTATATTTGAAGATTTGTATTATCAAAATATTCGTCAACCCGGTGCTCAATCATCTCAACAAACAGAACTACCAAGCGGATTAATGTTGGGAACAGGTGTCAGAACGGTTGCTACAGAAAAAATATTTGCTCAAGGCACTTTGGTGCAAACGCAAAATCCCTTAGATTTGGCGGTCAATGGCGCTGGCTTTTTTCAAATATTAAGACCTGACAATTCAACCTCCTATACACGTGATGGTACTTTTCAAATAAACAATCAAGGTCAGATTTGTACTTCAAGCGGTTATTTAGTACAGCCTACGATAACAGTTCCTGCTAACACACTGAGTATAACCGTAGGTTCAGATGGCACGGTTTCTGCATTGGTAAGTGGTAACGTTACACCAAGTCAAATTGGGGTAATTCAAATTTCACAGTTTATCAATCCAACAGGATTACAACCAATAGGTGAGAATCAATACTATGAAACCTCAGCCAGTGGTTCAGCCATCAGCGGAAATCCAGGGCAGAACGGATTAGGGACTATTTATCAAGGTTCGTTGGAATCATCGAACGTGAATGTTGTAGAAGAATTGGTTAAATTAATTGAAACACAGCGTGCTTATGAAATGAATGCCAAATCAATTGAAACAGTAGATGGAATGCTCAAATATTTATCGCAAACGCTCTAGAGGGTTAAAATGATAAGAAAATGGTTAAGCCTAAACTGTATTGCAATAAGCCTGATAGTATCAGGCTGCATTCATGTGGATGGACCAAATGATCCCAATTTTGCCCCTGTATTTCCAGATAGAGAAACGCCAAGAAACCCAGATATGGGCTCAATTTATTTTCAAAAGGAAGGTCTTTCGCTTTATGACGATATTAAAGCTAGGCATGTTGGTGATGTGATAACAGTTCTCTTAACAGAAAACACCAATGCGACCAAAACAGCCAATAGCCAATATGAAAAGAAATCGCAGGAAACCTTGCCAGAACCTAATATATTTGGAACGGGAACAAATAATCAAGCAGAATGGAAATTTCCCAAGCAACTTCCCATACCCTTACAAACAACAGCTCATCTAGGTTTGGGAACAACCATTAATGGCGATACAAAATTTACAGGAACAGCTAACGGAACACAACAAAACCAATTAATTGGTAAAGTATCTGTAATGGTGACCAAAATATATCCAAATGGCAATATGCATGTCAGAGGGGAAAAATGGATAAATATTAACGAAGGTGATGAGTTTGTTAGAGTATCTGGCATCATTAGACAAGAAGACGTTAGCTCAGAAAACACTATCGATTCAAATCGAATTGCGGATGCCCGCATTACCTATTCCGGAACAGGCGCATTTGCTAATTCTAGTAAGCCTGGATGGTTAATGAAAGTATTAACAAGCCCATGGTGGCCAATTTAATGAAAAAGTTGAAAAAAATATTCATAAGCATACTCGCGACAGTTCTTTGTTTTCCTTGCTGGGCTGACAGGATAAAGGATGTTTCGACTATTCAAGGTATCAGAAGCAACCAATTGGTAGGGTATGGGCTAGTGGTTGGTTTGGATGGTACTGGGGATAAAGAACTTTTTACAAAGCAATCCTTTAAAAGCATGTTAAACAATTTAGGGGTCACTATTCCACCAAACATTATTCCTAGTATTAAAAACGTTGCTGCTGTTGCCATTCATGCTGAGTTACCCGCCTTTGCAAAGCCAGGCCAAAGAATAGATATAACGGTTTCATCCATAGGCGATGCCAAAAGCTTGAGGGGGGGCTCATTACTATTAGCGCCATTAAAAGGGGCTGATGGTAATGTCTATGCTGTAGCCCAAGGCGATCTGGTTGTGGGTGGTTTATCTGCAGAAGGTGCTGATGGTTCAAAAATAACGGTCAACATACCAGAAGTTGGTAGGATCCCAAATGGGGCGATTGTAGAAAGAGGTGTTCCATCACCCTTTGCTCATAGTGATACCATGATAATAAACTTGAATCGTTCGGATTTTACAACTGCTAGAAGAATGTCAGAAACCATCAATACAGCGATGGGGCCAGGAAGATCGAGTCCACTTGATGCAACATCAGTCAAAGTGCACATGCCACCAGATCTCAGTGATAAAGTGACACTGGTGTCAGCGATAGAAAATCTGGAATTTACGCCAGGTGAGATTAGGGCAAAAATAGTCGTCAATTCAAGGACCGGCACTATTGTCATTGGTAAGCACGTGACGGTCGGACCAGCTGCCATTGCCCATGGTAATTTGATAGTTACCGTAACAGAAAGAACGCAAGTATCACAGCCTCAATCTTTCTCAGCCGGTGTGACAACAGTGACACCGCAATCTGATGTCGCCGTTAATCAAACAGAACATCGTATGTTCTTATTAAAAGCAGTTTCGTTAGAGGCCATCGTAAATGCCGTCAACAAAGTGGGAACTGCGCCGGGTGATTTGATGGCTATTTTAGAAGCGCTTGAGCAAGCTGGTGCTCTTAACGCCGATTTACAAATTATATAGGAATAGCATGGACGCGGGTTACAATAAAACATTTAATTACTTTGATTTATCTTCTCTATCTCAGTTGAAAGGTAATTCAGAAGCAAAAAAAGATGACACCATTAAAGTTGTTGCTCAACAACTTGAATCTGTATTTCTTGAAATAGTATTGAAAACAATGAATGAGGCTAATTCTTCTCTTAAATCTGAACTTTTTGATAGAGATACGGAAGAGTTTTATCAAGATATGTTTAATCAACAATTATCTCTGACTCTTTCAAAAGCAGGTGGTATTGGTTTAGCTGATGTGATTGTAAAACAATTGACACCAAAAGGTGGGGATAAGCTTCCCCTAGATCAATCAAGATTAGTATCATCTGTTTTTAAAGGACAACCACTACAAAAGTCAGATTTAGCGCAGCCCGTAGTGACCAATGAACAAATTGAACAACCTCTTTCTATCGCATCGTTTGATGAAGTTGTGATGGTAACGCCTGTGGAATCACAAAAATTTGAGAATATGAAAGAATTCGTAAAAAACTTACTACCATATGCTGAAAAAGCTGCGAGCATGATTGGTATTGATCCCATGCTTCTATTAGCCCAGTCTGCTTTAGAAACAGGATGGGGAAAACATGTCATCCAACAAGCCGATGGAGTAAGTTCTCATAATTTATTTAATGTGAAATCCCATGAAAAATGGTCAGGAAATGTTGTCAATGCAAAAACAATAGAATTTGAAGATGACAAGCCAACGGTAACGGATGGTTCATTTAAATCATATGACTCCTATATGGAAAGCTTTTTAGATTATATAAACTTATTAAAATCAAAACGATACGAAAAAGCATTGGAAAACACGGGCGATCCCAAATCCTTTCTAAGGGAATTACATCAGGCTGGATTCGCTACCGATCCTAAATATGTTGACAAAATATTATCAGTATATCAAAAGTTTGCATCTGTTGATTAATGACTATTAAAAGGCAAGTTAAGTATGAGCGATTTACTTAGTATTGGAACCTCGGGTCTTTTGGCTGCGCAAAACGCACTAGATACCATTGGAAACAATATTGCGAATGCAAGCACACCAGGTTATAGCCGTCAGGTAACGCTTTTAGATACATTGCCATCTACTCAAATTGGTAATTCATTTTCAGGATCAGGCGTTTATGTTCAAGGAACACAACGAATTGTTAACAATTTCGTTACCCAATCGCTTTGGGCACAGCAGTCAAATTTAAATCAATACCAATCTTTTAATGATATTATGTCACAAATGGATATGTTGTTGGCAGATCCTTCTTTGGGGGTGACAGATGGATTATCGAATGTATTTAGTGCCTTGCAAGAAATATCAAATGATCCTGGTTCAATACCCGCTAGGCAAATTTTTATAACACAAACTCAAGTATTGCAAAATAGATTGAATGAACTAAATGCTCAAATTTATAATCAATACAATAATATCAATACTCAGATTATCGATGATATCAGTGCTATTAATAGTTTGAGTCAACAAATTGCTGAAATTAATTTTCAAATTCAAAATTTAGGTTCAAATAATTTTTCTTCTGCACCAAATGAATTGCTAGATACACGTGAAAATTTAATTCTTAACTTATCGCAATATGTGTCAGTGTCCACATTTTCTCAAAATAACGGTGCAGTAAACGTTTTCATTGGTAATGGCCAGAGTTTGGTCGTTGGTAATCAAGCCCTGATGTTATCTCCAAGGCCCGACCCTACCAATGCAATTAATACAAATATTGTCACGTTAAATGGATCTTTTACTCAAGATATTACGGATAGCTTTCAAGGTGGTGACATTGGGGGATTGATAGATATTAGAGATAATATTTTACCTTTAGCACTGAATTCAATTGGAAGAGTTGCCATCTCTATTGCAATGACCTTTAATGATCAGCATAAAAAAGGTTTAGATTTAAACGGAAATATTGGTACAGATTTATTTAATGATCCCAATGCTTATAATGCAGTAGTTGGTAGATCTATTTCTAGCTCTACTAACACAGGTACTGCCGTTTTTGGTGTTACCATTGATCCTATTAATGCAACCAGTGAAATTTCAACTGAATTTTCTGATGCTTCGAATATCGTAACGGCAGGAACTTTAACCGCTCTTGTTAATGGTATGCTAGCTATTAACGGAATTAATGTACGTTCTACAACAGCAAGTGATGATACTGTATCCACTACTGATAACCTTGGCAGTGCTATAGCGATTTCTAATGCTATTAATTCACAATCTGCTAACAATTTGGTGACAGCCTATGCGCAACCCACTGTGGCGTATTTAGGTGCTTTCACACCTGGGGCATTGGTAGCAGGTAATTTAACAATTAATGGTGTTAGCGTTATTTCAACAGGGATAAATGAAGAGATTTTACTTCAAGATATTAATGCCTTAACAACACAAACGGGCATAACTGCCATTGGTGATGGTAACTCAAATATCACGCTTGTTGCTCAGGATGGACGAAATATTGAAATAGCAAAGACGGTAAATAGCGCTGCTGCGACTTTTAGTTATTTCGATATGAGCGCAGGTGGTCCGCTTGATAATGTCGTACGCGCAAGTATTAAATTGGTTTCTGATCAAGTAGGGTCTATTGTCATTGCTGGGTTTAGTCCAAATGCTGTTGGGTTTACTGCTGGAAGTGATCCTCAAACGTTTTCAAGCTTAACAACTAATGACTACCAACTTGCATTTGATGGTTCAAATTATACGCTAACAAGATTACCCGATATGACCATTGTGGGCATATCGGGGTCGCCTAACTTTTCATTAGATGGATTTACAATAAACTTACAATCAGGCGTCGCGTCAGCTGGTGATAGCTTTTCAATTCAACCCACAAGAAATGGTGCAAGAGATTTTACTTATACCATTTCAGATCCACTTGCTTTGGCTATGGCTTTGCCAGTGATAGTCGATTCAGCTTTAGAAAATAAAGGATCGGCTCAAATTTCTGTTACTGAAATTACAGATACCACTGGAACCCCTTTAGGTACTTCGACAAGGCTTGGAAATGCGTTCAGCAAAGCGGGTCAATTAACGCCGCCTATTAGGATTGAGTTTACTACCGCTACCTCCTATATCATTTATGATATCAGTGGAGGATTACCTGGAACACAAATTGGACCAGAGCAACAATATAGTCCAACGAGTATTGCTAATGACTTATTTCCAATATCTGGTGTAGTGGATACAACGCCGCCAGGACCAAACACCACTTATGTTTATGATCCAGGATATAGAATCTCAATTGCCGGCGCTGCTCAGATGGGAGATACCTTTACAATAGGATATAGTTTTAATCCTGTGGGTGATAATCGAAATGGTTTGTTATTAGCCAATTTTCAATTTTCAAAAACAATGGTAAATAATTCAGCTTCATTTCAAGATGCTTATACACAATTTGTAGGTACTATTGGGGGACAAGCATCCCAAGCTCAAATTAATCTTGATTCTGGGCAAAGTATTATGCAATCAATGCAATCTCAGCGTAATAGTATATCTGGTGTTAATATTGATGAAGAAGCAACAAATTTATTACAATATGAACAGGCATATCAAGCAACTGCACAAGTAATTGTTGTTGCAAAAGGTGTGTTTGATGCTCTGTTAAGAGCTATTGGTGGTTACTAATGAGAGTGTCAACGTTAGATTTTTTTCAACAAGCTATGGCTAATTTTACTCAACAGCAATTAAATATTAATAATACTCAATCTCAAATATCATCTGGAAATAGTATTTTAACACCTGCTGATGATCCTATTGGTGCAATGCAAACTTTAAACTACAGAGTTGAAGTAAGTAAGTACGATCAATTTTTAAGTAATGTTGATAGTGCTCAAAGTAGTTTGGAATATGAAGATGCCATTTTAGCGGCAGTAACGAGTATATATCAACGAATAAAAGAATTGACTGTTCAAGCGGGTAATGCTGGTTTGAACAATATGGATAGAAGTGCTATTGCTGCGGAGATGACTGAGAGATTAGCAGAATTGCAAGGATTGGCGAATACAAGAGCCGCAAATGGCGATTATATATTCGCAGGATACACATTAAATCATCAACCTGTTGAAACCGATAACCAGGGTAATTATATTTTTCAGGGGGATGATGGTCAACGAACAATGATGTTAGCGGAGTCAACGTTAGTTGCCATTTCAGATTCAGGAAAAAATATTTTTTTTAGTATCCCAACCGACCGTGTTGTGGGTAATTCTTTAAATGGTTATGTTTCAGTAACCGGTGCAGCTGGCTCTTTAGTAACTGCTGGAACATTATCGAAGCTGAATGTTAATGATCTTACGCTTAACAATATTCCAATACCTGCATCAATGAATGATACGGTTTCGACATCGGATGCAAGTGCAAGCGCTATATCAATTGCAGCAGCTATTAATAGCCAGACCATGCTTCATGGCGTTGAGGCTAGTGTCAATCCAACGAGCGTTAATCTTGGTATATATACGCCAAGTACCTTAACTGTTAATCAATTTAGTATAAACGGAGTTCCCGTTATTGATAATGTTGGCACAGAAGCTTCCCTCTTATTATCAATTAATACTCTCACAGATCAAACAGGTGTTACGGCTAGCCAACCAGGCGGTGCAGGTACGGCTATTTTATTAGCCGCAGCTGATGGTAGAAATGTTCAACTGCAAACAAGTGGTGGTAGCATCGCGACCTTTGCTAATTTTAATATGACAGCGACAGCTTTAAATGAAGTAATGAGCTCTACTGTGACCTTACGTTGCCACCATCCTATGATGATTGGTGGTGCTTTTCCTTCACATGCAGGCCTGACACGTGGCACTTATAATGTGGTTAGTAATACGGGAACAGGTATCATTTCTGAGCCAGTTATTATAGGAAATGTTCCCAATCCGTCAGCGAAATATTCAATTGTTTTTAACGCAGGTGGAACGACATTTAATATTGTTGATGATTCCAATCCAACGCAACCCCTAACAGGCTTTGCCAATGTGCCTTATGTTCAGGGTGCAGCAATACAATTCAATGGTATTAGCGTGAATATTACAGGATCACCTAATAGTGGTGATGTATTTGCGATAGAATTAGAAACCTTAGCGACCCAGGATATTTTTACTTCTTTAACGAATCTTATTAATGGTATCAATGGCGGCACATTGAACTCTGAGCAGTTAAGTTATGTCATAGGGTTGGGATTAGATAATCTCAGTTCTGCTGAAGATATTTTAATGCAAACAAGGGCACAAGTGGGTGCCAGGTTAAATATTGTTGATAGCCAAAAGAATTTCAATAATGCTTTACAGCTCATCGCTCAAGAAAATCTCAGTAATGTAGCCGATCTTGATTACAGTAAAGCCATTACAGAACTGACGCAATATACATTTACCTTAGAAGCTGCTCAGAAAAGCTTTGTTAAGATTCAGTCTTTATCCTTATTTAACTTCCTCCGTTAATCCTGCGGTACACCCTTCGCAGATGCGTTATATTATATATATAGAATGAATTTTTTATCCTCTGTACAAACGACCTGTCTTGTCATAAATATTCTTCGCTAAACTTCTCCTGTTGCTTGTCGATATTAATCCTGGGAGCGGTAAATACAACTTTAAATAGATGTATATCCGCTGATTAATTTTGACAATATATGAAGAATTAAAATTATTTACTAGGAGAATATCATGGCACAAGTCGTCAATACTAATATTCCATCAATTGATGCTCAGAAGAACTTAGATACATCAAGTCAGGCTTTAGCAACTTCCTTACAAAGACTGTCTTCAGGCTTACGTATTAATAGTGCGAAAGATGATGCTGCCGGCTTGGCCATTAGTACTGGTTTTACCTCACAAATTAATGGTTTAACTCAAGCATCACGTAACGCGAATGACGCTATCTCACTTTCGCAAGTAGCGGAAGGTGCGTTGCAAGAAACCACAAACTTGTTACAACGTATTCGTGAATTGTCGATTCAGTCTGCAAACGGTACGAACTCTGCAACAGATCGTGCAGCGATTCAGGATGAAGTAAACCAGCTGATTCAGGAAATAACACGTATTTCTAACACCACCACCTTTAACGGATTAAACATTTTGGATGGTGAATTACAAAACGCATTGTTTCAGGTCGGATCTGAAGCAAACCAAACAATTTCAGTTAGTATTCAAGATACCAGAGCAACCGCATTAGGTAATAACCTTATTAACACAAATAATGCTAATGGTATTGAACAAGCAACTTATAACAGTGTTTACATCGGTGTGCATGGTGGTTCAGGTGGTGCAGCATTAGGTTCACAAATTGGTGCTGCCGCAGCTGCTGCAAACAACGGTTACAGTGTTGATACCCTCAAAGTAACCAACATCAGTTCAACTGGTGCGACTGTTACACAAACCTACACAACCACATCGCATGAAACAGCTAAAGCCATTGCAACAGGTTTAAATGGTTTAACAGGTGTTCATGCTAGAGGTTTCAACCAAGTAACCCTAGATACATTAACAACAACCGATGCTACAACAAACTTTTCCGTTAACGGTCAAGTCGTCGTTGCAGCAGGTGGTGGTGCATCAGGTACCTCTGTAACAGTAGATGATATTGCAAATGGTATTAATGCGAATACTACCTTGCAAGCAGCTGGTGTTTATGCAGTAAGTAACTCTTCTACAGTAACAATTTACGCTCTTGAAGGTGATGATATTGCCGTTGCTAACGCAGGTACTGCAGTTGGTCACTTTAACATGACTGGTTTGAATGGTTCTGCATTAGCAGTAGCTGCAGCTCAAACATCCACAGCGGGTGGTCGAGTTGATGTAGAGTTAAATCAAGGCTTTACATTGGGTTCAACCGGTGGGTTTATCGTACCAGCAACCGCAACCACAGTTGCAGTTGGTACCGGTAATATTAATGATTTAGTAAATGATACAACAACCACAGCGCCTGTTTTGACCAATAATGTTGGTGCACAAACCTTAACTGTTGTAGGTAGTGCAGGTTCAGCTACGGTTGCCGTTTCTGCTAACCAAGCTGCCGATAGTATTGTCGATGCGATTAATGCGGTTGCAGGTTCCACTGCAGTAACTGCGACAGCATCTACCTCAGTAACACTGTCAAACCTCAGTGCAAACGGTACAGTTAGCTTCAATTTATATGGTGATAACGTATCAACTCCTGCTGCGGTTTCTGCAACGGTTACAACCAGCGACTTAACAGCATTAGTGAATGCCGTTAATAACGTTGCCGGCTCAACCAGTATTACAGCTGCTTTAGGTGCTAATAACTCACAAATGGTGTTAACGCATTCTACTGGTAAGAATATCGTTATCCAAGGGTTTAACCATAGTGCGGCAGTGGCTTATGCTGCGCCAGGCGTTACACCTGTTAGCGGTACAGGTAGCACACAAGCAGCTCCTGTTGAGCAGTCAGTTACTGTGACCGGTAATGCTGCACACAATACAAGTGGTAAAGCCGTGAACTTGTATGCTGGTGGTGAAAGAGGAAACTTTAATACGACTGTAGTCGGTGGTGAAATTACTTTCAGCTCCGCTGCTGTATTTAACGTTTCTTCAAGTATTTCAGGTTCAGCTTCAGTTGGAACATCATTGTTCACCGGCGCTGCAAACTCTGCTAACTCATCATCATTGGATAACGTAAGCTCCATTGATGTGAGCACGCAAACAGGTGCAAATGCGGCCATTTCAGTTATCGACGGCGCTCTAAACCAAGTCAATACCGTCCGCGCTCAGCTCGGTGCGGTTCAAAACCGGTTTAGTAGTACTATTGCCAACATTGCAAATAACGTTGAGAACTTACAAGCTGCACGTTCACGAATTCTAGATGCTGACTTTGCTGAAGAAACAGCAAATCTCACTAGAGCTCAGATCTTGCAACAAGCTGGTATTGCGATTTTAGCGCAAGCAAATCAAATACCACAAAACGTGCTTGCTCTGTTGAAATAATGAGTTGTTAGATAAAGACAGAAGTACCCTATATGGGTACTTTTGTCTTTTTTATTTGGAGGTTATGAAATGGATAGAAAAATAGATCCTACCTCAATGACAATGAATGTAAACTTGTCTGAAGAAAAATATAGGAAAACTTTTGCCCCCATAACGAAAGATTTGCCTGATAATGGCAAAAAAGGGCAATCAAAGAAGCATGTTTATTCAAAAGAAAATGAAAAAGAATTATTAAAACAAGTGGCTGAAGTTAATGCGCATTTAAGCTCAACTGGTCAAAATGTGCTTGTTTTGATTCAACATTTAGATGAGGATGTCAAAATTAAAATGGTTGACACCAGAAATCATGCAACCATTACTATCATTACACCTGATGAATTCTATGAAGTGGCGCAAAATTTGCGTAATGAAAAGTTGAATCTAATTAATAAGGATGTGTAGTTGATCTATCCATTGAGGGGATGATGAAAATAGATACGCCAGATGGTGTTGGTTCAGGGATCAAAATCAAGGAATTGGTGAATGATCTCATTAAAGCCGAAAGTAAAGAAAAGATTGCCAAATTTGATAAAGATGAAAAAACATCGTTGTCTAAAATTACAGCAATCGGCAAGTTAAAAAGCGTTATGTCTGATTTTGCAAGTAAATTAGATCAATTTCAAGATAATAATCAATTTGGTTTAAGAACAACATCAGCGACAAACACTTCTAATAATGTACAGGTTATTACTGCCACAGCTGATTCAACAGCTTCTATTGGTAATTATTCAATTGAAGTGGACCAGCTCGCATACTCTCAAAAATCAGGTTCAGCAAACTTTGCAGAAACTTATACTGTTGTTGGGACAGGTACCCTAACTTTTACTACTGAAGATGCTACTTATTCATTTGATATCTCAAGCGCAAATCAAACTTTACAAGGCATTAGCGATACCATTAATGCCTCCTCAAGTATTACGGGTATATCAGCAAATTTAATTACAACTAACTCTGGAACCAGTGTTGTATTTTCTACCCAAACAGGAACAAATAATGCTTTTACGGTTACTGTGACGAATGATGGAGATGGAAATAATACAGATAACAGTGGCTTATCTCAGCTTGCTTCTAATAACTTAACGCTCTTACAAGCAGCTCAAAATGCCATTGTTAAAATTGAGGGTGTGCCCATTACAAGTGATTCCAATACCATTGACTATGCCATTACGGGTGTCTCAATTGATCTTATCAATTTGAATATAGGAGCTCCTGTCACCTTATCTGTAAATGTGGATATTAATAGTGCGCAAAACGCCATTGTTGATTTTGTTCAAAGTTATAATGCTATTTTTGACACGATAAATGATTTAACTCAATACGAACCTCACAATAAAGGTGACAAAAAAGGCGTTCTTATTGGAGACTCAACATTAAGGAGTATTGAGTTCCAAATACGAAATGTTATCAGTGAAATGCTGACCTCACAACCTGCCGGATTTTCAACGCTATCGCAAATGGGTATTACCTCAGATCAGTATTCTGGTAAGTTAATAATCAATGCACAACAATTGACGACAGCTTTAAATACTAACTTTGATGCGGTTGGAACTTTATTTACGGATCCTCAAAATGGATTGATCGTTAATATGGAAGCGGCACTAGAGAATTATATTGAAGTAAATGGGATCTTTCAAAGTAAAACTGATGGTTTGCATCGCACTATTGAAGTGATAGATGAACAACGAATAAGTTTAGAAAGACATTTAAAGAGCCTCGAAAAAAGATTGACAAGTCAATTTATTGCAATGGATATACTTGTTGCAAAGCTTAAATCGCTAAGTGAATATCTTGATACACAATTGGAAAATCTCCCTCAACCGATGATGTTCAGAAAATAAAATATAGGATTATCATGGACCCTAGAAATGCTGCTAAACAATATCAAAATGTCTCCGCTCAAACTAGCACAATTAATGCGGATCCTCATCGATTGATTCAAATTCTAATGGAAAACGCACTGGAAAAATTGGCGTTAGCTAAAGGGCATATGTCCAGGAATAATATACATGACAAGGGAACCAATATTAGTCTTGCTTTAGCTATTATTGAAGCATTGCAAACCAGTTTAGACAAAGAAAAAGGTAATGAAATTGCTGAAAATCTTTATGAACTTTATGCTTACATGATAAACACACTGATAGAAGCTAATTTGCATAATGATCTTAATAAAATTGATGAAGTGATAAAAATATTAGGCATTATTAAAGAAGGTTGGGATAAAGCACCAGCTCAACTAAAAAATAAAATAGATGATGAGTGATTTTTATGATAAATGTTGATGATATGAAACGGATATTGAAAAATGCTTATGAATGTCTCAATCAAGATGATATTAATGGTTTTATAGATATCGTCGAACCGTTGAATGATAAGGAATGGATTGTTGATGATAAAGATCTATTACTGCATTTTATTGATGAGATATATCTATTGATTAATCTTGCAGAGCAAAAAAAAAGTTTAATTGCCAGTCAGATTTTAGAAGCGCGTAAGCACTTGCAAGCTAATAACACCTACCAAAATTCGTTATAAAAATTAATGGTAAGTTCTTCGTAGGTGGGCACATATCATGGTGGGCACGCGCTGCTTTGCCCACCCTACATCAAAGATAGATTTATAATCAGTCATTTACCTATGACATTAATTTGACACCCTACCGAATTTACGACTATTAGTTAACTAAGCATTTTAAAAAGATTGACAGTCTGGTAACCCCTTAGTGGTAGGGAAGGGTTACATAACAATAACAGGAAATATCACCATGGATGATGATACTACCAGTTCAAGCCAAACCGTAGAAATTAGCGGAAATAGCGTTGTCATTAATCAATTAAAAAAGATAGTTAGCCAGGTAAGCTCAACTGAAGTAAGTGTCCTTATTACTGGCGAATCTGGGACCGGTAAAGAAATTGTTGGTCGATTAATCCATTCCTTATCAAATCGTAAAAACAAACCTTTTGTTCCAGTGAACTGTGGTGCCATACCGACTGATTTATTAGAAACTGAACTCTTTGGGCATGAAAAGGGTGCTTTTACAGGCGCTATTACCTCACGCATGGGTCGCTTTGAATTAGCTCAAGGGGGAACCATATTTTTAGATGAAATTGGTGATATGCCCTTAGCGATGCAGGTAAAAATATTACGAGTTATTCAAGAGAAGGTTATTGAACGCGTAGGCAGCAATAAATCCATCAAAGTGGATGTCAGAATCATCGCTGCTACCCATAGAAATCTTGAAGAAGAAATAGCCAAAGGAACTTTTCGTGAAGATTTGTTTTATCGGATAAATGTATTTCCGATTGAAATGCCGAGTCTTCGTGAAAGACTTGAGGATCTTCCCAGTATTGTTAACGATTTAGTGAAAAGATTTAAAGCAGAAACTGGTACGGAAATAACACTCTCACAGCGTGCTTTAGAGTCACTAAAAAAATGCAAGTGGAATGGAAATATCCGAGAATTATCAAATTTAATAGAACGTCTGATTGTATTATACCCAAATCAAATTATCGATGTTGATAGTTTGCCTGAAAAATATCAAAGTCAATGTCACCCAGAAATGCTAAATAATGATTTGAAAAATAGCCAAATGACTGAAACAGTCATAGTCTCAAGTGCACATCAAGATGTCAATTTAAGAGAAATGTTGCATCACATTGAACTTAAATACATTAAAGAAGCTTTAGATAGAACCAATGGCATTGTGTCCCATGCTGCTGAAAAATTAGGGATGAGAAGAACAACACTCATTGAGAAAATGAAAAAATTCAATATCGCTAAGTAACCCCCACATAAAGTATGACAGGTATTTGACATACTATTGTAAAGTGTTGAATTAATTAGATTTAATTTTGGTATGTCTTTTGCACAATGATTACAAATAGTTAAATAAAGATAAACCATGCATTCACAAACAGTCATTACAAGTAAAAGCGATGAAGTCTCACCGTCCTTTATTGGGGATTGGCTGGAAACTATTCCAGCGGGGGTCATTGTTATTGATGTGGCCGGCATGATTATTCATTTTTCATCTCTTGCAAGTGAAATATTTAACCTATCAAAGAACGAAGCTTGGGGTGATGTACTTAAGCGTAATATTAAAGGGACATCAGATAATGGTCATTATATATTATGCCATTCAGGCAAACATATTGTGATGAAGACTCAAAGTTTGCCCAACAGAAGAGGTCAACTTGTTTTATTGATTGATGAATCAACGCATAAAGAAAATAGTGAGTCAAAAATTAAAATTGAAAAATTAGACTCCATTGGAAAACTATCTGCGACACTTGCCCATCAATTAAGAACGCCATTGTCTACCGCTTACCTTTATGTGACAAACCTTTGTTTGGAAAACGTTTCCAAAGCTGACTTAAAAATATACCAAAATAAAATTGCTAATCAATTGAATATTATTAAACAGCAAATTGATGATGTTCTATTAGTATACAAAGGTGCTGAATCACTGTTTGAAACAATTAATTTAGTGTCTGAATTAACATTTTTATGTGATAACCATAAAGATCTACATCCCAATGTAACGATAAATATAAATCAACAAAATCTCAGCGAAAACTTAAATATAGTTGGTAACCGTCAGGCGTTAAGAGGTGCAATCAACAATATTATTGAAAATGCCATCCATGCTAGCGGTAAATCAAATACTATAGATATCAATTTGCTACTGAAAAATAGTGATGTTGTTATTGAAGTTGTTGATTATGGCGAAGGTATAAAAGAGGAAAATATATCTAAAATAACCCAAGGATTTTTTACTACAAAAGAAGATGGTAATGGTTTAGGTTTATCTATTGCAAAATCGATTATTGAAGCTCATCAGGGATGTTTAGTCATTCAATCTGAATTGAATTGCTATACAAAAATATCGATTATTTTGCCCAGATTAAAGGAGCTTCGCAGTGGACAGTAGAATTCTTATTGTTGAAGATGACAAAGATCTGCTTGAAGCCTTAAGTGTCACACTTAAGAATGCAGGATTTATTGTTGATATGGCATTGAATGCCGAATCAGCACTTGAGCAAGTAAAAGAAAAAAGATTCTCAGTTATCATTTCGGATGTTAATTTAGGTAAAATGAGTGGAATTGATTTACTCCATAGTATTAAATCAAATTTTAATGATATTGCGGTGATATTAATGACAGCCTATGGAAAAGTGTCAGATGCTGTCGGAGCCATTCAGCATGGTGCATTAGATTACATCACCAAACCATTTGATGCTAAGGACGTTATAGAAAAAATTAGAAGTGTGATTAGTAAATCTATTATTACACCTGACAGCATTATTCACCAAGATGTGCAAACGCAAAAAATTGTAGAGTTGGCTACACAAGTGGCCCTATCAGATGCTTCTGTACTTATCAGTGGAGAAAGTGGTACTGGCAAAGAGATTTTTGCTAAATATATTCATGATACTTCCAGTAGAAAAAACAATGCCTTTATAGCCATAAATTGTGCTGCTATTCCTGAGAACATGCTTGAATCCATCTTGTTTGGTTATGAGAAAGGTGCATTTACGGGTGCTTATCAGTCTACAATGGGTAAACTTGAACAAGGCAATATGGGTACCATTTTACTTGATGAAATATCAGAAATGCCTTTATATCTTCAAGCCAAACTGCTGAGAGTCCTTCAAGAAAGAGAAGTAGAGCGGCTCGGTGCTAAAAAAGTTATTAAATTGGATATCAGAATTATTGCCACAACGAATCGTCAATTAGCGATGGAAGTAGAAAAGGGAAACTTTAGAAAAGATCTTTATTTCCGTTTAAATGTGTTTCCATTACATATATCACCTTTGAGATCAAGACTAAATGATATTATACCATTATCAATACATTTTATAAAAAAATATTCCAATGAAAATCAAAACTATAGCTTAACCTCAGCTGCTCAAGCAAAACTATTATCTTATTCATGGCCAGGTAACATTCGTGAATTACAGAATGTTATTCAACGTGCGATTATTCTATCGAAAAATAATATTATTGAAGACTGCAATTTGATTTTTGAAGATAAACCAGTGATGAATGCTTCTTGTGCTGAAAGTAAAAAAGAAGCGTTGTCTGAACAACTGATTGATGCTGAAAATGATCTCATTCTAAAAGTTCTAGAGCGCTTTAAAGGTAATCGAAACGCCAGCGCCGATGAACTGGGGATTAGCCCAAGAACATTGAGATATAAGTTATCAAGAATGAAGAAAATGGGAATTCAAATACCCTGATCAATCTGGAGAAACAACATGACGGAAATTGATACCAATCAATTGTTAATGCAAATGAAAATACTAGCCTCAAAAGCCAGAGGGATGGATGTATTACCCCAAGAGTCGAACTCGGTTCAAGGGGAGTTCGGGAGTTTATTTAAAAAAGCAATTGACCAAGTGAATCAATATCAAAATGAAGCCCATGATTTATCATTGAAATTCGATTCAGGTGATGAGTCTGTTAACCTCACCCAAGTGATGATAGCAATGCAAAAATCCAATGTATCATTGCAAGCAATGACACAAGTACGTAATAGATTGGTAAGTGCATATCAAGAAATTATGAATATGCCAATATAGTAGAGGCTTAAAATGGCTGAAAAAATACTTGAAGGAAATGGAAATCCAGCTGATGGATTTTTTGATCTTCCACTGGCTAAACAGCTTATTTTGCTTGTAGGATTAGCCGCAAGTATTGCTTTGGGTATCTATATTGTTCTGTGGTCAACATCGCCAGATTTTGCGCCTTTGTTCAGTCAATTAAACCCAAGAGACTCCGGGGATGTTGTTGATGCCCTTCAAAGAACAGGTATACCCTATAAACTTGATGAAAAATCAGGATTAGTTTTAGTTGATGCAACGAAAATCCAAGAAGCTCGTCTAAAGTTAGCAAGTCTTGGTGTACCAAGTCATTCAGGTAACGGTTTTGAAATTTTGGATAAAGATAGTGTTTTTGGTGCTAGTCAATTGCTTGAAAGGGCACGCTATATCCGAGCAATGCAAGGTGAATTAGAAAAGACAATATCGTCGATAGAAAATATTAAATCAGCTCGTGTCCATCTGGCCATTCCAAAGCAATCAACATTTTTGAAAGATAAAAAGGAACCTAGTGCATCTGTATTTGTTGATATTTATGGTGGTTATAAATTAGAACCTGATCAAGTTTCTGCTATAAGTCATCTAGTGGCTTCAAGTATTCAAGGTTTATCACCACAAAATGTGACAGTTATTGATCAAAATGGTAAATTATTATCTTCTACAGGTGGGGATAGTATTGCTGCTGCTGGAAAACAATTAGATTATACTCATAAATTAGAAAAAATATATTCTCAAAGAATACATGATTTATTAGCCCCCATTCTTGGTTATGATAGTGTCAAAGCTGAAGTAACGGCAGTTCTAGACTTTACCTCATTCGAGGAAACAACGGAAAATTTTGATCCACAAAAAACAGCCATTCGTAGTGAGCGTTTGTCAGATATTCAAAGATCTTCAAGTGATGAAGCTCAACAAGGGGGTATTCCGGGAGCCCTTTCAAATCAACCCCCAACACCAGGAGCTGCACAAGCTAAAAAATCGAATATTCCTTCTATACAAGGGAAAGATCAAAAAACGGTTGAAAATCCCGTTAGCATGAGCCTCAATAAACAAGCGACTAGAAATTACGAAATTGACCGTCAAATAAAGCATCAAGTAAATGTGCCTGGAAAACTACTTCGGCTATCAGTTGCGGTCGTTGTTGATGACAAAGTGACTTATGATGACAAAGGAACAGCGACCAGAACACCTTTAACAGAGCAGGAAATAACTAAAATAGATAATCTTGTTAAAGATGCTATTGGATATGACAAAGAAAGAGGGGATAGAGTTACCATTATTAACTCTTCATTTGCCCAAACAGAACCTATTGCACCGTTACCTAAAGCAAGTATCTTTGATAATCCCATTGTTTCAACAGTCATTAAACAAGTACTCGCTGCGCTCATGATTTTAACCATAATATTAGTTGTATTGCGACCGATTATTAAAAACTTAACAAGTATATCAAGTTTTAAACAACGTTTTATGAAGCAAGTAGCCCAACAAGATTCCAGCGTTCTATTGGACAGCAAGGGTAGAAAGCTGAACGAAGGCGAATATCAAGTAAGAATAAAAGAATTAATAAATGAAGATCCTAAAAAAGCAGCACAAGTTATCAAAGGTTGGGTGGGAATAGAAAATGAAAAAGGCACCTGAAGCTGAAACACTAGAGCGAGCAGCAATTTTTTTAATGAGTTTGCATTCGGATGACGCTGCAAAATTACTGAAATACTTAGGCCCTAAAGAAGTGCAAAAATTAGGGATGGCGATGGTCAATCTTGAAAAAATTGACAATAAAACTGTACATCAGATTTATAATGATTTTATTTTAGAAACTGAAAACCAAACAAGTATCGGATTAAATAAAGATGAACAGATCCGAAAAGTAATGATTAGTGCTCTAGGGGAAGAGAAAGCGAACTCGATCATCGATAAAATTTTAGTGGGAAGTAATACTAAAGGAATAGAAACATTGAAATGGATGGATGCTAAATCCATTGCTGAAATAATTCATATTGAACATCCGCAAATTCAAGCGATTATTCTTAGTTATCTTGAGCCAGATCAAGCTGCTGAAGTAATGATGTGTTTAGATGAGAAAATACGACTTGATTTGGTAATGCGTATATCAATGCAAGAAACTATTCAACCTGCAGCCCTTGATGAATTGAATAAAATAATGGAAAAGCAAATGCAGACTAGTAAAGTAAGCCATCCGAAAACGGTTGGTGGTGTGAAGTGCGCTGCAAATATATTAAATTATCTTGATGCCAGTGTCGAAACAGATCTGATGGAAGCGTTAAAGGAAAAAGATGAAGCGCTTGCTACTCAAATACAAGATTTAATGTTTATTTTTGAAAACTTGATGACGATAGATGATAGAGGAATTCAAACGCTTTTACGAGAAGTTAAAACAGATACTTTGGTTGTTGCTTTAAAAGGTGCTGACACTGATTTGCAAGAAAAAATATTCAAAAACATGTCCAAGAGAGCTTCTGCGTTATTAAAAGATGATATTGAAGCTAAGGGTCCTGTGCGCGTGAGTGAAGTGGAAAAAGCTCAGAAAGAAATTTTAGTCATTGCGAAAAATTTAGCGGATGCCGGTAAAATAATGATGGGTGCCAAGAGCGAGGAGATGATTTAATATGCCTCAATCAAGAAACCCCAAAGATGTGGATCCCCTCAAATTATGGCTTTTGCCTGAGTTTGGCTTGATAAATCAAGCACATAATATGACGCAAAAAAAGTTAAAAGCAAAAAGTAATGTTAATACAAAAGCAAATCTTGAAAAATATGAAAATTCTCATACTGATGGCTTTAATAAGGGATATAATGCAGGTCTTGCACAGGCTGCGAATGAGATGAATAAACGCTTGGCAACGTTAACTTCTTTAACACATGAATTATCACTCTATAAAAACAACCTAGATCAAAATTTTAAAAATGAAGTTTATCAGTTCATTACCATGCTGTGTGAAAAAATTCTCTTGGAAAAGTTTAAGACATCCTCTGATACCATTATGAATATCGTTAATAGAGGCCTTGAAGTTATTGATAACAATTCTTCTTCTTTGAAAATATTTTGCAATGATAATTTGTTGCAAATATTAAATCAGCAAAAAGAAATCAGTGAGAACAAAAAAATTGTTTTGGAAAAAGATGATAAATTATTAGATTATGCTTTTAGAATAGAATCTGATAAACAATTTTTAAAATTTGATCTACATGCATCGGTTGCTCAACTTATCGATGAATCTAAAGACGCCTTCATGGGAAGTATTACAAAAAAATGAAAGATAGTCATGAAAAAGCGCCACAACAGAAAATGAATGATTGGCAGCCATTTACGGTGTCTGGAAAAGTCCATCGTGTATCTGGATTTTTGATTGAAGCAACTGGTTTAAAAGCAAAAATTGGTAGTCTATGTCAATTATGGTGTTCGGATGAATCCCAGATTATCGCTGAGGTTATAGGTTTCCAATCAGATATCACTTATTTAATGACTTCTGAAGATGTGGTTGGATTGTCACCTGGGGCTAGCATAGTTCAATTGAATACATTTCCTAAAATTCCCTTAGGGGATGGTTTGCTGGGAAGGGTGATAAATTCTGAAGGCGAGCCACTTGATAGCTTAGGTGAACTCACCAATATAGTGCCTTCACTATTACGTTTTGATCCCATTAATCCACTTGCTAGAGCATTAATCAATAGTCCAATAGATGTGGGTGTTAAAGCCATCAATAGTTTATTAACTTTAGGTCGTGGCCAAAGAGTTGGATTATTCGCAGGGACTGGGGTTGGTAAAAGCATACTTCTTGGAATGATAACTAAATACTCAGAAGCGGATGTTATTGTGATTTCATTAGTTGGTGAGCGTGGTCGAGAGGTTAAAGAATTTATTGAAGAGAATGTAGGAGCGATTGCTTTAAAGAAATCAGTCATTGTTGCATCCCCAGCTGATAGCTCACCATTGTCAAGAATTAAGGCCGCTGAAACCGCTACCTTTATTGCAGAGTACTTTAAAAGTAAAAATAAACGGGTACTTTTACTCATGGATTCAATCACCCGATATGCGCATGCTTTAAGGGAGTTGGGACTTGCGCTAGGGGAGCCACCCACAGCTAAGGGATATCCGCCTTCCGTATTTGCTAAAATACCAAAACTCATTGAGAGAGCAGGTAATGGTCTAACGCCAACAAGTTCAATCACCGGCATTTATACTGTTCTGACCGAAGGCGATGACATTAATGATCCTGTCGCCGATTGTGCTAGAGGAATATTGGATGGACATATCGTCCTATCAAGGCATCTTGCAGAAGAAGGACATTACCCAGCTATTGATTTGGAACAATCTATCAGTCGTGTAATGGATAGAGTGATAGATCCTGAACATCTTCGTATTGCAAAACTTTTTAAAAAAAGTTTTATCAAATATCGTCAAAATATGGATTATATCACACTAGGTGCCTATCAAAAGGGAGCTGATCCTGAAATGGATTTAATTCTTGAGAAAAAGGCGAGTATGTATGCCTTCTTACAACAAGATGCGAATTTAAAAGTCGATTTAGAAAATTGCAAAAAACAATTGAAAGAATTTGATTGTTTTTCTGCATTGGTTCCGGTAATAAAAGGCAATGGATAAGATTGACCACTTAGAAAAATTAAAAGTGCTAGTTCAAAGGCACGAAAAATCTTTAATGGAAAAGGCAGCGCAATATAAGAAAAAATGTGATGATGAAAATAAAAAATTCCTTTTATTAAAAAACTGCCTTGATGATTATAGAGCCAATTTAAAAACAAGCACCCAAGCTATCCCATCTTTTAAATATCAACAATATCAAGCTTTTTTTAATCAATTAGAAAAGGCTATTCATCAGCAAATTGAGGTGCTTGAAAGAGTACAAAAAATACATCATAAAATGCTGGCTGAGATAGAATTGATTAAAAAGAAGGTTAAAAATCTGGATAAATTGATTACTAAAGAGAAAAATGCGCTTCAATTTCGCCTGGATAAACTTGAGAATCAGGCGGCGACGGATTTGTTCAATCAAATCAAATATCGGAAATGACCCCATACCTCCTATACCCGGCTTGCCTGTCCTTCGAAGCCTCTTAGGCGAAGTAGTTCCGCGGTACCCATTCTGGATGCCGCGGACAAGCCGCGGCAAGTCGGCGAAGGAGGGCACTGTTTAAAAGTGCATTAAAGAAGTCCCCCCCCAATACCGAATAGTACATTGAAGAGGTATCAACTTTACTAACTGTTATTTTAACTAGAATCGATATTGGAGAGCTATATGGCCATTAAATCAGCAATATCTAATGATGGACAAGAACTTGTCATCAGCGTTCAAGGACGTTTTGACTTTAGCTCCCTGCAATTATTTAGAAGTGCCTATGAGAACCAAAATGCGCATCCTAAAGCCTACACAGTTGATTTGAAAGAATCTGACTACTTAGATAGTTCAGCGCTAGGAATGCTTCTTGCCCTACGCGATCATGCTGGTGGGGATAGTTCTAATATTAGAATTGTTAATTGCAATCCTGATGTTAAGAAGATTCTGGTGATCACAAAACTAGATGAATTATTTACAGTTGAGTGATGACTGAATTAATTGATGAATCTCAAGTCAAAAACTTAAAAGAACTTTTTAATGAAGGTTTTGATGAGTTTGTTTTGCTCTATTTTAACGATTTTGAAAAGAAAGAAACTGAATTATTTACATCGATTCAAAACAATGAACTTGATAATACCAAAAAGATTGCACATGCACTCAAAGGAAATAGTTTAAATGTTGGAGCTACTGCTTTGGCTAATAAATGCATCCAACTTGAAGAGGCTAGCATTAAAGGAAACTTAAGCGATGCCTTTGAATACTACCAAGAACTTGAAAAGATCTATCCATCAGTAAAACAAGCGTACCTTCATATAGTCTCTTCACTTTGACTTGGCACATGAATTGATTGTTAATACTTAGTTCTAATTAATAAGAAATGTGTGTTAAATGGATATTACAGCAAGCTTGTTCAGTTCTGCGAATGAGATCTCAACTCAAAGTGTTGATTTATCTTTAAATAATAAGACTGGGGCCTTCCTAAAATCAAATGACAAGATGTCAGATCTGGAAAAATTACCTCTTGATGTGCAAAGTAATAATGCCAATCTCTTGCCTCAAGACGGCAAGACTTTGCCTGAACAAAATAATCAAGTAGGACTTTTTGGTGAGTTACTAAAAGATAGCCTGATTAAAATTCAGGATGAAAATGCTTTGAATCATTCAGATGAGTTAGAAAAATCTGAATTGCAAATTGTTGATGAAATTGATGAGCCAACAATTAACATAAATGAGTTTTTATATTCAAATGCAAGGCAAACGAGTGATGCAAGCTTAATTGGCAAAAAAACTGTTCAAAATGATAGAGATATAATGGTTAATGATTTAAAACCAAATTTAATGAAAGAGCAAACAATGCTTCATGGTCCAAGTGAAGATACTATCTCACTAGCAATGAGAGACCAAGCAAAAAATCAAAATAGCTCAGATAAAGATATTAATGAAAAGACGTTAGGTGATTTGTCATTAAAGTTAGCCTTGAAAGAATCAGGTATGAATGATGTCAATAAATATAGTGAGCAGAAATTTAGTGAAGAACAAAATAGTGAAGATTCTTCTTTTGAGTTACTTCAAGAGAATATTGTGAAAAATAACCATAATAATGGATTAGAGATAAAAGAAGAAATTAATAAAGCTTTATTGGCAAACAATTTGAGTCTCCAAGAGAAAAATATCGAAAATGAAGTGATTATGAATGGTGTTGATCCTGAAAAAAATGAAGCTCATCCCATTAATGAAGAAAACCAAATAAATACACAATCTATCGCCAACGCCAATGAATTACCTAAAAAAATATCGATAGCAAGCTCTCAGGTAAATGGAGAAGGCTTCATTGCAAAAGAATCATTTGAGCAAGATCTCTCTCAACAAATTCAATTCATGATCAATTCAAAAGAAAACTCAGCAACTGTGAATATAGACCCCCCTGAGTTAGGTAATATTGAGATAAAAATTGTTCAAGAAGCAGGTAAAACACATATTGTATTTCTAACGCATATCGAGCAGACGCAGGACCTAATTGAATCAAATTTATCAAAACTGCGTGTTCAAATGGAATCCCATGGCTTACATTTAGGGGACGTTTCCGTTTTTAATGGCAATGAAAACAATCAACAATCTCATAATGCAAAAACCAACTATCCAACAGCTCATTTTATAAATGATAATATTGATGATTCTGATAAGGTCATTCCGCGTTCTTCACTTAGCATGTTAGATTTATATGCTTAAGGACACTTTGAATGATCGACGGTGAAAGTGAATTTATACAGGAATATATTAAATCAACACTGAAGATCAAAGAGTTGCAAGCGAAAGTTTATGATGAAAAAGTAAGATTACTACTTAAAAATTCATATGTCAGTATTTTCGCAGTTCTTTTTTTGTCGACTTTGCTATTTATAGGTTTTTATCACTCTTCAACCTTCGCTTATCTTACACTATGGTATTTATCTATTGTTATAATTAGTGTTGGAAGAATTGGCCTGATAATCGCTCATCACTATTTTCCACAATTTAATAGAGTTCATCTCAACATGTTTCTTGCTGGAACAATTTTATCAAATGCTTGTTGGGGACTACTTGGTTCATATCTTATGCCTCATGATAATCAAGCTGCGCAAATGATTATTATTTTCATTCTTGCAGGATTGGCATCTGGTGGTGTTCAAACTTTACAAGCTAATACATTCGCCTGTTTAAGCTGTATATTCATGCTTATTTTGCCATTATGTATTTGGTTGTTTTCCCAAAGCAGCATAGAATATCATATCTTGGGGATAGCGACAGCGTCCTATCTTTTTTTTATGAGTATAATCGCTATACGTGGAAACCTTCTCTTGACAAAATCACTCACATTACAGTTTGACAACCTAATGTTAGTTGATGATATCTTTGTTTCCAATAGTGATCTTAAACTAAATTATTTTTTGCTCAAAAATCATGAACAGGATATTACACTTATTAATCAAATAAATGAAACATTACAACTTTGCCAAAATTCAGAAGAAATATACTCAGTGATAACAAAGGCAGCAAGAAAATTGTTTGTTGGTATGAATGGTGGTTTAACGATAACTATCGATAATCATAATCAAGAATTGGTTTCCTTTTGGGGAGATGTTCAAATAATGCAACATATTTTTCCATCAACAAATTGTTGGGCTTTTCGAAGTGGAGATCAATATGGCATCAAGGAATTCCATCAAGCTTTGATATGTAAACACTATACTACTTTCCCTGGAGGAAGTTATCTTTGTATACCTTTAATTGTTAATAATAATATTATTGGGTTGCTGAATTTCAATTTCCCTGAAAAAATGGAAATGACTAATTATCTTCAACAAAAAATCACAACTTTTAGTAATACCATTAAGCTCTCATTGCAAAAAAACAAAATTCAATTGGAGTTACATGAAGCTGAAATTCATGACAAACTAACGGGTTTGTTCAATAGTCACTATCTCAATGAAATTCTTCCACGTGAAATTCAGTTATCAAGACGCGAAAAAAGCAATATGTGTGTGTCTATGTTGTGTTTAGATAACTATAAAAAGTTCATTGAAATTAATGGCCAAGAAGCTGGTGATGAAGTGATAAGATATATAGCAAAACACTTGAGAAAAACTTTTAGAGGAAGTGATATTGTTTGTAAAATTAAGGAAGAAAGATTTGTTCTGGTTTTGGTGAATACCGAGATTAGCAAAGTCATGCCGCGTCTGAATTTGATAAGAGAAACTTTTAAAAATGCTACTATATACTACAAGCAAAATACGATGCCAAAAATTACTATCTCCGTAGCTGTGGTCGAAGTTCCAAAAGATTCAACGAGCGCGCAAGAGATTATCCAACTGGCAGAAAAAACACTAAATGAGTATTGCAAACTAGGAATCGATAGAGTTGTTGTTGCCAAGCCTGTTCAAAATTAACTCCTGTGCTTCGGGTATGTGCTTTTTGCTGGTAATTGTACCAGCCGATCTGTCAGTTATTTGAATCTTGATATGCTTTCTGCTTAGATTAGTAAAAGAACTTATAAAATTGGCATTTTAATGACTGATGAAAGCGAGCATATACAACCCTCTTCAGATTCCACTTCAAATCTAAAGCAAATTAGAGAAAAAGTATTTGTTGAAAAATTATCATTGTTATTTGACAATTTGAACATTGGTTTAATTTCAGTTTTTCTTTTGTCTACATTTTTATTTATGGCATTTCATAACAGTGATATCAGTTATTTTAAGCAGTGGTATATATCAATCGTTACGTTATCTTTTTTGCGAGCCCTAGTAAAAGTATCTTATAAGATGTATCCAAAATATATAGAATTACATCTTATTCTTTTTGTGGTGGGTTCGTCTTTGTCCGCGCTTTGTTGGGGGATTCTTGGTTCCTTTTTAATGCCTCATGATAATCAAATAGTTCAAACTGTTATTATCACGTTTATCGCTGGCATATCTGCTGGCGGCATTCAATCCTTGCAGCCTAACATGACGGCAAGTTTAAGCTTCATTTATTTGATGATTTTACCACTAAGTGTTTGGCTTTTTATACAAAATGGTATTGAGTATAATCTCTTAGGCTTGTCGATGGTGTCTTATCTTATCTATATGACAGTTATTGCAATTCGGGCATGTAAGCTTTTATCAAAAGCGCTTAGTTTGCAACATGAGAATTTATTGCTTGTTGAAGACATTTTTGTTTCAAATAAGAAATTACATCAAAAAAATCGTCTACTCAAACAACATGAAAAAGATATGACCCTTATTAATCAAATAAATGAATCCCTTCAATTATGTCAAAATTCATCTGAAACATACGCAGCCATCAAAGAAGCTGCAAAAAGTTTATTTCCACATATTAATGGTGGTTTAACAATTACAAATAGTTACGACAATCAAGAATTGGTTCTTTATTGGGGGGATGTCCAAATATTGCAGTCAGTTTTTCCATCCATTAATTGTTGGGCGTTTAGAAGTGGAAACCAATATACTGTTAATAAATCACATAATGAATTAATATGCCAGCATTATACATTTGTACCAGAAGGCATATTTATTTGTATTCCTCTTATAGTTAACAACAATACTATCGGTATGCTCAATTTAAATTTTGAAAAAGAAGTGGATTTCACAAACTATCTTGAGCAAAAAATCACTACGTTTAGTAATATCATCAAATTATCACTAGAAAAAAATAATTTAAATCAAAGGTTACAGCGCGAAGCAATTCATGACCCTCTAACAAATTTATTTAATCGTCGATTTTTAGATGAAACTTTAGCGCGTGATTTAAAACATGCATTACGCGAAAAAAGAACGCTTTGTGTTGCCATGCTTGATTTAGATTTCTTCAAAAAGTTAAACGATACTTTTGGGCATGAAGCAGGTGATGAAGTTCTTAAATTTATTGGGAAATATCTAAATAAAACATTAAGAGGTAGTGACATTGCCTGTCGTTATGGTGGGGAAGAATTTGTAATTATATTACCTGACGCTAATATTTCTAAAGTTTTACCGAGGCTCGAAACTATTAGAGAAACAATCAAAAATAAAACGATACTTTATCAAAACATCTCTTTGCCGACTATCACTGTTTCCATTGGCGTAGCTGAAGTGCCTGTTCATGGTAAAACAAGTGAGGAAGTCCTTCGAGCTGCTGATCAAGCATTGTATGCTGCTAAACAAGCTGGCCGAGATAAAGTTGTTGTTGCCCATTTACCTCTTGGTAGTTGACCTGCTAAATTCCTTTTTGTTTTTTATGACTTCTGTGTCAAATTATTGACCCTCCTTCTACGCTAACAAATTGATAATATTAAAATAAATTTTGGTACATCTTTTGCACAGTACAATGTGGGGAGGATTGTCCAATGGTTGAGAAAGCAGAAAGGGATAATGATGAGTCATTATCCAAAAAGCCTAAATTTAATAAAGTATTGATTGTGCTGTTTGCATTCTTAGGCTTATTTTGTGTTGCAATGATTATGACATTTGTCATGTTAATAAAGATGCAAACGAGTGCACCGCAGGATTCCCCTCAAGATTTATCAAGTGCAAATGATCCTGAACGCGTTGTCGTTAAGCCAGAAGAAAAAAAAGAAGAAACGGCTAAGTCTGAGAAGACTAGTGAAAAACCTAAGAAAGTCATAGATGAAAAAAATAAACCACAGTTCTATAAATTAAAGCCGGTCATGGTGGTTAATATTACATCGGCAGATAAATCAAGATTTTTGCAAATAGATGTGGAGTTAATGACTCGTAGTAGTGCATCACTTGAAAATATAGAAGCATTTGCACCATTAATACGCAATGATTTGATAACCTTATTTAGCACACAAAGATATGAAGATGTTATTACACTTGAAGGTAAAGAATTATTGCGCAAAAAAGCACTTGAGACCGTACAGAAAATTATGAAACAAAACACGGGAGACCCTACTGTAGAACAGGTTCTTTTTACCAATTTTGTTTCGCAGTAGGTGAAATATGAACCAAGCCCTTGACCAAGATGAGATAGATTCGCTTCTAAGTACACCTAAAGAAGATGTGAATGTTCATCTTACGCCAGATGGTATAGCGCCAAGGCAATATGATTTGGGTAACAACGATAGAAATATCTATAGTCGAGTTGCGACTTTAGGTCTCATTAACGAAAAGTTCGCAAGAAATATTCGGGTCAGTTTAAATGCTTTTTTAAAAAGAAATGTAGAAGTTTCATTGCTTGGGTTAAAAATTTCAAAATACGAAGAATATATTAATTCACTTTTTATCCCAACCAGCATTAATCTTGTGAAAATGTCTCCTTTAAAAGGAACAGCGCTATTTGTTGCTGATTCAAAGCTCGTTTTTGCCATTGTAGAAAATTTCTTTGGCGGTGAAGGGAAGGTTCATTATAAAAATGAATCAAGAGAGTTTACCCAAACTGAAAATCGAATTGTTAAAATGATGATTGAGTTGTTTTTTAAAGATTTAAAAGAAGCTTGGAGTTCATTTTTAGATATTCAATTTGAATATAAAGGACTTGAAGTTAATCCATCGATGGCAAATGTTTTAAATTTAGGTGAACTATTAATAATTTCTAAATTTAGATTCGAATTAGACGGTGGTGGCGGTGATTTCCAGATTTGTTTGCCGTATTCAATGATAGAACCCATTCGTGAATTACTTAATGCGGGGATAAAGGTAGAAAAAGAAGTTAGTGATGAAAAATGGATCCAAAGAGTAAAAGAAGAAGTTATGGAAGCGTATGTTGATGCTTGTTGTGTTCTTACACAGAAGAAAATATCTCTTAAAGATGTTCTTCGTTTTAGAAATGGCGATGTGATAGATATTGAAATACCTGAAGAAATTATTTTAAAAGTAAATGACATCCCCATGTTTAAAGCAAACTTTGGAACCTTTGAAGGAAAATATGCAGTTAAGATTGTAGATAGACTGAAAAAAACATCAAAGAGGCAATAATGGAATCAGAACAACCACAAGATGGCAATGGCTCGACGAATAAGCCTACACAAGAGCAAACAAGTTCACCTAAACCAGAAGCTGCACATTTTTCTGAATTAAATAAAGAAAATAAGAAAAATATTTTTACCGGGAGTAATGATTTTGAAGTCATTATGGATATTCCTGTGACTATTTCATTAGAAGTTGGAAGAACTTCCATTTGTATTAAAAATTTACTACAGCTAAATCAAGGTTCTGTTATTGAACTTGATAGAAATGCAGGTGATCCATTAGATGTTTTAGTTAATGGCACACTCGTGGCGCATGCAGAAGTCGTGGTGGTAAATGATAAATTTGGTATTCGACTTACAGATGTGATCAGCGCATCAGAACGTATGGAAAAGATTAAATAAAGGAGAGGATGCCTTGATTAATATATCAACATTAACCAATGTGGCTTTGATGCTGTTTGTGACACTGTTATTAGTTTTTGTTTTGGCATTCCTTTTGAAACATTTTAAAAAAATGGTTCCTCAAATTCCCGGCGCTCTACAAGTATTAGGTGGGGCTAATTTAGGTAATAAGACCAAAGTTGTTGTGATTGAGGCATACAATGCAAAGTTACTCGTTGGCGTAACTGATACACAAGTTCAAACACTATATGTTTTTAAAAATGATCAACCAACTCAACAAGTGGAAATAAAGTGAAAAAAGCTCTTTTTATCGTTTTACTTTTGCCCGTTATTTGTTTTGCAAATGATTTTAATCTAGATGCATTTCATGTGGCCAATGATGGACATGGTGGTCAGAATTATTCTATTAACGTCCAATTAATTGCCATTATGACAGCGTTAACGCTCCTTCCTGCCATTATATTAATGATGACTTCCTTTACAAGGGTGATTATTGTTCTTTCAATTTTAAGGCAAGCGTTAGGGATGCCGCAAACACCGAGTAATCAAATTATCATTGGTTTATCATTGTTTTTAACAATGTTTATTATGTCTCCTGTGTTTAATGATATTAATGATAATGTGATTAAACCTTATTCAGAAAATAAAATGACTCAAGCCCAAGCTCTAGAGAAAGCATCAGTGCCCATTAAACAATTTATGTTTAATCAGACAAGAACAGAAGATTTGGATCTATTTTTGGAAATTTCAGGTAAGGAAATTGAATCAAGGGATCCTGAACATGTCCCTTTATCAATTCTCATATCTTCATTTATTACCTCTGAACTTAAAACGGCATTTCAAATTGGATTCATTATTTTTATACCGTTTTTGATTATCGATTTGGTCGTTGCAAGTGTTTTAATGTCAATGGGTATGATGATGCTTTCTCCATTGATCATTTCCTTACCTTTTAAAATAATGTTGTTTGTTTTGGTTGATGGTTGGAATCTAATTTTAGGTACGTTGGCATCAAGCTTTACACCGTAGGATAAAAGATGACTCCTGAAGTTGTAATAGATTTAATGAGACAATCCATTTTAGTACTACTTGTGGTAGTGTGTGTATTGATTTTGCCAAGTTTGATCGTTGGTGTTTGTATTAGTATATTTCAGGCGGCAACACAAATTAATGAACAATCGTTGAGTTTTGTTCCTCGTCTTATTGTTGTTTTTATCACTATTATGATTTCCTCTCCTTGGATCATTAGAGTACTTACGGATTTTACAAATAATATATTTGAATCCATCCCAAACGTGATTGGGTAGACTATGGTAAATTTACCAAATGAACTGCCACAACTTGTTTTTTTATATCTGATGCCATTTGTTAGAGTGTCTGCCATGGTGATGGCGTTGCCTATTATTGGTTCAGAATTAGTCCCTGTAAAAGTTAAATTAATGATAAGTCTTGCTTTAACGCTAATCGTTGTGACCAGTACTAGCGCACATTTTACTAGTATCAGTGATGTTCCTTATATTTTTATAGTATTGTCTGTGGCATATCAAATTGTGATTGGCGTCATATTTGGCTTAATTATTCATACTATATTTCAAGCCTTTAATGTTGCAGGTCAAATAATTGCTATGCAAATGGGGTTGGGATTTGCTCAATTGGTTGATCCTCAAAGCGGGGTAACAGTACCTGCTGTTAGTCAATTTTATATGATGGTAGCTACCTTATTATATTTATCAATGAACGGACATTTGTTTGTTATTACAGCGTTGGTTGAAAGCTTCAACGCAGTACCTGCAGTTATTAATGAATATAAGTCGATTCCCTTTGATGAGATAATGAATTTAGGCGCTATGATGTTCTCATATGGATTGAAAATAGCCCTCCCAGCAATTGTGGCGTTGTTAATTACAAATATTGGTTTTGGGGTTATGACTAAAGCGGCTCCTCAATTTAATTTATTTACAATAGGGTTTTCCATTTCAATGGTTCTTGGGATTGGTTTAATCTGGATTAATTTGGCTTTTATCATGCCAATTTTCGAAGATTTAACTGATAGTCTACATGTCACCTTACTTGAATCTACACAATAGGGGTTGACATGGCAGAAGACGATACACAAGAACGCACAGAACAGCCCAGCGCCAAAAAGGAGAAGGAGTCCAAAGAGCGGGGCTTGGCGGCCCGTTCTAAAGATTTTAACTCACTTGTTGTTTTGTTTTTTGGCTGCACCTCATTTTTAGTTTTTGGACAATATATCTATTCTCGCCTCCAACGTTTGTTTACGCATTTTTTTGCATTTGATACACAAACGTTACTCAATGACGATGCTTTGGTTGTTCATTTCAAAGAAGGTTTAGAAGAGGGATTTTTTATCGTATTACCTATTTTAGCTTTGGTTGCAATAGCCAGTTTTGTTGGCGTTATTTTGATCGGAGGTTGGTCATTTTCAATAGACAATGTCATGCCAAAATTTGAAAGATTAGATCCTATTAAAGGTTTACAAAAAATATTTTCAATGAAGGGACTAATGGAATTATTTAAGTCTGTCATCAAGGTGGCCCTGGTTTTCACTGCTGGTTATATTATTTATTTTATTTTCTTTGATGAAATTATAGCTATCAATCTTTTAGACCTTAAACCCAGCATGAATGAAGCCGTTAATATTATTGTCTATTCAGCTTTTATATTAACGGGAAGTTTGATTGTTGTTTCAATGTTCGATGTTCCTTTTCAAATATGGGATTATCGCAGACAGTTAATGATGACAAAACAAGAAGTACGCGATGAATATAAAGATACCGAAGGTAAACCTGAAGTTAAATCGAAGATGAGAAGAATGCAAAAGCAGATGGCACAAAGACGTATGATGGCAGCTGTTCCAAAAGCAGATGTTATTATTACGAACCCAACGCACTTTGCAGTTGCTTTAAAATATGATGAGACTAATATGAAAGCGCCAATTGTGGTGGCAAAAGGAGCAGATTTAGTAGCTCAGAAAATTATTGAATTAGGTAAAGAACATGCTATTCCGACACTTTCAATGCCCCCACTTGCGCGTTCAATTTTCTTCCATACGGAACTTGGGGCTGAGATCCCACAAAAACTTTACGTTGCAGTTGCTCAAGTTTTAGCTTATGTGCATCAACTTAAACAATATCGAAAAGGTAAATTGAAGAAACCAAAATTACCTACAAAGTTAGATATTCCACCAGACATGATGAAATAGGTAAAATATGGATTTTATAAAAAACATTCAACAAATGCGACCATATGGTAATATCGGTTTTGGTATTCCACTATTTGTTTTAATGATGTTAGGAATGCTGATACTACCATTGCCTCCTTTTTTATTGGATATCTTTTTTACCTTTAATATCACCTTAGCCTTACTTGTATTATTAGCCGGTACCTATAGTCTTCGCCCGCTGGATTTTAGTATTTTCCCTATGATCTTGTTATTGGCTACGTTGCTCCGCTTGGCTTTGAATATTGCTTCAACACGGGTCGTTTTATTAGAAGGTCATACCGGGACAGACGCGGCAGGTAAAGTCGTACAATCCTTCGGAGAGGTTGTTATTGGCGGTAACTATGCAGTTGGTTTTATTGTCTTTCTCATTTTAGTGATTATTAACTTTATTGTTGTCACAAAAGGGGCAAGTCGTATATCAGAAGTTAGCGCTAGGTTTACTTTAGATTCTATGCCTGGTAAACAAATGTCTATTGATGCTGATTTAAATGCTGGTGTTATTACGCAAGATGAAGCACGCGCTAGACGACAAGAAGTAGCTAGTGAAGCTGATTTTTATGGGGCAATGGATGGTGCTAGTAAGTTTGTCAGAGGCGACGCTATCGCCGGTATTTTGATTTTAGCGATTAATATTATAGGCGGATTCATTATTGGAACTGTCCAACATGATTTGTCGATTGAAGATGCTTTTCGTGTTTATGGCTTATTAACGATTGGCGATGGCTTGGTAGCGCAAATTCCTTCGCTATTATTGTCAACCGCTGCGGCCATTATGGTAACACGTGTCTCTTCTTCACATGATGTTTCAACCCAAGTTAAAGATCAAGTACTCTATCAATTTAAACCATTAGCAATCTCAAGCATTGTTTTAGGTGTCTTAGGCTTTATCCCGGGTATGCCACATGTGGTATTTTTAGGAATAGCACTTCTTTTAGGCTTTGGGGCTTATTTTTTAAATAAACAGAAATTTTTGAAAAAAGAAGCAGAAGCTAAACCAAATGCAAAATCCAGTGATGAAGCAGCGCTTGCGAGAGTGAATGCTGAACCAGAAGTTAAAGAAGTCAGTTGGGATGATGTACCATTACTAGATGATGTAAGCTTAGAGGTTGGGTATAAATTAATCCCATTGGTTGAATCTAAAACTGGTGGTGAATTGCTGAATCGTATTAAAGGTGTACGTAAAAAATTATCTCAAGAATTAGGGTTTCTCGTACCTTCTGTTCATATACGAGATGATCTCAATTTAGGACCAACTAACTATAAAATCTCATTATTAGGTGTTGTCATTGGTGAAGGAGATGTTTTTCCAGATAAAGACATGGCAATCAATTCTGGTCAAATTTTTGGAAAGATTGATGGGATCCCGACCAAAGATCCGGCTTTTGGATTAGATGCTGTTTGGATTAATAAATCCTCAAAAGAGCAAGCTCAGACGTTAGGATATACAGTAGTTGATTCAAGCACCGTTATTGCAACCCATTTGAGTCAAATCATACAAGATAATGCTCATCAGTTATTGGGACACCAAGAAGCTCAAAAAATTCTTGATATACTCGCTAAAAGTGCACCGAAACTGGTTGATGATCTAGTGCCGGATAAGATTTCATTATCCGTGGTTGTTAAAATATTTCAAAATCTGCTTGAAGAGCACGTCCCACTTCGCGATAGTAAAACGATCGTTGAGACCCTGTCAGAGTATGCTCAAAAGAGTCAAGATCCTGCCGCGTTGACGGAGATGGTAAGAGCCTCCTTGGGTAGGTTAATCGTTCAACAATTGAATGGATCAGCGATGGAGGTCCCAGTTGTCACGATTGATCCAAACTTGGAACAGATTTTGCTGCAATCTATTCATACCGGTGGGTCAGAGAATGGTGCCGTTGATCCGACATTGATGGACAAAATTCAAAAAGCGGTCATTCAGTTTGCTAATAAGCAGGAAGTGATGGGAGTTCCTGCGATACTGCTTGTTCATCCAAGTATTAGAAGGTTGTTGTCTAAATTATTAAAGCATTTTGCTAAAAATCTTTCGGTTCTTTCTTTTAAGGAAATACCGGATGAAAAGCAGATTAAAGTTGTATCGACTTTGGGATTTTAATAGACAGGTATGAATACAAAAGAGACAGCTAAAGAATTTATTGCCCCTAGTATTAGTGCTGCACTAAGACAAGTGAAAGCAGAATTTGGTGCGCAAGCAATTATCTTATCCCAACAATCAATAGATGGGAAAGTTCGTGTTTTTGCAGTCCCTGGGCTTGTTCAATCTAATCAGGTCGTTAATAGTGAATTGCAAGTTCCAGTGCAAAGTAAACAACTTCCCATTTCTTCTTTATTAGAGCAAGCCTTAGAAGATGAATCTCACTTATTAAAAGATGATATTTTTTCTTCTACTTATCTTCGTACGCCATCGCAAAGAAAAGAGGAAGATTTTAAAGTTAACAATGAAGTAGAATTTATTAAGAGTGAATTAGAGACGATAAAGGATCTCTTAAAGGAAAAACATGCAAGCGTAACGCCGCATCAGGTTGAGTCAGATCAGAACTTCAATGTGCACCAGTTGCATATTATGAGAACGCTGCATCAAAAGCGCTTAAATTCATCTGTTATTAATAATTTTATATCCTCCATCCCTACTGATTTCTCGTTGGAACAATCTTGGCATCATGTTATTTCCAAGATTGTAAATGTAATGAATTTTGACAAAGCCCAGTTGTCAACCTCAAAAAAAATCAAATCATTTATTGGGCCAAGCGGAGTAGGGAAGTCACTTCTCATGGCAAAATTGATGATATTTTTTGCTAACAAACCGCTGAAGAATAATTTCTCCATCATTTTTGTTAATAACTCAAACTTGAAAGTACTTGAGGAAGCTAAAATATACAGTCGACTTTTTGGTGTGCCAACCTATTATGCTGAATCGATTGAAGAATTAGAAAACGCGTATAAAAAATCAATCGATAAAGATTTTATCTTTATCGATTTTCCACCTTATGATTTTAATCAGTCTGACAATAACTTCTATGTCAATTTCTTACAAAAACATAAAGATGAAATTGACAATACTTTTGTCATTTCTCCTCATTGCAATTTCACTTATATTGAAAGATATTTTACTGCCTTTCAGAAGATTTTGATTGATGGTGTTTCTATCACAAAATTGGATGAATGTAATTCTTGCGAAGAAATTATCAATTTTATCATTTCACATGAAATCCCTGTTCGCCATTTGAGTTTTGGAAACTTGAATTTTGCACAAGGATTCTCCTCTCGCTTAATATTTGGTGATAAACAATATTTTTATGAATATTTAACGCATTCTCTCATGAATAGCAACTAGGAGTTAGTAGCTCATGTTAAGTAATATTCGGCCAATTCAAGTTTTGGCTGTGACAGGTGGCAAAGGTGGGGTTGGTAAAACGAATGTGGCAGTTAATATGGGAGCAAGTTTAGCTTCTCTTGGAAAACGTGTATTTCTATTTGATGCCGATTTTGGTTTATCCAATGTTGATGTCGTTCTGGGATTAAAACCAAGATTTACAATTGCAAATGTGCTTAATAATGAATGCTCACTGGATGATGTTATTCAAACAGGTCCTTTTGGTTTACAAATTATTCCTGGTGCTTCTGGTATTCAGGAACTCGTTCAATTACAAGCAAAAGAATATGCCGGTCTTATACACTCATTTAATTCACTGATGGGAAAATTAGATACACTCATCATTGATACAGCGGCGGGGATCTCTGATTCTGTTGTGAGATTTGCGATAGCGTCACAAGAAATAATTATTGTTGTTTGTGATGAACCGGCCTCCCTCGCTGATTCTTATGCATTAATTAAGATTTTACATAAAACATATGGTGTTCAACGCTTCCGTATCGTTGTGAATATGTCTAGTAGTTTGTATGAAGCAAAAAAATTATTTGCTAAGCTAACTAATGTGACAGATAAATTTTTAAGTGTGGTATTGCACTTTTTAGGGTGGATACCGGAGGATGAATTGGTACGGAAAGCTATCAGACAACAACGTGCAGTCGTAGAAGCATATCCAAGTTGTAAAGCTTCGCAATGCTATAGGCAATTAGCCCAAAGCGTTTGCGAGCTTGCCTTGCCAAAGGCAGGTAGCGGTCATGTGCAATTCTTTATTGAGCAATTGATAAAACCACCAATAGTCGTTCAATAGAGGTTAAATGCATGAATGGAGCTGCGTTATATAAATCTGTTCAGCTTGATGCTGACGATAGTTTTGTGAAGGAATATGCTCCCTTAGTAAAACGTATTGCCCATCATTTATTAGCTCGCCTGCCTGCTATTATTCAAGCCGAAGATCTGATCCAGGCTGGCATGATAGGATTGATAGAAGCTGCTCGTAATTTTGATGAGAATAGGGGCGCGACATTTATCACTTATGCGGGGATCCGTATTCGTGGTGCGATGTTGGATGAAATTCGTAAGGGAGATTGGGCCCCACGTTCTGTCCATAAAAATTCAAGACGTGTTGCCGCGGCGATGCGTGAAGTGGAAAATGCCACAGGGCGTGATGCACGTGATATTGATGTGGCTAAAACCCTTGATATGACACTAGAAGAATACCATCAAATTTTACAGGACTCTAATAGTTCAAAGATTTTTGCGTTTGATGATTTGGGTGTTAATGAAGAAGCCCTTGATTGTCCTACTTCAAATCCCATCACAGGCCCCTTAGAGGGCATCCAAAGAGATGATTTCAAACAAAAGCTTGGTCTTGAGATAGCCAAGTTGCCGGAACGTGAGAAACTCGTTTTAGCGCTTTACTATGACGAAGAATTAAACTTGCGTGAAGTGGGTGAAGTGCTTGGGGTGAGTGAGTCACGGATTAGCCAGATCCATAGTCAAGCAATGATTCGTCTAAAATCAAGATTGGTTAACTGGAAATAATCCCCGTATTATTCTGAGTAGGGTGGGCAAAGCTTTTAGCGTGCCCACCATCTTCATATTGGTGGGCACGCTAAAAGCTTTGCCCACCCTACACAAGTACACATTCAATTTCCTGCTAAACTAAACAAAGCGTCATTCTAGGGATAGGAGGCAATCATGGCTTTAGAAATTTTATTGTGGCTGAGCGTCGCATTAAATGTGTTTACATTGATTTCTTCCTTCATAATTCTCAAAAGATTTAAAAAAATTACCAAGTTAACCACCCTGGTTTATGATCAGTTGGTAATCAGTAAAGCCGAACCCGCAGAGCCCAAACCAAATCATGGACTCTTTGATGAAGCTTTAACACAAAGTCTTAAAAAAATTGAGAGTGAAGCTCAAGCGCATTTATTTACAGACGATCCCTTAATGGAACGTGAAGCCTCAGATGATATTCATACAAAAGTGATGACCAAAGCAGAAGCGCATCTGGTGAAAGTTTTGCAAGCTAAATATACACTGCAAGATGACGAAGAAAGTCCTCCTTTGGGAACCTAATAATTTTTACTACATAAATACTGATCTAACAGCTTAACTCATCACTCGATATCAACCATTCATCTTTGATTCCTCGATTTTTAATCAAATACCCCCATGTTAGTCATACGTTAAATTTTTAAGAGAGATTTACTATGACTATTCATCATGACTTTAATAAGAACTTTACTAATGGCCAACAGCTAGCAATGTTACGTCACATTGCAATGGGTGAAAAAGTTACGCCTCAAATGGTTAAGACTTTTTTTACCAGAGAATATCAAAGAAACAACCCTAAAACCGTGGCTGTTTTAAAAGAATTATTTGACGCCATCAGAAATAATATTTCTATAGATGGAAAACTGATTGCGCAAATGTCACAAGCAGAAAAGCAAAAAACATTGGCAGAAAAAATCAAGCAAGGATATCAAATTGCGGCTCTAGCGCTGATGGGTAATGGTGCGCGCTTGGACAGTGAAAGTGTTGCAACATTACAGAATAGACAATTTCAAGCTCAGCATCCTAAAACCTACAATGCTTTACGGCCATTTTTACCCTATTGCCAAGCACCTGCTCCGGAGCCTGCGGTGCCAGTACCAGCAGCAGCAGCGCCGATACCTCAGAGAAATGCTGGATCGCCTCCTGCGATTGAAGATTCTCTGGTTAATCTGAGAAGTTATCTTGCTGGGGATGGTGGTTTTGTTAATCAAGAACCGTTATCGCATGAGGATATCGAGAGACTAAAAGTAAAGCATAAAGATAATCCAATTATGCAAGCAGCATTTTCCTTAGTGAAGGGCTTAGATATTGCCAATAGAAATGACGTCTTAAGGTTAAGTCATTTTATTCATGATCATCCTTCTTCTTTAACGGCGAATCAGGTGATTGATGCTATTGATAATGAAAAAGCAAAGCTTAATACCCTTTGGCAAAGAGAAGAGGGTCGGATGTCTTTACCAACCAATGACTCTTTTGAACAAATGCTAAAACCCAATGGTGTCTTGTTCCGAGCTAAAAAGATATTGCGTGAGCATCCTGAAATTTTGAACGGACAATTACCAATTAAGTTGGGTGAATTTAGAAACAAAGACTTGGCTGGTTTAAAAGCAGCGCTGGCCATTACAGCACGGATGAAAGGTGCAGATAAAAACTTATTTGAAAAATGTCATGGATTTTACAAAGCGCAAGTACCCCATGGCAGTTCATATGCTTCAAAATTAATGTTTGCAGATCATTGTTATGTGCCAGCCAGTGGTTATATCTTGGGCGCAGATCAGCTGTGTGCAAATGATGGCGATTACAATCAATATGATCCTGCTCATAAAGCAGGGATTACCGATTGCTCTGGATTCATGACCGATATTTTGCGTCAAGCACGCCCAGATTTGACTTGGTTAAAAAATCATCGTTTACAATCATGGGGTTTAGAACCTGCGCATGATTATAAGTTCTTAAAACGATCTGATGTCGAAAATCAGGAAGGTCCTATTCAATATAGTGGACGTCGTAGGGCACATCTGAGCCGCAATGAGCTTTCAAAACTTAATAATTGGGTTCGTGAAAATCCTAATCAGTTCGATACCATCGATAAAGCCTTTGACACGGTTGCCAATCGAAATGATATCAAAGCCGGGGATTTTATTGTCTATAGACAAAGAAAAAATGGGCATGATTACAGTACCGATACGGGGCATGTTGCCTTAGTAGCAGATTATACCCCAGGTACCAATAAAGCCATTCTGATGGAATACACCCGCAGTGGCGGTCGAGATGGTGTTGGTTTCACCAAACGTCCTATCTGTTATGGAGAAGATGGTAATACTGTCTGGGAAACAAGAGTGTTACGCCCTAAAAGAGCGTAATACCCTTCTCAGATGAATTCTCGGCAGCCAATGGTTAATCTACTGCCTATCAACAAAATATTAACCCACAACCTGGACAGCCGGCACGAACGGAACGACGATCGTCGCAGTGTTAGTATGCTAAATATGTAATATAAGCTTGAGAATTGACATGTGCTAGACGTTGAGATTAGAATCGAGGTCGTTTGACCTTAAGCCAGCAGTTCTCATATGCCTACAAATCTTAAGAATAGCGGCGTAGTCGGTTGGGTATACTCCCAATTTTATAAAGATTGTTCGCTCATCTGGGCTGATGCATTACCAGAAGATCTTAAAACGATACCTGGTAATGCTCCTTATGCCTATGTGATTAATCAACAGCAGTTGATTTTCGTTGAGCGAGAAAAGAGTCTCTATACGACTATCAACAAACCGCCCTCAGAAATTGCAGCTTTACATGCAACCCTCAAAGTGACACTGCCGCACGTTGGGATACATGTTATTGATGAGACCTTGTCTTCGGAAAAACTAAGAGCGATTATCAAATTAGCGAATATTGCTCCCCCTATTAGTTTTCGTCCCCTTTTGCATTCGATTTTTATGTTTGCCCTGTTTGGTTTTGTGCCAGGGGCATGGGTGGTTGGATTACCTCTGTTGGTTGTTTATGGTTTATATAAACAAAAATCAATTGCCGCACAGTTTAATAAATTCATCACCAGTACTAAAGGTTTTTTTGACAATTTTTCACAAACCCTTGGTGAGCGAGTTGGTGAAATCGTTAGTTTACATCCAGTTAGTATCATCAAAGGTGTTGGCACTTTAGCTTTTTTAATGACAGCAGGCATTACGCCATGGAGTTTGGTAGGTGTATATGGGATTTATCGACATTCCAACCAGCACTGGATACAGATGTGTCAAAAATGGCTAGAGAGTTTTTATAATTTTTCATTAGGATTTATGTCAAAAACAGTGGGTAGTACTACGCTCTATAAACGGTTGGGTATAGGGATAGCCTTCTCATGTTTACTGGCGTTACAAGCCTATTCCGGCGGTGGTTTATCATTACTTTTGTATTCCATGTCACTTTTTCATTGGATTATCAATTTAATAGGCTTTAATGCGCTATCAAATGATATATTATTTTTTCTAAAAAATCCGATAAAAGTATTATTTAACAACTCTGGAAAATTGTTTGGCTCACTGTGGGGCCAATGGCTTGCTTATAAAATTTTCGCAGGTCATGTTGAAGGAACTTTAGGACCAGCGATAGGCCATGTTGAAAGCAATGGGCTGTTATCAGGATTGGTTTCTACTTTTTTAGCGCCCCATGGTTGGTTTACAGATCAGTCGGGAATAGGCGGAATCATTTTATCAAAAGTACGTGGATTTTTTAATACGATTATCACCAGTGTCTTTATCACAACGGAAATGCACCTACAAGGTGATTTCTATGGAACCGTGGGACCAAGCCCTTTGCAGATCGTGGCGTTTATGGCGCTGGGATGTTTAATTGGCTATGGCATAGAAAGATTTGTAAACAGCTTATCAAAATCGGCCGAAAAAGATGCTTATGATCTTTCAAAAATTACGGTATCAGGTGCAAAAAACTTCTATAACAATGCTTATACATTAGGGTTTGTCTCAAAATGGCATGTTCCTTTTTTAAGTTTAGCAACGCCTCTTATCATGTTTTCTCCAGGTGGTGTTGTTTTAACCGCTTTTGCCGGTGGTAGCATTATTGGAGCGACAGTTCTGACAGCCGTTGGACTCGAAGCGACATTTGCGACACTACAAGCGTTATTGCTTGGTGTGAAGTATGGTTATAAAAAACTATTTGGGGCGCCTGTACCTCAACCACCTTTGGTCATTGCGCAAGTGCCAGCTCCGGCTGCTCCTGCTCCTTTAGTTGTTCAACCACAACCGGCACCAATTGTTCCTGGTTTTCAGAGCCAAGCGCTGAATATTGGACAGTTGAGAGCGAAGATGGCGGCTGCGCCGAGTCCAGATCCACAAGCACCAGCAGAGATTACAACCACAGTAAAACTCGGTTGCGAAGCGACACGCTGATCTCCCCTTGTAAAGGGGAGACGCGCGTAGCGCAAGAGGGATTTATTTCCTGATAAAATCCATCTTGCTGCTAAAAGCAGCTGTCTTCCCTTTACAAGGGAAGATAATTTGTCGCTAGCGCGACATTGCGGTCATTAACATCGGCAACCACTTCATCAATCGCTTCTCCAATGATTGAAAAATGCCACTGGTGATTTTCTCTGATAATTTTTGCTTTATTTCATAGCTGATTTCAAAAACCTGGCACTGCTTGGCTTTTGCCAAGATAAAATCATCGCTGGTCATAATTTCATCAACCAGTTTGAAAGCAATTGCTTGGCTGGCATGCCAATGTTCACCGGTTGCGACTTCTTCTATGTTTACTTGTGGCCGATGATCCGTAATATAATCTTTAAACAAAACATGGGTTTCTTCAATTTCTTCTTTAAATTTCTTTTTTGCTTTATCAGTGTTTTCACCAAACATAGTGACGGTGCGTTTATATTCCCCAGCGGTGAAGATTTCATAATCGATATTATTTTTATCTAATAAACGATGAAAATTCGGAAGCTGTGCCACAACACCAATAGAGCCAACAATCGCAAAGGGAGCTGCAATGATTTTATTGGCAACACAAGCCATGAGATAACCACCACTGGCAGCAACTTTATCAATGGCGACTGTAAAGTAAAGGTTTCGTTGTTTTAAGCGATGTAATTGAGATGCCGCTAAGCCATAACTATGAACAAAACCACCAGCGCTTTCTAATACAACCAAGACTTCATCAATCGGCTCGGCAATTTCTGTTATGGCAGAAATAACTTCTCGCAGAGGATGGACTTCACTTGCTTTCATGTCACCATCAAAGCGAACCACAAATAAACGTTTGGGTAACTCATCTTTTTCTTTTTCAATTTTCTTATTACTTTTATCTTGGGCTTTTTTGTTTTTAAGCCATTTTTTTAAGGCATGTTTAGTCAAGGTTTCTTCTTGTAATGAGCTGCGAATTTCTTCAAGCTTTTCATTAACATTTTCGATAACAAGATAACCATCTTCCTTCTTGCCTTTGCTCTTAAGAGCTACTGCCACGATGGCTGAAAAAGTGACAATGATTCCGATAATTAAAGTTAGTGTCTTGGCTAAAAATAGACCATATTGAGACAAAAATTCCATATTGACCTTCACCTTATATTTTTAGGCTAGTAGAATAGCAATCATTTTGCGCAGATGATTGCCTATATTAAAGGAAAGTGACAGTATTCATCCATCTTTGTCCAAAAGAATCTATGGCTATGCATGTAGAAGTTAAAAATTTGAGTTTTGCCAGAGGCGGCCAATACTTATTTAGAAATCTAAATTTTAACCTATCGCCTGGTCAAATGCTTATTATTCAAGGACATAATGGTTCCGGCAAGTCGACTTTACTTAAAATCTTAGCAGGATTGATTTTGCCCAACAAAGGGTGCGTTTCATGGGGCAATCAAAAGATAGTTGAAAATGATCAGTTTCTGCGTGATTTAGCTTATTTAGGACATCGCGATGGACTTAACTTAGGCCTGAATGCGAAAGAAAATATTAAAGTTCTGCTCGCATTAGGAGACCAAGTGCTTAACCAAAATGAGATGACAACACTATTGGAAAAGTTAGACTTAAGCGATCATCTAGCCAGACCCTGTCAGAAATTATCGGCAGGCCAGAAACGAAAGGTTGCGCTATGTGCGATTGCGCTTAAACGTAAACCACTGTGGATTTTGGATGAGCCTTATACGTCACTAGATGACAAAAGTATTGGTGCGATTAATCAGCTAATGAAAAATCATCTAAGCAACAATGGCATGATTATTATGGCAAGTCATATTCACCTGCAACAGGATAACGCACGAGTGATTCAATTATGATGCCACTTTTTTATACCTGCTTGGGTAATGATTTAAAAGTGATGATGCGCAATCGTGCTCAGTGGGTCCATCCTATACTCTTTTTTATGATTTTTATTTCTCTGTTTGGCATTGGGCTTGGTTTTGATTCTCAAGTATTAGTCAAAATATCTCCAGCCATTATTTGGATAGCCTTTTTAATCACAACCCTTTTTACCATCGAAACCTTATTTCGTAGCGAAATGGAAGAGGGTGGTTTGGAACAATTACTCTTGAGTCCGCATCCTTTGTGGTGGCTCATCTTTGCTAAATCAGTAGCCATATGGATTGTTTCTTGTTTGCCATTGATTGTTATCATTCCCTTGCTTGGCTTGTTTATGCAATTAACACTGTTTGAAAATAGCGTACTGCTAATCAGTGTATTGATTGGGAGTCCTGCCATTACCTTAATTGGGGTGATAGGGGCTGCATTAACCATTACATTACCGCGATCGGGTGTATTTTTGGGGCTATTATTATTGCCGCTCTATATACCTATTCTGATTTTAGGAGAAAGTGCGGTTGTATTATTACTATCATCGCAGTGGCCGCAATTTCAATTGGGCATGCTTGGCGCAATATCAATATTAACGATAACCTTTGCTCCCTTTGCTGCAGCATCGGCTTTAAAAGTTGCAATGGATTAAATTTGTATGATAAATATAATCATCAGCTTAGGTTCACCACGTCGTTTTTATCACTTTTTAGGTTTGCTTCAACCTTGGTTTTTAGTGCTTGGGTTAATGGCAATTGCTTATGGTGCTTATACAGGGCTATTCATAGCGCCTGCAGATTATCAACAAGGTGATGGTTTTCGTATTATGTATGTCCATGTTCCTTGTGCCATGCTTTCATTATTGATTTTCGCAAGCATGTCAGTCTTTTCAGCAATTTATCTGATATGGCGAATTAAAATAGCCGATATCATGGCCTACTGCTTAGCAAGGATTGGTGCCTTTTTTACTTTTTGTGCACTGGTGACTGGCGCTATTTGGGGTAAACCCATGTGGGGAACCTGGTGGATCTGGGATGCACGTTTAACCTCTGAATTGATTTTACTCTTTCTTTATTTGGGATACATTGGTTTATATTCAGCCATTCCCCAAAAAAGGCAAGCGGCTAAGGCCTGCGCAATTTTATCCCTCATTGGTATTATCGATGTGCCGATTATCCATTACTCCGTTTATTGGTGGAATACTTTACATCAAGGGGCGACCATCTCAAAGTTTTCACAACCAACGATAGAAAGCAGCATGTTGACACCATTATTAATGATGATAATCGGGTTTAGCTTATATGTTTCAGCACTGGTCTGTTTTAGGGTGAGAACAGAAATCCTTCAAAGAGAGCAGAATAATCAATGGGTTGCCTCTTTAATGAATAAATCAATATAAGGATGCTAATCATGTGGAATATGGGTGGTTATGGGATATATGTTTGGCCATGTTATGGCTTGGTGTTTACCGGTATGATTTGGCTTTTAGGGACAAGCATTTGGCGAGCTAGGCAATTCAAACGTCAATTCAAAGAAATTAGTGATATGAATAAGAGTAAGTAGGCCAAATGTCACCGGTACAAAAGAAAAGAATGATTGTTGTGATAGCGCTTATTAGTGGCGTTGGGATGGCGCTGGGGCTGATTTTATTCGCCTTAAAACAAAACATTAATTTATTTTATTCGCCCACACAATTAGTACAAGAAAAAGTACCTCAAAATAAAACCATTCGTATTGGTGGTATGGTTGTCAAAAATAGTCTGGTACGTAACAGTGATTTATCTGTGGAATTTGTTATCTCGGATTTTCAAAATCAAACCAAGGTGAAATATAAAGGGATCTTGCCGGATTTATTTAAAGAAGGTCAGGGTATTGTTGCTCAAGGTGCTTTGGACAAAAATGGTGAATTTAAAGCAACACAAGTGTTGGCAAAGCATGACGAAAAATATATGCCACCTGAAGTTAGCGCAACTCTGAAAGGCGCTCAATCATGATCCCAGAATTTGGACTTGTCACTCTGATTCTTGCGCTGATGATGTCGCTAGTCCAAGCATTTGTAGCACCCGTTGGTTTAATAAACCAACGTTTTGCGTTTTGTCAGACTTTTTCCAGGCCAGCAGCTTTCGGGCAATGCTTTTTTGTGGTCATCAGTTTTGTCACGTTAATGTGTTGTTTTGTTCAAGATGACTTTTCACTTGAATATATTGCTCAAAACTCGAACTCGCATTTGCCATTGGTTTACAAAATCTGTGCTGTTTGGGGAGCCCATGAAGGATCTTTATTATTATGGTCATTAATATTAGCGCTCTGGACAGTGGCGGTTGCAACAAGAACAAAGGCATTACCTAAAGATGTGTCCGTTATAGTGCTCAGTATTTTAGGGTGCATCAGTATTGGATTTTTATTATTGCTTTTACAAACGTCTAATCCTTTTGCACGAATACTTCCGTTTTCACCAAATGAAGGGGCTGATCTTAATCCTTTGCTACAAGATCCCGGATTTGTACTACATCCACCTTTTCTCTATATGGGTTATGTGGGTTTAGCCGTTCCATTTGCTTTCGCTATCACTGCGATGATATTAAAAAATAAGCCCATCCCTTGGGCGACATGGGCAAGACCATGGGCGTTATTAGCATGGTCTTTTTTGACGGTGGGTATAACGCTTGGCAGTTGGTGGGCCTATTATGAATTAGGTTGGGGCGGCTGGTGGTTTTGGGATCCGGTTGAGAATGCCTCCTTTATGCCTTGGTTAGTGGGGGCGGCTTTAGGACATGCTTTACTGATTAGCGCATCAAAACAACAGTTATTTAATTCTTGGAGTTTATTACTGGCTCTGAGTGCCTTTATCTTGAGTTTAATAGGAACCTTTTTAGTGAGATCGGGTGTTGTTTCATCCGTTCATGCCTTTGCAAGTGATCCTTCTCGTGGCACTTTTATTCTTGGGTTTTTAGCTTTAGTGGTTATGTTTTCTTTTGGATTGTTTATTTCCAGAGGCATTAAAGCACAAACTTTGAGTCGTTCTTCGGCCTACTCTAGAGAATCGCTGATGTTATTAGGCAACGTTATTTTGTATGTTGCCACCTTAACTGTTTTGTTAGGGACCTTATATCCCATTTTTATTGAAGTGTTAAAAGAAGAAAGATTATCGGTAGGACCGCCTTATTTTAATAGCGTGTTTATTCCTATTATGATTCCATTGTTAGGACTTATGGCTATCGCGCCTCATATCAAATGGGGGGAAGACACAATCGGGTTATTATGGCCTAAAATGAAAATAGCTTTGTTATTGAGCCCTATCGTAGTCGCTTCGCTCTTTTTTCTTAAAGATTTCCCCGTGATGTCATATATCGGCATTTTATTTGGGGCTTGGGTTCTCGCTGGCACCTTATTCGCTGTCTGGAAACTTAACGTAAACGGAAATTTAGGATTGTCGCGCTGGGGAATGATCCTTGCCCATTTTGGGATTGGATTAGCGGTGTTAGGAATTGCTTTAACCACTGCCTTAGAAACTGAGAAAGATCTGAAAATGAGTCTTGGTGAAACAGTTAGGATCCAGAAATATGAGTTTGTGTTTAAAGATCTCAAAGACATTCAAGGTCCCAACTATGAGGGAATACAGGCAACCTTTTTGATTAACCAAAATCAAAAATTACTCAGCAAGTTATATCCAGAAAAACGATTTTTTATACCACGAAATACACCGATGACTGAAACAGCCATCTACCCAGGTTTATTTCGAGATTTCTATATAGCCTTAGGAGAAAGGTTAGACGATGGGAGCTGGACAGTTCGTCTTTACATAAAGCCCTTTATCAGATTTATCTGGCTTGGCGGATTGATGATAGCACTGGGTGCTTTCATCGCAAGTCTAGTCGCCTTTAGACAAACAGTAAGAGGATCAATATGAGTTTACAAACCTTGCGTCAACAGGTATGGCGTTTTATACCTGGACTTGTTTTAGGAATGATTTTAATCATTTTATGGAAAGCTTTGACGGTTGAAGATTCACCTTCTGCCAATCAAGAATCGCCTTTTCCGGCTTTTTCCTTAGGGGATGTTAGAACACCTGATAAAATGGTAAGTTTAAATGATGTCAAAGGGCAGGTCAGCATTGTGCATGTTTGGGCCACTTGGTGTGGCATTTGTGTCAAAGAACATGATGAATGGTTACGTATTAAAAATAAGTGGCCAAATGAAATTGTGGGTATAGTCTATAGAGATGATGCTGACAAAGTGAAGAGCCTATTAGAAAAGAAGGGTGACCCATACCAATATTTGCTGAACGATAGTACAGGAAGTTTAGGGCTAAAATTAGGTTTAATGGGAACACCGGAAACCTATATTGTAGACAGTAACGGTGTCATTCGCTTTCATTATTTAGGTCCTGTTTCTTTAAGTCAATTTGAGCAACACTTTTTACCAGTAATAGAAAAAATAAAAAATGAGAAAGCGTAAAGATACCCAAACCAGCTTGTTGGTTCTTTTGATTGGATTGTTTTTTTCAAGCATTTGTTTTGCTGTGCAAGAACATTTTACTTTTGATAACCCGCAGCAACAGCAAGAATTCGAAGGGATGTTAAAGGAATTTCGATGTGTAACATGCCCGAATCAAAATATTGCTGATTCCTCGGCACCAGTTGCCAGAGCGATGCAGGAAGAAATTTACAATCGGGTAAAGCTTGGCGAATCAAAAGAAGCCATTTCAGAATATTTACTTGAAAGTTATGGTGACTATGTTATCTACAAACCAAGGGTAATGACGCAAACTTGGTTGCTGTGGTTTGGTCCTTTTATTATGCTAATAATAGGATCGTTTCTGTGGTTTAAATTCTTTAATAAAGCGCAAACTAAAACATGAATGCTTTTATTCAAATGCCGCTATTTTGGATAGTCATAGGCACCATTATTTTATTTGGGCTTGGGATTATTATCTTACCGCTTTGTCAAAATACTTTTAGAGGACGTCGTTTCTTTTTAATTATTTTTAGTTTGATGTTTTGTGGGTCCTCATTTTTATTGTATAAACAATGGGGCGGCAGTGGAATGCTTTTAGATAAGCATGCACTTGCGAAAGTGTCAGAGGATCTTGCCAAGATAACAGCCAATCCTGATATCCCAAGAGAACAAGCTTTAGAAAAATTTCATTTGCTTGAGAACAAAATCAGTTATTCCCCTGTTGCGTTAACACAGCTTGCGAGTATTTATAATCAATTAGGCTTATTTGATGAAGCGATTAATGCGCTTTCAAAAGCAATGACGCTATCGCCCGATGTGAATGAATATCAAGTGCAATGGATTTATAGTCATTCATTAAAAGATCAAGGCAAACTGCAGCCGGAGATCCGAAGTGCAGCTGAAAATTTATTGCAAAAAGACAGCACTCAGAAAGTTATACTGAATATATTGGCAATAGATGATTATTTTCGTGGTCGATATTTACAAGCAATACAGCAATGGCAACAGCTCATTGAAACCGACGAAGACATTACGGAAGAAAAGAGAACTAAAATCCAACAAGCTATACTTACCGCCTCAGGGCATCTTGATTCAAAAGAGCAGGCGGCTTTCAATGCTAACAACCATGCAGATGTTTCCTTCCAAGTTAATGTTGAGTTAAGTCCCACACTTTCACAATCAGTTTCACCAGAAGATGTTGTGTTTATCTTTATTAAGGAAAGTGAGGGCAGCAATATGCCATTGGCCGTACTTAAGAAAACAGCGCGTGAACTTCCCTTTACTGTTAATTTGGGCAACAAACATTCCATGATGCCGGATCGTAAACTAACGGTTGGTATGAAGGTTCAAGTCCTAGCTAAAGTATCAAAATCTGGTGATCCTTTAGATAAAAATGGCGAGTTACGAGGAATAAGCGACACAATAGTGATAAAATCTGGTAATCAGCCTATCGATATAATGATAAATCAACGAGTTGGTTAATTTAATAAACTAAGGAGATTATAATGGAAGTTCAAAAGAAAAAAGGAATATCCGATGAAGCTTTTGATGCGATTGCTGCCGTTTTGATTATTGCGGTTGCTGTAACGGGTGTTGTATTTTGGTTGCAGGGAATGCCTTCATAGAATTTGTTTTTTCCCATAAACGTGTTGCGCCTAATACGGCAGCGGGCATAACCATTAAATTCAAAACGGGTATGCTGCTTAATAGTGCTACAGTGCAACCAAAGCCTAGCACTAGTGATCTATGTTCTTTTAACCTTATTAATACGTCTTTAAAACGCATTTGGTGATTATCGGCTGGGTAATCAATGTATTGAATAGCCATCATCCAAGCGCTAAACCAGAACAAAAGTACGGGAATGGCTAGGTTTGCTACTGGAATAAAGTAAAGCACAACAACCACAAGCCCTAAAAGCAGAAGTCGAGGAATATAATAAAAGAGTTTGGTAAGCTCTCGACTTAAGGTTTTATGTATCGTCTGCAAGAACGGCTGAGTAGGTACGCTACCCCCTAATGCTTTTGAATAAGATTCACTGAGTAGCCCATTAAACGGCGCTGCGACTAGATTAGCTCCAAGTGTCGCGAAAAAAGTAAAAACACTGATTAAAATAGTCAACAAAGCAAAGACGATTATTCCTTTAATAAAAGATAAGAATCCGCCTAACCATGTTAACCATGACGGTAAATGTGGGGTGAGAAAACTTAACTTGCCTAAGCCATATTGAACGCAATAATAAAAAAGAACGCCAAAAACTACCAAATTGATTAATAACGGAATATAAATATAATGCCGAACTTGGGGGTGTGCTAAGGCTTTGAAACCTTGCAACATGAAAGTCACCCCCTCTTTAAATCGATTGATCATGCAGTTTTACCCATTTGAAAATAACTCTGTCCATCCAACGATAATCGAACCATTTATCGGTTGATCCCAGCCAACCCACATGGCCGCCCTTATCAGTAATAATCACATCAATATTGTCTTTGTCGGGAAGCTTTAAAAATCTTCGTCGACTAATAACCGGATCATCTTTGGCGTACATGATTAAGGTTGGTAGGGTAATTGCCGCTACAAATTGTGCTGAACTACAGCGTGTGTAGTAGTCATGTGCATTTTTAAATCCACTTCTTGGTGCGGTATATAAATCATCAAATTGATAGACATTGGAAATGGGTGGCAAATTCAGTTTTGGCAATTCAGGGAATGTTTCGTGGAGTTTTTTGATATCTTCTAACAAACCTTTAACAAAAAAATCATTAAAAACTTTATTTTGTTTTTTGATAAGTAATTTGACGCTGGCTTCAAGATCAAGCGGCGGAGAAACGGCTACCACACTATCAAGATTGCCACTTTTATGCATCCCATCTTCACCTGCCATTTTGAGGGTGATATTAGCACCTAAGGAAAAACCAATTTGAGTGACTGGGCTTTTTGGAAATTGCAAGGCTAACCATTCTAAGATTTGTCTTGTATCCTCGCTACGTCCACTATGGTAAAGATGCTTAGCAAGCCCTTTTCCGGCGCCACACCCTCTGAGATTCATCCTTATAACAACAAAACCATGTGCCACAAAAAATTGGGTTGCACGGATAAAATATTTCGAATTTTGTGAACCAGTTAGTCCATGGACAAGTAAAATAATGCGTTGTGAGGGTACCCAATGAGTAGGGCGGTTTTCAATCAGAACAATTTTATCCCCATCCGCTAGAGGGACAATATGTTGCTTGCTATTGTTAATGAAGGGGTTATAGGGAAAATAAAAGGAAGCGATAGTTTGGGTCAGTCCTTTATTAAGCCCAGGTAAAGGACAAAAAGGAGGCATTCCTAGTTTTTTTAAGATATCTTTGGACATAAGCTTTCTTTTTTTAATCTTTGTAGAGGATATACTGGATAGGAAGGGAAGTCTAAATTTGAACTTATGGTAGCTTGGAATTATACCATTATCATATAGTTGTTATTTGCCATACTTAATGAGGGATTATTATTGTATGAAATCAAGTGATTTGTTGAAATTGCCCTGTATCGGATTATCCCTAATCATTCTGCAGGCATGTGATTCAGAAGAACCAGAATCTACACAACTCGGTGATATTGCTTCAATCCCCTATTATGCTGAGCATAAATCAAAAGACTCACCTTATCGCTGCGACGATCTTGTCAAATCGTCTGGGGCACAAGAGGCCCTTTCAGTTTGTCTTGCAAGTGCCCAAGAAGGGAATATACATGCGCAAGCTCGCCTGGGTGCTTTATATGCAACGGATGCTTTAGGTAAAGAAGACTGGGAGAGTGCTAATCATTGGCTGCTCAAAGCGGCTGAGCAAGGACATATAGAAGCTCAATATATCGTTGCACAGAGTTTACAGTTAGGTCGTGGTATTAAAAAAAATGAGGCCGCGGCGTTTGAATTTTATACTAAAGCGGCGAAAGCCAATTATCTTCCCGCCCAAGCAGCCCTTGGCGAGTGTTACCTGACAGGAAAGGGTACAGAAAAGAATGTGGGCCAGGCCCAGAAATGGTTAATGCAAAGTGCGCAGCTTGAAAATCCCCAGAGTCAGTATCTCATTGGTAAAATGTATCTTGAGGGTGATGGCATTACAAAAAATCCTTATCTTGGTTTGCGTTACTTAACGTTAGCTGCCCATCAACAGCATGTATTAGCCCAAGTAGAAGTCGCCAATTTGTACCATCAGGGGCATCTAATCGAACGCAATGAAGAGGCTGCTATGAAATGGTATCAGGCAGCAGCAGCACAAAATGAACCCAACAGCTTATATGTCATTGGAATGGGTTATATTCAAGGTTCTTCATCACTTCCTCAGAATTTTGAGATGGGTGTTCAATATTTGAAAAAATCTGCAGATAAAGGTTTTTATCCGGCGCAATATGCTTTAGCGACTTTATACCTGGAAGGTCATCCGGTACTTAAAGATAAATTCGCTGCCATTGAATATCTACGTCAAGCTGCCGTTGGAGGATCACATGATGCTCAAGTAAAATTGGCTAAAATATTGATGGAATTTTCAATTCCGCAATATGATAAAGTGGCTTTTTACTGGGCAAGTCAAGCAGCCATAAGTCAAAACCAAGACGCGCTCTATTTGTTAGGAAATTTCTATGTGGATGGGATTGGAACACAGGTCGATTATATCAGAGCCTCGGAGATTTTTGAGAAGCTTGCCAATCAGGATCATCCGCTTGCTGAATTAAAGCTTGGTCAAATGTATTACTACGGTCAGGGGGTAGATCAGGACCGTGTGTTGGCAAAAAAATGGTTTTTGAAGTCTGCGCGTCATGGATTGAATGACGCAAAAAATTGGGTGGCAATTGTTTTTAGAGATGGACTCAATTCTCCTGAAAATGATGAAAATCATGAAATTCAAGATGAAATAAATGATTGGATTAAATATGCGGCAGCCAATGGCGAGCCAGAAGCAATCTATCTAAAGGGAATAAATCACCTATATGGTAGGAATAATTTTCAGCAAAATGTGGAATATGGTCTTGAACTTGTAGAAGATGCCGCAAAGAAAGAATTTGTTCCCGCACAGCGTGAACTGGGAATGGTATATGAACAAGGATTATTTGGTTTAAACAATGGAACTAAAGCATATGATTGGTATCTAAAAGCATCTGAAAATGGTGACGGCTACGCCCAATATCGATTGGCTAATATGTATTATTTAGGTGATGTTATCCAGAGAAATTATATTCAATCGTATGTTTGGGCAAATTTAGCTTCAATGAGTGGAAAAGAAGAAGCTATAGCCTTAAGAGATGAAGTTTCTAATTTATTAGGATCAACTGAACTAAGAAAAGCGCGTGATTTATCTGATAAATTATTTAATAATCATAAAAAAGAAACGCAAACTTATGCTATGCCAACCAATGTTGGGATCCCTTAAATCTTTGATGAGTGAATAATGTCGTTTCTAAAAGTGTTGCTAAAAATTATAGCCGTTCTATGCATTATCCTTATGGTGCTTTTAAGTCTATTCGCGCTGATGTTTTATACTGCGGATAAAGACAAATATAAAATTTTCTTGGCACAACAGCTTAAAAAAGAAATGGGGGTAGATGTCGTTATTGAAGGCCCTATGAATCTAAGTTTAATTCCTCGTCCACACGTGACTTTAGCAGATGTTCAATTTTCAATTGACTTAAAAAATGACGATCGAATGAATTTGCGGGCTTCAAAGCTATCCTTAGTATTACCTTGGAGTTCATTAAATTCAGCAATAAAGGAAATTAAAAATGTCCAAGCGTACCAATTAACAATAACGTATTTTGAGAAAAACAAAGAACTTCAAAGCATTAAGCTCGATGAAATCAGCACTGATATAGTGAATACCCCATTGCATATGAAACTTCCGCAATTAGTTGTCGTGATAGGTGAGAATACCATTACTGGCAATTTACATATTTCATTTGTGCAAGATGTGTCAATCACTGGAAAACTTCAGGCAAATCAATGGAGAACCTCATTGCCACGTAAATTTATTGAACAGCAAGATCATCCAATCTTAACCAAAACATTTACTTATAATTGGTTGAAAAACACCCAAGCACAAGTCGATGTTTTAATAGAAAAGTTGGTTTTACAAGAGGTGACTTTTGAAAAAGCGCGTTTTGATTTGGATCTTAAAGATAATGTTTTAAAGGTTAACTATAAAGGAAAAGCTTCTGAAGAATTAAAACCTCAAATTGATAAGGCCGCTTAAAAAACCCCGCCCTCTTGACATAGAAAGTTGCCCGACATACAATGAAAGAGTAGTCAACTTATAAATCTTTGATATTTATAGGAAAATAACATGAAGAAGCAGTATGTCAACGCAGAAATCATTAAGACAAGAGAAAATGGCGTTACCATTATCAGAATCATGGGGCTTGATAATCACCCACTAGCCTATAAGCATACCTACCAGAGACTACTCAGAGAAATCCAACAAAATATGCTAAAAATTATATCTTCTGGTGAAGCCGTTCCGGTCATTCGCGTTCATCAAAGTTTAGAGATTCATTAATAGTTCTTCGTAGGGGCAATACGGGATGCGCCCCTACTAGGACCTATTTTGTGAATCTGATATGATAAGCCCAACTAAGTAGGCAGCCTTCGAGCTAAAAATGCAACAAATAAAATGGATAGATAATAAAGAAGTGCCTGTTGCTCCTCCAGTGCAACCCGACGCTTCACAAACGTTAAAAAAAATTCAAAAAATTGAAAAAAAGTTACTCCATTACATGGGTAAAGCGATAGCAGATTACGACTTAATCAAAAGAAATGATCGTCTGTTGGTTTGCGTTTCAGGGGGAAAAGACTCCTTCACCATGTTGTCTTTGTTAGATATTATGCGCAAACGTTCTCGTCATCCCTTTGAGATGTTGGCTTTTACCTTAGATCAATCACAACCTGGATGGGACGATTCCGGGTTAAGAGCTTATTTAAGTGAAAGAAATATTCCCTTTGAAATATTAAAAAAAGATACTTACTCAATAGTAAAAGAAAAAGTACCTGAAGGTAGTACTTATTGCAGTTTATGTTCACGGCTTCGAAGAGGTAACATCTATCGTTATGCGCAAGATAATGGTTTCAATAAAATTGCCCTGGGACACCACCGTGACGATTTAATCACCTCGCTGTTAATGTCCATTTTCTACAACGGCGAAGTCCGTTCAATGCCCCCTAAACTGCTTGCAGATAATCAACGGCAAATGGTGATCCGACCTTTAAGCTATTGCCAAGAAAAAGACATTGCAGAGTATGCTAAACTTAAACAGTTCCCCATTATTCCCTGTAATTTATGTGGATCTCAGGAAAATTTGGCGAGAAAGAAGGTTCGCAAGTTAATTGAGGCTTTGGCTAGCGAAAATCCTAAAATTCCAAGTAATATTTTGCATGCACTGCAGCATATTAAGCCAAGCCAGTTAATGGACAAAAAGTTGTGGGATTTTAAGCATCTTGAGGAGAGGATCAAGGATGACAACGGAACAGGATCCGAGATTAGTTGAAGATCCGGTAAGACTTTCAACATCAAAATTATGGAAAATTCAAAAAAATTATTTTGCCACAATGGGGATCCGAGCCTGGAAGGAAGAAGTTCCTTTTTATATTTCCAGCAATGCTTTCACGGCTAATCGATATGCCTTACAAGTTGTCAAATTTATCAGAGATTGGCATTCCTTAAAGAAAACAACTCAAGATGATATTTTCTATCTACTAGAAGTAGGTAGTGGTACCGGCAAATTTAGCTATCTATTTTTAAAATCTCTTAAAGATCTTCTACGTGAATATAATCTAGAAAATCAAAAATTTTGCTATATTATCTCAGATCTTATTGAAAACAACCTTACATTTTGCCAAGAAAACCTGTCTTTTAAACCGTTTATTGATAATGGGGAATGTGATTTTGCTTGTTTTAATGTTGAAGAAGATACTGACTTTACATTGCGATTAATGCAAAAGAAATATTCAGAATTGAATGCTAAAACGCCTTTTGTCATCATTGCGAATTATACACTTGATTGTATTGCTCAAGATGAATTTGAATATAAAGATGATAAGTTCTATGAAGTTAAATTAGGCTTGATGAGCCGTTATAAAAACTTTGATATTGATAAAGCAATGCACTTGAATGAACTAAAACTAAATTTTATCAAATCCAGCGATCCAGTTGATATTACAAAATATTATGACAATCCGGTATTAAACGACATCATTGCTAGTTACCCTCAATTTTTTGACAAAAAAAGGTCAAGAATCGGAATGCCTATTGGGGGTATTCATTTTTTTGAAAATATGAGAGCTCTCACAAAAAATAATTTCTTTATGATTGTTGGAGATAAAGGTTTATCTCAACCAAAGAAATTTCCCTTATATGATGATAGATATCGTTATTCCTATGATGGATGTTATTCATTTCTCGTTAATTTTCACGCTTTGAGTGAATACATTAAAAAAGTTGGTGGCGATTGTTTGCTAACGGAAAATAGTAACGATTTTAAAGTGAATTTATATTGCATGGGGACAAGTTTTTCAGAATTAGTAGAGACTAAAGCTTTCTTTGAAAACAGTATGGAAGTAACAGGTCCTGAAGAATATTGCTATTTTTTTGATGAATATTTAACAAATACCTATCGCTTTTCACTAAAGTCATTACTGGCTTTTATCAGACTGAGTGAATGGGACCCTAATGCTTATGCGGCTATACATGATAGGGTTGTTGAATTAATTCCAAGTGCTTCAGTCGCCTTTACTGAAGATTGGATGGATGATCTTAAAAAAGTTATCAATAATATATATCGTATAAACATTGGCGATGATGTTTTTAATTTAATAGGCATGTTTTTTCAAATACAAGAAGAGGATGAGATTGCTTTAGAATTATATCAGCAATCTCTTGCGGTATTCGGGGATAGAGCAGCTCCTCATAATAATATGGGGATGATTTATGAGAAGAAAAAGAATGTACAGAAGGCATTACAACATTTTCAGCGATCGGTCGAATTAGATAAAAAGAATAGATTTGCTAAAAAAAGGATCCACCATTTATCAGGTAGACCTTATTTGGCTTTAATATCTCCTTTGATTAAAGGTTTGTTTGTAGCAGGTTTAATTGTGGGGGCGATGTATTTAATTAGTCATTAGGATTACACATGGATGTGTTAACCCAAGAAATTGTAGAATCGTATTGGCTTCAAACAAGCACTATCTCAATCATTGCTCCATCGAAAATAGGGCAAGAAAGATTTCCCTTTTATCCTCAAAAAAAATGCATTGTATATCGAGCTGCATATGATATTGGTTCTAACGCAACTAAAACCATGGCAGCTAAAGTCAATATTTGTGATACGACCTTAGAAGAAGTTTATAGTGATAAGTCATATCCTGTTTTTTTTAGACAGGACTTATTTCGCTCTACAATTGGCGAATTTTCTGAGGATATAAAATCTAAGGGGTTGCAGATTCTACAATTTGCTAAATCAAACATAGAGAATCACTATGAAAAAGGCATTATCCATAATGATGATATTGAACATTGTGCCATCGCTACTGCAGCATTTCGTAAAGCCAACAATGGCGGATCTTATGCTCAAGAGTTAAGTGTTAAGTTAGATATTCCCATCCGAATTATATCGCAAGAAGAAGAAGGGAAATTAGCTTATTATAGTGCTGTATCCCAACTTGATGGCAAGGAAAACCTTCCGATTGTTTGGGATATTGGGGGGGGGAAGTATGCAGCTTACCTTTAAAAACCAAAACAATGACTTTTATGTCATGGGAGGCGAACTTGCCTCACAAACTTTTCAAGACTTGGTGTTGAAACATCTCAAAGCACAATCAGACTCGCCTCATCCGATGAGTGAGAGTCAAGTACAAGCAGTATTGGAATTAGCTAAAAAGCATCTGGAATTTGAAAGTGAAGCTTTCAGTATTATTCAGGAGAAAATACAGCAGGGTGCGCCGATAGTGGCAGTTGGTTCAGTTCATAATCATGTTGTACAACCATTATGCAATCTTGCGACAAATTCACAGGCGACTTTTTATACTATTGATGATCTCAAGCGAGCTATAACGCTATTAACCAATAAAACAGATAAACAAATTCTAGAATTGATGTCCTCACCAAATGAACAATTGATGAAAAATCAATTGACCAATTTGATACTGGTTTATGCGTTAATGGATAAAATGCACATAAATAGGGTACAGACTGTACAAGCCAGCAATGTTCAAGGATTGCTATTAAAAGGGTGTTAAATTATAATATTTTTAGATTTGGTTAAAAAAGACCGCTCCCAAGGAAAATTGAGCATGAATATTATTTCTTAAGCGCCCTATCAAAGGGCAAAGGCAACGAGCCAATTTGGCTTAAAGTCATCCCTAACTGCTTGAGAAATAATATGTTTCATAAACCGATTCAATTCAAAAACGTTTGTTTTTCTTTACCCCATAAAACTTGCTTTGATGATTTCAGTGCAACGGTCCACTATGGCTCCCGTATAGGGATCATTGGGCGTAATGGATCTGGGAAAACGACACTACTCAATATGATCCAAGGCAAAATTCACCCTACTGATGGCGAAATTAAATTACCGATTGACGCTCAGATAGGCGCTGTTGGACAGATCATTGATGAATATCATGACTTAAGTGGGGGAATGAGACTCAATAAAGCTCTTACCCAAGCACTTGCCATTGATCCGAATGTACTGTTATTAGATGAGCCATCCAATCATTTTGATAAATGTAATCGTGCGGCTCTTATTCGACTATTACGTTCCTTTGAGGGTACCCTTATCATTGTTACTCATGATGTTACGTTGTTAGAAGCTTGTATAGATACCTTATGGCATATTGATAATGGTCAGATCCATATCTTTAAAGGGGCTTACAAAGACTACATGAATGAACTTAATATAAAGCGAATTTCCATTGAGAGAGAGTTATCACAGATCAATATTCAAAGGATAGAATCACATACTGCTTTAATGAAAGAACAGGAGCGTGCGAAAACAAGTCGGTTGGCAGGTAAAAAACACATAGCGCAAAGAAAGTGGCCTACCATTGTTTCAGATGCTAAAGCAAGAAGAAGTGAGAAAACGTCAGGTCAAAAAAGTAAATCAATTACTCAAAAGAAACAGGAATTAATTGATAAATTATCTGAATTACATTTACCTAAAATTATAAACGTACAATTTTCTTTAACTTCCGCTGATCTTCGTGTAGGGAAAAACATACTCTCTGTTATCGATGGCGGCATAGGTTATGAGACAATACTTTTGCAAAAGATCAATTTTCAGATCGCGGCCGGTGAGCGCATCGCGATATTAGGTAATAATGGGACAGGTAAAACGTCCCTTATTAAAGCGATTTTAAATGATAAAAGCCTTACAAAAACGGGTATCTGGCATTCACCACTCTCATATGATATTGGTTATTTAGATCAGCATTATAAAACGCTTTCTCCTAATGAAACAGTTTTAGAGAATATTGAAAACGTTGTTCCGAACTGGTCACAATTACAGATACGTAAGCATCTTGGAGATTTTTTGTTTTATAAAAATGAAGAAGTGAATGCGTTGGTATCTACTCTTTCAGGAGGTGAAAAGGCGCGTTTATCTTTAGCTCTCATTGCTGCTAAAACACCTAAATTATTGATATTGGATGAAATCACCAATAATCTAGATAGGGAGGCTAAAGAACATGTTATTCAGGTTTTGCTGGAATATCCAGGCACAATGATAGTTATTTCGCATGATGAGGATTTTTTAAAGGACATTGGTATTACGCGGTTTTATGAAATAAAAGATGAACTAATCACCCATCTATAAGGTCCATTCTCTATAGAGTATCAATTTAAAGTGAAACTACACTTATGCCAACTGAACAAGAAATGAAAGATCTTAAAGCCTTAGAAGAAAAATTGGATATTGAGTTACGACAGGTGAGGGAAAGTATTGATAAAATAATAGGAAGGGCTTTAAAAAAGCAACGACCAGATGATAGAAAGGCTGCGCTTAATTTTTACATGCAACAATTAGAAAATGTTCGTCATTATCTGAATCCTGAAAAAAGAATTTCACAATATAACGATCTGGTTAATGGTTTATTAAATAATCCACAGAAGAATCTGCAAGGTTTTGTTATGCTCGAAGAGCAATGGAAGACTTTTAAATTTTCTGAAGCTGAAAAACTCATTTTCCAACCGCAAATTGCTAAACTTCAAGCAATTCAAGCTGAACTAAGTGCAAAGCAAGCCACGATTAAATCAAGAGAGGTTAGCGAAAAACCTGTTACTGAAAAACGATCAAGTGTTATTAGAACCGCTTCTGCGTCAGCCGTGGTTGAACCTCAATCGTCTAAACCCTTTCTAACGATAGATTTTCAAAAATATATTAATCAGCTTGAAAAGCTTGAGAAAGAGCTTACGAGATCAAATCAGTCTACGTTGAAATCGATGTATAAAAATATCAAAAAGAAAACACTATCTACGCTTGGAAAACAACATACAACAAAGCTTGAGATGATTAAACAATTAAAAGCTGAATTAATTAATCTACGCAATGCAAGCCAAAACAAAACCACCAATTTATCTTCGACTCAAATCACGCTCAAATTGCTAGAGTCGCTTGATAGAATACAACAATTAGATGAAAAGAGAGTAGGATTTCATTCCGACAAACAAAGCCCATTTTATCAAATTGTTGAGTTGTTAAATAGTGATATTGTAAAAACAAGTCCCAGCATTCTATGTTGTGAATTTATAAAAGAATATGCCAATAATAAATATGGTTCAGCTCGTAAGCACTTTGGGGAATATGTTGATCGTATCAAAGATGATGCCAAATATAAGGATCCTATGTACAAGCCTAAAACCGGTGATTACAAAGCAAAAGACCCTACTTTTAAAACGGGTGATTATTTAAACTTAGTATATCCTTTGCCCACAGATGAGAGAGATCAATTAACAATAGATTCTTTTAGTAAATTCATTGAAATAGAGAAAAATAAAGAGTCAGAACTCAATGCGATATTTCTAATCATGGTTGAAGCAAAGTCGATTTCAGTATTGATTGAAAGAGCAAATGCGGCGATACAAAAATATAAAGATGATCCTCAATTATTAAATGACGCCCTTGAGAATTTTATAGTTCAAATTGATCAAAAGTGTGCTTTGTTAAAAGATTTAAAGGCAGGTCCATTAGCTAAAATTGAAGATAAAGAGACTAGAAGGGGCTTAAAATCCTTAGTAACTTTGATAGATGGATCTGTCGATGAGTTAAGAAATAAACAATCCAAATCGTATAGGCCTGAGTTATAGCCTCACTGATGTTTCTGGGTTTGATGTTTCATAACCGCTCTCATCTTCAGATTAAGCAATTCCACAAAAACAGAATAAGCCATAGCAAAGTAGATGTAGCCTTTAGGAATGTGTATTTCCATCCCTTCGCAAACAAGTGCGACACCGATTAAAATTAAAAAACTTAATGCTAACATTTTAATGGTAGGGTGCTTATCGATATAATCGCCGATAGATTTGGCCGCGAACATCATGACAAAAACCGAGATAACTATCGCTATAACCATAATAGGTATTTGATTAGCAAGTCCCACGGCTGTAATAACGGAATCTAGAGAAAAGATAATATCAATCAAGCCAATTTGAATAATGATGAAAAAAAAGTTGGGATATTTAACGGCATGTTCGGGTTTATTTTCATCATGATTCTCTTCAAAGCTTTGAGCGATCTCATGGATACTTTTAACTATTAGGAAAAGACCTCCCACGAATAAGATTATATCTCTTCCCGAAATGTCGGTACCCCAGAGTGTAAATAATGGTTTGGTGAGATGCATTATCCAAACTAAGGTTAATAACAGCGCTATCCTGGTGGCCATAGCAAAACCTAAACCAAGAAGACGGGCGGGCTGACGTTTATGCTTTGGAAGCCTACCAACCAATATCGTAATCATGATGATGTTATCAAAGCCCAGTACAATCTCAAGCGCCGTTAGCGTGATGAGAGCCATCCAAGCTTGAGGATCTGTTACCCATTCAATCATAAGAAGTCGCCGTTTAAGTTATTGATCAACTTATAACTATATATTTAGAAGCGGTCAATGTGATCCCACTGAATTTAAACCATCCTTCCAACTAGCTAATTTGCTACTAGGCGGTCTATATTTTTTACATAGATAAGACCTTGGAGGCGATAATGGTTGGCAGGATACTCATGTTATGTACAGGGATAGCGTTATGTTATTCCACATTGGCAAATGCACAGGGTGGGGCATTAGTAAAGCAGGGTTATAGCACGACCTCAGGAAGGTACAACGAATATATGATAAGAGGCTATAACATCCAACCAAATAGACCAGGGCTTTGGGATGACGGTTGCAGAACAGATAATTACTACTGTATGGCCGCATTAGAACGTCGCAGAGCAAGAGAAACTTTTGTAGAGCCCGATATTTTGAGAGGGCATAGATAAGAAAAAGGCCTCTGATGAGGCCTTTTTTTTAAGCGTGTGATTCTTTGGAAGCTTTATCCGGAGGAAGAAGCAGGTTTAATATAACTCCCGCTAAGCCGCCTAAACCAATACCACTGATTGTGAAATTATCCGCGCCGAGTGTTAAACCGCCTACGGGGATTACTAATACTATTCCAACGATTGTCATATTACGTGGGCTCATCAAATCTTCTTGGCACTGGGTTAGCAAATGTAAGCCAGTAACGATAATGGCACCAAACAATAAGATCAGTACGCCGCCCATAACAGGGAGGGGAATTGTTTGTAAGAAGACGCCTACTTTACCAATAAAAGCTAATGAAATGGCGAACAAGCTTGCCCAGGTCATAATGCCAGGATTAAATGTTTTAGTAATAGCAACGCCAGCTGTTACTTCAGCATAAGTAATGCTGGGAGGGCCACCGACAGAGGAGGCAACCATTGTTGCCACGCCATCACCTAATAGGCTGCGATGCAATCCAGGATAACGAACATAGTTACGTCTTGTGATCCCACCAATGGCAACGATATCACCGATATGTTCAATAGCAGAAACCGCTGCGATGGGTATCATTAATAAAGCAGCTTGCCAATTAACACTTGGAGTTGAAAAATGAGGCAACTGGAACCAGCTCGCAGTTGTAACAGTTGAAAAATCTACGATGCCAAGCCATAAGCTGGCAATATAGCCGAAAATAATACCGACTAAGATAGGGATAAGTTGGATCCGACCTTTGCCAAACAGACGTGTGACAATGGTTGCGAGCAATGCTATACCGGCAACAATCAATGCGGTGTTTCTTTCGAATAAGACAACATCACCATGACTGTCTTTGCCAATGGCCATGTTAATGGCAACTGGTGCAAGCACGAGGCCAATATTCATAATAATGGGGCCAGTGATTAACGTTGGAAATAAGCGATTAACAAATTCTTGGCTGCGGATATAAACCAACAAGCTCATTAAATAATAAACGACGCCACAAACGGCAAGTCCAAAGAGAGTAGCTTCTATGCCCCAAGTTTGGATCCCATAAATGGTAGCGGGTACAAATGCAAAGGAAGAACCCAAAAAGCAGGGGATTTGACCTTTAGTAATAATTTGAAAAATAAGTGTTCCGATCCCTGCAGTAAAAAGGGCAACACTTGGATCCATGCCAGTGAGCAAGGGAACCATCACGGTTGCGCCGATCGCGATAAAGAGGGTTTGTGCGCCTAGTAAGCAATCTGAAAATTTGAAGGAATAATCTTGTGGAACGGGAGGCTTATTCATAGGAACGTTTTCACCATCATCGATTAGAGCTGGTTAGTAAGTTAACACATTTTTGGTTAAGGAACTACAAGCAAGAGACTGAAACTTAGGAGGGGAATGATAAACGGTGTATCTCATAAAAGCTACGGATATTGTATTCAGGTGTGTATGCACTGGATGCCGCGGACAAGCCGCGGCACGTAGATGCTACTTACCGCGACTTGTTCGCGGTATCCATGTTCCGTCTACTTACCGCGACTTGTTCGCGGTATCCATCAATGTATATGAAATAAGGTAATCAACCAATTTTGGACGAACGAAATTGCCGGTAACATTATCTTCGAAAGAACCCCCGACATGATAAGAGCAAGAATAATCAGAATCCCAAACGGGGTCATTTTATTAAAACGCGCATCCCAAGGGGCAGGCAAGAGGGAGTAAATCAATCGGCTGCCATCCAAGGGAGGGATAGGGATAAGATTTAAGACCATCAATAGAATGTTAATCATTAAACCCGCTTGGCACATCAATACCAGGGGAAGGAAGATATCCTGCTTGGGGAATAATAAGTACAGTTTTAAAATACTAATCCAAGCAATGGCCATGAGAAAGTTGGAGACAGGGCCTGCAAGGGCCACCAAGGCAAAATCCCTTTTAGGGTGTCTTAGTCGGTTTTGATTAACTGGGACAGGTTTAGCCCAGCCAAAAATAAAACCTGTTGTCAGCATTAATATAATAGGCAATATAATGGTTCCAATAGGATCGATATGCTTTAAAGGGTTAGCAGATATGCGTCCTAATTGATAAGCCGTATCATCGCCTAGTTTATAAGCAATATAACCATGGGCAGCTTCATGTAAGGTGACGGCAAAAAGAATAGGTAAAATCCAAATCGCAATCTGCTGAATTGTAGTTAGTTGGTCCAACGAACATTTCCTTTTAATGCATCTTTTCGTATATGTAAGTTGAGGTTAGTCCCCAACTCATCAACTCCATCCCTTGATAATGTTTGTTAAAGGCAGGAAAGGGAAGTGTTTTAGAAGTGATGATAACTCTTGCTCCACGTTTTAATTGAACTAGTTTATATAAAATTTCTTGCCAAGTCGCGCTTGTGTAGGCAGTTGCGTTTATAAAAATGATATCAGCGTCCGTAAACTGCTGATTCAATAAGTTATCATTTATAAAACAAACATCAAAATGATTTAAAGGTATATTATGCTTTGCAAGATATTGTTGGTGCTTTTGCATAGCTAGAAGATGTAATGATTCAATGAGTTCAATCCCTATGACTTTAAAAGAGGGATATCGCAATTTAACGGCCATGGTGGATTTGCCACTGCCAGAGCCCAAATCATAATAAACGGCTTTGGGGTGCGGTTGAATGTGAGAGATAAGATCTAATAAAGCACAGATATCAATTTCGCCATAATGGAGATCCGGTGAAGGTTTTTCTATTTTTTTTCTAGCTTCTTGAGCAACTTCGAAGGGATTGGTATCGTGAAATAGGGTATTTAATTCATTAATAATTTTTTGATATTTTCTTTTACGGGAATAATCCAGAAAAATCTTTTTGACAAGCGGGATTAGAATCAGCAGACCCACCAGTAATAAGAAAAGTACGAACACATCATCTTGTTTCATATTAATACGTAAATTGATTTAGTTTATAACCACACATTTCAACCAGTTGTTGAAATGCTCGCCCTTCAGAACTTTGATTGCCTCTAACAAAAATATTTGCATATATACGTACGATGTAATGAAATTCCTTCCGGGATAGAATTTTAAGTATTTTCTGTGCACGGTTTACGTCTTGAGTCTTATTCGGATTGCTGGACTGAAAAAGGACGGCACCAAGAAGTGCAGCTCTTGCTTTTTGCCTAGAAAATGACATTTTATCAAAGTCAATTAAACTGTCTTCTAGTGCGCGATCTTTATCCCATTCCAGCCAAGTATAATAAAATTTCATCATATCACCCACAAGGGCGTCAACTTTTGATTTATCTTTAATTTCTTCATGTAACAACATATATAGCATTGTGGGTACTGATGATTCAGAATTTGCCCAAGAACAATTTCCAGTTATTTGGTGTTTTATAGGCAGATTTGCATAGGGTTGTAAGTTAAGAATTCGATGTAGATCTGATTTGATAAATTTTGCTGTTTGCGGCTTGTAGAGCATCTCAATATATAAATCAAGGGTTAAATTCTGCGGATTTCCCATTTTGTAGATGACGATCGGATCGGTCATTTTCTGTACGCCCCGGTCACACTTAGCTAAAAATCGCCCGTATTTAATGTAATTAATAGCATGTGCTTGATAGGAAACAGGAAGTAATAATAAATCGATATTGAGTAATTTTGTTATTACGTCCTTATTTTGTTCTACGCTTTTATTAAAATGTTTAAATTCTCTTAGATTTGATGCATTTGCTAATGATTGTATAATAATTTTCAGTTCTTCAGAGTGAATATCCATTCTATGGGCGACATAGCTTTGTATAAATCGAGTTAATGACTCTCGAATTAAATTCAAAGTAAATTCAAGGTAAAAACCTTCAAGATCAATCGATATAAACAATCCTTCAGCATTTACAACATCCGTATGGCCTTTGAGTTCAAAACGATGTCCAACAAGCTTGGTTAAAATGAAGTCTTTGGCAAATTCAATTTTTGCACCACGACTTACTAAAAGTTTAACTAATTCTTGATTATTTCTTAAAATTGGATAAAAAAGAGCGGGTTGGCCACTGGAATTATAGGAGTTTGGATTTGCCCCATGATCCAAATATAATTCAACGAGATCTATATTGTTGATATCTATGGCCCAATGCAAAGCATTTGAACCTGTAATATCCACAATATTGACGTTGGCATTATATTTTAAAAGAAGATTTGCTATATCACTACGATTTGTAACTGTGGCGTGTATGAGAGGATTATATCCATATTCATCAATAAGGTTTACCTGCGCCCCTTGTTCAAGGAGTCGTTGGACTCCTTGAAAAGTTCCCTTAAGTATTTCCTTGGAAAGGGACATATTAACTCCTTAAAGGTACCCCTTAGGTTGCTATACCACCAGGACCCCTAGGTTTAATAGTTGGAGTAAGTTTTGGCCCTTCATATCTGAGTTTAGCTTCAAGCCTTTTGCTCATATCCATTTTCAATTTGTTTTTATATTGATTCACTAAAGCATCTTTTGCTTTTGGATCTGCATTTGGATCTGCTTGTGCATCAATCATTTGATTATAAGCATCTTGAAAACTCGTATCTCCAGGTTTATCAAACTTATCACCCCATGGAACGGGTTCAAATTGTTGAACACGTTTTGCTACTAGTCCTGGTTCAATTCCAAGGAGGCGTTGATTGGTTAATTCTGGTCTATTATCACCCCGAGGCATTTGATTATCCTCGTGCATTCGTCGGACCAATGCTAGGTGTTGATCCAATAACTTATCCAGTCTTTTTTCAATACTTGGGATCAGTTCTTTCACATGATCGGGTGTTAAACGGAATGTATTGCCCTGGGCTTTTGCTTGAGCATTCAGCATTTGCTGTAGTCTGTCGGCGCCAAACTTCAGTATAAAATTGTACTGTTCAACAAATTGTTCCCAGCTTTTTGGATCAGCCATATCGAACCTCCATTGAGGATGTATATATTTAGAAGATTAGCTTAATTTAACATATAGTATGATGAAACACCACCTTCTAGCGCTCAACGGTCGGTCTAAAGGTGTAGTTTATCGGAAGGATCCAGAGATATTTTTAAATAATAAATCTAAAAAACAATAGCTTATCTTTTGGAGATGTTTTCTATGATTGGGGGAGTATCACAAGTTAGGAAACACAGGCAATTTCCTTCGCACTTTATTTTCACTTTCGCCTTGGTTGTAAGATTCCGCATAGCGTGATTGCCAAGCTGTGTAATGACTTTTTCTTGTATGTCCCACTTCAGACCCTGAGTTGTTAACTTGGCCTCAGGAAAGGGAAAGAAGGAGATAATTCCTCCAATTTCAGTGGTGATACACGTATTCTCATGTAAGGAAAAGACCCATTGTCTGGATTCATCGAATGAATGCATAAGGACAATTTCCATTTTTTTATCAAATCGATGGAGCATACTTAAATTATGTATTGAGTGGTCAGCAGACTTACCGAGAGCACCAAGACAAATAATACTTTTAAAATTATTTTGTTCGGCAAAAAAAAGTGCTTTTTCAAAGTCAGTTGAGTTTTGATCTTCAATAAAATGAACTTTTGACTCGGGAAAGTGCATTTGTGTGTCTTCAGGCGTAGCAAATTGAGTGCCAACAGCGATAGAATCCATATCACCAATAATGATGTCTGGGGTGATAGAAAAATCCCGAAGGGTAATTGCAGCACCGTCGGTGCAGATGAGTGTGCGGTAGTGAATTCCTTGCCAGAGTTCTGGACGAGGTATTTCGCCATTTACGACAATGAGAGCATCGTACACAATATGTCCTTAGAGAAAACCGAAGTCATCATACCATTTTGTTAAGTGGGAAAGAGTATTGGTGAGGGAATTTAAAAATAGTGCATTCCTTTTCTGAGTCAACTCAGGTATGGTATGCAAAATTATCTCTATTAGTAAAGTGTACATCTTAGTTAGTTAATTTAAGGGAGAATCTATGAAAACCAAATTACTCGTTGCGTTGGTAGCTTGTGTAGCGATCGGTGCTTGCTCTAAGTCCGAAACCACTACAGATAAGAAAACCACCACTGAAACCACCACAGAACACAAATCAACTGATGGTGCTCATCCTGGTGCTACCCCTGCTACTCCAGCTCCGGGTCAAGGTCATAGCATGAATGAAGGTGCTACCACTATCGCTGCTGATACAAGCAACACCGATACAAATAACACCAGCACCACCACAACTGCTACAACAACTGATGCTGATAAGAAAGCACAAGATATGAAGCAGGACATGGCTAACACTGCTAATCAAACTCAAGGTGGTACCAATAACACTACTACCTCAACAACAACCACAGATACTCATTCACACGCTGAAGACTAAAATTCTTTAGTGTTTTGAAGGCGCTATAAATAGGGGTTAGATTCAGTCTAACCTCTATTTTCTATTGTTTAAATCTAAGCATCTTTGCAAACTATTCAATCCTTTTTCACGTGCATTGCTATCTATTTTTTGTTTCAATTCGGTTATCTTTTTCTCATCATTCTGTGATTGGTAAACATTTAACAAAGTGAGTTCTGCTAAGGCATTTCCTTTGTTAATTAATTCTAAAAGATGTGTTTCTACGCAAGTGGAAAGAGAGTTCTTTTGATCTTTTGAAAGTGTTGCACATAAAGAGCCTGCATTATCGACTTCTGATTTTTCTTTTTGGTAACACTTATCCATGATATTCATGTCATTTTTTTGCTGTTTTTCTATTTCTTCTAGCATGGATTTAGCAACAGCATCTTTGTCTTTTTCGACCATTTTTTTCAATCCAGCAAGAATGCATTCCGAATCCATTTTGCAATTTAAATAAAGAGCATTAATTTTTTGAATGCTTTGGCCCATCTGCATAATTTCTTCATAGGTGGGAGCAGGATGCTCCTTAGTTGAAGAAGCTGTGGTTGCTGACGAAAAGATTAGTAACGTTATTGTTGCAAAAAAATGAATCATTATTGAAACCTAAAAATATCTCAATGTTGCAATTACACTAACTCATGTTGAACTTATTCGATGCTCTGATTGTCTTTCTTATAGTAATGAAATTATTGCTTAGGGGAAATCCAATGAGTGCACATGGGGCCGAAGAAGATAAAAAGAAAGTAGGTATTATTTTGCCTGGTAAAGTCACACCAGATATGGGATTGGTTGTAAAACCTAATGTAGATGACAAGGAACCCGTTGCCAAAAAATTGGAGGCTGATAAAAAAGCCAGGACTGATGATGAGGTTGATGAAGAGTTTTTCGATAAAGAAAATAAAGGAAAACTCACCTTTGCGCAACAATATAAACAAAGACTTAAAAAGTTAAGAGAAGTTTTTGAAAAAGTATTTCCTAAAGAAGAATGGGAATGCACTGAAAGAGGACATGATCTCCATTATAAAAATAAAAAAGGACAAACCGTTTCAATAGAGACCAGACAAAACGGTGAAGTTGTTTTCCATGGAGAGCCTATAGATAAGCTGATAAAAGCAGCAAGAAAATATGAAAAGGCCGAGCAGCCAAATATGGTCTTTGAAGTTGAAGCTAATACTTTAGAAGGGGCGATTAGATTTATGACAGCCCTACATCAAAATCATTTTGATATATCTAAAATCAAAGGCCTCCAACTCAAAGATGCACAAGACTACGATTTACCTAAAATAATTGAAGAGATTAAAAAGCAACATACACTCTATAAAGCACCAAAGTCGCCTAAACCCGGTAAATCTGATAGCAAAAAAGAAGACTAAATCTCCTTCAAATCAACACCTCTACGTACCGCGCTTGTCCGCGGTATCCACATTCATAACACTCTACGTACCGCGGCTTGTCCGCGGTATCCAGGTTTTTTTCTTAAGATTTGAATATTTTGGATGCCGCGAACAAGTCGTGGCACGTTGGAAATGGATGCCGCGAACAAGTCGCGGCACATTGTTGTGGCTAACCGTAACATCTCATTAAAATATCATATTCATCCGATTCTTTTTTGGTCTTTAAAGCTGTGATCCAGGTTTCTCCCTGGTCTTGTTGATTTTTTTCTTTGTAAATTTGTGCAAGCATTAATTGAGCCGCTAAATTTCCTTGATAAGCTAATCCCATCATGCCGCCTTGCAAACACATTTCGTATTGTAAGATTGCATCATTTTGTTCATAGTTTTCTAGAATATAGCTGTTCAAGAGGAGTATGCAATGTCCTACAGTGCGATTGGCTTGCATATGACTTTCTGTTTGGCATTCAGGTTGCGAGAAATTTCCTTCACCAAGGGCCTTTTCATATTCTTGCGCAATTGTTTTTGCTTCTGAATTGTTTTCCTCTTGAGCGACTCTTTCTAAGCCTTGAACCATACAATCATCGTCTAGATGATTGGCATTGCCGCAACTTCCAATGATGCCAAGCAATGTTGTTCGCGAGGTTTCATTAGCGTTTTGAATTTTGCTATTTTTTATATATTTTTGAAAATCTATTGCTAAAAGTTGGCAAGATAATATGTAAAGGAAAACAATCAAGATCCCTTTAACCATAGAGAGTTTCATTTGCACACCCAGTAAGTTATTTATGTAAAAAAAGTTTGTTTAAGAGCTAATTTATATATGTTTAAAATTTATAATAGGTTTGATTATAGCTCCATTGTAAAATTAATCTGCTAGTTTTTCACGTTAAAAAGAGAAGATATTGGTTATGGCGAGTCATTCAAGTGCTCAGAAATGTGTCGTTATTGTTGGGGCTGGCTTTGGAGGGCTTAATGCAGCAAAAGTATTAAGTAAATGTTCGGCTTTTAAAGTTATCTTAATTGATAAAACAAATCATCATCTCTTTCAACCTTTGCTTTATCAAGTGGCGACAGCTGCTTTGTCACCGGGTGATATTGCCATGCCTATTCGTGAAATATTCAGAGATCTGCCTAATGTTACGACAATCATGGGTACTGTTAAAGCCATTAATAAAGATACTAAAACGATAGTGATGGAAAATGACCAAATCATTGCATTCGATTTTTTGATTGTGAGCGCTGGCAATAGACATTCTTATTTTGGTAAAGGGGCTTGGGAAGCTTTTGCCCCCGGTTTAAAGACTTTGCAGGATGCGGTGAATATTCGTGAGAAAATCCTTACTTCATTTGAGCTAGCTGAACGAACCACGGACAAAGTTTTACAAGAAAAATTAATTCGTTTTGTTATCATTGGGGGCGGCCCAACAGGTATTGAGATGGCTGGCGCAATTGCAGAAATTGCACATCAGAGTTTAAAAAAGAATTTTAGACATTTAGATCCCAGCAAAACAAAAATAATATTAATTGAAGGAGGTAACCAGTTATTAGCTGGATATCCGCTTCATTTCTCAAAGCGAGCGCAGCATGATCTTGAAAAAATGGGGGTTTCAGTCATGCTGAATTCCAGAGTCACTGACATCACTGATGAGGGGGTCTATTTAGGAGAAGCTTTTATTTCATCCTCTAATATCATTTGGGCGGCAGGGAATGAAGCTTCCCCATTGCTCAAAACTTTAAATATGCCATTAGATAAACAAGGTAGGGTTTTAGTAGAGAGCACTTTGTGTTTAAAAGATAGCCCAGATATTTTTATTATTGGAGATGCTGCCCATTTATTAGATAAAAAGGGCCATCCTTTACCTGCTGTTGCTCCTGTTGCCGTTCAGCAAGGAAATTACGTAGGTAAGCTCATTGCTAAAAATAAGCCTATCAATCAACGTAAGCCTTTTCAGTATGTTGATAGAGGGATGATGGCAACGATTGGTAAATATAAAGCTTTAGTGTTATCGGGGCCTTTTCGTTGCGCTGGCTTTTTAGCTTGGATAGCATGGAGTTTTATCCATATATATTTTTTGATTGGCTATAGAACCAAATTGTTTGTGTTTTCTCAATGGGTATTTTATTTTTTCCACGGACAGCGAAATATAAGATTAATATTTAAACCATTAAAACCTAAATCGGAGTAGTTAGTTATGAGAATTCGTCAAATATTTTTGGGATTAGTTTTTGTTTTATTCACGCATTCTCTTTTTGCCTTGCAAGAGCGGCATCTTGTCATTATTCGTCATGGTGAGGGCGAGCAAAATATCAGTAATGAATATAATTCAAACCCCAAACATGCCAATTATAAACCAGCCTCATTAACAGATAAGGGGCATGATCAAGTCAAACAAACAGCAGAGCTTTTATTAACATATGGTTTTGATAATCGCAGCATTGCGGCTGTTTATGTATCGCCTTTGCCACGTACACTTGAAACAGCGCAAATTATTTCTGACATCGGTGTTTTCTCTAAAGATAAAATACACATTGATCACCGCTTGATTGAAACACAAGCAGGGGAGCGTGAGGGATTAAATAAAGATAAATTTACTAAAGACTCCTGGTATGTTGGCCCTCAAGAAGCAAAATCTTATCATGGTGAATCAAATGATGATGTTCGTAAGCGTATCATAGCCATATATGATGAAATTGAAAAACAACATCCTCAAGGTCACGTTGTGTTTATAACCCATGGTATGCCAGCAATGGAATTAATTGATTCCTTGACGAAAGATAAGGTTAGATTAGAGACGGCGCAGGTATATGTGTTGCCGCTTAACAATCGCAACCAACTCGCTTAACCCCTCTCGTACCGCAGCTTGTCTTTTCTTTTCTCTACGTACCGCGGCTTGTCTTTTCTTTTCTCTACGTACCGCGGCTTGTCCGCGGTATCCATGGATGCCGTGAACAAGTCGCGGCACGTAGGCTGGGGATGCTGCCCAACAGCACAAAAACATTTTGTAATCCTTTTTTTAAGCATGCTAGGCTCAAATAACGGATCGTCATACAAGGATGAATGAAGATGCTGTCAAAAGTGCTGAAAGTTATAAAGGAAATAGGTAAATCTTTACTGGTAATAACTTCAAGTGCTGCAACAGGCATAGTTACTGGTGTCGCTTACCTCGTTTTGAATGGCTTTAAATGTCTAACCAGTAATATCACTGCTGATATCTCGATAAATCCCTCACAAGTGAATCTCACCACTATCATAAATGAATATGAAAACAATCAACCCATTAAGCTGCCAATAGGTGTGCAACTTCAAGATAATAATATTTCTGAGTGCTCTTATCCATTGATAGTTGGAGCGGCAATTGGCCTTGGTGCGAGCGCTTTATATCTTACGATAAATTATGCCCATCAATGTGCAAAAAGACATAGAAAACATCAACAAACGATAGTCAATGAGGAATCTGCCTTGTTTCCCAAAGAGCAAAGAGCTGCCTGCTGTTAAAGTCGTTTACACTCATCTAAAATCACTTCATATCATAAGAACATCCCAAAGTTAAAGAGACTAACATTAGGATGTTTGCTTATTATCTAACTAATTAAAACCTTGTAGGTTTATGAATGGCAGAAATTGAAAATAAGTTATTGAACATAACACAAACTTTTTTAACGGAATTGGGTCGTGAGCGGGCGGTCAGAGCACTCACCCTTGATTCGCATTTTGAGCGTGACTTAGGAATTGATAGCCTAGGCAGAGTGGAATTGTTTCATCGTATTGAAGAAGGCTTTGGCATTAATTTACCGGAATCTTTGATGGCCCAAGCCGAAAAACTAGCAGATATGGTACAAATCATTGCCAATGCCAAACCACAAGAAAAATTTGTTAAAAATATTAAAACGCTGCAAACTGAATTAACAACATATTCTCCTTCAAATGCTCAATCGCTAGTTGAAATATTAATCAATCGTGCAATGAGCGAGCCTAACCGTCCCCATATTTACTTACAAGAAGAGGATGGCAGCGAAAAAGTTATCACCTATGGTGAGCTTTATGCTCAAGCTTTAAAAGTCGCTGGTGGGTTGTCTGAATATAATATAGAGCAAGGTGACACCATTGCTATTATGTTGCCAACCTGTGAGGATTTCTTCTATACGTTTTTTGGTGTTTTGTTACTGGGCGCGATCCCCGTCCCTATATATCCTCCTTTTAGGCCAGAACGTATTGAAGAATACGCCATGAGGGAGGCAAATATACTGCGTAATGCGAATGCGAGATTACTTATCACTTTTCATCAGGCACAACGATTAAGCGATTTATTGCAAGTGTTTATCAGTAGTTTAAGAGGTGTCACAACTGTCGATGCGCTTAAAAAATCAACTCAAAATGCCCCTAGTGTCACGATTACAAATAACATGCCTGCTCTTATTCAATATACTTCGGGTAGTACGAGTTTGCCTAAAGGGGTTTTATTGTCGCATCAAAATTTGCTTGCCAATATACGAAGTACGGGAGTATCCATTCAGATTAGTCCAGCAGATGTAGGCGTTAGCTGGTTACCACTTTATCACGATATGGGTTTAATTGGTTCATGGTTAACCTGTTTTTACCATGCCAATCCTGTCGTCATTATGTCACCCTTGTCATTTTTAACCAGACCCGAACGTTGGTTATGGGCCATTCATTACCATCGAGGGACTCTCAGCGCTGCTCCCAATTTTGCCTATGAGCTATGTGTTCGTAGAATCAAACCTGAAAGTATTGAGGGCTTAGATTTAAGTTCATGGCGCTTAACATTCAATGGCGCTGAAGCTGTAAACCCTAAAACGATTGCGAGTTTTACTAAGAAATTTGAGCCCTATGGTTTTAAACCACAAACCATGTTCCCCGTCTATGGGTTAGCTGAATCTTCAGTTGCTTTAGTGTTTCCTCCCATTAATAGAGAGCCTAAAATAGATACTATTAATAGAGAGCTTTTTGAAAAAGAGCAAAGAGCAGTTCCTGCTTCGCCAAATGAATTAAATGCATTGCAATTTGTTTGTTGTGGTAAAGCAATTATTGATCATGAAATCTGCATTGTTGATAAAGACGATAATCCTGTTTCAGAGCGAAGAATTGGATATCTCCATTTTCGCGGTCCCTCTTCAATGTTAGGGTATTATCAGCAGCCAGAGGCAACAAAAGCAATTACACATGATGGTTGGTTAGATTCTGGCGATCTTGCGTATCTTGCTGATGGTGAGTTGTATATTACAGGTCGCAAAAAAGACACGATTATCAAAGCGGGACGTAATTTATATCCAGAAGAGATAGAAGAAGTTACCAGCCAGGTGAGCGGTGTTCGCAAAGGCTGTGTGGTAGCCTTTGGGGTCGCAGATAATAAATCAGGCACGGAAAAATTAGTGATTGTCGTTGAAACAAACGAAAAAGTGTCAACAGTTCGTAAAAAAATGCATCATGAAATTAATGAGAAAATTGCAATTGTTTTAGGTTTTGTGCCAGATGAAGTTATTTTAGTCCCGCCTAAAACAATCCCTAAAACATCAAGTGGTAAATTGCAACGCTCAAGAACTAAGCTGGCCTATATTGATAAAAAATTATTAAGTCCAACCATCCCATTTTGGGTTCAAATAAGCAAATTATATATTAAAAGTTTAGGAACAAGAATTAAAAGCGCGTTCACTAAATCATTGAAAGCAATTTATAGTTTATATGTGGGTTTGTTGCTTGTTTTATCCGTATTTCTGGTTTGGATTGCGGTCGTCATATTATCGCATCGACTGGCTTCGAAATGGAGTAAACTGGTTGCACGAGGTGCAACTTATCTGATGGGCTGTCCAATTACAGTTGAAAATGCAACTGTAATGCCCACAACAAATCCAATGGTGTATGTTGCCAATCATGCGAGTTATATTGATGCCGTTGTGATGCTAGCCACATTACCGGCTGGCGTTACATTTGTTGCTAAGAAAGAATTATTGAAAGTGCCACTGTTGGGTACTATAGTTAAAAAGCTTAAGATGATTACAGTCGATCGTGTTGATTTTTTAACCAATTTATCTGATACCACCATCATCCAAGAAAAGTTGAGTCAAGGAGCTACAATAGTGATTTTCCCTGAAGGCACTTTCACTTATGCCACAGGTTTGCGCCCATTTAAATTAGGGGCATTTAAAGTGGCTGTGGAAACATCTACTCCTATTTGTCCGGTGGCGATTAAGGGAACTAGAAATATACTCCGTGATGATGAGTTATTGCTTAGTCCGGGTAAAATTGAAGTAACCATCGGTAAAACAATTACGCCTCATTCAAAACAATGGTCTGAGGTGATTAGAATGCACTCAGTTGCGCGAGCAGCAATTGCTGAACATTGTGGTGAACTTGTGATAGATTATTAATATGAAAATAACTTTTTACGAAGAATCTCGTATCGGTGGGCGTAAAGATAATCAAGATGCTTATGCTCATATGATAAATGATGACTGGAGTTGCTTTGTTGTTGCAGATGGACTAGGGGGGCAACAAAGAGGCGAAATTGCCTCAAATGAGTTTTGCCATGCCATTATGGAATCCATACCTACCTTTGCGAAGAATATTTTGAATGATTCAGTAAATGGCTTGGAAGAACTTATATTAAGTGCTACTAAGTTAATGCGCCTGAATATACAGCAAAATTACCCATCAATTGATTCCCACACAACGTTTGCCTTGTTGTGGCTAGACTCGCAGCAATTATTAACTGCCCACGTGGGTGATTCACGAATATACCGATTAAACACAGAAGAAGTGATATGGCGTACGCCTGATCATACCCCCGTTCAAGAATTATTTGAACGAGGGAAAATTTTAGAAGATGATTTTAGTCGTCACCCACAGCAAAATAGACTCCTGCGGACAGTTAATATCTATGAGCCGCCTGAGGCAGATATCTATGTGCATCCGCCGATGCAAACAGGAGAAACTATCCTTTTATGCACCGATGGGTTTTGGAATGCGGTTAAATTTAAGGATTTTTTAAAGTTAGGGCAAACCAAAGATATTGAAAGTACGACAAAGCAAATGATTGATGAGATTTTAGAAGAGCATCCAATGGATGCAGATAATATTACAGTGCAGGTTATAAGAGAAAAGTAATTCCATAAATTGTGAAAATGAAGTTTAGAGGTTGCGAAGCAACCAAAGTTCTCTCCTTGTAAAGGAGAGAGGCGCGGCCTGTCCACCGAAGCTTCTGAGCGTAGGTGGAAGCGCCAGAGAGATTTTATCCGGATAAAATCCATCTGGCTGCAAGCAGCCCTCTTCCCTTTACAAGGGAAGATATCATGTCGCTACGCGACCCACCTGCGACTATGATCATTTCTTCCCTTTATGATTCTTCTGAGGCACTTGCTTTGCTTTGGGATCCACATTTTGTTTGTTTTTTGACGCAGGCTTTCTCGCAACATGCGATGTCCATTTTCGTTTTGTGGGGTCTTGTTCAGTTAAAGGAGCGGGGGACGTTTTTAATGCTGGCTTCTTTTTCCTGGTTTCAATTTTTTGGTCTCCAAAAATTTCAGGATGTAACATTTTAATTGCCTTATCGCCGATTTCTTTTTCTTCTTTTTTAGTTTCCAGTCTTTCTTTTTCTTTTAAAAACCTCGACTCCAGAACATTGAACGTGTTCTCAACTATTTTTTTATATTTTGATTTTTTACTTGGTCCAACTAATAGATTAACTTTTTCCAAACATTCCTTTTTCTTAGCTTCCTCAAGTTCAATTTTCTTATCAACGGATGTGATCATGTCTTCAAGTTCATGCTTTTCTTTGACATAGGCTTGATGCATTTGAACTGCCAGTTCAGCTAATTTCTCGTATTGAGGGGAGTCCGTTAAGTCTAATGGTTTGTATTTTATAGGAACAGGTTTTTGATGATGATGTTTTTTTAGAAAACTAATGAGTTTATTTTTTTTCTCATTATATTTTATTAATTCATGTTCCTGTTTGCTATGACGTTGTTTTGAATAGGTTAAAGAATGCTGATCTTTAGGTAAAGACTCATGATGATAAGCAACATCGACATCATCGCATATTTGTTTTATTGATTGTTTTAGTTCATTGATTTCACTGACAAGTAAATGATGAAATAGTTCTGATTCAGTTAAGGTTTTATGAAGATTGCCATTAAATGATGTTTCAAGATTGCTAAGCGAGTCAGTTAATTTAGACTTTACGTTGTGAAAAAGCTCAATATTAATACTACTAATGTCGAATTCGCTCATAAGAATTGCTACTAAGACAAATTCTCTTTCTTCTTTTTTGATAAGCGCTAGTAGGCGCTCAATGGCGATTTGTAATTCTTCACGTTTTTTTTCATCCAGTTCTTTAAATCTTAAGTAACTTTCAGTTTCCAGAAGCGCTTTGATTTGATTTTCGAGAGCTTCACTCTCTAAAAATTCATTTGTTGCTGTTATAAGCATTTTGATAAATAGGATTTGATGACGTATTTTTGATTGGTAGTCTTCATCAAATATGATACGAAACTGTAAGTCTTCTTGTCTTAGAAGAGCCTTAATTTCCTTTAAGACCTGTTCGAGTCTGACTTGTTTTTGTTGGTTTTGCTTTGAATCAGAAGGAGTCGGTATCAAACGATAGCGTTTCTCATAGTTGCTAATCAGTTGATCTATAGCAAAATGATAGTCTTTTTTGCTTATAATTTGAGCGTCGAAATTTTGGGCCATTACACACCTCTTGTTACTATTATGACACGAAAGAGGATGAGATGGTTCCGAATATATTGATGTATATACATTCCTTTTTAGTATGTAATTCAAATTTTTCAATAGGTTATAAACAAAATGTATATTTTTACGACATACAGTGATTAGTTTAATAACTATAATGTTCGCCTTCTAAGTTATATGTTGTTTATTTGAGGATTCTAAAATGATTTCCGCTCCCCCTTCAGGTATTGGTGCTAGAACATCTGGTACATCCTCTCCAGGGATTGCTGTCCAAGCATCTTGGTTATTATTAAATAATATTTTAACAATTGCTGATCAATTGATGGATCCAAAAGTGCATCATCTTTTTAAGCATTCAGGGTACAATGAAGCAATAGCTAAAATTTTCAAAACTGTTATTTTTTCAATGATAAATGTCAATGCCACACCTGTAGAACTAAAAATTATTGTAGAGAGAGTATTAAGAGCTCAACCAATTCAATGTTCAAGTGAAGACTTGAGCTATGTACTTGTAAGTTTAATAAAATCCACTTTGAAAGATTGTTTCATCACGAGTGCTGAACTTGTTAATGAAATAGAAGCAGCGTGTTCATGGCATATTTTCATGAAAGAACTTAAAGAACTTCAAGAAGCATATGAGCCAACACTTAAAATAATTAGTGAATGGAAAAGACCAGTAAACACAAAGACCTGGGATGATGATTATGATTTTTTACCATCAAAACCGATTCAGCAATGTTTTCTTAACTATTTAGGCCATTTATGTGCTTTGAGAAATGTTCATATCACAAAAGCTATCCATAATCTTTTTTATCTGTTGAATAAAGTTGCAAATGAAAAACAGAGCGATATGACCCGACGAGAACTAGGAACCTTTATTGCTGGTAATGTATTATACGTACTTGTTCGAAACCAATTTCCACAAGATGAGGTCAATAAGTTATCTAAAAAAGAATGCAATTATTTTGCTAAAATATGCGAACACATGGTGAGGCATCCCATTTTTGCAAACCCCTTTCGTGTTGAGGACTATGCCACTTATTCTCAATCTCTAGATGCACATCGAGAAATGAGACCTTTTGTAGTAAGGTGTTTATTTCCAAGTAGAGTATTAACTTTTGGTGCACAAGTGAAAAAAGAGAATAGTATTGAAGACGGGCTTGCTAAGCTTTCACTTTTGAGTAAAAAAGAGAGCAAATTATCTGAAGCTCAAGCAAGTGATGAAATAACAGTTCTTAATCCTATTACGTTATCCCCTCATATTCTTGTCAGAGCTAAAAAAGTCATAACAAAAGTCCCTTTTAGATCTGGACTCAGGTTTGATCTCGATGACAAGGCTCATGATAAAGCACCTGCGGCTTTACCATTAAAACCGCCACCACTTGCTCTTGGTTCTAAAACCTCAGTAGGAGTAGAAGATGTCATAGCTGAATTACAAAGCAGGCTTATCTTAAATTCATTTGATGCTTCTAAAGAGGATGGAACTAAAGGACCACAAACGCCTCGTAGAAGGGATACTAGAGATGATCTTAAAAGAGATGATCTTAATTTTAAAAGAGATGAATCTAAAAAAGGTGGCCCACCTTTGTAGTTGGTTCAACTTATCGAATTAAAATGGTATAAATAGAAGAGTATTTTATGACTAAAGTGATAAAGACTATGCTAAATATAACTTCTACCATTTCATATAGTTTAGTGTTTAAAACGGTTGGATTACTGTCTTCGATTTATCAGCTCATACGTCAAGCGACAGGATTAAAACGGAATATTAAAGAACAAATAGAAGAAAAACGTTTAAAGATGCTACACAATGGCGTTAAACTCAAAGAACTTGGCCATGTGAATGAATTTGATAGATATGACACTTACTTGCAAGTTGCAACCGGAACACTAGCAATTTTAAATGCTTATAGTATTGCTGTTGGGGAGCAAACACCTTTAACTAACATTGTCTCTTGTGGATTGATAGTTAAATCTGCAACAGATCTTGCTTATCAAGCTTATGAGCAAGTTTGTCCTAATCAAACGAGAACGAAAGCGCTATCAAGATAGCGCTTTTTTCACATGCTTTGTAATAAAATCAATTTGTTCATCTGTTAGATAGGGATGCATTGGCAAGCTTAACACTTTGTTACAGGCCAATTCAGCGTTCTTTAGATGCTCACTTGCTCTTGGATAATGCTGATAAGCAGGTTGTAGATGTAATGGCTTTCGATAGTAAACGTTGGTCGGGATCCCATTAGCTTGTAAATTTTGCATTAAGTCTTCGCGTTGTTCAGGACGACAACCAATAGTATACAAACCCCAAGCATGACCTTTATCTTTTGGCGTGATAGGAATTTGAACTATTTCTTTTAAAGCATGGGCATATTGTTCTGCTATAGCGTTTCGACGCTTTAATTCTTCAGGGAATATAGCCAGTTTTTCTATCAATATCGCTGCTTGAATGGTATCTAAGCGGCTATTTAAGCCAATATGAATATGATCGTAACGATGAACGCCACAGCCATGATTTCGAAGCGATCGAATAACAGTGCCCAATTCTTTATCATTTGTGAAAATGGCACCACCATCGCCATAACATGCGAAGGGTTTTGAAGGAAAAAAGCTGGTTGCCGTTGTGGCGGCCAATGTGCCTACTTTCTTACCATTAAGGGATCCACCAAAGCTTTGAGCAGCATCGGCAATAACCCATAAATTATTACTCTCAGCTATTTCATTAATTGCCGCATAGTCTGCAGGTAAACCAAACAGATCCACAGCAATAATACCCTTAGGTTTAAGGTTTTTATCAAGATTCGCTATTGCTTGTTGCAAACTGTTGATGTCGATATTGAATGTATGAGGACAAACATCAATAAATACGGGTGTTGCATTGCATAGTGCAACAACTTCAGCAGTAGAGGCAAAAGTAAAAGTTGGCACAAATACCGCATCACCTGGGCCGACTTTATGAGCAAGTAGCAAAAGTCTGAGCGCATCAGTGCCATTGCTACAGGTAATGACATCTTCAGCTTGCGTATAGGTCTGAAGTTCTTCCTCTAGCTTTATTACTTCTGGCCCTAGAATGTAACCACCATGCGCCAATACTTTATCAATGGCTTGCGGAATTTTTTCCCCTAACAAACGACGCTGCGCTTGTAAGTCTATGAATTCTATTTTATTTATTTTTTCTTTGAGCATGACCAGAAGTTTAATTATTTAGGAAATTGTGTTCGGAATGATAAACTAAGCTTAGTTTTTTTCCTAATAGTATTTATGAGGGCGCACACGAGATGCGCCCCTACATAAATTAAATCTTTAAGCGCCTTCGAGAATAGTATCTTTTGGTGCGGTGGTAGCTTTCTTGCTTATATCTAGCATCTGCGTAGGATCGGTCAGTTTAACGGGCTCTTCAGTTGTCATTGAAAGGGCAGCCGCATCAAGCACTGTCATTACCTTAATTCCTTCAACGCTATCTGTGAGTGGTTGCTTATGCTCCATAATGCAGTCTAAAAAGTGCCTGCATTCATTTAACAGAGGTTCTGAAGGAACGACTGGCACATTCTCAGATTGGTGAGGGAAGGGTTGTGGCAAACCATCAACCCATTCAGCTGGATAGCGGCAAAGTTTTAGCTTACTTTCCCAAGGTTGACTGTCTTCGAAAATGGCTATAGCTTTTGAGCCAACAACAATCATTTTTTGTTCTTTGAAGGGGTAGAGCCAAGAAGAAAAGATATGTGCACGGATGTTAGAGGCAAAATAAAGGGCAACGCTAGTTGTATCAGCGCTTGTATGCATAAGATGATTGGCATTGGTTGCCATAACTTTGTAAGGCATATCTTCGACTAAAGATAAGATCATAGAAATATCATGTGGTGCATAATCCCATAACACACTTTCTTCATTTCGAAATTTTCCAAAATTAAAACGGTTACAATAAATATATTGCAGACTCCCAAGGATCCCATCTTTTTTTAATTTTTTAAGCGCATGAAAAGCACTATGGTATTGAAGTAGATGCCCGACCATTAAGATTCGATTTTGCTGATTTGCTTGCTGTTGAAGTGCAATGGCATGTTGAGTACACAGGGCAAGTGGCTTTTCCATGTAGACATGCTTGTTGGCCTTCAAGCAAGTCAAACCAAGTTCATAGTGTGTTGTAGAAGGGGTAGCAATAAATACCCCATCAAATTCCTCGGAATGTAGTATTTTGTCAAGCGAGTAGTGTGGAACACCATATTTTTCGCTAAAGCTTTCTGCTTTTGAGGGATCAATATCACATACAGCTTTGAGGACCCCTAAATCATTGAGTACACGTATGAGGTTCTTTCCCCAATTCCCGCACCCAAGTACAGCTATTTTTAGTTTATTATAATTGTATGTAACTGACAAAATCTATCCTTTCAATGCTTGCTGGGTTAAACCCTTAAGTATCTCATACTTTAATTGATAAATACTCTCTAAAGCACCTACGATAATGTAATTAGAAATCAAACTAAATATCATCTTTGTTTAGGTAAAAGTTTGAATTCATTGAAACCCTTTTTAAAAGCAGATAGCATCGGCTTCTATTTTAAGTTAACAAGAACTCATCAATGACAAAAATGTGTATTCTTTTCATTTTCCTGATGCAGTCGTTGTTAAATGTCAGTTTTGCAGCGTATTCTCCAAAAAATTTTGAAGAGGCTAAAAGCCAAGCAAGAATCATTTGGCAAGAACACCGCGAAACTTTTTATTGCGGATGTTCTTATGACAACTATGGTGTTATTGATTTCAAATCGTGTAGCTATACACCAACAAATAATCGCACAGATAAATGGATAAGTTGGGAGCATGTTGTTCCTGTTTCATGGTATGGGAAAAAACTTGATTGCTGGAAAAAACCACTATGCACAACTAAAAAAGGTAAAAAGTTCAAAGGTAGGAACTGCTGCAGTAAAAAGGACCCCCTCTTTAGAGAAATGGAAGCAGATCTCCATAACCTAGTGCCTACTATTAGAGGAGTGAATTACGCCAGAGAAAATTATAGATTTACTGAGTTTTATACAGATATTACAGCTGATGATAAATATCACTTCCAACATTGTCCTATTATTATTGATGAACATTATCGTCTGTTTGAACCACGAGATAAAGATAAAGGAATGGCGGCTAGGATTAGTTTATATATGGCTGATAAATATGGTATAGACTTGGGAGAAAGGCAGCGAAAATTGCTCACTGATTGGAGTAACAGGTTTCCCCCTAGCGACTGGGAAAAACGTTGGAATCAAAAAGTAACCATGATACATGGTGATAATAATACCTATATTGAACCAGAAGGACCGATTGAATGAAAATTGGCATTTTATCCCGTGACCCAAGGTTGTATTCTACTAGACGTTTAGTAGAAGCAGCGGAGCAACGCGGTCATGAGGTTCAAGTGATCGATGTCTTAAAATGCTATATGAATATTACTGCCAATCAGCCCTCAGTCCATTATCGAAAACAGATCCTTAGTTTTGATGCCATTATTCCGCGAATCGGTGCTTCAGTGACATCTTACGGTACAGCCGTTTTAAGGCAATTTGAAGTGAGTGGTGTTTATTCAGTAAACGAATCTATTGCAATCTCTCGTTCTAGAGATAAGTTGCGTGCGCATCAACTTCTAGCTAGAAAAGGTGTTGGCATGCCAATCACAGGATATGCGCATTCTGCCGATGCAACAGATGAACTGATCGAATTTGTAGGCGGTGCTCCTTTAATTGTAAAATTAATGGAAAGTACACATGGCAAAGGAATTGTATTAGCTGAAACCGATAAAGCTGCTGAAGGCGTTATCAATGCCTTTAGAGGTCTAAATGCTAATTTCCTCGTTCAAGAATATATTAAAGAATCCAATGGTTCAGATATACGTTGTTTCGTAGTCGGCGATAGAATCGTTGCCGCCATGCAAAGAACTGCTAAAGAAGGCGATTTTCGATCTAATTTGCATCGTGGTGGCACAGCCTCAGCAGTGAAATTACAGTCAGAAGAACGCAGCCTTGCGATAAAAGCAGCAAAAGTGATGGGGTTAGATGTGGCAGGTGTGGATTTGATTCGTTCAGCACACGGTCCATTAGTATTAGAAGTAAATTCCTCGCCTGGCTTGCAAGGGATTGAGCGGGTTACAGGGAAAGATGTTGCCAACATGATAATTGAATACATTGAAAAGGACGCTCATAAAGGCGTGAATAAGACAAAGGGTAAGGGATAATTCCTTTGAATTTTATTAGCTGCGTTATTCGCGCAGCGGCCTGCCCTTCGAAGCTTCTTAGCGCAGAAGGGTCATTACTAAGTTATCCCTATGTTAAGTTTGCGTTGTAAGACAAATTTTAATATTCGATTATTCAAAGGATAAATTCCTTCGGATAGATGTCAAAGGAGACGCGTATTAGTGTAGAGGATTTATCATTCTTTGCTTTGCAGTTCTTCGACAGTATAGTTTAGATAACTTAGCCGCAATGATTCAGAGAGCATGGATAATTTTCCGTGGAAATGAGGGGTTTGTCTAGGCGCTGTTGGTGCGAACGTTGTAGGAACGGCTGGCGCACTCGTTGTTGCTTTCGCATCTGTAACTGGTGGCGAACTTGCTTTATTTCTGCCATCTGTTATTTCAGTTTTTGCTTTAGCGTGAGATCTAATTTTGTCTTGAGCTATAAATAACGATTGAAGCGCTTTCACTGCTGGAAGGTTTTGATAATCTCCTAACATTATCACGCCAAAAGACTTGATTACAGGAGGTATAGTTTTAAATAAAACTTTAACATTGTCCATCAGTGAAGGCTTTGCTGCAGGTTTTGTTTTGTCGCTCAATGTTGCAGCTTTTTCATCAGATCTTTTGGCGACAGTTCTGATTGTTGGGGTTTCCCTAGAAGTAACATCAGAAGATTTCGCAGCTGGTTTTGTAACTGGCGTAGAAAGGGAAGGGGATGTAGTAGCTAGTTTATCGATTGTAGGTTTATCAGGTTGTTTAGTAGAAGGTGCAGTAGCTGCAAGCTTTGCAGCTTCAGCTTTCTTTTGTGCTTCAAGCGCTTTTTTTTCTTCAGAAGCTTTATTGGAAGCAATTTTGTCAGCTTCCTTTTTCTTAGCATCAGCAATATCACGTTTTGCTGATTCCTCGAATACTACTTTAGGTTCCCTAATAGGAACTTTAGGATCTTTGGGAACAAAAGGTTGACCACCTCTTGGAAATACTTCCTGTGAACGTTCAAATGCTGTTACTTCATTAAGCACTTGCCCTTTTAACCATGTTCCTATGTCAGCTTGAGGTTCACCCTTTGCTTTTTCTAATTCAAGATTTGTTTTAGCTTGTTGATTTTTGAATTCGTCGACACTTCTTTTATAAATTTTCTTTCCTTCTTCAGTAATTTTGAAATCTTTTAGGTTACCTTCGTAAGCAAAAATTAAATCTTGGTTTAACGCTGGAAAAGGTGAGATAGCAGCTCCTCTTAGTAAAGCATTTATTGGACTTCCAGCTTCTTTTCGTGCATTTTTAAAATTTCCAAGAGGTGATAAAATTACTTCATTTTTCTGTAGGAGTTTTGCTATTTTGGGGTCAGCGTCTTTAAGATGCTCTAATCGGCGAATTGGTGCACTTGTTAAACATGACATAATAGCTTGAGCACCATGATAATCATTTGCTTTTACACTTTCATCCATTAATTTTACATAAAATTCAAATACTTTAGCTTGTTCTTCGGGGGTGGTGCTTAATAAAATTTCATCGCGCACCTTGTTAGATAATTGATTATATTGCTCAATTAATATATTTATATTCGGGCTTTGATGTTTTGTTTTATCTTTGGTCCAAGCCAAATCATCAAATTCTTTGAGTTCAATTTTTGATATCAGTTGTAAATGGTACCGTTTTAATTCTGCTGCTGCAACTTTTGGATCGAGATCAGTTATTTTAGATGGGCTTTTCGTTGCTGTTGCAGCTGCTACCGTAACAGGTGTAGGTGTCGTTGCAGCTAGAGGAGCTGGATTTGTTCTTGTTTTAGCAACTGGTTGACTTGATGCTGTTGCAGCAAGTGGCTTTGGTGCAGCTGGAGATGGATTTTGTGTAGTTGCTTTTGGTGTAGCTAACCTTGGTGTACCCGGCAATGAAAGATATTGCTCAACACTAAAGATTTCAGCTCTTATTTCTTCGTTTGTTTTATCGTTTGGAAGATCTTTATATTTTCGAAGTTCAAGAATCATATTATTGAGTAATTGCGCTTTTCTTGCATCGTCAACTAGAGCTGGATGAAGGCTAGAGATGGCTTCATATTTATTTTTAAATTCCTTTAAAAATTTTAGAATTTTTTCTTCTGTTGCTATATATGCCATGTAGCCTCCTGGAGGATAATTACACTCTCCCATCCTCTATTCTATGACATCTGGCTAACAAATAATATTGTAAATAGAGATTTAGACTACTTTTTTGAAAAAGTGACGTAATTACATTGGTGTATATAAGTGTATTTTCAGTGGCTTTGAATTTTAATAAAGATGTTAATATTTCACTCGTTCATGATTGACGCAAAGCAGCATAGATATATTCATGATTTGATGTGAAATCAGAAATTAACCATTTCTTATTCGAATCGGTTGTGGTAATTTCGTTCGAGTTTCACAAAAAGGAGAGAATCTCAATGGCTGTTAAGAAAAAAGCTGCTAAAAAGGCTGCGAAAAGTACTGCTCGTAAATCAACCTCAAAAGCACGAGCTACTACTACTAAAAAAGTGGCTTCAAGCCGTCTTGCTGCAGTAAAAAAAGTTGCTGCATCCGGTAATATCAATCTACCTGCATCACCAATCACAGAAAAACAAAGCAAAGCGCAAGTTTTCGCTGAATTAGCTACCATCACTGGGTTAGCAAAAGGCGATGTGAAAAATCTATTTGCTGCGCTTAGAAATGTTGTTGAAAGAAGTTTAAAAGGTAAAGGTTTCGGTGAATTCGTTATTCCTGAAATCGGCGTTAAAGTACGTCGTATCCATAAAGCCGCTACTAAAGCGCGTATGGGTCGAAATCCTTTCACCGGCGAAGATATCAAAATAGCTGCTAAGCCTGCTCGTAAGTCAGTAAAGGCTACTGCAATGAAAGCATTGAAAGAGATCGCCGTTTAAAATATTCCTGTATACATTTTATGAGGGCAGACACAAGGTCTGCCCCTACTAGATCGTTACTGTTGGATCTGATGTAGGGGCGGACCTAGTGTCCGCCCACATAGCTATAAAACCAACTCCTATAAGTTCCTTGCCTTTTACTCCCAATTTATGATTTTCTGTATCATACTGGCTAATATTGTAATGCCATGATCGGAGCTTCCTACCATGACAAATTTCTTGCTTTCGAAGTTACTGGTTATCTCGCGGCTATTCGTATTTTTACCGGTGCTTTTTGGCATTGTCAGCGCCATTATACTCTTTATTGTTTCTACATTAGATATGTTTTCCATGATATTTCATGCAGTAAAAGCGGCACTAAACTTTAGCTACCCGCCAGAATTACATGAAGACATTGTCAGTGAAATTATTGGTGCAGTTGATTTATATTTAATAGCAATAGTGCTTTTGATTTTCAGTTTTGGTCTTTATGAGTTATTTATTTCAAAAGTTATTCCAGATGAGCGTAAAATTAAGCTTCCACCCATATTGGAAATTAATTCTTTAGATGAACTTAAAGATAAATTGGCAAAAGTTATTGTGATGGTGCTTGTGGTGAGTTTTTTTCAACGCGTACTTTATATAAAATATACGGGTGCTTTAGAAATGATGTATTTTGCTTTGTCAATTTCAGCACTGTCGGTTGGTGTTTACTTATTGCATAAAGATTCGAAATTTAAAAAGCCTAAAGTAGGCAAAACTATTTATGAGAAAGCACCATAAAAGGGGAAAGGGATGTCTGTTCATCCTACCATCCAAAGAGTGATAACGCGCGCCTATCTTAGAGGGCATGGTGAATTACCTCAGCAATCTGTCAGTACAGTTAGGAAATATTATGAACAGCAGTCCTACCCTCCGTTAAAAGATATTAATATTAAGGATATCGACGTTAAGCCTGAACTTAAAATTCGTCTGTATCGTCCCTTTGAAACACATAAGCCGCTGCCTGTTATATTATATTTGAGAGCGAGTGCTTATATTTTTGGCAAAATGAATGATTCAGATTATATCAGCAATTACCTGGCAAAAAATTTACAATGTAATGTGATAGCGTTAGAACCGCGGTTATCACCTGAAGCCAAATTCCCGGTGCCCTTTGAAGATTGTATTACCAGTATTAAATATATCGTTGATAATCATGTTCAATTAAAGTTGGATCTGTCGCGAGTAGCACTGTGGGGTGAAAGTTCGGGAGGAAATATTGCTGCGGCCATTAGTCATTATTTAAAAGAAGAAAAAACAGATTTAATTTCTAATCAAATTTTGTTTTATCCTATGTTGGATTATTCTGATCAGCATCACTATCCCTCAAAATCTGATTATGGTAAAGGCTATTTAATGGACAATGCCTTAGCTGATTGGATCCTTGATAAATATCTTTCTAAAAGTCAGGATTATCATGATGTGAGAGCTTCTCCATTATTGGCAGATAATTTTGAAAATCTACCTTCCACGTTAGTTGTTGCAGCTCAATATGATCCGGCTCGTGACGAAGCAAACGCTTATATTCAAAATCTTGTACGTTCGAATGTAAAAACAAGGGCACTTTTTTTGCCAGGCTTGATTCATGGATTTTTATGGTACTATGAAAAAGTTAAAGAAGCTCAATTTGCTCTGATATATGCCTCTGATTATTTAAAAGAACAATTTGCTCAATAATCTTTTAGAGGGGGATTGGTGGATTGTAAACTTTCCGCAATCTCTAAAAGTGGCGCGACAGTAAAATATTCTTTCCATTGTTCAATAAGCGAATGATTATTATGATGCGAAGGGTGAAAGCTTGGTTTAAAGTAATCAAAATAAGGCTTACATAGAGAACGATATAGTCCCTCTTTTCCCCAGTAATATTGAAATGCTTTGATATAGTATTTCCATTTTTTATGGTTGCCATCTTGTTTCATCATCTTCCAGATGGGGTTGATGTATAATATGCTAAACGTTACTGTCATCAACAGCATCGCTAACACACGCGTTAAGTAACGACCATTTAATGATTGAAATACATCAAAGGCAACTGATTTATGTTCTATTTCTTCTATGCAATGCCAACGCCAAATAGCACTATAGACTGGATCAACATTTAAAAACCATTTTGAGGAACGTAGAAATTGATCTGATGTTATCGCTGTAAAATGTTCACCTGCTGCAGAAAGTGCATAATGAAATGTCGTTGAGAATCGATTAACAAGTCCTGCAAATAGGCGAAAGGAACGCATTTTGTATTGTTGTGTGCTGATGGGATAGTGCTTGGAAACGATTTTGCTATTATAACGATGAAATTCTGATCCATGAATTGCTTCCTGAGCGATTAGGCTTGCCACTTCAGATTTTAATTTGGGTGAAGATACTTCTTGGAGTGCCTTTTTTAAACTTTGGACCACTAATTTTTCGAGAATAGGTAGAAAAATGGCAATAGCATTAAAGTGATAGGTTTCAATCTCAGAGTTGTTATGCCAATATTTAGGAATATCTTGCGGTAAGTGAAACTTTAGTCGGCGAGCTATGATATCGGGTGAATATTTATCCATTTTTTGATTCAAGATGATATATTGAGTATTATTTTAACATCATACAGACTGGTTGCAAGAATTAACAGAAAGGGCTTGCATGTTAAGTGAACTCAGCACCGAAATCAGTGATTTTATTGAAGTTTCAAAGCAATATCTTCCTACGTTGCTGAAATGGATAGCCTTATTATGGATTTTTAATATTATCAATTGGTCTACCGGTTCACATCTTAATCAGTTTGGGATTCGTCCGAGACGATTAAGAGGCTTGATTGGGATCGTAATGGCACCAATCTTACACGCTAACTTTACTCATCTTCTGTTTAATACAGTACCGTTGCTTTGCTTAGGTTTGTTTGTGATGTCGCTAGGCCTAACCCAATTTTATTGGGCAACTGGCATAATCTGTATTCTATCAGGGTTTGCCGTTTGGGTGATAGGGCGTGTTGGAACCCATATCGGTGCAAGTGCTTTAATTTCTGGTTACTTTGGTTATGTTGTGGCATCAGCCTATGTGCAACCGACTTTTACAACATTTTTCTGTGCTGGCGTGGCCCTATATTATTTTGGGGGTATTTTGTTTAGCCTTTTCCCCACCGAAGAAACAACTTCATGGGAAGGGCACTTAACAGGATTTATTGCGGGTTTGATTGCGATGTATTTGTGTACGCATTATGAAACGATATTAACGTTTTTTCAGCATATGTTTTAACTCCCGACGTGCCGCGGCTTGTCCTTGGCATCACTCTTACGCCTACTTCCCGCGACTTGTTCGCGGGATCCAGATGGATACCGCGGACAAGCCGCAGTACGTAGAGAAAAGTAGAATCCGCGGTTCGTAAAGCTACCACAGATTCTTAAACGTCAACATAAGTCTATCTTTCATTGTCAACAGCTTTTCTTGCTCACATTTTTTAGCAAACTCAGCAGCCTGTTCTTTGGAAAGATCCTTTTCTTTTTGTTTCAAAAGATTCAATGCAGGAAAGAAACCACCAGGATGTTTTCTTACATAATCGACAGACTCTTCAATATGTCCCGCTGCTACAGGACGAGTATTAGCAGAAAATCCTAAGTTTTCTTTTCCTTGAGTCCATTGTTGGGCCTGTGAATAGATTTCCTGGGCGATTGGAACATATTTGGTTTTAAGCTGCTCTAAATCGCTTGGTGAAATGATATTGCCGGGTGCCATTTCTAACATATGGTGATATTTATCCTTTAATTCAACAAGTGCTCTTTGCTTTGCTGCAATAGCTTCTGTAGTCGTTTCAGGTACAGATTGCATATATTTAATAGATTCTTCTAATTGTTTGATTTCCGTTTCAAGTTTTGTTCTATCATCATCAAATTCTGTTTGATCAAGATAAGCTTCAAAGCCTTGTCGTTTTAAAATAGCTTGTTCTTTTAAACGAAGACCCGTGATAAATTGTACATAATCATTTAGTTTGGAGCTTAATTCAGGGCTGATAATCTGTCTTTGTTGTAATTCTTTTAGAATATCCAAACAATTTTGACTTTTGCATTGATGGTAAAATCCTAAATTGGTAATAAATTGTTCAACAAATCGATATAATCCACGTTTAATATCAAGCGTTTTATCCAATTTGCCTGTAATATAGGGACTTTTACCTTTTTGAATGATATCAACCACATCGTCTCTCATTTTATCTTTAGCAATATTTTGTCTGCCGGTTTTGCCTTCTTTATCCTTTTGGGCAAAGATTTTGTTGCGTTTTTCCATGAAACGCTTAAATAATGGTTCATTACCATATAGTAATGCCATATTGCGGCCCAATTTTTTACCAGCGCTATCCGCAATATTGAGTTCACGATTACTAAAAGGTCTGTACATCTGATTTACCCAAGATCCAATTTCTTTTCTTAATTCAGCGGTTCCTGCGTTGGTTTTGAGCTTCGCTTTATTTTTAGGATCTTTTTGCACTTTTTCCCATTCGCTTTCGAATGCGGCATTTCTTAATTTGTCTAATTTTTTTCTGTCCTGAGCATAATGCGGCTTTGAATATTCAGCAAATTCATCATAGGTTGCTATAAATGGCCTGCTTCCTTTAAAGGGCATTTTTTTCTTATCGCGATTTTTAATGGCGTCATTTTGTAATTCTTTTGCTTGTTCATCAGTAAGATTACGGGCAAAAAATCGTTTAATAGGGCCTGGGGCATTATCAGCTTCATCCAATCTGAATCCTTTTTCACCGATCTCAGGGTCTTCACCTAATAAAAATAGTCGATCAGAAAGATTTTGTGAAAGTTGTTGGAAATATTTGTAGTTTTCAACGGTTTTTTCTTTGATTAAAAATCCGATTTCTAAATCTGTGACCGGACCACATTCTTGACGTGCCATTGACCCTAGTGTAAAAACACTGAACTCACAGGGTGGTTTTCCTAATTTCTTTATTTCTTCTTGTATAATGTTATTAATAAATTTCTTTGTGTCAGCACTGATTAATTTTGTAATATCCCCATAGTTAGGATTTGGTTTATTACTTTCTTGTGCGATGAGATTGTAATGCTTTTCGCGCAGAGCATTAAGAAAAACACTATCTTTATTTTCTTTTTGCTTGAAATAATGAGAAAGGCCTGTAAAAGGGCTCTTTATTTTATCAACAATGCCATTATAAGCGTTAGCCACTTTCAGTTTTAAATTTTGCCACCAAGTTGGTTCTTGTTTTATTTTGGCCTGTTCTGGATTTACTGTTTGCGTTAACATGATTCTACTCATTAGTTAGTTAAATTAACAATAGGTAGATAATGGGGGTATTTTTATGGAATTTATATCAGAAATATCCTGATTCGGCTTAATGGTAGAATTAACCAGATAAGTAACAGTAAAAAAATGAGTGCATTCATATGCCTATCATTAAAAATGACAATTTATAATCGATGCGAAATAGCCTACGTCTAAAGTGGGCAAAACGAAGTATGCCCACCATTCCATTTAGTAAGAAGCTTGTTCTTGTAGTGCCAATTCCCGGTTCTTTTTACGCTTACTCACCCAAACCAGTCCAGCGCCAAGCAGTGAGGCAAGTGGGATTAAAGCTAAGGTGTAGGTATAAGCTTCTACAGAATAAACCTTAACGCCATCGATCATGGTTCCTTGCTCAAAGAAATCCATCAGTCTGCCAATTGAACTATGAAAGAAAGAGCCGCCAAGCATGTTGATACAGTTTAAAAAGGCTATTGTGACGCTTAGCAAATGAGGAGGCACAAGTTCAGCGCCGATAGCAAAGACAATCACTTGATAGCAACAGAGTATGCCAACGCCAAACATGATAAGCATTAAACTTGACTGAGGCAGACTTTGGTTAAAAAGTAACACGGCTGTCATCAGTGCTGCCATTAAGAGGCCACATATCATTGTAACCGTATAATGGGCTTTATATTTTTCTGAAAAATACGCCAAGATAGGTCCACCAAATAACATTCCTACAAAGATGCAAGAAGTGATACTGGCAGCATCAACTTTTGAGAGAGAACGTGCCGCCATGAGAAAGGGGACACCCCAGACATCTGCAAATCCTTCAAGTGCTCCAACCATTAAGAAGTTCGCAACTGCTAAGATAAGTAATGATTTATGGGTGAAGATCTTTTTCAAAGCAACAAAGATGGGTTCAGCTTTCTCTTGAGTTTCGGTTTTATTGCGGACAAGACTAAAGTTCAATACCCCAAGGAGCACAGCAACACCACCTAAAATGCCAAGCATTTGTTCCCAACCCATCTGTTCAATGAGTATGCTCACAGGGCGACCACCATAAAGCGCACCAAGCAAACCAAAGCTAAAGGTCAGACCGACAAGGCGAGCATATCTTGCTTTAGGAAACCACAGTGAAATAACTTTTGACGTTCCTAAAAAGCCAACAACCGATCCTACACCGATTAAAAATCGACTTAACAAGGCGATAGGCCAGGAATCAAAAATAAGCATCATCCACACAGCAGCACCGCACAGTATTGCGCTTAAAGAGATCACGGCCCGGGGACCGTACTTATCTAATAATAGTGCCATTGGGATCTGCATCCCGGCATAGCCAAGATAATAAAGAGAAGCAAATAGCCCAAAATCAGTGGCACTAATATGATATTTTGCTAAAAATTCCGGCATGATGAGTCCGGGGAAGAGACGTAAAATAAATTGAAATCCAAAGAATGCTAGCGGTAGGGACCACATTATCCAAGGTTGGTATCGTCTATCATTCATATTTTGCATTACATCACTTCTCCGTTTTTAAACACACAAAAAAAAAGCCCCCGGTTTAGGCGGGGGCTTTTTTTACTCAAGTTATCTTTTATTTCAGTAAAAGCAGCCCCACGCGGTGAATAATCACCGCGTTAATAATAATTTGGGCTATAACTTTTAACATGAAACACTCACTTGAATTTCAATTAGATTTCCAACGTAACATAACAAAGATAGTCTTACAATATATTATAGACAAAATACCTAATTGGGAGACTATTGGTTATACCATTATCAAAAAAATTTGGTTAAGTGTAAGTACATTTAAATGCTATATTTACAAGGTTGCCATGTAATAGAGGATTGTTAGTATGATAACCTACCTTGAGATTGGTCCAAATAATATGCTGATGAGAGCTCAGCACCATTCTAAAGAAAGCGCAGTATGGTTAGATGTATTTCAACCCACTCCTGAGGAACGCCAACAGTTATTAAATGACTATAATATTGTGCTTCCTTTACATAATGAAATGCACCAAATTGAGTTTTCAAATCGGTTCTATTATGAAAATGACGCATTATATTTATCAGTAACAGTTATTACTAAAGCCGCTCCTTTACCAGAGAGTCACGTTATTACCTTTGTGCTAACAAAAAATCGCCTGTTTACTTTACGATATACAGATCCTAATCCTATTGAGATCTTTATAAACCAACTAGAAGTCCGAAAAAATTATGCCACAGATAGTTTTAGTGTGTTTTTGCTGCTATTAAGCAAGATTGTTGGATCGATAGCCGATGTTTTTGAACTTATTGAAGATCAATCTGAAGATTTATCCCTAAAGTTGGTAGGAAGTACTGATAGTTTGTTAAAAAATAAACAAAGCAAATTTTTGAATAAAACTCTTAGAGAAATAAATTATTTACAATGTTTATTGGGTAAATGCTATCAAAGCCTTGCAAGTTTAACCTTGTTAATAGCCTTTTTTGATGAAGTTCAACAAGATATGTTTAGTAAAGATGAGATTACTAAATTTCAGACAATAAGCCAAGATATTGATGATTTAACAAAGCATGGTGATCATTTAACACAGAAATTTAACTTTCAATTACAATCAACGTTAGGTTTAATCAATATTGAGCAAACTCAAATTATTAAAATATTTACTGTCCTTGCAATGGTGTTTATGCCTCCTACCTTAGTTGCTAGTATTTATGGAATGAACTTTCACGATATTCCGGAACTTTCGTGGAAATATGGTTACGAATATGGACTTGTTTTAATGCTCTCTACAGCTCTTTTACCTTACTTATTTTTCAAGAGGAAAGGGTGGATCTAGCAGGTGATTTTCAATACATCTTGTAATTTAGAAAGATGAATAGCCATGTATATCCGATGAGTGGTATCAGTAGAATGATAAAAGCTAGCAAAATACCAAGAAAATTTCTTTGCTAAGACGTATTATACCCCTGACGCAACAACCCTCAGCAATAGCGGTTGGGCGCTCTGAAAGTATTCTAATAATGTAGTATTGATTATGAGGGGATTAATTATGTTACGCGAATTAAATAAAAATGAATTAGCAACTGTTGCAGGTGGATTGTCAACCGATCTTACTGAAGTGTATCCAGCTTCTATTCCTGGTTATGTTTTAGTAGGTTGGACTGAGCAAATCGTTGGTTGGGATGTTTATACTTGGACTGAAGGTTATTTCTATCCAATTAAACATGAAGAAAAGAATCCAATCATTGAAATTCAACCCCTTTATGCACCGGTTGTTTATTACTAAGATGCAGAAGTTCCCGCTAATCACTAGCGGGAACCCCTACCTTCTATTTTATGCGTAATGGCTCATCCAAGTGTTTACCTAAATTTTTCATTAACACCGTATTGAGTTCACCTTTGAATCCAGGGTTTCTAACTTCGCCATGTTGATGTTGCAATAAGATTGGCTTTGGCCCTTGGTCGACTGCTTTGGGTGCAGGTCTTACTGGCGGTTGGACAGCTGGTTTAGGTGCTGGATGAGGTTGGACTTTTGCTTGAACTTGCAATTGTTTCTGTTGAAATATAACGTCTTTAGGTCTGATTGACATTAATCTAGCAGGTTTATTTCTGGCCGGTTCAGGCTGCTTCTCTTTTAATATCTGTTGAAGTTTGAGTATCTGTGGATTGATCGGTTCTCGTTTGACTTGCGTTTTTTCTTTTTTATCATCCGTAGCAACGGGTTGTTCCGCTTGAACTTTTGTTACCAGTTTGATGGGTTGTGCTTTTGTTTCAACTATTACTTTTTTGGCATCTTCATCGAGATTAGGACATTTTTCTAATAAGCCAACAAGGGTTTGAATAGTTTTCTCTAAACTTGGACGACCTTCAGGGGCTTTAGAAAGCATGCTGGCGTGCACTGCCAATGGTAATTTAAGCTCATCTCTAAATATTATTCCTATAGCCCAAATATCTGAAGCAAAGGAATAGGTTGGATCAGCGCTTGTAATTTCTGGTGATTCATAATCTTTAGTCCCAAAAATCATATTGGGAGTAATACAAGTTTGCCCAGGTTGTAATTCCATGGCAAGACCATAATCCATGAATTTAACAACAATTTGATTATTTATCATGCGAACCTTGATATTGCTAGGTTTGATATCGGCATGAATGATATTATTTCGATGTATTTCTAGCGTAGCTTGGCAAATTTTTATAGCAATGATGTATTTTTGAATATCGGTTAATTTATTAGCCCAGGTGTATTCTTCATGACCTAATGTATTAATAGTTTTCTTATAAATAATATCAAAGAGATCATTACCTTCAAGAAGATCATATATTTTGTATTTTTTATGATCGGTTAGGGTTTTACTGTTATGTTCACTTTTTTTAGAAAATAGTTTTACCTTACCAAGGGAACGTTCCATCATGCCATGCATAAAATTTATTTTTGTCGTTATTTTAAATTCTTCATGATCGTATTTGTTAATGGCATCAGGTTCTACTTTTAATGCGTAATTTTTCCCTTCGACATCTTCCGCTAATTTAACAAAACCTTGTGCACCTTCACCTAACCAATTTCCTGTATCGGCAGCATAAATTATACCGTTTACTCTAATAAATGAGTGATTAAAATTCTTATAGTCTTTTTTAATTTTCTTTAAATTGCTATCAAGTGCAAATGTGGTCAAGGCACTTATCCATTCTGTTCTGGCAACTTTTTGTTTAAAGGGCATATCTGCTCCGAAATGCGTAGAGTGAATCTACATTCATACTTAAGGATGTTATATTATAGTGAATGGAGCAAGATAATAAACTAGCTGAATGACTAACGGATAAAAGGACCAGTTATACGGTTAAAAACTTCTCATAGCCAACGTTTTGCGGCTTGTCGGGCATACCGCGTACGTGCCGCGGCATCCAGAAATGCGTGCGTTACTTCAGATCTTCCGGTGGTGGAACGATCGTAAGTTGACTAAACTCACCCACATTATATGACAAATTCGACTTTTTCAGTGCCTCAACATTCACGGTGAGAGCAACGATCCCTTTGATAACAATAAAGTTCATAGAGCCGCCATTTTGAGCAAAGTGATCCATATCACCCAACAACAAAACGGGTTTGCCTTCAAATGTTGAAACAATTTTTTTAAGATTTGCATTTTCTGAATTGGAAATAAAAATTAATTGGCAATTTTGTTGTGCTTTTTTAATGTTGGGAACTGCACTAACAGCGATTTTACGATCTTTGACCATTTCACCATTAAGTGCTGTTATCGCTTTCAAACTATCTATCTTACCTAGTACACAAACATTAATAGGATCATCTTTTGTACTTGTTGGCCAACTCACAGCGCCTAAAAGATATTTAATAATTTTAGCTTTTTGAACGTATTCCCACTCTATGTTTTTAGCATCAAGCGTATTATTGGCAAAGGCGCTACTGAGACACATCGAAAGAAGAATGCTCAACGCCAATCGAGTGAATTGGTTCAAAGTTATTCCCTCTAGGTATTTTTGAAACTGTTTCTAAAAAAACTTATCATGATTGTACATTAGTGTACTAGTTTTTATGTATTTTTTTGAGTTGTAACAGCTAATAGATAGTATCCAAACTATAGCTATCCAGATAAATACCAATTAATTTATATAGGCATTCCATGACTTTACCAAAATACCAACATTTTATTAATAACCAGTGGTGTGATCCGGCAAGTAATACGTGGTATGAGTCATTTAATCCTTATACTGCCAAGCCATGGTGTTTAATCCCACGAGGTAATAAAGAAGATGTTGATAGGGCAGTCGCGTGTGCTCGCAATGCTTTCATCAAAGGGGAATGGAGCACATTGACTCCAACCCAACGTGGCCACTTGCTGCGCAAATTAGGCGATTTAATTGCGCTAAACGCGGATAAGCTTGCTGAATTTGAAGTAATGGATAATGGAAAATTGATATCTGAAATGTCTGCTCAGCTGCATTATATCCCACAATGGTATTATTATTTTGGTGGCTTGGCTGATAAAATTGAAGGGGCTGTTCTTCCAATTGATAAACCTGATGTTTTTAATTTTACACGATACGAACCTTTAGGGGTTGTTGTTGCTATTGTGCCTTGGAATTCCCCATTATTAATCACTGCTTGGAAATTGGCACCCGCACTGGCTGCGGGTAATACCATTGTTTTAAAACCTTCAGAATATACTTCAGCATCTGCATTTGAATTTGCTAAGCTCGTCAAAGAAGCTGGATTTCCGGATGGGGTTGTTAATGTGATTTCAGGCTTTGGAAATGAAATAGGGGATGAACTTGTGCTTCATCCGGATGTTGCTAAAATTTCATTTACTGGTGGTTCTGCAACTGGCAGAAGGGTTTATGAAAATGCGGCAAAAGGTTTAAAAAAGGTTAGTTTAGAATTAGGTGGTAAATCTCCTAATATCGTTTTTGACGATGCTAATATAGATAATGCGGTAAAAGGTGTGATCTCCGGCATTTTTGCAGCAACAGGGCAAACGTGTATCGCCGGATCGCGTCTGTTAGTGCAGGAAACAATTCATGATCAATTTGTGGATAAAATAACCACTTTAGCTAAAACCGCTAAAATGGGAAATCCTCTTTCAACGCAAACTCAAGTAGGACCTGTGAGTACGCAGCCGCAATTTGAGAAAGTACTGAGCTATTTGGAGATTGCCAAACAAGAAGGTGCGCATTGCGTACTAGGCGGAAAAAGAGCTGATCCCAAAAAGGTGGGTGAGGGATGGTTCGTTGAGCCTAGCATTTATACTCAAGTTAACAACGATATGCGTATTGCGCAGGAAGAAATTTTTGGACCAGTTCTTTCGGTGATTCCATTCAAAGATCAAAACCATGCTGTTCAGTTGGCCAATGACATTCCTTATGGATTAGCCGCAGGTGTATGGTCAACAGATATCAAGCGCGTGTTAGATGTTTCAAAACAAATTCAAGCAGGAACAGTTTGGGTTAATACTTATAGAATGATAAGTTACATTTCGCCATTTGGTGGTTATAAACAATCAGGGCTGGGGCGAGAAAGTGGGCAAAACGCCATTTATGAATATTTACAAGAAAAGAGTGTTTGGATTTCAACACAAACTGAAACCCCCAATCCTTTTATTATGCGACTAAAATAACATTTTTTGGTTGTCACCGCCTGCCTTGCCGAAGCTTCTTAGCGTAGGCAGGTGCCGGCCCTTCAGTAAATTTCAGAATATTTTTCAAATATCGTTATTTTTGATGATAGATTCAGTAAATTTTATTGACCTTATCTGGCTTTGCTATAAAATACCGTTTTTTTAGCAAACAGGATAACTATAATGATGTCAGTTAGATTGATTTTAATCGCTTTGGGTATTTCATTAATCAGCGCTTGTTCTACTTCCCCAAAAACACAAGTTGTTCAAATGGGTGATAACCAGTACACAGCGCAACAGCTCCAAGCAGAATTAGCTAAACTCGACCAAGCTGAAAGAGAAGTGAATAGCAAAAAGGGTGTTAATGGTACAAACACGGCTGCCTTTTTGTTTTGGTTACCAGGCTTAGCATACACCTATTATGATGCTGGCGAAGCGTTGAAGTTAATTGAACAACGTCGTTCACATTTAACCTCTCTCTATAACCAAAAATACGCAAGTCTCCCACAACAGACTTCTAAAAAAGCACCTAAAGCTTAAGCTCATGCCCCAAACGAACGTCTGCTTCGTTTGGGGTTCTCATTCTAATTAATCTACCTATCTTGATTATTAATCATTTCATATTTCCCCAAATTCAGTGAAAATGAGACTTTAATGGATGTCCCTTTTAAAGGAATAAAGAATGACGGTAGCCATAACCGGCATTGGGAATGCAACACCGCATTTTAAACAATCACAATCTAAAGTGATTGATTTTATGGCAAGCGTTTTACCTTTGAACAAAGTTCAAAATCGTCTTTTAAGAATGATTTATCGCGAAGCAGGGATCGAATATCGTCATAGCGTCCTGGAAGACTTTGTCAAAACATCAGAACCCCTTAAATTTTTCCCAAACAATCAAGAGTTAGATTTTCCCAGTACGCAATATCGAATGAAGATCTATAAAGAAAATGCACTGTCTCTGGCTTTGTCTGCTATAGAAGATTGTTTCTTATCCCAACCAGATTTAACAAAAAATGATATAACTCACATTATTACTGTTAGTTGTACTGGGATGTCTGCACCGGGTCTTGATATAGAAATTGTGCAAGCACTCGCTATGCCTTCGACAATTGCACGAACCACGATTAACTTCATGGGCTGTTATGGTGCTTTTAATGGTCTTAAAGCGGCTTATGCGCTCTGCAAAGCGGATCCCACCGCTAAAGTATTAGTCGTGAGCGTGGAATTATGCACTATTCATTTTCAAAAAAGTGCAACAATCGATAATTTAATATCAAGTGCCATTTTTTCAGATGGCGCAGGTGCCTTTATTGTTGAAGGAATGTCGACATCAACCCAAGCCTTTATTTTAAGTGATTTTTACTGTGATCTGCTCCCCGAGGGGAATCAAGAGATGACATGGGATATTGGTGATTTTGGTTTTGATATTAAACTAAGCTCTTATGTGCCACAATTAATTGAAAGTGGGATTGCTAGTTTTGCTGAAAAACTGCTCCAAAGAAAATCACTTACTTTAGAGAACATCGATTATTATGCTATCCACCCTGGGAGCAAAAAAATTCTTGAAGTTTGCGAAAATGCTTTAAATATCACTGAAGAGGATAACCAATTTTCTTATGATGTGTTGCGTCAGTTTGGCAATATGTCATCAGCAACAATTATATTTGTTCTTAAGAAGCTTTGGGAGAAAATAACAAAGAGTGATCATGGTAAAACAGCCTTTAGTTGTGCATTTGGGCCTGGATTGACCTTAGAATCGATGGTGTTGACAATACACTATGCTTAATCAACGCTCGATAAAAAAAGAAATTATTGATGACTTGGCATTTTCAGATCCGCTATTATTGGAAAATCTAAAAGAGATGGAATGTCTGAATAGATGGTTAGGATTTAATCGTTCTTTGATTAAAGGTATCCATAAAATCTATAAAAGACATCGGACATTTTTTTTTAAAAAAACAATAGAGATTGCTGATTTTGGGTGTGGCAGTGGTGATGGACTACGACAGATAAATAAGTGGGCAAGCAAAAATCAAATAAGTTGCTATCTTGTTGGTTTAGACGGGAATGAGTTTGTTCTAAATCATGCCATTTCGGAATCAAAGCATCATCCTGGCATCAAATATGAACTTCAAGATATTCTTCGCGAGGAAACGATACCTTGTTATGATATTGTGATATTAAATCATGTGTGCCATCACCTCGATAATCAAACAATGATACCTTTTCTCAACGATTTGAAAAGAAAAACACGCATTGCCATTATCATTAGCGATTTACATCGCCATTGGCTTGCTTATATTGGCATCATACTGATTACGAGGATATTTAAATTTTGTTCTGTGACTAAATATGATGGTCCTTTATCTGTTTTGCGTGCATTTCGTAAAAGGGATTTGATAAATATATTTGAACATTCGAATATCCATTCTTATTCGCTACGTTGGATATGGCCGTTTCGTTGGCAAGCTATTTTGTGGTGCAGAGATTATTAAATAAGCTAAGTGGAAACTATATGCCTAAAAAATTAAAACAGCAGCTACAAGTTGAAGTTGACACAGCATTTTTGTATAAAAAATTATCTGAAAATTACAAAAACGAATCTGTCTGTAAAATATTTCATAAAATGTCAGAAATAGAGGGGCGTCACGCTCAAAAAGTTTTAGGAAAGTTACTGGCTAAGGATCCCAATGCGACGATGCCGCCGCCAAGCTTCAGAGCACGGTTACAAGTAAAATTAGCGCATTATTTCGGATTTGATTTTATTTTGTCGCATCTCACTGCAATTGAATACCAAATGTCAAAATCAGCTATTGAGAAAAAGCAAGCAGCGGGTGAGACAATAACTGGCCTTGAAAATGTGCATTTAAATATTATTCAAAATTTAACACAACATTCCAATCTTAATGTGGAAGGGGCAGTCTTATCTAAATTTGAAGGCAAGCATAAAAACGTTGGTGGTAATGAGCTTCGAGCTGCAGTGCTTGGTTCTAATGATGGCTTAGTTTCTAATATGAGCTTAGTCATGGGGGTTGCAGGCGCCGCTAGTGGCCATAGCGCGATAATCGTTGCAGGCATTGCAGGTTTGTTGGCAGGTTCCATTTCGATGGCTTTGGGAGAGTGGCTTTCCGTGCAAAGCGCAAGGGAGCTTTATCAACGACAAATAGAAATTGAAGAAGAAGAACTGGAAAATTCACCTGAAGAAGAAATGAATGAACTTGCCATTCTTTATCAAGCCAAGGGAATGCCAGAAGAAGCTGCTAAAAAACTAGCCGAACAAATGCTATCAAATAAAGATACAGCGCTGGATACGTTGGTGAGAGAAGAACTAGGGATTGATAAAGACTCATTAGGGGGATCTGCATGGAAAGCAGCCTTCACCTCATTCTTTCTTTTTGCCTTTGGCGCCATTATTCCTGTCTTTCCCTTCTTTTTTATTCAAGGGGTCTGGGCAACGCCTGTGAGCCTTATAGCCAGCACTTTGGGATTGTTTGTTATTGGAGCCTCTATCACATTATTTACAGGTAAAAATGCCTTTTATGCAGGGATAAGGCAGATTATTTTTGGTTTGAGTGCGGCTGGGATTACTTACCTGATAGGTAGATTAATAGGGACTTCTTTATTGGCTTGAAGGGATTTTTAGTGCACACACACAGATAGCCATCACTTGTTGTCTTTATTACTATTTTATTGTTTTTATTAAACTATTTAATTGTTAGGGCAATTTAGAAATGTCCTAGCCCCCAGCAAGTTAAAAATGTCCGCTGGTTATATTATCATTGACCCTTCTAAGTGGGGCATTGTTCCTAGAGATGGGTTGATTAGTCATTCTTTGGTTTAAAAATTCATGCATTTGTCTTATTCCCATGACCCGCTCTTGGAAATCATATTTTCTGATTGTTTCGTATTCTAAAGTATTATTACCATAGTAAAGTTTGATTTCGCCATTAGATGATTCACTAACAGTGATTGATTTACCGATCATACTACGTGGATGTCGTTGATTCTTAATCATAAATAAAGATTTTTTAAAACTGATGGTGAGTTGCTTTGATATTTTCCTAATCGATTGAATGGTAAATGTTCTATCAAGTGATAGTTTCTCTTTGTCTGTTAGTGGTACATGAGCGTTTCCTTCTAATTTTGGCACTTTACCAAAGCGTTTGTTATGAGCCACAAGATAAGTGCGTAGAAATTCATTTCCTTGTTCCATAGTTGAAATATTATGATATCTGAGGTCTTTAATCAGTCTATCTTGTAAAGTACGATTTGCACGTTCAACACGGCCTTTTGCTTGTGGGCTATTGGCGTTTATTATTGTGATATCTAGACTCTCTAATGCTCGTCCAAATTGCGTAAAACCATCACCTAATTTAGCTTCAGGATGATTTACTTTAAATACATTATGTTTATCAACATAAAAGGCACTAGGTTTTCCATGTTCAACAAGATAATTTTTGACTGTGTCAAAGTAATCAAAAGTGGTTTCTGCTTTAACAAATCGTAATTGAAGAAAACAGCTTGTTGCATCATCAATTAGGACCAACAATGTACATTTAGGTCCACGCCCTTCAAACCAATCATGAACAGAACCATCCATTTGTACCAGCTCGCCCATAGTAGAACGCTTATGTCTAGGTTGATGTAACGTTAACTCTTTAGCAGCTTTTACTTGACGGATGTTTGCTTCATGCATCCATTGCCTAATAGTTTCTTTAGAGATATGAATTTGATAATGCTCAGTAAGCTTTTCAGAGGCTAGTGTTGGGCCATAATCCTCGTAGTGCTCACGAATAAGTGACAACACACGATCTTTAAGTTTGTCGCTATGTCGATGGTTTGATTTACCTCTCTTTTTGGATATTAGTGCGGGCGCACCACCATCCAAATAGGCCTTCTTCAGTCTTCTTAAGTGCCTAGGGGTGAGGTCTAAGTAGCTAGCTCCAAGCGTCAAAGAGAGCCGCTTATCGATGATCTTTTCTAGTATTTTCAACGTGTAAACTTCTTTTTCGCTCATGGTAAATGTCCCCTGCATAGCCCTCTCCTTGGGAAGTTTGCACATACATCAAGTATGGCTGAAGATTTACACAGCGGACATTTCTAAATTGCTCAAAGCGGACATTTGAAAATTGCTCTTACAATTAAACTATTTAATTGAACTAATTTTTTAAATTACTGTCATATCATTAAACCCTCTCTTTTGAAGGAGAATGATATGTCTACGCATGGAGTAATCTTTGTAGAGGATATTGTTAGTAAACAAATAGTCGATAATATGGCAAAACATTTGAATGATCTGTTCCAAGCTGGGGGGATACAAGTTTTGATGGTGTTTGTAAAGCAGATGATAAGATTTATGATGGTCGATTATTTTTTCGTGCAACTGTTGATAAAAAAAAATTAGAAGTTACTCCCCTTCCGATAACAATGGATGAAAAAAAAGTGGCTATTGTTGATGCTATGTCGAATAAAGGAGAAAGTTTTAGTGCATTTATGGCGAAGGTTGGACCTGTTTTGATGAATGATCCCAGAATTAAAGAAATTATTGATAAGTATGAATCTCATACCCCAGGTGGAGGTGAAATACTTAAAAGGTTTATTGTCTCAGAAGGCGCTTTTACTATTTTTGAAGCAGCACAACGAAGAAAAAATGATGATGCTCAATGCAATCAAGATTGGAACTTAGCATTTAAAAATAGAGGTGTAACTAGTGACAAAATTAAAGCTGAAGAAGCAATAATTAAGTCTTGCACGGAGAAAATTACAGAGTTGAAGAGTGTAAAGCCCACTGATGAACTACATAAAAAACAGATCAAAACAAACATAGAAGAATTAAAAGCGCAAATAACAGAAGCAACAAAAAAGATTAAACCACTAACAGAAATAAAAAAGGCGCAAAGTGAGAAGATGGATAGGTTAGAACCTCATCGCGTTGAGGTAAAAAATTCGATAGATACTATAGTAAAAGCGGCAAGAACAGAAGCGTTGGAATATAGAAAAGGTAATGAAGCTCCTCGCCCAGAGACTAGAGCAAAATTATAAACTTACT